>CAVXIE010000002.1:0-594482 GCA_963761865.1 Candidatus Staskawiczbacteria bacterium | reverse complement strand
TATCTGACACACTAGCCGAAACAGTAAATTTATCTTTAACCGATTCACAATCAACAGGACTTGATATTTCATCAACACAGCCGGTTATTTTTGCCGGTGGAGCAATTGCTCAATTTGTACTTTCTCATCCGGTAACTTCAGCAGCAGGCTTAAGGACTCAATATACTGTTACACGTAAAGATCAATATAATAATTTGACCACTGCCGGAACAATAACAGTTTATCTTTACAGCTCTTCTTCGGGTTCCAGCAAAAAATTCTATGACGCTGCCACCAGCGGAAATATCATCACCTCAATAACTATTGCCGACGGCCAATCAACCGCAAACTTCTGGTACTACGACGAGACTCCGGGAACTTATACAATTACTGCATCTGATAATTCTTCAGCGCCGGATGGAACAACCGGAATAATTGATGCGGCAAACTCGATCATAGTTACCGCCGGTCCCGTCGCTGAATTTATTTTAAATAATCCCGGCACGATGACTGCCGCTACGAGATTAGGATATACGGTAACAAGGCAGGATCAATTTGGAAATCTCGTGACCGGTTCTGACACCACAGTTTATTTGTACAGTTCTTCGGGCAGTTCAACTGCAAGTTTCTTTAATGTGTCAACCGGCGGATCTGCAGTCACGAGCATAGATATTTCAAGCGGGCATTCTTCGGCAAACTTCTGGTATTATGACGAGACTCCCGGAACGAACACGATTACTGCTTCTGATAATTCTTCAGCGCCGGATGGAGCAACCGGAATAATTGACGGAACACAATTTGTTACGGTGAATGCAGCTCCTATAGTAGCTACTCGTTTTGTCATTTTAAACCCCGGCAATGGAACTGTTGACGCTCCGGTTACAGTTACGATTCAGGCTGAAGATGCCAACAATAATATTGATACCACAAATCAAATGGGAGTTACCCTTAATGTTAGCGGATCTGCAACGGGAGGCGGTCTTATAACTCTTGTTAACGGAATTGGAACTGCCGATATTAGGGACACAGCCGTGGCAACTGTGAATTTAAGCTTAACTGATTCACAGGCAACCGGGTTGGATATCAGCTCAACTGCAAATATCTCTTTTTCAACCGGAGCAGTCTCCCAATTTTCTTTAAATCATCCTGGCGATATGTCAGCAGGGACAAGATTGGGATATACAGTGACTCGCAAAGATCAATTTGGAAATCCCGTTACAACCGGGCTGACTGTTGTTTATCTGTATGGTTTACCATCGGGAATAAATGAAAAGTTTTATTCAGCTGTAAGCGGAGGGAGCGTTATCACTTTTGTGAATATTCCCGACGGAAGTTCAACAGCCCAATTTTGGTATTATGACGAAAAAGCTGAATCATCAAGCGTTGTCGCATCAGATAATGCAACAGCTCCGGATGGATCAGCAGGAATTGCTGATGTGTCAGATTCTGTCACAGTGTCAGCCGGTCCTGTCGCAAAATTTATTTTGAATAATCCTGGAGATATGACCGCCGCTACAAGATTGGGGTACACGGTGAACAGGCAAGATCAATTTGGAAATTCCGTCACTTCGGGAATATCTATTGTTTTCCTTTATAGCTCTTCAACCGGAGCAAATAAAAAATTCTATGACAGCGCAGCTGGCGGGCTTGTTGTAAATTCAATTCCAATTGATAATGGAAATTCTTCGGCAAACTTTTGGTACTATGATGAAACTCCGGGAACGTGGGTTATCACAGCTTCAGACAGTACTCCAACTCCGGATGGTAATACGGGAGTCGCCGATGATACAGATTCTGTAACTGTAAGCACAATTCCGATTGTGGCTACGCGCTTGGTGATTTTGGATCCGGGTCCAAGTCAGATTAATTCTCCATTAAGCGTGGTTGTAAAAGCTGAAGATGTAAATGGTAATGTTGATACTACGTTTGGCGGTGGAGTTACATTAACAGCAAGCGGTTCAGCCACCGGCGGGGGATTGATAACTATTGCAAGCGGTGTCGGTTCAATAAGCGTCAACGATGCGACAGCTGAAACTATTTCGTTATCATTATCGGATACACAATCAACAGGGCTTGATGTAAGTTCTACAATTCAAATAATTTTTTCCGCCTTGCCTCCGGTTTTCACAGTAGGTGGCGGCGGCACTCGTGCGGTTCCCGTTGGAAGAGTTACTTTTTCCGGAATTGCATATCCCGGAGCAAAATTAAGCATAGCGGCAATTGCGGGCGCTGAAGATATTGTTAAGCAAGGAAATGTTTCTTCCAGCGACGGAAGTTTCACGATAACATTCACAGGACTATCTACGGGAGCCAGGGCCTTTGCATTATTGGTACAAGACGGAAGCGGTCGCATTGCACAAAGCAAAGTGTATGATTTGAATTTAATTGATGCTGACTCTGTACTAGAAGTGGATAATATATTTGTTTCTCCTACAATTGGTTTTCCTCGTCCGACTATAACAGAAGGAGATTTCTTGGCGATTGTAGGTTCTGCTGCTCCGGGGAACAAAGTATCGGTTGAAATTGACGGACAGCAAATAACAGCAAATATCACTGTAGGAGCTGGTGGAGCTTATAAATATTTGTACAACACGGAATCGCTACAATTGGGAAGCCATACAATCAGAGCATTTCAAATTTCCGCCAGTGGAACGCAAAGCGAGCCTTCTCCACAAAAAGTTTTCTTCACAACAAATTTACTTGTCCCCAAGACAGATTTTAATAATGATGGTAAAATAGACATAAGCGATTGGAGTATTTTCCTTGCCCGATGGCTATCAACAGACCCGTCGGTAAGATTGCTAGATGATTTAAATGGCGACGGAAAAGTTGACGCTTCCGATTTCAGTATTTTCATCAGAACTCTCAGGCAATAACTATTAAGACATATTTAAATGATTAAATATTATTCATACAAATTAGGAATTATTTTATCAGTAATTATTGTGATGGGCTTTGCGGGCTTTGCTTCAAGTCAGACTAATAACGCAGCTGTTTCTTCGCCAAGCAGTCCGGCTGCATCAGATACTGCCAACGGCGCTGTTCTAAGTATTGTGACTGCGCAAGATAATTATCAGGTTTCAGACCAATTTAATGCCGATATAAAAATCAACAGTCAGGGTGTCGGAATAAATGCGGCGCAGGCGACAATTAAATTTTCTCCGGCAGTTTTGGAGGTTGTCAGCATAGATAAAACAAGTTCTGTTTTTAATTTTTGGATTCAAGATCCGGCTTTTGATAATAATGCCGGGCAGATAACTTTTATTGGCGGTTCTTCGAGCGGTTTAATTGGGAAATCTTTGCAGGTGATAAGAGTTGTTTTTAAAGCCAAAGGATTGGGGCAATCAGACCTTACTTTTACTGATGGAGCAGTTACCGCCAGTGATGGAAGCGGAACAAATGTTCTTTCATCAATGGTTAAAGGTTCAATAACTGTCGGCAATTCCACAACTACGACCCCACAAGTTCAAATAATAGAAAGAACTCCGATAACCTCAGATACGGCTCCGGCAAAACCGATTGTAAAAATTCCTTTGTATCCTGATCCATCAAGCTGGTATAATAACTCTTCTAAATTTACAGCAACATGGCAGCTCCCAAATGATATAAGCTCGATTGCAACTGATTTAGATAAATATCCGACATTTGACCCGTCAAAATCGGGGGGAATTTTTGACAATCAAACATTTTCGGCTCTGTCGGACGGAGTTTGGTATTTAAATGTCAGGTTCTATAATAATATGGGCTGGAGTCCCACAAATCATTACCGAATTGCCATTGATACAGTTCCGCCCGCGCCTTTTGATATTAATTTTTCCGACGGTTTGTCTTCAGATAATCCGACGCCAACTATTTCCTTCCAAACAAAAGACCAGCTTTCAGGCATAGACCATTATTACGTGCAGGTAGATTCGGGAACTCCGGTTAATGTAAATACCAATACATATGTATTACCGGCGCAAAAACCGGGCAAACATACATTAAAAGTTGGTGCGCAAGATAAGGCCGGAAATCAAACTGAAAGCACTGCGCAATTTGAAATTTTACCGATAGCTCCGCCGAAAATATTTTCTGCATCAACAAATGTTTTCGTTGGAGAAGGCGGTTTATTTGTTAACGGCAGTTCTGTTCCTAACTCATCGGTAATTTTGGATGTTACAGATTCAGGCGGTAATTCAATTTATAATTTTACGACCAGTTCAGATCAAAATGGAATATGGTCAATGAAGATTGATTCACCGTTGAAAAAAGGCACCTACTATATTTTGGCAACCGCTCAAGACTCAAGGGGAGCTTTGAGTTTGCCTGTTAAATCTGATGCGATAAATGCAGAGGAGCGGCCGATAGTAACAATTCTTGGTTTTGGTATAACTTATACAGACTTAATAATTATTTTACTGATTATTTTGATTGGCGGTTATGGCGTCGGTTGGTACACCGGAAAACTGGTAAGCAAACAAAGACAGCGAAGAATTATAATTTCACAAAGAGACGTATCAGCATCTTTTAATGTCATAAAAAGAGATGTCCAGGAAGCCTTGAAATCATGGAATGACGGCAAAATTGAAAGCCATGAACTTACCCAAATAGAATTCCTTTTGAAGAATATAAACGCAAATATAGATAAATTGCAAAAATATATTATAAGTGGTATTAAAGATATAGGAGGCAAGTAAAAAATATATAATTAATCGTGCGGTCGGAATAAAAATCCTTCTTCGAGAAATACATTTGTGATTTTATTTCTCTTTATCCGTGTTTTTATTCCTCCCTTAATCATAACTATGAAAATTCTTATTGTTGAAGACGAGGATGTGTTGGCCCTCGTCCTGGAAGAAAAATTTAAAAATGAAGGATATGATGTTATGGTTGCCGTAGATGGGGGAGAAGCCCAATCAAAAGCGGAAAAATTCAAACCGGATGTTATTCTTTTAGATTTAATTTTACCTAAAAAGAGCGGCTTGGAAGTTTTAGAGAGCTTAAAGTCCGAACTCCGAGCTTAAGTTGATTCCGGTTGTTGTTTTATCAAATCTGGAAGGTGACGAAACCATTAAAAAGGCACTTTCTTTAGGAGCAATTGATTACTATGTTAAGTCTCAACATCCAATTGCGGAAATAGTTGAAAAAGTGGCGGCTATTTTTACTCAACCTAAGGCGAATAAAATATTAATTAGTCAAAAGAAAAAGTAAAGGATTGAATAGAATAAATGGATGTTTCAATGATGTTTAAAAAATATTTCATCTTATCTTTTTTTATATCAGTTTTTTTGTTTGCTTCATTGCCTTTGGCTATTTTAGCTCAAACGAATAGCTTAACTGTTAATACGGTTGGTAATTCAACTTCTCAAAATGCTTTAAAGCCTTCCGTAAAACAAAATACATTAATTGAGGAAGAAATAAACAAGGTGCGTGCTGACATGAATAATAAAATTGCACTTTTAAAAGATGCAAAAAATAAAGATGCGGCAAATAAGGTAATAGCGCAGATTGATAATACAAATAAAGTTTGGGCAGCTCACTTTAATGACATCCTGGATAAACTTGATGCTATTTTAGATAAGATAAAATCAAGGTCTCAAAAGGCAGTGTTAAACGGACAAGATGCAACGGCGGTGAATAGTGCGATTCAAAAAGCATCCGATTCAATTGCATCAGCGAGGTTAAGTATCACTAATCAGGCTCAAAAAATATATACGATTAATAAAGTCACCATTGCCATTCCGGTCTCAACCGAAAGCGGGCAGAATCTTTTAATAAGCAAACTGAGAACCCAGTTTGAAAATGTGAGGAACCAATTATTTAAGGATCTTATGGCGCTCAGGGATGGTTCAATCAAAGATGCCAGGACAAATGTTCAAGATGCTCTGCAGATATTATCAAAGATTCCAAATATTGATAAAGAGCCAACGTCAAATGCAAATAAGTATTAATTAAAAATAGTTAAAAAAATGAAAGTAAGAATAATCTTAATCTCGCTTATTGTAATATTGGTAGTGCTTTTTGGTGTTTGGTATCTCATCGGCAATTCAAGTCTAAATAAAAATAGCCAGGTTTTAAATTCTAAAACTAATTCAATAGTTCAACAAAATAGTGCGCCGGACAGTACAGGGGAGATTGCGAAAGATCTCAATAGTCTGCCAAGTGATTCTGGGGCAGATAGCCAGTTCAACATCCTAAACCAATCATTGCGCAACTTTTAGCATAAAACTTCATAATATGACCGCCTTTCCGGCGGTTTTTTGTTATGAAAAAGACCTTTATTGAAATAGCCTCAATCTATTGACAAATTGTATTAATATTGCTAATATATAGTAAACAGGATGTGTAGTCCTGGTGTACATTGTGATCAGTTTCTAACAACCTTATTTTAAGGAGTTTGTCATGCGCGTATCTTTGTTTGTCATCGTTTCGGTCATTCTGCTTATCGCTACCGGTTGTGGTAGCAAGGCGGAACCACCGAAGGCAGATCCTCCAAAGTGGGAGGACGAGACCACCGGCGAGAAAAAGGCGAGGGCTGCCAAGATCAAAGCCTTAGAGGAAAAGAAAAAAGAGGTGGATCCACGGGCAATCGCGATCCTGAGGGAGGATCTTGGCGTAGAAACGAAGAAGGATGAGAAGACGGGCAAGGATGCTGTAGAAACCGAATCTGAAAAGAGGCTGAAGAAGCACTTTCAGGACCAGATCGTCGAGCTTACCAAAAGGCTTCCCAAGGAGGGTAAGGAAAAGCCGCCTCTTGTGAAGGAAGCCGACAGCGCATTGGAGGCGCTGCAAAAATCGCTGAGCCAAGGATTCGGCGGCCTGGACAAAAAGGTTGGCGATTTGTCTAGTAGTTTTGACAAAAAGCTGGACGAAACCGCCAAAAAGCTGGAAGGTGCGGTCAAGGAAATAGACGAGCGGCTCAAAAAGGTTGAAGAGAAATCTTCGGCTCCCAAAGAGCTTCCGCCTCCCAAGGACGTCGCTCCTCCAAAGAGCGATGCGGGCAAGACTTCTGACTCGGTTACATATGAAAGATCTTATGTGCCCGAAAGAGCTAGGGTTGCTGAGGTAAAATCCTGGGACCAGGTTGACTTCAGGGTTTGTTCTAACAGTTCAAACATCCCTGAGCCGTCTCCGATTCTTAGCTCCTTCAATGATAACGGGGAGCGGATTCAGCAAAACAACTACATATCCGCGCCGACCGTGAATTGGTCGTCGTCCAATGTAGTTAATTCAATGCCCAACCCTGTGGTTGTCATGCACATCAATCGCATGCAAAGATATAATGCATGGGCGTGTGGGTTGAATGTCTACCAAAGAAATTTCATAATCATGCACCACGGTTCCTTATGGAACTTTTGGTGCAAATGTGGTTTCTAGGGTTTAGGCCTTCGTCGTTCAAAAGACGATGTAGTAGCCAAAATCCCCGGCGAATAACTTTCGTCGGGGCTTTTTTTTACAGTAAAAATATGGTAATGTTTTTAGTATAGGGGCGTGGTGAAATGGTATCATAAGGGTCTCCAAAACCCTTGGTCTGGGTTCGATTCCCAGCGCCCCTGCAAGTCAATTTTATTAGAACCTCCATGCATGTTGAGCTGTACTACGTAGCTGTACGGCGTTTTAAATTGGAAGGATATTTTTCCATCCTTCAGAATATAGTTTTTGCCTATCGCCAGCAAAAGCGCTTTAACTTCTTCTGGAGTGCCTTTGTTAAAAATCTCATAAACGTGGTTCGTGGTTATCACCAGCTTCTCCGAATAGTTAAGCCACGATTTCTGTGCGTCGCCGTGTGTGTCTAAATGTTCTCGTGCTTTTTGTTTCTCGTCCATTATGGCCTTCTTTCTTTCGGCAAAGTCCTCTTGGCTTATTAACCCGCTGTAAAATAGTTCAAAAAGTTTGTTTAGTTTGTCTTCTGCCACTTTGTACATATTTTGCCATTCCTGAATTCCCCCTGCATGCAATTCCTTTTCTTTTTCGTGTCCGTTTTTTATGGCCACAACCAGAAGCTCGCGAACCATGTCATTGAGTTGTAACTTTTTGACTTGCTTTGCCAACTGCTTCCTTAAAACCTTTTCTTCAACCGCTTGTTCTAAGCAAGGTCTTTTCATAACTCTATCGCGCATGCCTGTGCAGTGGTAATAAGTGTAGTGGTGCACGTTTCCGTTTTGTTGTCTCTTTGTTTTCTTTTCGGCCGTTATAGAGCATTTGCAGGTATGACAGCGGGCGATACCCGTAAAGTGAAACTGCCACCTTGTTTTAATTGGCTTGGTTCTTTCTTTGATTTTTATTTGGACTAAATCGAACAGGGGCTTTGTTATCAAGGGTTCGTGGCCTCCGGGAAAAATTTCGCCATTGTGTTTCATAAGCCCGCAGTAGAACGGATTCTTCAAAATGCCCATGAGGCTGTTTTTGCTTACGTGTTTCCCTAACTTTCCCATTAAGCCCATTCCATCCATTCTATCCTGTAACATCGAAAGGCTGTATCTTCCGGTTGCGGCATCTTCAAAAATGCTCTTGAGCATCGGACCCTTCACGGGGTCGACTTCAATCCTTTTGAACGTGTAATTTTCCTTCATTTGTTTCTCAAGGAAAATTCTTTGCACTTCCTTTTTGTAGGGCGTCATTTTTCCGGCCAAAGTCTGGTTTTCGGTGTTTATGTTTAAATAGCCTAGTGGTGCATAGCCGGTGTATTCGCCATTTTTTATTAGGGTTTCATAAGCCCTTTTCACGTTGTCAGAGATCGCGTCGGAATAATATTTTGCCAAGCCCAAGTTCGTGCTAAAGTGGAATTTTTCCGTGGCTGATATTTTGGAATTAATCACAAGATTGTCTGAAACAAAATGGAGCTCAACGTCATCTTTCATGGCCAAGTCGTACAAAGTTGAAATTCTCCTGTCAAAGACGTTCCTTGAAAATCTGTCCACCTTGTCAAAAACCACAGCCAATTTTTCTGTTTGAGATTCAATATAATCAAGTATTTTATCAAACTCCGCACGGTTCGTTTTGTACGCGCTTTCGTCAAAGCTGAAAATTTTGGCCACTTCAAACCCCTTGCGGATGCAGTATTGCCGCATTCTTTCAGTTTGTGCCGGTAGGGAATTACCGGCTTCTTTTTGTTCCGCGGTTGAAACCCGCGATGAAATTATAGCTTGCATAAATACTTTTTCTTTATTAAAACATGACAGAAATTATTGCTACAATATTTGTCAAACATTTTTAACTTTCAATAATGCTTGGTGAACCCGTGAACCCCGTGAATATTTAGAAAAATATAAGCATGTGCGGTGTGTAAAAAAAACCAAACGCTGATATATTTTCTAAAATGGTTCACAAGATTCACAAGTTCACCTTTTGTTATTCCTCGGATACAACGCCGAATTTTTTCTTCAACTTTTCTATGGTGTTATCGTCCCAGACAACAGTGTATCCGCTGTTTTTTCTTTCGACCATGAGCTTCAATTTATTTCTTACAATGTGACCAATTCTTTGTGCACTTATTTCATCCTGTTTGGATGCCCCCATGTTGTATTGTTTACTAATCTCTTTCATGGTTAGTGGTTTTATTTGTGTATGAAGTAATATGATGCTTTCGAGCACGCCTGCCTCTTTCTCCATGCCTCGAGAAATTATTATGTTGCGGTCATACTGCCTTAGCAAATCGCTGAGGTCTTTTCTGGTGTCTGGATTAGTTATCAGGCACTTTATTGGCAGTGTGATTTGATTTAATCTGTCGGCAATCATCGGGTCATTCAAGCTCTCGTCCAATTCAATTTTGTCAAAGTTATCAAACCTCCAGCGAAGCAGGTCATTTCTTATTTTTTGGGCATCTTTGTAAAAACTGGAAGGAATGTTGAGCAACACATTTTTCTTGCGCGCTATGCCGTCCATGTCTTCTGTTAAACACCTGCTTTCCAAAGCGTCATCGCGAAATTTTCCGCGTGTTGCAATTATCTTCGGACAGAATACGTTGAATACTCTTGGATCGAACGATTTATCTTGTTTAGCTTCGCTTCTTAACACGGGCATATTCCTCATAAATCCACAATTAAATATTTTGATGATTTCCGCTTTGGCATCTGACTTAGAAAAATCCGCTTCATCAATTACCAGTGTTGGATTAAATTCATCAATTACTCTGAATATCGGGGAAGGTGTTGTTGCACCTCCGGCAAAAAATGGTTTTCGGCATAGAGAGCCGACTACTTGTAGAAATCTTGATTTGCCAGTCCCGAAATCGCCCGTTGCCCGCAGGTATGGCACAACGTCAAACTTGTCATAAATCCAACTGAGCTGGATATAATGAGGGATTAGCCCCTCGAAGATTTCCGAAACGGTTAAGTATCGGTTTATAAATTCTTTTATTTCTTTTAGAAGTTCAACCTCCTCCATGGCGGGGCCACATTGAGACGGGAATAGAATAAATTTATTACTAGACCATAGCGTTCATTGTGGGGTATGGAACAAATTTTTTGCCCCTATGTTCAAAGATATTGGCGGTTTCTATCGTTTTGTCTTGCCGGTTGAAAATAACAAGGTGCGTTTTTCCTTCATCTTCATCAAAGAGCATTTCTACTAAATGTTCTGGCGTCACAAGAGATGTTATGCACTTAGCATCTTCTTCCTCCGCCGAATCATTCCTATCCGATAATTTTTTATTTGTTTCTCTGTTGGTAATTGATTCAAACGTAGCTCTAAGTTCTGCTTCTGGTAATGGGGGATTGCATTGTAAATTCCATCCACGCAATGCCGGCCACACCACGGATTCCCATTCAGCATAAGGTTGACCGCTTAGAAGTTTTCCGGCCACGGAAGCAGCTGTTTCGTTTCTTTTCCCGGCGTCAACACCCTGAAAAATTTCTCCCCAATCTTTTTTTGTCTTTTTTGAGCTTCTGTTTTTTATTTCGTCTATTAACCAGCTCGGTATTTCTGCCAGCTCAACCTCGCCGAGTGCAAGGCCTTTGTCCCATTGATAATAGTTTCCTGTAGCATGCAACGAAGGTGGAGCAACGATGCAACCGCCATCTGCGCGAATGTCCATTTTCAATTCAGAATTTACTGAGCTTGGAATATTCCCGTCTTTTGGATATTTGAAATAAAAATGTCTCCCTCCGCCGCCAGTGATGGCCGTAGGCGTTTTGGGAATTTCTAATCCTGTGAGGTTTGCCTCCTTTTCGCAGTCAAGGACAAGGATTCCCGAAAGCTTGCCGGTTATAATTGCGACGCCAGTTACCTTAAGTGCGTTGAACCAGCTGCTAACGATTTCTTTGGTCGGTAGTTCAGTTTGATATTTTGTCCACTCAACTAGTGGAGACTTGTTGTCTCCCTTTTTTCTGTTATTGCCGATTGGAATGACTGGGAAACCCATCTCCAAGTAGCGTAGAGCGGCTTCAAGTAGCTCGTCTTTGTTTGGTAAGCTATTTTTGTTTGTCATAGATTTTGAATTTAATTTAATTTATTAATGTTTATTTCAAATTTTTGGGAGGGCTCGGGCCTTCTGGCTTTTTTCTTGCCTCAAAAGACGAAATTATTGTTGCAAGCTGTTGGATATTTTCACAAATTTCAACTAAAACATCGGGCGGGGGATAGTCGAGCCCGTATTTTTTGAGTATGTTTTTAAATTGTTCGAGGTTTTGCTTCGCCATTTTTGTATCGGCCTAATTTATTTTTTGGCCTATACTATTGATGGCGAAATTCACGATGGAACTGAAATAATCAAAAAACTCCCCGTTTTGTGAGGAGTTCCTTTTTCCTTACTGTTTATAAGTTAAAAACTAATTTTGCTATTCTTCATATTTCTGCGGTGTTTGCTCTTTCAAATACTCCTTTACGTCGTCTTTTTTATCTCCTTCACCGTCTCCTTCAGTTTGTTCAGGTGGAGGGATTAGAGTAAGTTTAATCCTATAAGAGTTTCCGCCCTTTTCGTTAGAAGCTCGGTATGGATAAAACGGGTCGTAATCAATTGAAAAGTAGCTTTGCAAGCCCTTTGCCAAAAACTCTTTTTGTTTTTTGTATTTATCCTTTGCATCTTTATCGTTTATAGCAAGTTCGCCAATAACCTTTTGCATTGATAATACCCTTAAAAATGTCCATGCCTCACTTGGATTCGGGTTGTTGCCTTTCCCCGTGAACCCCAAATCTTTAAAATTGGCAGAATTTTTAAATTGTTTTACCTTAATAAAAACATTTTCATCGTCTTCAAATTTAATAGTTATATTTTCCCATTTTGTACCTGCTGGAAGATTGTGGGGAAATTTTGGTTTTCCATTTTTTTGTATGGGCAGTGTGCCCTTCTCTTCCATCCCTTTTTTGTTCAACTCTTCGCTGGCAGTCGTAAGAAAATTTTTATATTCTTTTTCAAAACTTTCGTACAAATTTTCTAACTCATGATATTTTTTCCACCAAAATTTGTCTTTTTCTTTATCTGGCGAATGCCTATGTTCAGGATATAACCCAGTCATTTCTGGACAACTATTATATGTAAAAAAATTATAAATTAAAAAGGTGTAAAGTTCTAAGAATGCGCTATTAAATTTTTCGTACACAATTTTTATTTTAGGATTTAAAAATTTAGACAAAACCGTTTTGCGGTATTCGAGGTATTGATATAACATCGGACCGTAATTTACCTTCATATATTCAGCAGCAGATAAGTCGTACAAAAAGGAATCAATTTTTGTCTCTGGCAATAATTCTAAAAATTTTTCTAACCTCGAATTATCGTTTGTTATTAAAAGTTTTCCCTTCATCTCTTTAATTTTTTGTAATTTTATTGTAGCATTAACTTAACAACTTAATATTGACGCCTAAACCTTGTTTTTGCAAGGCATGGCACAAAGTCCGCATTAAACACACTGAACCCGTCGTTCAGGTCTCTGTTTAATGCGGCCATGTCTCGAAAGGGATATGGGGGAGAAATCCTCGACCTAGCGGCGGGTTTTGTGTATATGAAAATCAAATCGGGAGATTCTAATTTTCAGCGACAGATCGAGAAGGAAATGCTTTTGTTATATGCAAAAGAACACCATTTATCTTTTGATGATGGCTCGCCGACGTTAAAAGGTTGCGCTGTTCAGATTGATGGCTATTCAAAAAATAAGGCGACCGCGTGCGAAGCGTTTGCCCATGTTGGCAAGTTAAAATCAGGCCAGATTCACAAAATAGCCCAAGACGCGTTGAAGCTTATTTATTTGGATAAAAAACTGAAAAGGAAACATAAAAAGGTTTTGTTGTTTGCCGATGAAGAAACTCGGAAGCCCTTTATGATTTCAGAAAATTCAAAGTGGCTGGCTGATTGCCTTGCTAAGTTCGGCATCGAAACTTGGGTTGCTCCTCTGCCAGCGGAAACCAAGATAGAGCTTCTGAAATGGCAGACAAGGCAAAGTAGATAAGAACATTGACGCGATATTTTTTGAAATGTTTTAATACATAAAAATTATTAACAAAAGCAAAATCATGGAAATCCAAACGGATAAATCCAAAAAGAAGTTTTACAAACAATGGTGGCTTTGGGTTTTAGCAGTAATCGTATTCTTTTGGGTGGTCGGATCGATGGGGAATAAACCTCAGCCCATTTCGCAACCGACTACTCCAGCCGTAACCCAAGAAATCGTACCGGCGAAGACAGTACCGACGGTTGTAAAAAAGCAAGCGCCAACACCTGCGCCAGTTGTTGTGCAGACACCGCCAACTCCAGCTCCCGTTTCTACGGCATCGTGGCACACAGTCACAACATTCAGCGGTACCGGTGACACAAATACAAATGACTTTGTAATCCAGGGGTCTAAATGGCGCATTGATTGGGGTTTTGCATTTCCAGAAAGCACAGCTTCATTTTGTGAACAGAACGGATGTAACCTAACTGTTTTTGTATACAAGAATGACGGCTCCAGTACAGACGTAGATGATTTTTTACAGCAAGGCCAGCAGCCACAGACTGGAACGGTCTACGAATACAACAAAACAGGGGATATGTACTTCCACGTTGTGTCTGGCAACGTTTCTTGGAATTTAACGGTTGAAGACTACTATTAAAACGGAGCGCATGGGTGTAAAAGTTTCCAATGGAAAAGATATAGCTTTTATACCCACAAAAGATAATTGTAAAAACCGCGTATTTCATGTTTTGATAAAGTTGTAGAATTAATAACTCAAAAACATGGAAGTTATAGAGCAACAAACCCGAACAATTAGTGATTCTTATGTGACCGACTATGAAATTGACGACCCCGCCTTTGCTGAGCCGTTTGCAGTTAAGAGGGCAGTCGGCTATGGTGCTATTCCGTGGTGGTCAAAACGGCCTAAAGTTGAAGCGCTTATCAGCGCATTCAAAAATGACTACACAATCCACGAGGCGTGCCAGATGGCAGGAATTTCCCAGACGCAGTACAAATACTTCTGCAGGATTCACCCTGAGTTTATTGATTTAAAACATCGATGCGAACTACTGCTCGGGATAGTAGCAAAGAGGGGACTTGTGGCCGATATACTTGATCCCAAGAATTCTCGGGCGAGGCAGTGGTATTTGGAGAGGACGCAGCAGGAGATTTATGGCAGAAATCGAAGTAGATTCTCGTTCCCGCCGCCGTATGAAGATAAACTTTTAGAAGAATAATCAAAGTCTACTTTAAGAAAGAGGCCTTTCGTTTGGCTTCTTTTTTTATGAATATGCAAAAACACGTCTCAGGCATCCGAGTGCAACGGAGATACCTCTAGAAATACGGAAAATGTATCCGGACTTGAAATTTATCCAAAACAGAACTATTGTTAAAGAAATATATGGATAAAATCAAAAAACAGGAAACCCCTGAAGAAATAAAGAAACGGATAGTTTTGTTGTTTAATAAAAATGTAAGAGGTAAAACCCCCGATACTTCAGCTTCGAATTCTGCTCATGATGGAAAGGGTGGTCACTGGTTGGAGACACGGATGAATGTTATACATAACAGAAAAAATGAGCCGGACTTATGGGGTTTTGAAATGAAAAATTATACAGCTGTAAAAACAACTTTTGGGGACTGGTCTGCAAGTTATTATATTTTTAAGGATAAAGAATATGATATCAGTAGGGACGACTTTATAAAGATTTTTGGTGCACCAAATCCGGAAAAAAATAATAGATACTCATGGTCTGGGAAAATAACTCCCAAAATAAATGTTTACAGTTGTTCTGGACAAATACTGAAAATTGACGATGCGGGCAACATTTATGCAGTATATTCATTTAAAAATGATTCCAGACCAAACAAGGGAAGGGTGGTACCAAAGGAAATGCAAAAAGACAGCTTGGTTATTGCAAGATGGGATGCCGAGATGATGAAAAAAAGAGTTGAACAGAAATTCAATAAATTGGGTTGGTTTAAATGTGTTGAGAACGAGGCTGGTGCCTATTCGAAAATTGTGTTTGGCCCGCCAATTGATTTTTCGGCTTGGATTATGGGGGTCAGAGAAGGTTTAATTTTTTTGGACAGCGGTATGTATCAAGGCAATCCAAGACCTTACTCTCAGTGGAGAGCATACAATAAGTATTGGGATTCTCTAATTACCGATACTTACTAATTTTGATTTTAAGTTGACTTTTTCTTGAGCCTTTTTGATGCTTTCTCTTTTAATTTGGTCAAGATTAAAGTTCTTTGTTTTTTTGTTATTGGTATTGTCCAGTTGTTTCCATGCTTTTTCAATTTCTTTTGCCAGCGCCTTGATAACTGGCACAGCTACGCTGTTGCCAAATTGTTTGTATGCCTGTAAATCACTGACTGGGATAATGAAGTCATCAGGAAATCCCTGCAAACGAGCCGCTTCTCTGGGCGTCAGCCTGCGTGGGTTTTTGCCTTTTTGTTCTATAAGTATCTCAGATCCGTCCTTATAATAACGAGCCGAAATTGTACTTGTATAAAGAGAATCCTCGTTAAATATTGAATAACCAAAACCATTCCCTTTTTCTCTGTGTTCTCTTTTTCTTCTCTGATGACCCTCCCATAGCTTATCGGAAATTGTATATTTAGAATCGACGTTTTTTTCAAGAATGTCTCCAAGCCGAGTTTTTATTCCGGTAGGCTCTGGAAACTTAAAATTAGTCTTACCTAAAAAGCCAATCATGTAGATTCTTTCTCTGTTCTGCGGAACTCCATAATTTTTTGCATTTAAAACTTCTGCATATATTTCATACCCTAACCCCTCAAGCACATTTTTTATCGTTTCAAAAGTTTTACCGTCATCATGACTCCTGAATCTTTTAACATTTTCAAGAAATACGACTGTAGGGCGGTGTTGTTCAACAATTTTTGCAATATCAAAAAAAAGCGTGCCACGAGTATCTGCTAATCCTAACTTTTTTCCGGCTTGGGAAAACGGTTGACAGGGAAATCCCGCCAACACAACATCGAATTTTGGTATGTCATTAGGTCCAATTTTTGTAATATCTCCATATGGCAACTCTCCAAAATTGCTTTGGTATGTTTGTTGTGCATGTTTGTCCCATTCGGATGTGAAAACGCAATCGCCACCGATGCTTTCAAAACCCAATCTGTTTCCACCTATCCCAGCGAACAGGTCGATCATCCTAAAAGAGTTCTTTTTATTTGAAGGTTTTTTATTCATGAATAGGGTGGGTGTATCTATTTTGGGTAGTTTATTTTTATTCACTTTCATAAAGTTTAATAAATTTATTATATTACAATTTTTATTAAAATGACAATCTCTACTTTTATTCTATGCCCGTTTTTTAATTAAAATATTTTGGACATATCTTTGTCAATATTTTCCGCTTTTGCAAGTTGATTTTTTATCTAAAATATGCTATATTAGAGTCATAATTTGGGGACAAATAGTCCCGACTCGAATACTCTCAAAGCATCCAAGCCGGGCAACCCCCCGGTTTGTTTTATTATGAAGATAATAGAAAAAATAGAAATCAAATATTTCCGTTCATTCTCCGACAAAAAAGTAGAGATTGTTAAGTTGAAGGATGTAAATATTTTTTCTGGCGGAAATGATTCTGGCAAATCTAATGTATTACGTGCGCTAAATCTTTTCTTTAATGATGAAGTGTCGCAAGGGGTTAAGTTCAACCTAGAAAAAGATTTTTCAAAGATTACGGAGAAAAATTTTGAATCAGTATTTAGTAAAAGTAAACGCAGAAGAAAATCTGATAAATTTGTGTCTATTAAGGTTTATTTTTTAAATCCCGACAAAAAAAGAAACTTGCCGGAAAAATTTTGGGTTTCTAAAAAATACACAAATACAAACTTTATAAGTGGGGAGAAAGGCTATAAGAAGGAAATCAGGAAAAAGGCCAATCAAGTTTCTCATTTCTTAAACCAAATACAATTTCAGTATGTCCCAGCCATAAAGGACAAAAATTTCTATAACTTTTTAATTGATGAATACCAAAAATCTTTAAATCCAGAAACGCAGAAATTGGTTCAAAGCCTTGATGAAAAAATAAAGGAAGAATCAAAAAAACTATTTGAAGAATTTCAAAAAAGTACGCCAGAAATCAAGAAGGCCAACTTTCAGATTCCCAAATTTAAGATTGACTTTGCTAAGACCCTACAAGTTCAAACAGAAAACGATATAGATTTAGAGAGTCGAGGCGATGGGATTCAAGCAAAATTTTTGCCACCGTTATTAAATGAAATATCGAAGGATGAAAAGTCCGTAATTTGGGGGTTTGAGGAACCGGAAAATTCTCTCGAATACAAAAATTCACGCGAATTAGCAGATATGTTTTTAAAGATTTATTCTGATAAAAAACAAATATTTATAACGACTCATTCTAAAGAGTTTTTGGGTCTTAGAGATAAAAATAGGGTAGCGATCTACAGGGTATTTAAAAACAAAGTAGACGGAAGCTCCAAGATTATTTTACACGAGGACTTCGAAACAGACCAAAAAAGGAAAGAATACGCTAAAAGACAATTAAATATTTTTACGGAAATTCCCAAGGAAGACAAGCAGGGCGTTTTGGATCAAATTTTATACGATTTGGGTACGATTGACGATTCTAAATTGGTATTTGACATAGAGAAAGAGCTAAAAGCGAAACCATATGAGATTAAATCAAAAATAAAGGAGGTTTTAAAAGAATCGGAAGCAAGTAGCAGGGCCATTAAGGATTTGACGGCCAGCATCGCAGAAATAAAAAAACCTATTGTTTTTGTAGAAGGAGAGACAAACGAAAAATATTGGAAAAAGTGTATAGAGATTTTCTTTGGGAATAGATATTTTGCAGATATCCAATGGATTGGCAAGCGGGGGCAAAACGGCAGTCCTGAATTTACCGGAGACACCGCGCTCGATAAAATCCAGTCATCTATCGCAGCTAATCCTAATTTGTCTGAAAAGACAGTAGTTCTTTTATATGATGTTGATAAAAATAAAAAGTCAAAGAAAATACTAGAAAAATTATTTGTTTTTTGTCCAGATAGAATTTCAAAAGCAAAATACGATACGGGCATAGAGCATTTACTTATTTTCCCAAAAAAATACAAAAAAGAAAATTTTCAGGATAGGCACGCAAAAGGGGATACTTGCACCTTCAAACCTGATAAGCAGAAAATTTGTAGATATATCTGTGAGGAAGGGGTGGCCTTATTAGATGGAAAAGATATCTTTTTGAATCTTAAAAAAAATTTAGAGAATATTGATTCCTTGTGTAATAGCGGGGGAATTCCTCTGGCCAAGGGAGAAGAACCACGAGGAATTAATTGATAAAAACCATGTCCGAATATTATAACTCGCAAAAAGTTAGGGGATTGTACGACCCGAAGTCACCGGAGTCCTTTAAGCTGTCCCGCTCGAAAATAGATTTGTTTTTTGAATGCCCCCGCTGTTTTTATTACGACCGCAGACTCGGTATTGGCAGACCGCCGGGATTTCCTTTTTCACTAAACTCGGCCGTTGACCATCTCTTGAAGATAGAGTTCGACATCTATCGCGCAAAGGGAACGAAGCATCCTTTGATCGAAAAATACGGAGTGGACGCTATACCAGCTCCCCATAAAGATTTGGATAAATGGAGAGCAAACTTTACGGGAATACAATATTTACACAAACCAACTAATTTGCTAATTACTGGTGCGATTGATGATTTATGGATAAACCCCAAGGGAGAATACATTGTTGTAGACTATAAAGCTACCTCAAAAGCTGAGGAGATTAAAGAGCTTGATAAAGAATGGCAGGACGGATACAAGAGACAGATGGAGGTTTATCAATGGCTTTTGCGCCAGAACGGCTACAAGGTTTCAGATACAGGCTACTTTGTTTATTGCAACGGCGATAGGGACAAAAAGGCCTTTGACGCTAAGCTGGAATTTAATATCACGCTAATCCCTTACAAAGGCGACGATTCTTGGGTTGAAAAAACAATTATTGAAGCGCACAAATGTATGAATGGAGACAAGATTCCCGAAGCCAGTAAGGACTGCGATTACTGCGACTATATCAAAGCGATAAATAGTAAATAATGCGTGCCTGATTTTTCTTTTGCCCTCCGTCGTTTCAAATATGCGAAAATGCGCCTAGAAGTCCAGAGTGCAAAAAAGATGCCTTTTTGTGTTAACGAGATGTATTCGGAAAGGCAACCAATAATTTCCGTGAACCCCCGTAACGGTTGATAACAGTTTGCAATTAAAAAACCAAATTATCCGTTGTGGGCAATTGTAAAAGCCGCCTTTTCGTGTTACAATAAAGATGTAGGTTGAAAATACAAGACGTTTGTTTCTCCCGAAAGGGTAGGCGATCTGGGAAATCTGCGGGGAGCCACAAGAAACAAGCGACTGATCGCTAAGGCGGTTGGGAGATTTCATTCAGCAGTCGAACTGGATTAATTCTCTTAGCCGCTTTTTCGTTGGTCGGCACAGAATGACGGTTGGGAGTTAAAAAACAAAAATATGAAGAAAAATATAGAAAAGAAAATTTGGTTTATTAGGCACGCCGAAAGTTCGGCTAATGCCGATGAAAGCGTAAAATCTGATGATTTCTGCGGATCGTCTATCCCTCTTTCGAAGGAGGGCGAAAAGCAGGCGGAAAAGCTATTGGAGTATTTTTCGGATGCTCCGGATTTGCTGATAACGTCGCCTTATATAAGAACAAAAGAAACCGCCAAACCTCTGATGAAAAAATATCCGCATGTTTTGCACGAGGAATGGCCCATTCACGAGTTTACCTATCTTTCTGGTGAAAGGTGCTTTAATACTACATTTTTAGAGAGGGATCCATGGAAGGCCGAATATTGGGAAAACAGCAATCCTAAGCATAATGATGGAGAAGGCGCGGAAAGTTTTATTGATTTTATGGATAGAGTAAAGACAGCGATAAAGAAGATAAAAAGGAGAAAAGAAAACTTTATTGTATTATTTAGCCATGGATATACGATTGCAGCAGTAAAATATATTTTAGAGAAAAATCCTAAGGAAATCACCTCTGAAGTAATGAGGGATTTTAAAAAGTATTTTAAAGCCAACCCCGTTCCGAATGCCGAGAAGTTTGAAATAGTAATTAAGTAAAAACAAAAATATGGAAAAAGAAAAACAAAAAATAAAAAAAGATGGAAAAGGAAAGATCGAATCTGCTGAAGAAAGAAAGGATCGCTTGGCACGAAGCATCGGAAAATTAATCGGAGAGGCTATTCGCGAAGAACCACCAGAACCGCAGGACGAATGGGCTTAATCTTTCAAAGGTTAAATTGAATTAAAAGCATTTCCGTTTGCCCTCCGTTGTTTTGGATATGCAAAGATAAGTCCAGAAATCCAGAGTTGAACGGAGATGCCTTTCCGTGCTAACGAGATGTATCAAAAAAAGCAATTGATAATTTCCTGTGAATCTCGTGAACGCTGTGAACCTTTCCGGGGATTGGGGGACTCGTCTCACCACACAGGGTCAGAATAGGTTAATTAATCCAATCTGACGCTGCATTAAGATTGGCTCTTTTTAATAATCGTCTTCGGCAACGTTCACAAGATTCACAATGTTCACGCGACCCCTTGGTTTTTCCATCAACCTTTTAATTGAGGTGGCTTTTTGTTATATTAAGTTAAGGACAGAAGAGGTTCCACGTTTGGGAAGGTGGAAATAAACCAAGTTCTAATGACGCTCAGCGACCTCTGCCATCGTGTACGAATAGAGGCTAAAGCCTCTGTTTTGTTCTCAAAATCGCCCATTTTTGCTGGTTCTAACCCTAAATATTCAGCTTCCAGCCCAGGGTAACTATTTCCTATTAATTCAAACCATTCATATGGCTCAATGTCCAGCCTTTTGTTCCTGATTGTTCGTTTTTCTCCTAATCCTGTCAGTATTTCCTTTTTTAGTTCTAACCCTCCGTCCAAAAATCTGATCCCGGCGTAAGTTGCGAAGTTAAAGGTCTTTTCCTCGAGTTCGACCCACTTTTCGGCCTTAGATTCCGTATTATCTAATTTGCCTTTTAATTGAGCAATTTTAGTCTCTAATTCTTTTTTATCTCTCAAAAAGTCCTCATCATTAATTAATTGGCGGCGTCTCATTATAGCTAACTCCTTTATTTCATTTTCTGCTTGCTCAATTGCTTTCTGTTGCATATCTTTAATCTTGTTTTTGTCATCAACGGCAGTTTCTTTTTTGTCATCTATCCTTTCCAAAGCCCATTGTAGGAACTTCGGGAGTATGGTGTATTTATCAATTTCTTTTTCAATCTGTAATTCCAGATTATCATCTCTTACCACTTCTCTTTGTGTGCATTTTATTTTTGTTGTTCTGCGGGTGCAGTGGTAATAGGTGTATTCTTTTATCTTGCCTGTTTTCTTAATAATTTTCTTTTTTATTTCAGCAGTATAAAGGCACCCACATTCTTTGCAACGAATAGCCCCGGTGAAGGCGAAGGCGTGTTTGGTTTTTCTCGGCTTGCCGTCCCTTCCTAGTATAAGCTGGACTCTGTCATATTCTTCTAGCGTTACCATCGGTTCGTGCTTTCCCTGGTATTGATTTCCTAAATGTTCAATAATTCCAGCGTAAAATATATTGTTAAAAATATTATAAATGCCGCTTTTTGAAAGAGGCCTGCCTCCCATTCGTTTGGTTTTTCTTGTTGTATAGCCCCAATCATTGTTGGCTATGTCTAATATTCTAGTCACAGTGTAATTTCCCGTCAGCATTAAGTCCCACATTTTTCTTACCAATGGAAAACGTTCCGGATCTTTTGCAATATCATTTTCGCCTCTGTCCTTGAACTTGCTGTTCAAATATCCCTGTGGTGCTGATCCAGGCCGCCAACCTTTATGGAGTTTGCTGTCGATACCTCTTTTCACATTTTTTCTTAAATCCAAAATATACTGGTTGGCCATTCCACTTTCAACATTCATGATCAGAACATTATCATCCGGTAAATATTGTCTATCTATTGTTTGGATTGATTCAAGCACCCCCCGTTGCAATAGCCAGCTTATCTTACCTGAATCAATCGGATTGCGCGACAATCTATTTATCTGCCAGCATAAGATCCCATTGGCTTCGCCGTTCTCAATCTTTTTTAGCATCTCATTAAACAGGGGGCGATTGTTTGGCTTTTTGGCCGACTTTGCTTCAGTGTAAATCTTAACGATGTTCAACCTCAAATCACCGGCTAACTCTTTGAGCCGATTTACCTGGTCGTCGATTGATTGGATTTGTCTGTCGTCTCCCTCAGATGACTTGCGGGCATACAGAAAGTATTTAATTTTTATATTTTCTTGTTTCATAGTGATTTTTAATTTTAATAATTTTCTTTTTAGGGGGACGGCCTGGCTTGTTTGAAGCACCCCTTATTGCTTCACACGATGGCTCTTTCTTTTCAATAAGTCCAGAACCGCTTTACTTCTATCTGCGTTTTCGCGCATTATACCAAGAATTATCTCCCACCTTTCCGCGTCTTTTTTTTCTAATGCGAGCAACCTTCTGTACTTTCTTGTTGGCTTGTCTCTATAATAAAATACCGTTATTTTATCCCTGAGTTCGTCTATGTACTGCTGGCTGACACCCGTGGTGCCCTTGGCTCCTTTCCCGCGTCTTAACTGAGAATCGTAAAACAATTCTCCGCACTTACTGCAAACGAAATATTTACCTATCAAGTAGAGCTTCCCAACTCGCTGGCCACACGGGTAGCCGTCTTTTTTTAACGCCGGGCATATGAACCAAAATCTTTGGCCGCCGTAATTACATTTTGTAGTAACAAGATTCAGCGGATACGTAACTTGTTCTTCTTTCTTATTTTTGGAGTAGCTGTCTTTGTAGGTATAATAAGGTATTAAATAATCATCCTCCTCGGGCGTATGCCACTTGGTTCTCATAAATAGAAAGATTACGTGGAACAATTCTTTGTCCGTTTCTGGATCTGTCCATTTGATGGCTCCAATTTTTTGTTCAACGTCCGGGTCTAAATAGCCGTGCTGTTTTAGCCAAAAGATGCTTAAACTTCTGTACGAACTTGTTCTACTTTTCATAAAATATTTTGTCATCATTTGAAGAAATCATTAGGGATTATACGCCATTTTACGACTATCAATGGCGTTATTATATTTTTATGAAATATCATAATTTATTATTTACCCCACCCTCTGGCTCAATATAGTTTTGTCCTTTATTTTGAACTGGAATATTAAGAGTGGCTATGGGGTAAATTAACGTCTTTCTTTTGTCGCTCGGATCCGTCTCTTGCTTTATCAGGCCGGCATTTTCCAGCATAGGGAGAATGTGCAATCTCAGTTGCCAATCCGGCATTAAACGGCCGTTGATTTGGTAGTTTTTTTGGATAATATCCTGCCTTGTAAGGCCAACTTCGTTTATTACACCCGTACCAGTAATCTGATTTTTCCCATCCCAGATAGGAAGTATAACTTCTTTATACAAGTTAAAAATAAACGGTGGCAGATTCAGTTCTTGGCTTTCTGATATTGCTTCCCAAATCTTAAACGCATCCTCGATATCGTCTTCGTTGGCTATAATAGTCGATCCGTTTCTTTCTCTAAACCAAAGGTTCAGTAAAGCGGAGGATTTGATTATGGAGATAATTCTGCCGATATCCCTTGGGTGTCTTGGTTTCAGCATTCTTGCGTTGCCAAAAAACCTCTCCTTTATTTTCTCCGGAGCGCCGATTTTTATCTCTTTAATATCCGCTTGTTTTACTGCTAAAATCCTATCCATAAGAAGTTTTCTTTCCGGGTTTTGATCAAGCATTTCTTTGTAGACGGCATTATCGGTTTCTTTTCTGATTTTTTCATACACAGCTTCCCTGATTTTTTCTTGAGTTGTTTCTGGGCTCAGTAATAGAAATCTTGTACCTTCTTGTTCATCGATTTTCAGAACCGGCCGAGCAAAAGATTACGGACGGGAAACCCCTTAAAAGCACTGTTTTAGTTCTTAAGCCAAACTTTTGACTTTTGTCTGTGATCTTCAGCAACATCTCTTTTTTATCGTGAGAGAGAAGCGGTCTCAATCTTTCCAGTAGCTGAGTGTGCGGTTGATCAAGAAAGATAAGAATTTTGCGGGACAGGTCAACCAAGTAACCTTTTCGGACTTCATCATATTCTCCGACATCATGAAAAAATGCAGTGGTAGAACAGTATCCAATTTCGATAACATCTTCTTCTGGAAAGATGCGCGCAATTTCTGTCGGAATATAGCTTTTACCGGTTGAGCTTGGCGCGTTGAAAGAGATGTTGAATTGTGAGTTCTCCGTATAGGCCGAAAGCTCACAAAGAAATGTTATTAACTTGTTCTCATTATCTTTCTTAATAGTCAGCCCCAAAATATCAATCAGCTCTTGTGCTGCAATTGGCTTAAATTGAGAGCAGTCAATTTTCTTTGGATATTCGCCTGCATATTTTACAAATAAATCGTCTGCATTGCCGTTCAGTTTCATAAAATAGTCTGTGATGTCTCCGCCGGCGCCCACCTCCTCAGGGAGAGAAACGAGAAATGTTTTATTGTTGGCATTTGCCAACATTTTTAATGTTTTTTCGGCACCTTTTCTCCCGGCTTCGTCATTGTCAAAACAAACATAGATCTCTTTCGTTTCCTTTATTTTCTCCGCCCAATCCGGCTTAAATGTTCCGGCCCCGTGTGTTCCGGTAATAGCAGGGATGCCCTTTGATATTAGAAGCAATCTGTCCAGTTCTCCCTCGCAAATAAAAATCTTGTTCTGCATTTTTGTGCAAAGTATCCCAATCGTAAATTTGAGCTTCCACCGGACTTTTCTGAGTTCCTTTTGGAAACGTCCTTTTTTCATTGCCTTCATTTGGATTTTGTCTCAGCTTAAAGAAAGCAAAATGACCGTCAGTGTTTTTTATTGGTATAGTAATCCAAGATTTGTCATAAAATTCACCCCACCCCAATTTATATTCATCTATAACTTCGTCTGAAATACCTCTACTATTTTTAAGATACTGCCTTATATGATCCGGAAGTGCCTTATAGCAGGATTCAACGAGCCCTTCGTTAAATTTAGGATATTTCACTAAATTTTTTGCCGGCTTGGAAGGTTCTAAAAAAATATCGCTCATTTCATCTCCCAAATGTTTAGCGAGCGTTATTATGTTGCCTTTTGCACCGCATTTCTTGCAATCATATAAACCGCTTTCCGCATTGAAATATAAATGCGCCTCTCCGTCCATACTGTCTTTGTCGCAATCGCCGAACAGGCAACGGGTTATTAGCTCGTTGCCATATTCCTTGAAAATTATTCCTTTTTTATTTAGATAATCTTTGATATTAATTGTTTCTGAGTTCATGTTAATTAGTTTTAATTTTATTATTTTCGTCGCCGTAAATTTCTTTGCGGCGTTGCTGAAGTCTTTCGTATTGTTCAAGAGTTATTGGCCGGTAAACAAGCTGGACGAGGCGTAAGAGTTTAGCTCCTTTTTCGTACGCCTCCTCTGAACTTATTTCCTTGCCAAATTGTTTTTTGTAAATCTCTTGAAACTTTTCAATGTCAGATTCGTCCAACATTAAAACCCGTCCGCTCTCATCCGGCTTTTCAGTTCACGAGAAGTATTGTAAAAACCAGTTGGTTCTATCCGGAGCTCTTTTTTCCAGAAACTTTCTACAATATTTTCTAATTGTTCTGTCCTTAAGAAAACGAATGTTAATTTTGAGGGATTTTTTGGATCCCGGTCAAAGGCCTCAATAGGGCAGCCGAGGTGAATCAAGCAAACGGAAAGCGAGAATTCGGTAGTACGGAAACAATCATTTATTTTCAATATCTTTGTTTTCATAAAAAACCAGCATACGTTTCATTGCACGTATGCTGGTCGTTTATATCTTGAAACTCGAGATAATAAAGCGCCAGAATACGTAAAAATTGCGTATCCGTCGTTCTATTATCTCGGTTTTAAGGCCTATTTGATACTCTCGATTAGTATCGGGGCAAATCGTTGCCCTAGATAACTTCTCTTGCATATTTTACTGCTTGCGTCGCAGCTCAGCTTCTCGTTTTTTAGAACTCTAAATTAGTTCATCGATCGGCCTTAATTAGCAACAAGAATTTTTTAATTTTTAATTTTTTCTATCCTATGTATTATTTATACTCTATTTTTATTATATGTGTCAATATGCACGCTATAATCCTATTTTTTTTCTGCGCCCTTAATTTCGCCGCTACTGATATCAGCCATACTTACCATCATTAAAAAATCATTTGCTACAATTAAAATATTATTATGTTTCCCCGCAGAGCTGCATTTCATAAAAATACCCTTCTTTTGATTCATGAAGATCTGTTCCAAATCAGAGACGTTATTTATCTCTCTTACAAATCCTTTGCACATAGGGCAAACAAACCTTAGTTTATGGGAATTTTTTACAAAAAAATCTTTTAATTTTTCTATGTTACGCGTTTCTGTTTTTGAATATAAAGCATCGTGATATAACGCAATGGGCAGAATTTTTAATAAATCCATGTATCTTTCTTTTTCAGATGGTTCAGCTTTTTTAACTTCTTCTAATATTTTTTGGATTTTTACATCATTTTCAGACAGTTCTGCCTTTTCAAGTTTCTCTAATATTTTTTCAATTTTTTTGTCATTGGGATTTTCAGGATGGACAATTTTCAAATAATAAGCATTAAAATTTTCTCCGTAAGTTAAGTATATTATATCATCGGGCTTCTGTAAAAACCTGATCTCATTAACGGGATTTTCGGCAATACTCTTTTTAATTGATTCTACGTACTCTTTTTGATCATTAATCTTTTCCTCTCCGTCAGTCTTTGCTTTGCCGAAAATATTTTTCTTTGTGTTTTCTGGAATAATGAAATCTTGCAGTAATCTATTAGCATTGGCGTATGGTCCATATGGATATTGTTTATAGTAAGAAATTACTTTTTCTTTTTCCAAATTGTTGATGAGATAAATAATTTCTTCCCGAAACTCAAAACTGATTGTTTTGTCGGTTACTATTGAAAACATTGTATTTTCAATAATTGCCTCTGGATTACTTAGCGCACCGGATATTTCCCGCAGAGAAAAGCCTGTCCTTTCGCCCGTCGGCTGCTCTTTATTTTTTAATAATTCTAAAAATAATTTCAAGTTGATCATATTAATTTTCATTTTAATTTTGCCTTAATTCTGCTACTTTTTCAGACATTTTTCAAGTTCTGGGGTGTTCATTTTTAAAAATTTGTTATATGATAAATCAACAATTTAATATGAGTTACGGCCTAAACCTTTGAAAGAAATTTCAGTGGCATGGTCATTTATCGCATCGAGCTTAAAGATCCCATCATCAGGATCGCTCGATGCGTCATACGTGGAAACGCGTATGTGACCGCAAGGTCAAACTGGTGGTGGGCTTTTTGTTTATGCCACCAGAATCATAAAATTAACTTGTAAAATTTATGAGTGAAATAATTTATGTTCTGATAAATGAAGCTATGCCCGGTTATGTAAAAATCGGCATGACCAATAACTCTGTTTTAGAGAGGCTTAAACAACTGGACAGGACTAATATCCCTATGCCTTTTGAGTGCTATTATGCCTGCGAGGTAGGGAACGCTCATGAGGAAGAAAGGTGGCTCCACTCTATATTCTCAGATCGCAGAGTTCGTGATGAGCGTGAGTTTTTTAAGATTGATCCGGAGCGCGTTGTTGCTGCTGTTCGTAGGATCCAAAAAAAAGACGTCACACCTAAAGATTTTGTTAACGTTACAAAAGAAGAAGAAAGCGAGATTGAGGGCGCCAAAGAAAAAAGAGCGCGTTTTGATTTCGCTAATTACAAAATACCAGTCGGCTCAACAATTGTTTTTTCAAGAGATAATTCTGTTAGGGCCAAAGTTCTTGAAAATAACAAGATTGAACTTGATGGCAAGTTAACGAGCTTATCAGAATCCGCACAAAATTTGCTCGGCTACAAAAGGGGAGTGGCCGGCACTTTATATTGGATGTATGAAGACGAAACGCTTGATGAGCGCCGGCAAAGGATGGACTCGGAAAAATAACTTTACTTTTTTTCCGAACCAAGGTAAACGATGAACAAGGTCAATTAACTATCTTTGCAAAATAAATAATGCAGAGAAAAAATATATGGTAGTATACGGTTATTTTATATTCTTATTTCTCGTTGCTTTTGTTTGCCTGGTAATCGGGCTAATAAAGCCATCTGTTTTCAATCGTGTCTTCAGAAGGGAAATGAACAGAAAAAAGACCAGTTTGATATTCGGCGTTGCCTTTGTCGTGTTTTTTATTATTGCCGGAGTGACTACGCCACCATCGGCTCCAGTTGCTCCAACAGCTTCGACGGTCCAGACAAGCACTCCGGTCAAAAATAAGACAGCTCCCACTCCGCTAAGCGAGCAAGATCAGATAAAACAAATAATATCAAATGAGCTGAAAGGAAATAACAATAGAGGTGAGCCGTACTTACGGAACACAAATGTTTCGCAACAAGCAGACGGCACATGGAATGTGGCTGTAGAGTATAATGCAGACGACAATTTAACCAAAAATATGATTAAGGAAGGTATGGAGACCACGATGTCCAAAATTTACGAAGATTTGTATAGGAATAACAGTCATAATATAGGCCTCGCTACGGTGTCCGCATTTTTTCCGATGACCGATAAATACGGGAATACGCAAGACGATATTGTTTATACCTCGCAATTAGCAAGTGATGAAGCTCAAAGGGTTAATTGGAGCGAAGATTCTGCTTGGTTAGAGTTGAAAATTCTACCCGGTGTTTGGGATACCATATTTTTGTCTCCAAGTTTTCAATAGACCGACAAACCCCCGACCCGCCCCTGAAAGCCCCACAAAAGCCCAAATAATCGCACACGTGCATCAAAAAAGCCCGATACCGGGCTTTTTATTTTATCCCTCATTTTTGGTGGTCAGATGTATCTTCAAAAGTTTGGCCATATTCTTTTGCGCCAACAACTGTATCGTAAAGACCAACGTCTTCGCCTTCGTGCTTATTAATGCCAGTATAAGTTAAACTCGCATCTTCATATCTCTTAAATTTATAAACCGCATCATTCATGAGTGCGCTATTGAAGACGCCCAAACTAACCAACAATTCAAAATCCTTAACAGTTAAACCAGTTACTTTCTTAAATAAACCTGGCTCAAGTTGTGTGATAACATCTTTCAAACTTCTCTCTCGGTAATCGGTAAGATACATAAACACCGGTATACGAGTTGCAAATTTAATAAGTTTATCTTGAATTTGTTTTCTTAAACTTTTATATTCTTTTTCCTCTTCAGTTAATTCTTTTTTCTTTTTCTCCGATAACTTTTTATCGTTAGTTTCCTTCTTAATTTTTTCTACCGATTCCGATTTATTAATAATAGTTTCAATGTCTGTATTTAAGTTACGAAATCCTTCAATACTCATCAATGCATCCATTGCGTCCTTGTTATCCATCAAGCGCTGTAGGGTATTATTATCAACATTAACTAATAATGCACTCTCCCAGCGTCTTGCGAGCAACGTAGCAGTTGTTCCGCTCATAGCCATATCCAAAACACCAGCTGCATCAATTTGCTTCATTGCACTACCGTCATATGCAAGCACGGGCAAAAAATGAATAAACTCCTCGATTTTCTTTTCCGGATTTGATTCATTCACATTTAGACGGCAACCATAGTCTGCAATCTGCCTGAGGGCCCTATCCGGGGCAAAATCAAAAACATAACATTCTTGCTTAATAATCTCTTCAGCGTTTGGAGACTTGCTGTCTGGATTTTTAACAGTCCAAGGAGTTTGCACACGGAAAGCAGCCTGAAAATAAGTCTCGGGACTTGATGAATTACGCAACATAAAAATTCCTGTCCAAGGTTTTACCGTGACCCCCGTTGTAAGTTTGCCGCAAGACAGTGTAATAGATTTTGAATGCAAAGGATCTTCCATAGCCTCTTGTACTGGAGGGAGTGCAGCCATGCCAATTCCCGCGCTACTTCCTGCCGCAACAATAACTTTATAATCGTGATAAAATTTATTTTGTTTTTGCTGAAGTAAATTTCTCATAGCATAACAAGATGCGACTTTTGGAAGAAACCAAAAAGTATGCGACAAAACGTTAAGCAATGGAGCGTGTGAAAATGGCAATGGAGGTTTTTTCGCTCCCAATTTTAGATTATCAATTGTAGTCTCAGAAAAGGAACCCCTAATCAAATCTAGCCACTTTTGAACCTCATCTTCATATTTGAACTTTGCATTTTTCCCTTCTCCTTCGGCGTCAAAAAATAGATTTAAATCAAACTCATTAAACTCTCCCTTCATTGCGATTTCACGGATGGAATCCGGAAGCTGGTAGGTTAACATCACCATTCTTGGCAAGGAAGCATACGGATTTTTATCTTTTTTCCAATTCTCTTTCGCCCTCTGTTCATCTGAATATGTCCAATTAAAAATTTGTTCTTCAATGAACTCGCCGGACGCGATGGCTCTAAAAGGTGTTCCGGATAAATAAAGGTATGCGTTAGTAGTAATTGGCATTGCACTTTCATCAAAATATTCTACACCTTCTCCCTCGCCAAACTCCAATTCTTTCTCTCCCTCCGCTGCAAACAAATCTTTAGCATTTTCACGCCACGCTCCATAATGGTATTCATCAAAGACTACGCAATCCCAGTTTGTAGTATGTACCCACTCATTCTTTGTTTTAATACCTCCGGTTGATGTATTTTTACCCAGATAATCTTGAAATGAGCCAAAACAAACGAATGGCTTGTTTTTATCAACCTCCTTAATATTTAACCCATCTCTTGCAACAAATTGCCAGCCCTTAAAATCTATATGTGTTTGCAAATCTTCCTCCCAAGCACTTTGAACTGCCGGTTTAAATGTGAGTACTAATATTTTCTTCCAACCCATTCTTTTCGCTAACTCGTATGTAGCAAAAGTTTTTCCGAACCGCATTTTAGCATTCCAAAGGAAATGTGGAGTTTTATTTTTGTTTTCCTTTCTAAAACTTTTAAGATATGAAATTGTTTTTTCTACGGCTTGTTCTTGCTCTGGCCGCATACTAAAACTTAGAGTTCTGTTGTCCTCATTTTTAATACCATTCTTAATTGCCAACACCGCCGCTGCAACTTCTTTTATACTACATTTAAACCATTCTCCCTCCGGATTAGAATATTTCTTTTTACGTAAATAGCGATGGACATCGTGATCGTCAAAAGTAGTGCCATCATTGCGCATAGCCGATTCCTCAAAAACTATTTTGTATGGTAACGCACCCGGACGCAATGTTGGGTATTGTTGAGCTACGCGTCCCCTGGCATCTGTGTTTGTAAATCCAACCTTTAACAAGCCCCTGTATTGAGGGTTTGTATCTTCATAGGCGTAAATTGTAGGATTAGCCGGGGGCCTTTGCGGGAAAAATTTGTTATTCATGTTTACTGTCCATTGGACGAATCATTGATTCTATAAATGCGATCTCGTCTTTTGTAAGTTTATATTTTTTGTAAAGTTTTTCATCAGACCACGATTCGGCAAAATTTTGCATTGGGATAAAGCTATACACCCTTTGTGACGCACTCTGGCTTGTTTTTACTATTAGAACCATAAATCTAAAAAAGCGTGTAGATATATAAGAGATTACATTCTCTGCTTCATTCTTGGTTCCAAATGGTCCTATCAAAGTGTATGTTTCTGTACAAACCAACTCTTTCTCACCCAAAAAAGGTTTATTTAAAATTTGATGAGGATAATCTTCCCCGGCACCATACGCCCTAGAGATGTACACTTTCCAAGTATTAATCAGGTCATGTCCCTTACGTATATATTTTTTATCTACATACCCTAAACCCTCTTTTTGCCATCCGTAATAATAAAGCTTCACGCTATCAATAAAATGTTTCTTTTTAAAAATAGGTTTAATTCTTTTGTAACTATTTTCTTCTCTTACATCAAAACCAAATGGATCATTTGCACTGACGATGCCGACAAAAGATTTTTCTTTCAACGATTGAACTTTTTTAAGTATTGATATTTGTTCATTGTTTCTAATAAACACGTTCATATCTGTTTCAGTTAATGGTCGGATCGAAGTTGAAACTTGATTACCATTCTTATGCGTGGAAACAGAACATAATCCGCGGTCATCCCGCTTCCATAGAAAAAAACAAACTCCGCCCTTTATTTCTACGCCAGGGAAACAATCGAACGAGTTTAAATAATCATGAATAACACGAAGTCGATTATCATTTAACATCTCAGATCTAAATTCATCAAGCCCTCTTCCCCCAGTAAACCACCTAGAAGGGATAATCATGGTTAGATATCTGGGGTTTAGTTTTTTGGCTTGTTGAACAAATTTATTGTATATTGGTAAGGCACTTGCCCCGTGGCCACCATCGCTTAATTGATAGGGCGGGTTCCCTATAATGACATCGAATTTCATATTATTTAATATTTTAATTGATTTATTAGTATGAATAAATTGATAGGCGTGAGTTTCCAATAAATCACCTCTGTCATATTCTGACTGGCTTGCGTTACAATATACACAGTTACCGTTGGTCCAAGTATGCTCCACGCGTTCAAAAAATATATTACCATCTTTATCATTAAAACTATCGCACACAGAGTATTTGCCCTTAGCGGTTTTTGAACAATAAACGCTTCTGCGAGATAAAAGTGAAGTAAGCTCAGTTATGGCTATGCCATACAACTGGTTTTGGAAAATGTGATTAATACGTTCTTGTTGATCCGGAATTTCTTTTTCTAAACCGGCGATCAGTCGTTGAGCAATTTCTCGCAAAAACACCCCCGATTTACTAACTGGGTCAAGAAATTTGGCGTTTTTATTTTTCCAAAGATCGCTGGGTAACATATCCAATATTTGGTTCACCAGTGCTGGAGGCGTAAAAACTTCGTCATTGCTTAAATTAGCAAGACAAGAAAGCACATCCGGATTATAGTTAGTTTTTTTCATAATGGATTTCTAAAAAATTACAGAGAGGATATTCCTTAACTGGCTTGGGAGAGAAGACAGCTTCTCCCGTGTCTGAAACTTCTCTTACGGCAAAAAGTGTTGGCATATTTGGATTGAATTCAGCTAATTCTGCAAACATAAAATCCCTCCTTTTTATTTGACTATTGGTTACAAGCGACCATTCGGAAAATATAATTGGTTTTGCTTTTTCCTCAATCGTTTTGAGGGTAAGAGCATCTCCTAATAATATATTTCTGCCGAGAATAAAACGAACAGAATCTCTACATGCTACTTTGCATTGTTCTTTATAAAGTGATGTATACAAATTATCAAAAATATCAAAAAGCCTTTCCCGACAAGCTTGTACATTATCTTCAAGTATATCGACACCATAGATAGATCCAACTGCTGTCACTGCATATCTCTCAAATTCTAATTGGCTTTTTGCATATTTATCTTTTATTATAGACAATTTTCTTTCCAAAATAGGAGCAAGAAAATTACCATCCCCGCAAGCGGGTTCCAGAAATCGAGAGTCAATTCGTTCGGTCTCTTGTTTAACTAAATCTAACATCGCATTAACTTCTCGCTCGGAAGTAAATACCTCCCCGTGGTCAGCAACCCTTTTTTTAGATTTTATTACTTTGGAAACATCTGTCATATTTTATTATTTAACCACTAATTCCTTCTTTTCGCAAGTAATAAAAAACCATATTTTAATGGTTTTTTATCTTCTGCTAAGGTAATCCTTGAACCCAAACTATTACTGCCTCGTTCGCTTTCATTGTTTCCTCCGCTTCCTTGGCTGATATAGATTTCCCTTGATGGATCACCTCATTTCGAACTTTATCGTATTTCGTATGCCAAGGATCCCACAGGGCAGCGTTTTCATTCAACGCGCATCCCTTTGTTTCTTTAAGAAGTAAGTTAAGTCTTTCTTTGGTTTTCCAGTGGGTATCCATTTTTTCTTCATATTCTTCCTTTGCTACTCCCTTCGATTCAAAAACTGCGATAAGATAATTTTCCAGCATTATCTCGAGTGCTTGAAATGATTCAACAACCGCTAAAGTAAGGGCCTTCCTTTCAAGCGCTGAATGTGAATCGAGTACAAGCAATTCGTATAAAGGAATAGGAGTTGCCCCACTAAGTAATTTTTCTATCGCGTCTATCTCTTTTTTTGATCGGTTCATTGTCGCTGTTTCAATGCCTGGCACTAAGCCTATCCTATAGAATCCCCAATTTTCCTTTTTGAAGTAGATACTATTAACGCTAAGAGAGCCCAATCTTTCAATGTATTCTTGTTTTGTGATATATCTATAGCAATCAATTATTCTATTCACCACACAAAGAGCATTCTCTGAAATTTGTTCGAGAAGAGTTTCTCCTTCCCCTTTTGTTAGCTCGTTGAGTTTGGCCATTTGTTCGGTGGTTAGTTTTGGCTCAAACTCAATAAACAACTTAGTGTATCTGAAGGTCCCATTCTGATCTTTCATCCTTTCTATGTTCCTACCCGTAAAGTATTGGTCCCATCCTTCTTCTGGCCGCAAGGGAACCTTTGGCCCAATCATGGTGCTTTTATTGAAATATGTCGGGGCGTCCTCCATGTAAAAATCTGTTTCGTTTGAAGGCACCCCATCCTCCTGCGCTCTTTGAGTCCAAATCTTAGCAAAAGCAACTCTCGCTTTTATATCCTTATCTGGTAGATCAATATCTACCTCAGTTCCATTGGGTAAATGGAGGCAATATGGAATATGAGCTTCGATAAGCATGTTTGCAAAACCAAGGTCAGAGAGTTCTTCTGGTTTTACTAATGAATAATGTGTAAACATTCTATAAATTCCGGATATCGGTTTAGGACTTACGTTTTTCATTTTATCCATGACGTCTTTTTCTAATACCTCTTTTGGGATGTCCTTTATGCGGTTTGCGTCCACCAGATGATAGAGATTCTTTTCTTCTTTATCATTAAATTTCGCCAAAATATGCAGTTCATGTAGTTTGATTTTTTTTACCATGATTTTTTTTATTTAGCATAAAGATAAAGTGTCGACAAATCATTCAAAAGGTTTGTATGGATTTTTTTGAATCCGGCCAACACAACTATAAATGGTTTTATATCGCTCCCATTTTGTATGGATTTTTCTCCTGCAAGCGTATAAAAGGCTATATATAGTTGCAATTTTAATTGAGGCCTCGTTAAAGTAATTATTGCTGGTTCTAAGCTGCCGTATTTTCCCTTTACGCTTTCTTCTGAAAAACCAGCGTATGCCGTAATCTTAAATGTTTGAAAATTATCTGGGATTTGGGAAATAACATTAAAGTTACTGCTTTTATTTTTTTCTTGATTTAATATGTCAAATTTTTCTAATCCCTCGAAAGTAATCGTGAAAAAATGTTCACCTGAAAAATCTTGTATAGGAGTTGCTTGAATGCTCTCGTATTTGTGTGCAAAACTCACCAATGCTTCAAAAGGATTTATCGGCTTAAAATGAACCTTTCCATCTATGTGGTACGAAAATTTTACGGGCACAACCGTTTGAGCGGTTTTATTTTCAGATACATTAAAAGGTGGCAATGATTGCTGTCCGGCCGGAATAATAATTTTACCAATTTGATATTGGCTGGCGTTAAAATGGGGAAGGGCAATATAAAAATCGGGTTTGTTTTTTTGGAAAATAATTTTGAAAATTTTCCTTAATTCGCCTTTTTGAGAAATGCAAAAATTTATGTCCTTCTTGATGCTTTTTTTTAATACTTCGTTCATATTTATTACAATTTCGATTACCTTAAACTATTTACTAATCATCTAAATCAAAACTTGGAACATTACCATAATTATTCAATGCCGTTCGAATCATGCGGATAAAACTTATTTCAGAAAGCAGAAATTTTGGATGCTCTGGAATAACTGATACAAATTCTCCGCCTTGGACTTCATTTTCATCCTGATAATGGTAGGAATAGTTTGTGAAAAAAATTCCATTACATGGACTATCCATTTTCGGCACTCGTTTGTCGATTAATTTTTTTATATCCTTGAACCACTGCTTCTCCTCCAATTTTTCATTTGGTATTGAAGGTGAATTTACATCAATAAAAATCATGAAAGGATTATCTCCCGGATTTTGTTTAAGCGCCCTGCTGAATAATTTATTTACATCTCCTTTCAATAATTTCTCTGCATTTTTTGTGCCGGGTGTGTGGAGGACGCCGGCTCTGTGCCTACTTTTCACTTCAACTGCAATAGAATCTTTTGCTTTTTGATGCGTTGCTATAAATTCGCAATGTTTAACTGTTAATTTTTCTTTCTCATCTAAAAATTTTATGTTAAAACCCAGACGGGCGAATATCGCAGCAATTGCAATCTCATAACGCGCTCCTTGATATTCATTTTTATCCCTCAATCTTTTGAGCAAATATTCTGGCAATTGGCCAGTGTGTATTAAACTACAGACATCAAACGCTAAAGATAATAAAGATTTAGACCAACCATCCGGCTTAGCTCCCCAAACATTTTTATTTACCATTTTCCTCTCAACCGATTCTCTTGTCAACCATTCAGAAAACTTGAAATAACATTTAAGTATAAAATGCTTTTTCTCAAATGGTAAATTAATGTTTTCCTCCCACCACGCCTGCCCAAGAGTTAACCTTAAGATTTCAATAATAAATTGGTGAAAGGTTTCATCCGCAGCATTGCTTTGGTAGACTCTATTGCCAATGGCCCAAACCTTTTTATTTTGAAACAATACCGGCTTTACGTAGTTTATGTATATACCCATATTTTCCAATGTTTTTTTCTTTACTTTCATTTTCATAAAATAGTCGATGACCTCCTGGGGAACGTTGTTAGGATTATCAATATGCGGAAAACCCTGTTTCTCTTTAAGAAAGCAGCATTTTTTATATTTCAATGGGGTTCCGTCTTGTTTTTTCTTACCACACGGGCAAGGTTCGTTTCTTCCAACTTTTATCATATAACAATTATATTCTTTTTATTGGAAAACAGAAGGCGTAAAGAGGTTTTTTGTTTACGAAAATAACCTGCCGGCAGGGTAGGGTAATTATCAAATTAAATCTTGCACGGTTCTACCGGAAAGTTCTCCCAGAACCAAGTTCGTACTTTGTCCCATTTGGCCGCCTTTTCCGGAAGCCACCTTTTAATTGAGGTGGTTTTCTGATAGGACAAATATACAAATATTAAGGGAATGCTTTTGGACGAAAACTATAATGAGTTGTATGGTGGGGTAATTAAATTTTGGCGTTCGGTCTTAAATCTGGTATGTGAACCAGCCCCTCATTCTGCTGTATTTTAGTTCTGACTAAGTCCACGACCCCCTGCACGCTAGTGCGCGTTCTAGCGACCGAGTTAGCCGACTAAAATCATGAAACCTGAACAGATTCAGAAACACTTAAATACATTTCATAACCTTCTTATCGATATTTTAAGACGAAGAGAGTTGCTCCGTATTTTTGAAGAAAATTTAAAAGGTAAGGCATCTGAAAAAGACGTAGTTGAGAACTGGTTCGTTTCCTTTTATACAATGGATTACACTAGGGGGCAGTTGGTCGATCTTAGAAAATTTTTTGAAACTAGTGGTAACTCCTACAAGATAAAATCTCTGACGGGTCATCTTGGTGATAAGATGGTTAAAAAAATGCATAAAGAGATTTTTCGAGACTGGAAACAAAATTTTGAAAAATTAGCAAATAAACTAATATTACACATTGACCAAGACACTGAAAAAATAAAGAGAGATGTTAGCAAAAAAGAGCTTGATTGGTTTATCAATGATGTAAATAATTTTTTTGATAAGATAGTCGACACCTTTCATAAGCAAGGTAATAAGATAATTTTTGATAAAAAGTATAGAGATCTGAATGGTGAATTTCTAAAAAATAAAAGTGAGGAAGAATTTGATAAATACTTAAAAATTGTACAAAGTAAATAATAAAAACCACTGGAAATTTCAGTGGCTTTTATTTTGTATATTTACTCAAGAGTAATTTTTTTATCTTTTAATATGAGTTTGCTTTTCAGAAAAAATAGTAGTTCTCGTTTTTCAATTAGTGTTCCTTCTTTAAGTAAATATTTTACATAATTTTTTGCATTAACTTCTGACTCTTTGGCTTCTTGTTTGTAGCCAAGCACTCCAATCCTGAATTTGTTGAAGCGGGCTATCTCTTGCTCAATTCTGGATTTCACTCCGAGCTTGTCCAGATTTATTTTGTCTACTAAATTTATGAGTGCCTCAATTAAATCCGGTTCATTGATTCTCGGATTTTTACATTCTTGGCCTTTTCCGTTGGTGCAGAAATAGTAAATGTGTTTGTTAAATCCGCCATCCTTAAGCGCCTTTGTTTTTTCCTCAGCTGTTATTCCGCATCCGCAGTATCCGCATTTTATCATTTTAGTGAAGGCGAATTCTCTCGATTCTACTTTTGGAATAAAGTTTGCATTGAGTACTTCCTGCGCTTTATCAAAAAGTTCCTTTGTAATAATCGGAGTATGTTTTCCTTGATACCATTGATTGCTCTTTTTTGGATATTCGAATTCGCCATAATAAAATGGATTGCGTAGAATAAGGTAAATATTTGATAGGCTTAATAGTTTCCCGTATCTTGTCGTAAATTTATTTTTTTCAGCCAGTTATATATTTTTCTGCCAGACCATTGTTCATAAGCTATTTTCTCAAATACCTGTTTTATAATCAGGCGCTCTTTTTGGGTCCGGATGGCACTGGCCTCTTTTATCTACATTTTTCTCGTTTAAGTATCCGGTTGGAGCAGTTCCCGGTCGCCAGCCCATTTCACATTTAGTTTTCATTCCACGTTTTACGTTTATGCCCCTGTTATCATTTTCCAGCTTTGCTTGGCTGCCCAGAATCATAAGCAAGAATTTTTCGTTCGGATTGTTGGTAAACACTTGGCTGTGGGTTCTTATTTCCACCAACAGTTTCTGATCCATTAAATCAACCATTGATCCAAGGTCACCCGCATTTCTGCTTAATCTGTCCGGTGCCCAAGTTAAAATTGCATTGTATTTTTCTTCCCGGATTTCAGTAATCATCTGGTTAAATATCGGCCTTTGTCCTACTTCTTTTGAAGAGTGCGATTCGCGCTTAATCTCAACAATATTCAAGTTTCCTTGTTGTGCGACAGCCAGCATTTCTTTGATCTGGCTATCGATGCTAAGGATTTGGCGCTCCTCGGACTCGGTGCTTTTGCGTGCATAAAGGCAGTACTTAATAGGAGTGGCGATTATGGCAGGTGCTGGGCGACTGGTAAATTGTGTTATTTGTTGCATGTTTTTGTTGATTTTTAATAGTATATATTCGACCTTTCTACATCAAGGAATGACGCAACAGTGCGAGGTAGTCCAGACCTAGACCCTCCAAAAATCACCCAGCTAAAAATTTGAAAAAATGTCTGGTTTGTGGTTAAATTAATGAAAAATACATATAAAATATGTTTGAACAATCATTTAAAAATATTGATAATATTCTGCATACGGATTCCGGCTCTGCTACTGAATTGGATTATGTGGAACAAACATCCTGGATTTTGTTTTTGAAGTATTTGGATGATCTTGAGAGGGATCGCATTATGTCAGCTCGCTTGGCAGGCAAAGAATATATGCATATATTGCCGCCTCAATATCTATGGGATACTTGGGCATGTCCAAAAACCGCTGATGGCAAAATAGATTATCAAAAAGCAATGACAGGTGATGATTTAAACGATTTTGTAAATCTAAAATTATTTCCATATCTCAAAAAATTTAAAAACCCGGATGCGGACGCTAATACCATTGAATATAAGATTGGCGAAATTTTCAGCGAGTTAAAAAATAAAATTTCAAGCGGATATAAATTGCGTGAAATTTTAAATATTGTTGATGGAATGCATTTCAGAAAATATGAAGAAAAGCATGAGCTTTCACATCTGTACGAGGCCAAAATAAAAAATATGGGTAATGCGGGTAGGAATGGAGGGGAGTATTACACCCCAAGACCGCTTATTAAAACTATTGTTGAAGTTGTTGCCCCAAAAATAGGCGAAACAATATATGACGGAGCCTGTGGCTCGGCTGGTTTTTTGTGTGAATCATTTAATTATTTAACACAAAATCAATCGAAGCTGTCATCAGCACAAATGGCAACACTGCAGAACAAAACATTTTACGGAAAAGAAATAAAATCACTGGCATATATTATTGGAGTTATGAATATGATTTTACATGGGGTTGAGGCTCCAAATATAAGGCACATGGATACGCTAGCGCAAAATATAAACGACATTCAAGAAAAGGATCGCTATTCGGTAGTTCTGGCAAATCCTCCGTTTGGAGCAGGTATTGGCCGGGAAATTCAGCAAAACTTTCCAATCAAAACAGGAGAAACCGCCTTTTTGTTTTTACAACATTTTATTAAAATTTTGAAAGCGGGTGGCAGGGCTGGTGTGGTTATTAAAAATACATTTCTTTCAAACACGGATAACGCATCTGTTAGCTTGCGTAAACTACTTTTAGAAAATTGCAATCTACACACGGTGTTGGATTTGCCCGGAGGAGTGTTTGCAGGAGCAGGAGTGAAAACAGTTGTATTATTTTTTGAAAAAGGAAAACCCACAAAAAAGGTTTGGTTTTATCAATTAAATTTAAATCGTAATCTTGGTAAAACAAATCCTTTGAACGAAAAAGACTTGGCTGAATTCGTGGAACTGCAAAAAACAAAGGCTGATTCTGAAAATTCCTGGTTTGTTGATATTGCGGATGTAAATCAAGAAACCTTTGATTTATCCGTAAAAAATCCAAACAAAGCCGGTGAAGTTGCCTTGCGTGAGCCAAAAGAAATTTTGGAAGAAATGGCCGAACTAGACAAGGAAAGCGAAGAGATATTACAAATAATTAAATCTAAAATATAATTATGGACAAAATAATAAAATTTTCAGACATAAAAAACGACTTATTAAAAGTCCTAGATGCTAAGCTGAAAGAAAGTCCTATTCCAAATGAGATAGGACTAACTTTAATCGAGGGATTTATGAATTTTCCTCTTCAGGGTGATATCTCTAACAGTTTCGTGATAGGAGGTCAAAGTATTCCAGTGATAGGCGTTGTAGGTAATACATCTGGTCGAGTTCATATATTTGCATTAAAAATATTAATGCCACAACTATGGGAACAAACGAAATAAAATCAGAAGGTATTGATGTATCGGAAAACAAACCTCCAGTAGTTGTATCTGGTAAGGGCGAGGGGCTGTCTACTTCCCCGAGCGTAGAAGAAGTTGACCGCTTGAAAAAAGATTTACGAGAATTGAGAGACGATTTTAAAAGGGAAAAATCTAATAATTTAGTAGTTTTTGGCATATTCGCTTCACTTATCGGATTTCTTTCTATAGAGGTTAAATTATTTAGTAGCGTTACTGACCCTTTAGTAATTATTGGCGTGAGTTTGTTTTTTCTTGGCGCACTCGGGATGTTTCTTCTATTGCTAACACACATCTCAAATGTTGATCCCAAGAATACAATTGAGGAACAAAGCTTGATAAAGATTTTTTATAATCCAATTTTATGGACAACAATAATTTGCTTGGCAGTAGGAATAATACTTGTGATGTATTCTTCTATAATAACCAAAACCAATCCTAAACAGGATTCCCCGAAAGACGATGTCGGAAATTGTAATTATCTTGGAGAATAATTAATAAATGAAACAAAAGAAAAAAGACAATTTTTATTATTTTATGCGAGATATTTTGTCTTGCTTCCCTGATAATTTTGGAGGAAATTTCATTGGTATTGCAAATAGTCACCTTATTGCGAAAGAGACGACAAGGCAGATTTTAGCGGACGAAGTAAAACAGAAAAAACCAAATTTTAGAATTTTAGCAGGTGGGCTTATTTTGCAAAATGCCTTCCTTAGACAATTATCGAGGGCCGCTATTTATGAGGTGATAGAGGTTGTGCCTGAATTAAAATACTGCTATTTAAATGATCCAAGGAAGACAATTAAAAAATTGGCCGCACAAACAATGTTGCGTTTATTCGTAACACTGTATTTCGAATATGTTATTATGCCTGGTAGAAAAGAAGAGGGTAAAGTTTATATTAATAAATTTAAAGAATACTTTTCTGAAAATAATATAACTGATGCAATGAACATGGACGGAGTTTTTGCAAATTTTATTTTTGAACAACACGGAATCGAACTTAGTTTTGGTGAAGAAGCGAATAAAAGGTTGGGAGAAATGTTAAGCAAATTTTATAACAAAAAATGAAAAATATCCGGCAAAATAAAAAATTGGGAGAGATGAAAACGGCTTGGTTGGTGCAGTGGGGTTGTCATGATCAAAATAAAGAAAAGGTTATTGATGTAATTAGTGCTAGAAATGATTTTGATAAAGTTGTAGAAATTGCGAAGGATATTTACAGGAAGGAGAGACTCTCGTTATCTGAAAAAGTTTATCTTGCCGGATATAAAAATGGGCGAGAGCGAGAAAAAGAATTTTTCAGTGTGAGGGTCCCAATTTTTACTCATTATCAATCTGATTTATATAGAAATTTAATGAAAAGTATTGATGAAAAAGGATTAACAAGTAAAGAAACGCAAAAACCTTGGGGCGTATATGAAAAATATCCGCAATATGTATCGATTGGGCATAATCCATATTTAGAAATTGTTAAAGTTTTTAATTTGTCTGTATGTGGTCATGACGGAGGGAACGAAATTTTAGAATGGGACAGACCATTAGTAGACGGCAGTTTTAAAAAAGAAAAATATGAGTGTAAAAAATAATTGGCAAACAAAAAAACTTGGGGATGTTTGTGATTTCTACAATGGGTTGTGGAAAGGCAAAGAGCCGCCATATGTCGAAGTCGGTGTAATTAGAAATACGAACATAACAAAAAATGGAGAGCTGGACGATTCTGACATTGCATTTTTGAATGTTGAAAAGAAACAATTTGAAAAGAGGAAACTACAATATGGGGATATAATTTTAGAAAAGTTTGGTGGCGGTCCAAAACAACCAGTTGGCAGGGTTATTATCTTTGATAAGAAAGACGGGGATTTTTCTTTTAGTAATTTCACTTCTGCGCTTAGGGTGAAAGATAAAAATGAATTGGATTTTAAATTCCTGCACAAGTTTTTATTTTTTTTATATATTTCTGGCATTACGGAGGGTATGCAAAGCCATTCAACAGGAATCAGAAATCTTGATTTGAATGTATACAAGCAAATAGAAATTCCAGTTCCATCACTGATAGAACAAAAAAAAATTGTTAAAATTCTTTATGATACTTTTGATCAAGTTGTGAAAGCGAAAGAAAATGCAAAAAAGAATTTACAAAACTCCAAAGAGCTTTTTGAATCATATTTGCAGAGTGTTTTTGCGAACCCAGGGAAGGATTGGCAAATAAAAAAACTTGGTGAAACTTGTGATATTTTGGATAATAAACGTAAACCCGTTACTAAACGGGATCGTGTTTCCGGTAAATATCCTTATTATGGCGCTACTGGAGTTCAAGATTATGTAAGTGATTATATTTTTAATGAAAAGCTCATTTTGATTGGTGAAGATGGTGCAAAGTGGGGAGCCGGAGAAAATACGGCTTTTGCCGTTGAAGGAAAATGTTGGGTGAATAATCATGCGCACGTTATAAGACCGCATAGAAATAAAGTTTTAGATAATTGGATAATTTATTTTTTGAATGTTAATGATTTGTCAAAGCATATCACAGGGCTCACTGTACAAAAATTGAATCAAGAAAAATTACGAGGAATTGAGATTCCGCTTCCTCCGATAGGTGAACAAAAAATATTGTTAAAAAAGTTAGACATACTATCTACCGAAACAAAAAATCTAGAATCGATTTACCAGAAAAAAATATCATATTTGGAAGAATTAAAAAAATCAATTTTGCAAAAAGCATTTAGCGGAACATTATAAATATATAAATAAAAAATATGAATGAAGCTGAAACACGAGCAGAATATATTGACCCAATGTTAAAGTCGAGCGGATGGGGAGAAGTAGAGGAATCAAAAGTTCTTCGGGAATTTAGAATTACGGAAGGTAAGATTATGATTGGCGGGAAGCGAAGCAAGCCGGAAATTGCCGACTATATTTTGGTGTATAAGAATCGTAAAATTGCTGTGATTGAGGCGAAGCAGGTAGATCTACCGGTTGGTGAGGGTGTGGCACAGGCAAAATCGTATGCAGGAAAACTGCATATTGATTACACATATTCCGCAAACGGGAAAGAGATATACCAAATTTCAATGAAAGCTGGGAAGGAGGGATTGGTTGATAAGTTTCCAACACCCGATGAATTGTGGAACAAAACCTATTCTGACCAAAATGAATGGAAAGAAAAGTTTTTTGCAGTTCCGAATGAGGGCGACCACGGTAAAAGATATTTTCAGGAATTGGCAATTAATAATGCTATGGATGCCATAGCCGAAAATAAATCACGTATATTGATTACTATGGCCACCGGCACGGGTAAAACCGCAGTTGCAGCCCAGATTTCTTGGAAATTATTTCAAACAAGATGGAATCTTAGAAAAGATGGCGAACGCAGGCCAAGAATATTATTTTTAGCTGACAGAAATTTTCTTGCAGATCAGGCATTTGGGTCGGCATAAACCGAAATTGAAACTAAATTATTATTTAGAATATATGATAAAGATAGCGTAGGCACTATAGCTGCCTTCGCATAGGAAAATGTTCCGATTAAGGCCAGGAACATCAATGCTGTCGTGATGATGATTTTGTTTTTCATGGCTTTTATGTTAATGGTTTTTATTGAAAATAATACGTAAATTTTTTTTGAAAAGATGCGATTTTTTACAAAAGGTTTCAAACAAAACACCCTCGTAAGAGGGTGTTTTGAAATTAATATTATTTCTTTTCTTCTGGCATCTTTTTGATCATTTCTTTAAGTTGCCCAATAAATTCCAATTCTGCCTTGAGCATCTTTTCTTTCTTCTCAAGCTTAGCTAGCTTGAATTCTTTGTGCATCGGGCCATGCATGTGATGCTCTCCGCAACCACATCCGCCTCCACACTCTTCGTGTTCTCCGTGCATTGTGTTTTGACCGCTGATCAAGTAATATTCTCTGCTGTAGCCAAGTTCTTTTTAAAAAAAGAAATACTGGCTCCTTGAGAAATCACCGATCAACTGATCTTTAATATTTTTTAAACGACCTTTGCCTACATTAACTAATACGTGAGAAATAATAAATAGGGTTTGGTATTATTTCCACATTTCTAAAATCTCATCGGTTGTCATTACTATAAGCAGATTTTCCATATTTTTCAGCGATCTTTCGTGGCCTTCCTGGCTTCGGGAAGAACAGGCATCTTTAGCTATTACAGGATAGAATCCACGGTTAGCCGCATCTCTTCCGCTGGATTCAACTCCGTATTCAGTTGCAATGCCGGTAAAAATCAAGGTTGTTATTCCTGCATTGCGGATCATGTTTTCAAAATTAGTGCCGATAAAAAAGCTGGCTGTGTTTTTGGGGATTACGACATCTTCTTTTTCTGATGGGATCGCAAGCTCTAAGGCATCCGGAGACGGCCAGTTAATTTTTCGCCTTTTAGCAAAAAATTTTCTTGAGGCAGATTCAAACCGTTCGGGAAGAGGAGTGATTTTTGAAAAGAAAACTGGAATGTTATTTTCGTGTGCTGCATCAATGAGTTTTTTATTGTTCGACAAAAATTCATCCTTGTTGAATATTCCGTCAACGAGACCTTTTTGAACATCCCAAATAACCAGGGCTGTTTTATCTTTTTTATTTATTTCGTTTATAATTTCTTGGTCCATAAGTTTTATTTAATTGTAATATTCTATATATTAACACTTACGATATTAAAATAACATTAGTTGCCCGTTGATTCAAACATAAATTTTTGTTAATATTTAATAACATGGTAAATAAAAAAGAATCAAATATTATTCAGGTTACTAATCTCACAAAGAAGTTTAAAGATTTCGTCGCAGTAGACGATATTTCTTTTAATGTAAAAAGTGGAGACATATTTGCCTGTCTCGGTCCAAACGGAGCTGGAAAGAGTACAACCATTAAAATACTTATCACACTTCTCAAGAGCACAAGTGGCAACGCCTTAATCGACGGATTAGATATAATTCACAATTCCGCCGATGTCCGCCATGTAATAGGTTATGTGCCTCAGCAGATTTCCGTTGACGGAACTTTAACTGCTTATGAAAATCTAATGCTTTTCGCCAGACTTTATGATATTCCTGTAGATGAACGCAAAAAACGAATCAGTGAAATACTTTCATTTTTAAATTTAGAAGATCACGCAAATTCTCTAGTTAGAACTTTTTCGGGTGGAATGATTAGAAAACTGGAAGTTGGACAAGCAATGTTGCACCGGCCAAAGGTTTTGTTTTTAGATGAGCCGACAACAGGTTTAGATCCAATCGCCAGACAAAATGTTTGGAGCCATCTTTCAGAATTAAGAGACAAACAAGGAACAACAATATTTTTTTCAACTCATTACATGGAGGAAGCCGACGGCGTTTCAGACCAAGTTGCAATTATGAACAATGGAAAAATTGCAGCAATGGGCACAGTTACCGAATTAAAAGCTAAGACAAAGAAAAAGAACGCAACCCTTGAAGATGCTTTTATTTTCTTTACCGGCAACACAATTCACGAGACTGGAAATTTTCGTGAAATACGAAGGACCCGTCAAATAGAAAAAAGATTAGGTTAATTTTTAAAATATGTTTAACTATATCTCTCAAGTAATAACAAAATCATATGTGTTGGCGGAAATGGAAGCCAGAAAATTGATGCATGACCCGACAGAATTAATTTCTCGCGCTGTTCAGCCAATTTTATGGCTTGGCATTTTCGGCGAGGCATTAAGCAAAGTCCGTGCCATTCCAACTCAAGGATTCACTTATTTACAATTTATTACACCAGGCATTTTAACTCAATCGGTTGTGTTTGTGGCAATTTTTTATGGTCTATATATTATTATGGATAGAGACACTGGAATCCTACAAAAGCTTTTAGTAACACCAACTCCAAGAATAGCATTGGTTTGGGGTAAAATGATTTCAGCCGGTTTACGCGGTCTGACAATGGCAGTCGTCGTAGTTATTTTTGCCCTAATCTTAGGCGTCAAACTCAATATTTCTATTTTATCAATCTTGGGAATTATTTTAATCGTTATGCTTGGGGCAGCAGTTTTCACTGGTCTTTCAATGATTATCGCCTCAATCGTAAAAACCAGAGAAAGGTTTATGGGAATCGGCCAGGTTATAACACTTCCTTTATTTTTTGCATCAAATGCAATCTATCCAATTTCAATTATGCCCGGATGGATGCAGGTTGTGGCAAACATCAATCCATTAAGCTATATGGTAAATGGGTTGCGAGTGTTCATGTTAACTAATACTTTTACAGGGATAGGATTTGATATTATTGTGCTTGTTTTGACTGCACTTGTTATGTCGGTTATTAGCGCGTGGATGTATCCAAAGGTAGTGATTTAATATCAAAGCATCATAGCTGATGAAATAAAAGATGCGACTAAAATCGCATTTTTTATTGAACTTAATACCAGTCACATGTCGTATTATTGATATACGCAATCTTAATTTTTTAGATATAAGTTAATGATAGAATCTGAGCAAGAAGATGAAATAATAGCGACCTTAGTCCAATCCGGCAAGTCCGAATTTTTTAGTGTACTTATTAATAGATATCAGGACAAAATGATGCGCTATGCAAGAAAATTTCTTTCTAACGATGATGATAAAAAAGACATTGTTCAGGAAATTTTCATAAAAGCATACATAAATATTAAAAGCTTTGACGCAAAGAGAAAGTTTTCTTCCTGGCTTTACCGCATTGCTCACAATGAACTGGTTAATAATTTAAAGAAAAAGAATAAAAGTTTTTTGCCGTTATTCGACTTAGACACATTCTCTCCGCACTACTATTTTAATAATGATAATGCAAACGAAAAAATAGACAGGAAAAATACTATGGTGTTGATTGACAAATGCTTTGATGAATTAAATGCAAAATACAAAGAGCCCATCATCCTTTATTATTTGGATAATTTAAGTTATAAAGAAATTGCAGACATAATGTCAATTCCTGTTTCAACGGTTGGGATAAGGATAAAGAGAGCAAAAAAAATGATGAAATCAATTTTTGAAAAAAAGGGTTATAAATATGAATAATCAAACAGAAAAAAATAATAATATAGAGAAAGAAGTTTCTAAAAAAATAAAAAGCGGCGACATCAAAATGAAGTCGAGAGCGTATTTTATTTGGAGAACAGTTTTACTTGCAGCCGCCATTGTGATTTTATTTTTATTTATTATTTACCTTATAAGTTTTATTATTTTCTCCTTGCATGCAAGCGGAGTTTGGTTCTTGCCGAATTTCGGTTTCCATAGCATAGGAATTTTATTTAGCTCTTTGCCATGGCTGCTGATTGTATTATCAATAGTTTTAATTTTAGCACTGGAAATATTTGCTGAGCGTCTTGCTTTTGTATATCACCGTCCAGTTGTATATTCTCTAATTTTTATAATCGTGGCTGTTGTTTTGGCGAGCATTTTAGTCGGTATGACATCTTTTCATTCAAGTTTGTTTGAAAATTCCCGTGATCACAATTTGCCGATTATCGGACAATTCTACCGGGGGTTAGGATCGCCTCGTATCCACAATGTCCATAATGGAGTTGTAACAGAACTAACTGATAATGGTTTTAATATCGAAACGCCAAATGGCGAAACATTTAATGTTATTTTAAATTCCAAAAATTTATCTGCATTGCAATCAATTATAAAAGTAGGAGATACGGTGGTGGTTATAGGAGAAAAAAATGGCAATACCATACAAGCCACCGATGTGCGTAAGATTCAAGAAGACACAAATCTTTTTCCATCTCATATGATGAGGCGCAACCCTTTATAACTTTAAAAACCAACTAAGCAAAAAACACGACTAAAGTCGTGCTTTGTTTTGAAATAAAATCCCATCTTAGTTGTAGTAATAGGTGGAGAGTGCGAATGAGCAACAACATCTAAATTAAAATTACAATTTATGGCTCATATATTTCCATCCTCCTCGATTTTTATGAGAAGTCGATTCTTATAAAAGTTGTTAATGCTTTTAAGTATTAACAACAAGCATATGGAGTGAATGGTCGACTGCACTGAATAAATAAAATTAATAAAATAAAAATTAAAAAAAACACAAAAAACATGAATAAAAAATATATAGCAATAATCGTAGGATTAGCGACGGTAGCAACAATCGGTGGTACCGCATTAGCCATGACAGCCTCTGCTGCCACTTCATCCGCCACACAATCGGCTATGCAACATAAAGGGGTTCGTAGGCCCGGAGTTATGGGCACAGTTTCCGCAGTAAGTGGAAACACAATTACAGTAACCAGTAAAAAATTTACTAAAGGTGCAACAGGAACAACACCAACAGCAACCACAGTAACATACACAGTTGACGCAACAAACGCAACAGTTACAAAGAGCGGAGCAACATCAACAGTATCTGCAATTGCAGTCGGCGACACAGTAATGGTTCAAGGAACAGTTAGCGGAACAAATGTCGTAGCAACAGCCATTCGCGATGGACAACTTGGCAACGGCCAATTTGGCAGAGGCGGAATGCAAGGTAAAAAACCCGGAGTTATGGGAACAGTGTCTGCAATAAATGGTAATAGTATAACAGTCACAAGCAAAGCAAGACCCAATAAAGGATCTTCAACAACTGCAACCGTAGCAACACCAGTCACATATACAGTTGACGCTTCAAGCGCGACAGTGACAAAGAGTGGAACAGCTTCGTCTGTATCAGCTATCGCAGTAGGAGACACAATTATGGTCAGAGGAACAGTTAGCGGAACAAACGTAACCGCAAAAACAATTATGGATGGAATGCCTCATTTTACCAAACCAGCTTCTGCTAACTAAGGAATATAATTAATTTAAAAAGCACAAACACGTTTTGTGCTTTTTAGTTGGAAATCTGAAATGGAATGATTTGTTAAAACTATAATTGAAAGATGAACGTATTAAATTAATTATGGGAAATGGTCCATAATTTTGCTTGTTTTTAACTAAAAAACTGATATAATCTAAGCATATACAAATTTATACAATTGAAATTTAAATTATGAAACCATTAGTTGATTCAATGGCGCGCTTGTCGCGCAAGTATTTTATAATAGGCGGTTTAATCGTTGTCATAATAATCGCCGCCGGGAGTTTTTATGTTCTACATCAAAAGCATCCGGCTTTGCGATCGGGCAGAGCGATGGGCCAACAGGTTAGCATCGCTTCGGTTGCCAGTCTTTCTCCAAATAATGCTCCGCTATCAGTTATAGGAACAGTGGCTTCGGAAGACCAAGCAACAATACTTTCACAAGCGTCAGGTGAGATAGTATATCTTGATAAACAATTAGGTGACCAAGTTTCCGCTGGAGACGTAATTGCTTCGCTTGATGACAGCAGCCAAAAGGCAACCCTTTTGCAGGCACAGGGTGCTTACAATGTGGCTCAGGCAAATTACGAAAAACTTTTAGCTGGTGCAACTACACAGAGTATTCAAACTTCGCAGGACTCCGTTAGTTCAGCCAAACAAAATTTATCCAACACATACAGCGGAGCATTAAATACGTTGAATAATGCATATACTACAATGTATAACGCCTACAATGTTACCGTCACAATTCAGAATAATTATTTTACAACCCAAGATCCGCAGGGCATCGCAGTATCTACCGCAAAAAACGATATAAGCGCTAATATGCAAAGCACGCAAACTTCTTTGAGTGTGGCTCAAAAAAGTATGGCTCCAGCAGATATTGATGCAACAATAATTCAGACGCTCTCATCTCTTAATAATGTTTACAACGATTTGGATACTATACGGTCTCAATGTGATCAGGGGATATATTTTTACAAAGTTACCGCCGCAGACAAATCATCATTAGACTCGCAGAAAGTTTCTGTTAATAACGCTTTAACCGGAAGCACGGCACTTACCGGTGTTATTTCGTTGCAACAAAATATTGCTTCTTTAAAATTAACCTTGCAAACTGCGCAAGATCAGTTGGGTGTTACAACAGCTCCACCGACACAAGCCGACACTGATTTAGCAAAAGCTCAAATGCTTTCAGCTCAAGGTCAAGTTGATGCGGCTCAAGCTATCGTAAATAACTCAATTATACGAAGCCCTATTTCCGGAACTATTGTTGATTTACCAATTACCAAGGGCGATTATATATCTTCCTCCAATGAAGTTGCCAAAGTTTCTAATCCCAGCGCATTAAAAATAGATGCTTATATTACCGCGCAAGACGCTAAAACTATAGCTGTAGGGAACAAGGCCACAATTAACAGTAACATTTCGGGTGTTATCACAAATATTCCATCAGCTATCGATCCGGCAACAGGAGCTATTGAAGTTGAGATTGGACTTCCAGGTAATACGTCCGGACTAACTGATGGAGATTCTGTGACTGTTGATTTAGACAGAACGGCTATTTCATCTTCTCCAAATGATTCTGCTTCAAACAATGCCTCCATTATTATCCCGATTGTAGCGCTAAAAATTACACCGACCGGGCCGGTTATATTTACGATCAATAAGAATAAAAAAGCTTTGGTTTCCCATTCGGTTCAAATCGGATCAATTCTCGGAGAAAATATTGTTATCACAAGCGGACTAACCGATGACATGGTTATTGTGACTGATGCGCGAGGACTGACAAATGGCGAAAAAGTAAGCGTTAAAAAATCTTAACCATGTATTCCTTCTGGAATTTTTTTCTTAAAAAAAAGGAATTTAGCACAGTGCTTATTATTGTCCTAACTTTGTTCGGTCTTTTTTGTGTTTATCAAATTCCAAAAGAGGCGCAGCCTGCAATAAATATTCCTGTCGGTACGGTGACAACTTCTTTCCCCGGAGCTTCGGCTGAAGATGTTGAATCATTAATAACAAATCCACTTGAAGAACAAATTGTAAACATCGGTGATATTGATACATTAACTTCTAATTCTCAAAAAGGATCTTCTTCTATAAGAGTCCAATTTGATGCAAATGCGGATATCGATAAATCGCTTCAGGATTTGCGAGATGCTGTTTCTAAAACTCTTCCGTCTTTGCCTTCCGAAGCAAACGCTCCGGTGGTAAATCAAGTTAACTACAACAATCGTCCGGTGATTTCAGTTTCTATTTCGGGAGATTTGCCGGAAACCGAATTATCGGATCTTGGACAAACATTAACAAATGATCTTGAAGGCGTACCGGGAGTTTCTGAAGTTGATGTTTCCGGAATTCCTGCGCGCGAAGTTGATATTGTTGTAGATAAAAATGCACTGGCTGCGCAAGGTTTGCGATTAACAGATGTTATTTCTTCTATTGCCTCCAGTAATGCTTCTTTGCCATCGGGAAATATTACAATGAGCGGGGTAAGTTATGATGTTGATTTTCAGGGCAGCATTTCAGATCCAAATCAAATCGGAGACATTGCAATTGCCAATCATAACGGAGCTACAATATATCTTCGCGACATAGCGTTAATCTCAAACGGCCTTGCTTCGGCAACAACAAAATCTCGCGCTTCAGTCGGAGGCAAGCCGTCTAACCAGTCAATGACGCTTCTTGTTTACGAACAGACCGGCGCAGACGTAACTCAGGTAACAAATGGAGTAAAAGCAGAACTCAATAACTTAAAACAGACAAGCCTCGCAGGTCTTACTGTTTTAGTGCCGCCATCAACTGATCAGGGTTTTCAGGTTTCAGAACAGCTTGGCGAATTAGTTAAGACTGGCCTAGAAACTATTTTTCTTATCATCGCAGTTCTTTTTTTAACAATCGGATGGCGCGAGTCAATTGTAGCAGCACTTTCAATTCCTCTTTCTTTTTTAATTGCTTTCATTGGGCTTTACGAAACAGGGAATACATTAAATCTTATCAGTTTGTTTGCGCTCATTCTTGCTGTGGGTATTTTGGTTGATTCGGGAATTGTTATTACAGAAGCTGTTCATGCGCGCATAGGAATTTATGGGAACGCGCTTGATGCCGCCCGCGCTTCTATCAAGGAATATTCGTGGCCGTTAATTGCCGGAACTGCTTCTACCATTGTAGTTTTTATTCCACTAATTTATCTAACAGGAACCACCGGCAGATTTATTTCGGGCGTGCCGGTTACAATTATTATTGTGCTTATAGCGTCAATTTTTGTGGCATTAGGCGTAGTTCCATTAATTGCAATCGCGTTTACTAAAACAGAACGAAACCGCTTGGAAAAAAGACAGGAAGAGTATACAGAAAAAGCCCGCGAATGGTATGTAAAAAAACTCCGCTGGTTTTTGGAAAACAGGCAAGCTCAAAATATTTTTATTGCCACTCTTTGTATTTTATTTATATTGTCTCTTACTCTTCCATTTTTTGATTTTATCCAAACTACTTTTTTTCCTCAAACAAACCAGGATTATGTTTATGTAAATATTCAAAAACCGCCGAGCACAACGCTTGATCAAACCGATTTGGCTACGCGTGAAGTCGAAGAACTTTTATACACCGATAAAGATGTCGCGTCATTTATTTCTACGGTCGGAGCCAGCTCGGCTTTTTCCGGCAACGGTGGCTCATCAAGTAATTACGCAAACATAACTGTTAACCTTCAACCAGGGCACAAAAAAACAAGCATGCAAGTTCAAAGCGATCTTGAGCGAATCCTTTCGCCAATTAAAGATGCCACTGTCCAGGTTTTGCAGCCATCAAGCGGTCCGGGCAGTGGGTCTCCGATACAGATACAATTTACAGGAAATAATTTAAATGACTTGGTTGCTGCGGCTGATGAGGGATCTCAAATGCTTTCTACTATTCCCGGCGCTTCGAATATAACAACTACGACAAAAAACAATGGAACTGAATTTGTACTTTCTATAAACCGAGCAAAAGCAACAGCGCTCGGTCTTACAACTACACAAATTGCTCAAACATTGCGGGCGGCAATAAATGGAACTATTGCAACTACTATTGCTGCGCCATTGCAGAATATAAATGTGGTAGTTAAATTAAATTTGAACACTAATTATACTGATCCATCAAACACCAATGAAACAACGCTTGATAGCATAGAAAATCTTTCAATCCAAACCCCATCCGGTCCTGTGTTGCTTGGATCGATTATTGATAGCTCGCTCGACAGCAGTAACGCAGTTATTTCCCATCTTAATGAACAAAGAATTGAAACAATATCTGCATATCCGGCCGGTAATGCAACAGTAACGAATATTGTCAGTGATTTTCAAAAAAATCTGAAAAGTCTTCATCTGCCTTCCGATGTAAATGTTACTTACGGGGGCGATAGCCAGTCAATTAATCAATCATTCAGTCAGTTATTTTTCTGTCTGCTTATTGGATTTTTGATGATGTTCATGATTCTTATTCTTGCATTTAATTCTCTTCATGATACATTGCAGCTTCTTTTTATTGTTCCGCTTTCTTTGATCGGAGTTTTATTTGGATTGGCTTTTACTGGTTAGACATTATCATTTCCGGTTTTCCTTGGATTTATTGCTCTTGGCGGAGTTATTGTAAACCACGCAATAATTCTTACTGATTCACTGGTTCAAAAAGAATTGGCTGAACCCGATAAGCCAAGAATAGAAGTGACACTTGAAGCCGCGTCAACAAGATTACGCCCGATTCTGCTTACAACGGTTACAACGGTGATTGGTATGATACCGCTTGAATTAGCCGGAGGCACATTTGCGCCGCTAGCATTTACGGTTATGTTTGGACTTTCTTTCGCTCTTTTGTTAACGCTCGTTTTATTGCCGACGCTTTTTTATCGATCAAAAAAGAACACTTTAGGCAATTGGATAGGTAATATTAAGCGAACATTAAGTCATTGGATAAACAGATTATATAGTAATAAAGCATTGCTAAACGAATCTAAATAAAGGAAGTACTCAGCCTTAGTAGTGATAAATTTAATTATAACAGATGCAAAACACATCACCCACTGTTGCATTTGTTGCATTTACGACTAAAAACAAGAAGGGCGCGACACGTGGTTGTCGGCTTGTGGCACATTAAGTATCCTTGGCAATCTCTTGTAAAGAGATAAACAATCCTATTGAGCTTCATTTTATAACACGGTAATCTTCCAAATAGGATCCGAGAATATTTTTTAGCCAATTGTCACTTTTTGAGAATAAAATTTGAGACACGCTCGTGTCCCAAAATGAGACACACAAAATATAGCGTTTTCGTGTCTCATTTGTCTCATTTCCCGACTAAATTTGAGACACTGAGAAAAAAATGAGACACGGCTGTTAGTTTCAAAATAGGGTATATTTTGTGTCTCAGGATGTCTCATTTTTGGTTAGGACTGAGGTAGGACATGAATATCCAGAATGTTACACAAAATGTTACACCCTAAAAACGGCTATATCGTGTAACATTGTAACATTTTGAGACTAAAATTGAGAGAAAATGTTACATGGTTTTCAGAATGTTATATGGGTATCTTGGCAAAAAACGGGCTATTTTTGCCTTGAATTTACCCCTGTTCTAAATAGCCAAATCTGACAGTTAAAATGGGGCTGTTTCGGAACACGTGTTTTGTGTTCCATTTGTTCCGTTTTACGACTATTTCTGAAAAAAGTGGGACACGGCTTGTTAGTAAATCTGACACACAAAAACAGTAGAAAATGTACCCCCGAGTAGTGTCAGATTTGTCAGATTTGGTTTATTGGGATATAATCCAAGAATCAGCCCCGACTGAGCAACGTCAGCTCGGAATTCCCCGAAAGCTCCGAAACACCCTTAGGGGTGTCAGGTTCCAGATGGGGGTGGGGCACAAATTAGGCAGCGGTTTATCCGCTGTTTTAATTTGTGCCTTAATATTAGGACTCGAACCGAAGGTAAGGGAGCCTAAAGCGAACACTTATGTCGCCATTTTTTTGGCGGCGCGAGTCCTGCTGGGGGCACATCATGAATAAAACACTCTAATTTTTTAGGGTTTTTTATTTGTAGATATATCTCCTTACCACATAGAGACTAATAAAATTAACGGTGGATACTAAACACATTGTAAAATATTTTTGCTACGGTTATAATTAAAGTAGACTACAATTAAATAAAATATTTTATGAACTATCAAAATATTACTTCTTTTATCAATACACATTCACGCTTGATAAAGTCAATTATATTAGTCGTAGTTATTGCAATTGCAGCATATCTTGTAATCCCAAAATATAATTATTACGTCTATGCAAATGGCAACCAGATAACAAGATGTAACGCAATAACCGGGAGTTGTGACGCAAAGAACATCGGTAAAAATATCTGGACAAAACTTGCCAGATGATAACATTGAATTCTAAATTTTATAGGACACTAAAAAGTTTCAGCTCATTACTGAAGCTTTTTATTTACCCTTGATGCTGCTCTATAATTTTGCTAATATAAAATTGCTTAAAAAATTACTGGGGCCCATAGCCCCTCAACTAGAAAATTATATTATGTTCTATGTTTATATTATAAAAAGTAAAAAAGATAATAATATTTATATAGGATATACAAATGACTTAATAAGAAGACTTAAAGAACATAATTCAGGTAAAAGTAAATACACGAAGGATAAATTTCCATATGAACTAGTATATTATGAATCATACAAAAACATGGCAGATGCAAAATTTAGATAAAATAATTTAAAAAGATTCGCACAAGCATATTCACAATTAAAAAGAAGAATAAAAAAATAGCCTTAAATAATTTTCCAGGTGAGGGGCCCATAGTAAATCGGCATTACGCGTCCATGGCATGGACGAGGGCGGGGTTCGATTCCCCGTGGGTCCACAAACTAAAAAAGAGGGTTTAATCCCTCTTTTTGTTTTAAATTTTTATTCATATTGCCTTGACAATGATATGAATAATGCGTTAGAATAATATTTAACAAGAGATATGGGTTTCGTCCGGCTCACTTAAGCTGGTCCCATGACTCTTAACGTTCCTAAAAGGAGACTCGTATGAGCCAGGTTAGCATCATGGAATCCGTCCCGACGACAGAAAAATTTTCTGCCCCGCCAGACCAAGATTCTGCGGTCGTAACAGATTTGGGAGAAAGCATGGCCTACGCCGAGCCATGGGAAGACAACGATGTCTTATCCGCCGAGGTTGTTGCCGTAGCAGAAGCGATTCCCGTCAAAGATTCTGAAGCCGTATACTTCGCGAAAATGTCGGAAGACGGACGGGAGCCGCTAGCCGCTGTGATGAGTTTCATGATTAGCGGTTGCACCTACCGCGCCCTCGCCGTCGTCTGCCGCAATGACAATTACCGGAAGATTGCGTTCGCGCTGGGACGCATTTTCCACACAAGCGATAATATTCCCACCCGGGTTCAGATAGCCCGCGGATATGATCGCCTGCGGAATCTGGTCACCACCTGCATAAACGATCTCCGCCAGGAAAACCGTGGCAGCGTCCACGGCTTATATGGCGCCTATAACCAACTGATTGAACGGCTCTTCACGAGCCACGGCTACAAGGCGCCGTAAGCCTTGGACAATTCAAGTCCGAAAGGACAAAATCCCTTGAGGTTTTTACTTCAAGGGATTTTTCTATTGCATTAATGCATTCATCTGGTGTAGAATTAAATATATTGTAATTAATATTTTTAAATTTAAATTTTTAGAACATTATATTTTTTACCACACTAAATATCTAGAGTTAGGCAGACCGCTTATTCTATCGGTCCACCCAACGCTAGGTATTCAGTACCTATGTAGCTCTTTTCACCTCCCAAAGAATGTGCTCATCGTTTTTAAGGAGAAAGCCATGGCACAGTCAGTAGAAGAAATCATTGAGGCTTCTGATTTAGTCAGCAGAATTAGGATTAACGGATCAATTGATGATCTGGAAGATGCAATCTCCCAAATCCGTTATTACTTTAACATTCTGCGACACCAAGATCGTAAGTTTTTCGTAGAACTCAGAACTTCTCATTCCCAAACCGAAAACCATTTATAGAAAGGAGGCACAACAATGAAAAACAAATTTTGCTGTAAGGGCGACCACGGTCGCATTTTTGACTCCACGAGCGGTGAGTGGGGCCCATGGGTGCCGAGACTTCAGATGACACAGGCGCAAGTGATTAATGCCGAATATGTCATCTGTTCTTCCTGCGAGCAAAAAGAGCGCCAGCGATCGACCCGAATGGAGGTGGTCTTAAATTAGGACGACGGATCGTTCCGCCACGATATTCTCTATGGCATGTCATATGATTGTCATAGCGGCAAGGGAGAGCCGTTAAATCTCCCTAACTTTTTTCATTTTATTAGGTAAATCCATTCCAAAAAGAGAGCATCAGCCCCTCTTTTTTATTTTTCAGATATTTGACATAATTCAGTTTGCCTGATACAATTTAACCACAATTCCCAGTCCTGTAGATTGGGTCGTTCCGAAAGGAATAAGAATGTTTTTTCCTGCATTTTATCAGGAATCGTTCTTCGACAAAAGGAGCAATTGTGAATAATCAAAAAGTTCTCGCTACGTCGTGGCATCCGGGAGGTATAAATGCCATTATACCGGTTATCAAACGACTCGGTACTGAAAAAAAAGTCGATTTGACAGTTCTTGGCCACGAGTTCTCGGAACCAATCTTGGCCAAAGCAGAAATTCCCTTCAAAACAATCCGGGATTTTGGATTGTCGGACGTTTCACCCGAATCTATGCAGAAAATACTTCGGGCCACTTTGCCAGACTTGGTTTTAATGGGAACAGCTAGCCAGGAAGGAAAAGCCAACGACATACTTGAGCAAAGTATGATACGGGCCTCAAGAAAATTCGGCATCAAGTCTCTGGCTGTGCTGGATATCTGGGGAAATTACTGGCAGAGGTTTACCGACGAAAGAACCGGCCAAAGGTTGGGACTCAATCCGGATTGCATCGCAATTATCGACGAGATCGCCAGAGAAGAAATGCTCAAAGAAGGATTTTATGATGAAGAACTGGTCATAACCGGAAATCCCCATTTCGACAACCTTCCGGAGCGCGCGCGAAGTTTCACTGAGGCGCAACGCGTCGAACTGCGAAATAAAATTGGACTAACCGGCGATACACTTTTCTTTTTCGCCGGCAACGCTTTTTCGTCGGCCGAGTCTGAATTCGGCTACTGGGACAAAGACGTTCTGCGAGTAATCCAGTTCAAAATGCACAATCACCCAAACGTCGGCCTCGCAGTACGATTGCATCCTAGAATGCCGGATAACGACAAAAGCGTCATTGCTGACACAATCAAAGACGATTTCTTGGGCGGCAACATTAAACTGATTGACGACATTGACTCCCAAACTCTGGCTTTGGTGGCCGATGTAACTTTCTGTGAATTTTCTACAATCGGCATTGAATCAGTTTATATGCGCCGGCCAACAATAAGTCTTCAGCCCAATCTGCATAAGGAAGACGAATTATTGATCAGTCGCAATGGCATCATTCCGGCAGGCTACAATTGGTCAACTTGCCTTGAGCTAGTGGGAAATGCAGTGCGTCCGGATTATAGGGTAAGGCTTCTTGAACAGTCAGCCAACTTTGCCACCGACGGCAAAGCAACCGAACGCGTGGTCGCCCGAGTGTACAAAATGATCGAATGGGCGAGATCGCAGGAACATCTGCGTCAGTTAAATCATCCTTGCATGGGTGATGGTCCATTTGGACAAAGGTAAAGATACATCCGCGGTGTTAGGCAACACACCGCGGATTTTTTATTTTTAAATAATGTGATATCATAATGCTATGAAAAATATTTTACCAACACCAACGCCAAAAGCGATTATTTATGAAGACGAGCTTTTATATGTTTGTCTTGCAAATTTTCCTATAGCTAAAGGTCACGTCGTAATAGTTTGGAAACAAGACGTAAAAGACTTGCACAGTTTATCGGAACACAATTATGTTTATTTAATGGACACAGTAAATTCTGTCCGCAATGCAATGCTGAAAGCCCTTAAAATTAAAAAAGTCTACTTAATTTATATGGACGAAACCCAGCACGTCCACTGGCACTTATTTCCACGCTATAATGAAAAAGGATTTGATATATTCTTACACAAACCCAAAAAACTTAACGACTTTTCTTTAGTTTCTAAAATAAAAAAATACTTGATTTTTAAATAAGATTTAAAAGGAAGAAAATATTGATATAATTTATTCCAGCGATTTAGGCAGATGCGTTCAAACATCTGAAATTATAAATACCTATCTTAAAAAAGAAATTATTAAAACAGCTGATTTACGAGAAAGGGATTTTAGAGATTTAAATAGTCAGCCCAATAAAAAAACAGAATCACAAATCAATAAATATCTCGACAATCAAAAAATTCCAAACGGCGAAAGTGTGGATGATTTTAAAAAAAGAGTAAATTTATTTATTGAAAAACTAATCGGGGAAAAATTCAAAAAAATCTTGCTGGTAACTCACGATGGCGTTGTGGAAATAATATTATCAGAATATTTTAAAAATAATAATGAAAATAAACACTACGAAAATTCAAGCGATATAGTTTATAAATTAGACATCCCCTTACCACAATAGATTTATTTTCAGTAAAAAAACTAAACTTTTTTTTCATTGACAATAAAATAATACAACCCTATAATCAAAACTGCTACGTTCTAATTTTCGCCCGATCCATTTTTAAGAAAGGAAATGGCAATGAGTTCCACGAACAAGGACGGCCGCGTCCAGCCGGACGAACCGGTGGTTATTCCGGCAGAGAATAACCAGGAGAAGGGTCTCAACGAATGCGAGCAAAAAGAATCCGACAAGAAGCCCGGATTCGTAGTAGAAATCGGCTTCATCAACGAAGAAAATTAGCCGTAAAAATGCCCCGGGATTTACCAACCGGGGCATAATTATTCTTAAGCGCCCAGAACAAGCATTTTTAAAATGCTTTTTTCTTTGACAAAAATAATTAATTTTAATAGGATAGAGCATTAAAATTAAAAAACAAAACATATGGAAAACCAAACTATGGCTGAGTACATTTGGCTGGATGGCAGAAAACCAACAGCCAAGCTAAGATCTAAAACAAAAATAATTGACGGACCGATTGAAGCGCTGGAACAAATTCCGGTTTGGGGTTTTGACGGTTCATCAACCGAACAGGCCGAAGGAAGATTTTCAGATTGCGGATTAAAACCGGTTTATTTTATAAACGACCCGGTAAGAGGGGATTCAAATATTCTGGTAATGTGCGAAGTTTTAAATGCTGACGGCTCACCACATCTTTCAAATACCAGAGCTGTTCTTGCAAATATTGCATCAAGATTTTCAGCTTATAAACCATGGTTTGGGGTTGAACAGGAATACACTTTATACCAAAACGACAGACCAGCCGGCTGGCCGGAAAAAGGATTCCCTCATCCCCAGGGCAGATATTATTGCGGAGTCGGAGTTGATGAAGTTTACGGAAGACCAGTCGTAGAAAAACATATGAAATCATGCTTGGAGGCAGGACTTACATTTTCGGGAATTAATGCTGAGGTTATGCCCGGACAATGGGAATTTCAGATCGGCCCGTTGTCTCCATTGGAAGCCGCTGACCAGCTATGGCTTGCCCGATGGCTTTTATACAGACTTGGCGAAGATTATAATGTATACGCCAAACTTGATCCAAAGCCAATGCCGGGAGACTGGAATGGCGCCGGCGGACACACAAACTTTTCAATTGAGGCAATGAGATCGGAAAACGGAATAGAGATAATAAAAGCCGCCTGTGAAAAATTAAAAAATTTCCATGAGCAACACATCGCAGTTTACGGAGCAGATAACAATCAAAGACTTACCGGCAAACATGAAACCTGCAGTATAAAGGAATTTAGATACGGAGTTGGGGATAGGGGAGCGTCAGTGAGAATTCCTATTAAAGTTTTCAACGACGGCAAAGGATATCTGGAAGACCGAAGACCGGCAGCTAACCTGGATCCATATCAAATATTTACAGCTCTTCTGGAAACAACCTGCGGCGAAGGGTTTGATCCTAAAAAATATAATTGGGCATAGTTTTGATAAACAAAATAGCGCCTCATCGCGCTTTTTGTTTGGAACCTAAATTCTCTTGACAAAAGATAATTTAACAAGTAGTATATAGTCAATATAATAAACTCAGTTATGGTTATGAAAACAACAAAAAAAATTATAATTTTGAGTATCGCTTTATGCGGTTTAATGGTAATTCTTCCCGGCACGATTCACGCCAGTAATCAGGTATGCATTAATGGTACCTGTTCTTATATTGTATGTTATTCAAATTCTGATTGCGGAACCGACGGATTCACTGGGAATAAAACCTGCTACGCAAACAGCGTTTATCAAAACTACACAATTAATATATGTAATAACCCGGGTACTCCCACCGCAAACTGCTCTAATATGGTTAACCCCAAGCTTGAAATAACATGCGGATACAATCAGGGATGCCAAAACGGAATATGTAAAGGAAACGTAACTAACGGAGCAAATTATAACTATAATAATTACAATTACAATCCGCCGACACCAACCGTAATTTCAAACAGCAATTATAATTATAACTATCCGAGCTTATATCCAAATTGCTCCTCAAATTTTTCCTCTAAATGCATCAGCAATATTTCTTACTGGTATGATTCCTGCGGTAATCTTCAAACTATAAACCAAAACTGCGGAGCCTCCGGCCAAATCTGCCAAAATGGTCAGTGCATAGCAACCCAACAGGTCTATACTCCGCCTGTTTATAATCAGCAAACAAATACACAGCAAACTAACACGACTCCGTCAAACACACTGCCAAACAAAACGACTTGCCGGAATAACAGTATTTATCAATACAGCTCAAACGGAACTTTAGAAGATGTGAAGAGCTGTTCTGATGCTAATTCCTGTACAGTAGACAGCTGCGCAAGTGCTCAGTGTTATCATGACTTAAGATGCGACGGCTCAACCTGCACGACTGACTCTTCAGATTACGCAAAATATTGCGTTGTCAATAATGATCAAAACCAAACGCAGAATCAGACTCAAAACTCAACCACGACGCAAAATCCCACACAAAACCAGCAAACAGTAAATCAACAAACGGGCTTAATTATTTCAATCTTTGGCAAAAAAGATTCTGACCCGCTTCAATGGGAAAAAAGCATCATCGCCAGCAATAATGACCCGATTGATTTTCTGTTAGCTGTAAAAAACACCTCAAGCAGCCAAATAGATAACGCAACTGTCAGCGTTGATGCCATAAGCAATATTACATATTCAAGCAATATAAAAATTAACGAAACCATTTCGGCCGGAAACCTGGTATCAGGAGTCAATCTTGGTTCAATTGCCGCCAATACGTCAAAAGCAATCTTATTTTCCGGAAATATTCAACCCAATAACAATAGCCAAACTTTAAACATTGTAGGTAGAGTTGCCGGACAAAATTTATCAAATTCAGACACTTTAACAATAAATATAACGCCGCAATCAGCAGCTGTTCAAAGTTCCTTAGCCTCTAAAAGCACCGCCGCTGTATCATCAACCCCGGCAACAAACGGTTCAACTTTCTCAGATTTTGCAAAAAAATGGTATATATGGGTACTCGCAATAATAATTCTAATTGCCTTATTCGTAGTCATATTCAGAAGACTATCCAGAGAATCTTAAAAATACACAAAAAACGCCTTTAACCGGGCGCTTTTTTGTTGGTCAAAAACATTTGGCAGAATATGATTTTTCTAGTATACTTTAACCAAAGACTATGGAATCAAAAGCCACACTTTTTGAATTTGTTTCCTACATTTACGAGCCTGAAAACAGGAGGATTTTTTTTAACTACAAAACAGATTTCAAAGATGGAAAATCAATGTCTTTTACCGAAACAGTCTTACTGCCGGACAGCGCCGGCAACAATATACAAAAAGAGCTTCTTGATAAAATACTTCAATGCCTGCATATCATGTTGGGAATCAGCTACTACAAACTTTATTGTGCGACAAAGGTAAAACTTCAATATGAACTGTCAAAAAAAGAAGCTGATTTCTGGAACATAGTTTACCGAAAGGGACTTGGAGAATTTTTCTTTAAAAATAATCTTAATCCAAAAATTTCTCCAAAATTTGCTTTTACGAAAAACAAAAAGATTATAAACTTCAAGCTTCAAGCTTCAGGGTATCGAGGATTAGTTGGAATCGGGGGAGGAAAGGACTCAATTGTAGTTGCCGAACTGTTAAAACAAAACAAAACTGATTTTGACACTTTTTTTGTCCAAACCGGAAACTCAACAGACTTAACCGACAAAATTATTGAAATAGTTGGTTCAAAAAATATTCCGGTCCGACGCATACTTGATCCTAAAATTTTTGAAAAACATCCCTATCAGGGACACATACCGGTTTCAGCAATATACGCATTTTTAGGAACTTTGCTGTCAGCTCTTTATGGATATTCTTATATAATAGTCGGCAATGAATTCAGCAGTAATTTCGGCAATACAAAATATAAAGGAGAACTGATAAACCACCAATGGTCAAAATCTTTTGAATTTGAAAGTTTATTTAATAGTTATCTGAAAGAAAATGTGACTGAAGATATTAAATATTTTTCTTTGCTTAGAAGTTTTTATGAGATACGAATCGTAAAGATATTTTCAAAAATGAAACAGTATTTTCCGTATTTTTCCAGCTGTAACAGTAACTTTAAAATTAATCGAGAAGAAACCGGCAAGCTGTGGTGCGGTCACTGCCCCAAATGTGCGTTTGTTTTTACATTGATGTCGGCATATCTAGGTAAAAAAGAACTAATAGAAATTTTCGGAAATAATCTTTATAAAGACGAAAATCTGCTGCCGTTATTTAAAAATATTTTGGGATTTGGGAAAATGAAACCGTTTGATTGCGTTGGAACTTTTCAGGAAGCGCAAAGCGCTTTGTATATGGCAAGCAAAAAGTTTAAGAACGACTTTATAGTTAATTATTTTATAAGAAAAATAAAATTAACAAAAGATGTTTTCAAAACTCAAAAAGAATCTTTTGTTCCGGCTCAATTTAAATTTTTGGGAATGGAAAATGTTTATATCTTGCGTTACGGTCAAGAAGGTAAAATTGCCAAACAATATTTAAAAAAATATCATCCTGAATTAAAAATATCAGAAGAAACCGGTAATCTTGAGAAAGATTATATAAAAAATCAAAAACAATATGATTTTGCGATTAAAACTCCCGGCGTAAATAAAAACCTGGTTAATATTCCATACATCACACCAACCAATATTTTCTTTTCAAAAGTTCTTGGCCAAAATATGATTATAGGAGTTACCGGCAGTAAAGGTAAAAGCACAACTTCTTCACTTATTTATCATATTTTAAAAACAGCCGGAAAAAATGTTGAGCTGCTGGGAAATATCGGCAAACCCATGCTTGAAGCCTTATTAAAACCTTTAACAAAAGATAAAATATTTGTTTTAGAGCTTTCAAGTTTTCAGCTTGATGACGCAGAATTCTCACCGGATATAGCAGCTGTTACCAATTTATTCCCGGAACATATGGATTTTCACGGAGGCCTAAAAAAATATTACGACGCCAAAAAAAATATCATCAATTTTCAAACCACCAAAAACTACTTTATATATAATAGTAAAAGTGCCGGCTGGCTGAAAAATTACAAAGGCATAGCAGTTCTATTCTCCAATAAATCTTTTAAAAGCAATCTGATCGGCGAGCATAATAAAAGAAATATTGGAGCCGCTGTTGCCGTCGCAGAAATTTTACAAATACCTCAAGAAAAAATTGCTGAAGCAATTGAAAGTTTCAAAGGTTTGCCGCATCGGCTGGAGTTAGTGGGGGAGTTTAAAGGAATTAAATTTTATGACGATGCAATTTCAACCACTCCTGATTCAACCATTATGGCTATTAAGGCGCTGAAAAATATCGGCACAATATTTTTAGGCGGCCAAGACAGAGGATATAATTTTTCCAATTTGGAAAAAGTTATAAAAAAATATAAAATAAAGAATATCATTCTTTTCCCCGATAGTGGCAGCAAAATGTTAAAGTCAACAAAAGACATCAATGTTTTAAAAACCAAAAGTATGGAAAAAGCCGTTGCTTTTGCTTATAAGAATACACAAAATGGTAAAATCTGCTTATTGTCCTGCGCATCGCCAAGCTATTCTATCTGGAAAAATTTTGAAGAAAAAGGAGATCAGTTTAAAAAATTTGTAAAAAAATTAGCATAGATGAAAAGATCCATAAATTATTATTTGTTGCTTTGGTCGGGCGTTTTAATTTTGTCAGGAATATTTTTTTCGGCTACCGTTTCAGCACCGATTTCAATGCAGGTTTTCGGCACTACAAATTATTATTTTTTCCATCAGCTTTTCGCTTTTGCCCTGGGTTTGGTTTTATGCATAGTAATTATCAAAGTGCCTTTGGATTTTTTCAAAAAAATATCACCCTATCTTTTATTGGTAAATCTTTTGTTTTTGGTTCTTGTTTTTATACCATTCTTAGGCGCCAAATTCTGGGGGGCCAAACGCTGGATAAGCATAGGCAACAATACGCTCCAGCCGTCAGAATTTTTAAAAATAACCGCCATTATTTTTATTGCCGCCTGGGTTTCTGAAAAATTTTCAAAAAATGTCAGCAAAAACTGGATTTTCTCGGCAAAAAAAAGCTATGATGATTTTATAAAGGTATTTCTTCCATTTGTTACTGTTTTGGGAATAATATCAATAATTCTGCTTTTTCAAAAAGATATCAGCACTCTTGGCATAATAATGATAACATTAATAGCAATCTACTTCGCAGCCGACACGCCGCTATGGCACACCCTATTGTTAATTGCCATTATTATCGGAGGGGCGCTTATCGCAATAAGAATTGAACCTTACAGAGTCCAAAGGTTTCTGACTTTCCTCCACCCTGAAAATGATCCACTTGGAGTCGGATTTCAGGTAAAGCAATCCCTGCTAACCTTAGGGTCGGGAGGAATTTTCGGCAAAGGGCTTGGTATGTCAACTGAAAAATTCGGACTTTTGCCGCAGGCAATGTCAGATTCTTTGTTTGCGATATTAGGCGAGGAATTGGGTATAGTCGGCTGTACAGCTATAATAATTTCATTTTTAATGTTCTTCTGGCAATCAATTAAAATAGCAGCTAACGCAAACGGGAAATTCCCCAAACTTATTGCAATCGGAATTACAACCTGGCTGGCGGTGCAAACATTTATGAATATCCTGTCGGTAATCGGGCTTTGGCCGTTGAGCGGAATACCTTTGCCATTTTTCAGCTACGGAGGCTCGCACATAGTTGCCGAAATGATGAGCATCGGGTTACTATTAAATATCTCAAGGAACACATAATATGGATAAAAATTTAAAAATCCTATTCGCCGGCGGGGGAACAGGAGGTCATTTATTCCCAATTATAGCAATCAGCAGAGAATTAAAAAATCTTTATCAAAAAGATAATCTGGTTTTGCAATACATCGGCCCAAAGGATAAGCTTAGCGAAGAATTACTACGCCAGGAAAATTTTAAAATACATTTTATTGCATCCGGAAAACTAAGAAGATATTTTTCGCTTTTAAATATCACCGATATTTTATTTAAAATTCCTTTCAGTTTTTTGCAAAGTTTTTTTATATTATTATTTATCAGACCAAAATTAGTTTTTTCAAAAGGCGGAACCGGCTCGCTTCCTGCAACATTCTGCGCAAGAGTATTGGGAATTCCGGTATTTATACACGAATCCGATATTGAGCCGGGGTTATCAAACAAAATTTCTGCAAAATGGGCCAAAAAAATATTCACGTCGTTTGAGAACACAGCCAACCTTGATTCATCAAAAATGATATTGGTGGGAAATCCAATAAGAAAAGAGCTTCTTGACGGCAACGCCGAAGGTGCAAGAGAAATGCTGGGTATAACCTTTGATAAACCCGTCATATTATTTTATGGCGGCTCACAAGGAGCTAAAATGCTTAATGATTTCGTGCTAGACATACTGGAAATGGCATTAAGAAAATATGAAATCATTCATATCTGCGGAAAAAATAATTATAAACAAATCAAAAAAGAAACTGATCTGTTTTTAAACGAAAACAGTAAAAAATATTATCATTTATTTGATTCTTTAAATGAAGACCAATTGAAAAACGCTTACAGCGCCGCCGACATAATTATTTCCAGAGCCGGCTCGGCAAGTATATTTGAAATTGCGGCGTTGGCAAAACCAAGTATTTTAATTCCATTACCGTCGGCAGCGGGTGATCATCAGTCAAAAAACGCCTATGCTTACGCAAAAAATGGGGCAACGGATGTCTTAGAACAAGAAAATATGATTCCGAATTTCTTCTTAGGCAGAATTGATTCCATTTTATCAAATCCTCAAGAAATGCAGCAAGCCGCAAGAGAATTTTCAAAACCTATGGCGGCTCAAAATATCGCAAAAGAAATACTGCAATATTTAAATATCGGTTAAATTAAATTAAATTTAATAATATGGCAACCAAAAAAAATAAAAACGAACCGGAGAATATCAGGGTGCGCATTGCGCCTTCACCGACAGGGCCATTGCATATTGGAACTGCGAGAACCGCGCTTTTCAATTATTTATTTGCCAAACAGCATAATGGTGTTTTTATCTTACGAATAGAAGACACAGACAAAGAAAGATCTGAATTAAAGTGGACTCAAGAAATCATTGAGGAGCTTCATTGGCTCGGAATCAATTGGAATGAAGGCCCGGATATTGATGGAAAATTTGGCCCATACAAACAATCGCAAAGATTTGATATCTATAAAAAATATCTTGAACAGCTTTTAAAAGATGAAAAAGCATACTATTGCACCTGCACACCGGAAGAGCTGGAAGAAAAACGTCAAAAGCAAATCAGTGAAGGACTGGCGCCAAAGTATGACGGCAAATGCCGAGACAAAAATAACACGAGCGGCGTCATTCGTCTTAAGGTTGAAAATAAAAAAGTGAAATTTATTGACCTTATAAGAAAAGAGGTTGAGTTTGATATGGGGCTTTTGGGCGACTTTGTTATTGCCAGAAACTTAGACAGCGCGTTGTTTCACCTTGCGGTGGTAATTGATGACTTCCTGATGCAAATCAGTCACGTCATCAGGGGAGATGACCATATTGCGAATACACCGCGACAAATCCTACTACAGGAAGCATTAGGTTTTTATACGCCGATATATGCGCATATCCCATTATTTTTAAATCCCGACAAAAGTAAAATGTCTAAACGGCAGGGCGATGTCGCATTAAAAGACTTTCATACAAACGGATACTTACCTGAAGCCTTAATTAACTTTATGGTTCTTTTGGGCTGGAATCCCGGAACAGAAAAAGAAATTTTTTCACTAAGCGAACTGGAAAAAGAATTTTCACTGGAAAACGTGCAAAAATCCGGAGCTGTTTTCAACATGCAGAGGCTTGATTTCATAAATTCGGTGTATATCAAAGAAAAACCGACAAATAAATTAACAGAACTTTGTCTGCCATATCTTGCCGAATTTAATACAAAACAATTTACCAATAAACAGCTGGAAAATATTATAGAATTACACAAACCAAGATTAAAAAAAATATCCGACATAAAAAATCTCACTGATTTTTTCTTCGCTGAAAAACTGGAATATGATAAAAATTTACTGAGATGGGCCAAGATGGGGGATAGTGAGGTAAAATCAGCACTACAAGCAGTAGAAAAAGTTTTATCATCCGCCGAAAAGTTTAACGTAAAAAGTCTGGAAGAAATTTTATTGCGCGAAGCAAAAATATTTAATCTGGAAAAAAATTATCCGCTGGAAAATAGGGGATACACACTTTGGCCGTTACGGGTCGCGCTTTCAGGTAAATCGGCATCAGCCGGTCCATTTGAAATTGCCGAAATTTTAGGCAAAGAAAAAACATTACAAAGAATTTCAGACGCAATTAAAATGCTAGGCTAACTTATACTCCTTTATTGTGCGACAAATAATATAGTCTAAATAAAATGAACGAAAGGGGATTTATTTTAAATATTATTATAATAATTTTGATATTAGTGTTGGTATTTTTGAGCCAACAGCCGTATTTTAGGCCGACTGCAAAAAGCCTCTATACAAATACAGGCAAAATAACTAGCCCATATACCTCAAAAATAGGCGACTGGCTTAAGGCAAGTATTTACCCAAAAGTGAGCCAAGAGGTGGCAAATAGGGGAGCGACAGCCCAGCAGGCGATAACAGAACAAAAAAATAATTTGATGCAAAATATTTGGGAAAATTTTAAAAACTTTTTCGCAGAAAAATTTTCTAAAATTTCCGGCACTCAAGTTAAATAGGCAAGCCGTTGACAGCGCCGGAATGGCGCCTTATACTCACTATATAGAGTTCGCATAATTATAGTTAAGCGTACTTACATATGGAACAGAGCCAGATACCATTACCAAAGCACATAAACGATTTTCTGGATTGGATTGATGTTGAAAAAGGATTATCATCAAAGACTCAAGAAAATTACCGCAGATTTCTGGAGAAATTTTTAGTTTGGCTTAAAAAAAATAGTTTGCAGGATTTACTTCCCCATCAGTTGAACCAGGATCATATTTGGGACTATCGGGTCTATTTGGCGCGTCATTCCCCCACTCACAATAACTTATCGCTGAAGAAGACTACCCAGAACTACTATTTAATCGCTTTAAGAGCCTTTTTAGGCTATTTTGTGGCAAAAGACATAGTTTCATTGCCCCCAGATAAAATAACCCTTTCCAGGCCCGATAAAGAGAAAACAGTGAAGTTTTTGACCTTAGAGCAGCTAAATAAGCTATTTTTAGCCCCGGATATAACAACTATACAGGGAATCCGCGACCGAGCCATTTTGGAACTCTTTTTTTCAACCGGAATGAGAATAGCGGAGCTTACTTCACTAAATCGGGAACAAGTTAAAATAAAACCGAGTATGACTGAATTAGAACTTGGAATTGTAGGAAAAGGCGGCCGAGCACGAACTATTTATTTTTCCAAAAGCGCCATTGAATGGCTTGATAAATATTTACATGTCCGAGACGATAAAGAAAAAGCATTATTCATTAACTATAGCGGCAAAAAAAATGCTCCGCGACGACTGTCGCCCAGAGCCATAGAAAAAAACCTGAAAAAATATATTATCCTGGCGGGACTACCCATAACCACTACACCCCACGTTTTACGCCATAGCTTTGCCACTGATCTTTTAACGCAAGGAGTAGATTTACGAGTCATACAAGAATTTCTTGGCCACAAAAATATTCTGGCTACCCAAATATATGCCCACGTTACCAATAAGCAATTACGTGACATACATCACAAATTTCATGGCGACCCCGACAAAAAAGTTTAACACAAAAGGAGGACTCAATTCCCTCTTTTTAATTTGGCTCATTTTGTCGCACAATAAGATGATAACCGCGAGTTTGGATCCTACCCGCAGGGCAGATATTGACAAAATTTAACTTATATAATATTGTTTGTTTAGTACACACTAACTATCTTTCTCACTTTTTACAAAAGCAAGGGAGTTGTCTATGTCTAAAGCTATAGTCTTCTTGTCCGTTAAAGAGGGCTGGATGGCCGATCGAAAAATTCAACTGGATGTCATCGGAGACTCCTTGAATTTCGGATTTGATTGGGATCCGGTGCCCATCGAGTCGGTCACCAACATGCTCGACAGGGACGATGACGAAACAGTAAGTATTCATTTGGAACCAGTTAGTGAAAGGAATTTCTTTCGCATTGTAGCTCTCTCTGATGATTGGAATCAGAATTGCGGAGTCGTGGGAAAGGACTGGGATGAGCTACTCAAAAAATACAACAGTTAATGCGTTACCAGTTGCGCCCAGCAACTGGTTTTTATTTCCTTACAGGAAACCCCGCCCGAGGGCTTGAAACTGTAGAAGGTCTGCCCGAGGGCGGGGAGGAATGGTCTAGCACGCCGAAGCGTGATAGACTGTTAGCATGAGAATTCGTCAGTTAAATCACAGTGTATACCAAACGGAATACCACTTAGTATGGGGAACGCTTTACCGTCGTAAATTTTTGAAGTATTACGCCAGAGCAGAGCTCGTTCGGGCGTTGTACAAAGTTCAGAAGGAACACCCTGATTGGTATTTTGTGAAGGTCAATACTGGGGAAGACCATGTGCACTTGTTGATGGAAATTCCTCCGAAGTACTCCGTGGCTAAAGTAGTTCAGAAACTGAAAGCCCGAACGAGCTTTTACCTCCGCCAGAAGTTCAAATTCGTTTCAAAAATTTACGAAGGTAAAGCGGGCATCTGGGGCACAGGGTACTTTGTTTCTACTGTTGGCCTCAATGAGGCACAGATACGAAAGTATATCGAAAGACAGAACAACTTCGACCGCGGTATTGATTTAACTGACGAATTCTCATGACGCAAAAGGAAACCCCGCACGCAGCGAAGCGGAGTGCGGGAGGAGGTCATTTATTTATAAAAACGTAAAATAAATGTATAATAAAATATGAATAATAAAAAAATATCAGTAGGGGTGGCGCATCAGTTGCCTGCGGATTTACGGAAGGCTCTTTTGGCTGATTCGGCGGCGCTAGTAAGATGGGAAGATATTACTCCGCTCGCCCGCAACGAATGGATTTGTTGGACTATTTCCGTTAAGAAAATCGAAACGAGATTAGAGCACGTCAAACGTGTATGCGCCGAACTTAAAGAAGGAATGCGTCGCCCCTGCTGCTGGGCCGGCTGCCCGCATCGTTAAATTACAAAAGAGAAACCAACAAAAAAACAGTTTAAAATGCTTCGTAGCTATTTATACTCATACGCAGAAGGTTATCCTTGTAAATAAAAACCCCGTTCTTTTGGTTCGGGGTTCCAGTTATACGCTAATCTGGACAGCGTTTTTGCCGAAATTAATCGGCTTTGACTTTCTCGACTTCCGGGAAAAGACCGGAGTTTTCCATGACACCCAGCCAGTCCTTCACCAGCTGTTTGTCGTTCCTCTTCCACCACTCCTTATCGAGGACGATCTTGCAGGAATTTTCGTCCCAATAGCCCTCCACCGGGGCACATCGCGCCTCGACATAAGCGATACGCATCATCGCTTTTTCCGCGGGCTTCCATGCAGAACCCACGAGGTCGAGTAAGGAGCAGATCCAGTCCGTGTGATGGTTAGCATCCGTGCACACCACCGTACGCATTCCCTTGTTTGCCGCTTGAATGGCGAACACGAGACCGGCCGGTATGGGGTCCTCTGGGCTACCGTACTCCTGGGTATTCATCGCCCCTTTGAAGGAGCCGACGGGCATCATCAGGTCAGTCAAGACAGCATCAAAGATCTCGTCACCCTCAAGAATATCGTATGCCGCCTTGACGGTGTCGACGACGACTAGTTCATAATCCTTTAGGGTGAGCTTGGCTGACTCGACGTTCCAGCGACTGTCGTCAATAACGAGAATTTTCATGGCATTTCTCCTTTCAAAAGAGTTATCAGCAATGCCTGCTGCCCACTAAAGGGAAGTCTCTAATTTGATTGTCAAGTTACGTATTCATTATATCATATCAAGCGTACTTGTCAAGTACCTGACCGTGAAATAAAAACCGCCTTTCGGCGGCTCAAGAAGCACAAATTATAGGGTTTTAATTATTGTCGCACAATAAAATATGCTACTTGAATAATCTAGCCAATTTATCAAGGCTTTGGCTCCAGCCCATTTCCATGCCTGCAATCATTTGTGGAGCCTGGGTCACCCTGCCCTCGGCGCTTGTGGTCAAAGTAAGATTGGTTTTACCTTTGGATTCCTCAAGTAACACTGTTGTTTCACCTTCAAGTAAAATATTGCCTTGTTCATCAATTGCATTGTTGGCAAATACCAGTTTGCTGTTTGGAATAATTTCTTTGAAAGTTCCTTTCATTGGCCAACGTTGTCCGGCGAGACTCCCCAATTCTTTTCCTGCCAACATAACTATATGAATAGTTCCTCCCACCTTCAAATCAACTTCGCATACCGGATTAGTTATGTAATCAGGACCCCACCATTTTGAAAGCATTTTTGGATCAGTCCACACCTGCCAAACTTTTTCCAAAGAGGCATTGATAATACGATTCAATGTAATAGTTTTATTGTTTTCCATATAGTTCTATTTTGGTTTCCATTCAGTCGCCTGAAGCAAACCGAAAATATTACCCTCCGTATCTGTTGCTCGAGAAAACCACCCCAAACCTTTCATTTCCCATTTCTCTTTGCCCTCCCATGGTTCAATCTTCCCACCATTAGCCTTGATAGCTTCAATGACTTTACCAATATCATCAACAAGAATAGTGCAATCAAAACTGTTTAATTTACGAACCGGACTATCTTTTCGCTGATAAAGCCCTCCGTTTATTCCTGGCCCCTCACCCGTCATAACCATCCAGTAATCCATACTAACACCCGGCATATTATTTTTTTCTATTTTCCAACCAAGCGCATTCTCATAAAATTTTTTGGCGCGCTCTGCGTTGTCTGCCTGAACTTCAAAATGTATCGGTCGGTTATTCATTTTGTTTATGATTAAATTAATAATAATGACTGACAGTTAATAATAACTCCATCAAAAATTCGTGTCAACATTTTCAAATGCTCAAATATTTGATAAACAATTTTTGGCGTTTGCTTATGGTTCCGGCTGACATTTTTTTCAATTCAGATAATGATTTTTTTGACAGTTCGCGAAAATATTTATCTATTTGAAGGGCTTTTTGATTTACGCAAAAGGCCAGATTATTTATTCCTATAAGTTTTAAGCCCTTAAGAGACCTTAACCTGGATAGCGCCACATATCCCATTCCTTCAAGAAAACATTTTGATAAATCTATTTCAGCGGAGTTAAGGTTCATTCCCTGAGATTTGTGAACGGTAATTGCCCAAGCCAGCCTTAATGGTATTTGCGAGATTTCAGCAACATTTGAATTTTCTTCTTCAATTGACCAGTCGGCATATCTTACGTTTATTTTTTTACCGTCTTGAGTTTGAACAATCGGCAATTCGGTTGGACCAAATCCAATTATCTTCCCCTGGGTTCCATTAACATAGCCTGCTTCAAAATTATTTTTTATAAACATTACCTCGGCTCCTTGTTTTAAAATAAGTTTTTCCGGAGCCAAGCAGCTTTTCTTTAAAATTTCTGAAACCATAGGGTTGCCCCTCATTGTCATTTGGTAATGGTATTCTTTGCCTTTTATTTTTCCCAATTCAGAATAATTAATACTGTCTACATCAATGTTATGAGTATAGAGTTTGGTTAAAACGCCTTTTATATTTTTAGAATTTTTCTGCGCTTCAAATAAAAGCTCTTTTGATTTTTCAGCTTTGTTGTCTCTGATATGGTTTAAAATTTCGTTAAGTTTTCTATCTTTTGTTCTGTATTGTTCATCCAGATAACAAATTTTCATTTCCATTTTATTCCAAACATCAGACTCGGTTACAAACCTTATCTCTCCCCCGCTTCTTTCCACCGGTGGCAACTGAAAAAAATCACCTGAACAAATAACTTGTATCCCGCCAAAAGGCCTTGGGTTTCTTCTTACATACTGACAGATTTTATTCACCGCTTCAAATTGCGAAGCTTTTATCATTGAAATTTCATCAATGATTAAAACGTTAGCGCTTTTCACCCGTTTTTTTACATAACCTTTTTCACAAACACTTTTTATTTCCTGGTCGTTTAAATCTTCTCTTATTCCCAAACCGGACCACGAATGCAGCGTAACTCCGCCCATGTGGGTCGCGGCAATGCCGGTGCTTGCAGTGATTGAAACTATAATGCTGTTCTTTTTTAGATATTCAATATATTTGTTTAATAAAAAAGTTTTTCCGCTTCCCGGCGGACCTGTTAAAAAAGTATTATATCCCGATTTTAAAATATCCAGCGCCTCTTTTTGTTTCATTATGAAATCATTATAGCATTTCTAAATCACTTTATATAAAAACTTGTCGCATAATTAAATATTTGTTATACTGAAATGGAAATAAAAAAACTAATGAAAGAAAAATTTAATATTACAAAATTAGTAAACGATGACGGATGTTTTGATTTGCAGTTTAGAAAAGATATCAGACACGAACGAACCAACTCACCCACTTACTATAGATGGAAGGCCCAATTTATTGTTACCGCCCAGAAAGAACAGGTCAATATATTGGAAAAGTGCAAAAAAGTAATCGGCTGCGGAAATGTTTCAACCACAAAAAACCAAGCGCGTTATTCAGTGCAGAAAATTGACGACATTATTGCTTTCATTATTCCATTTTTTGAAAAAAATAAACTTGATGGAAACAAAAAGAAGGACTTTGAATTATGGCAAAAATCAGCAAACATTGTTTTTAAGAATAAAGGCAAGCACCTTGCTCAATGGGAGAAAAATGACTTGCTTAAGCTAATCGAAATTCATAAATCCAGCGCAAAATATAAAAATAATCCACGAGCTCCAAAATGGATAGAAATCGCACAAACATTTACTAAAAATATTTAAATCATAAAAAGGCCGCCAAGAAAGTTTTGGCGGTTTTTTGTTTTTTCTTGGCAGTAGAGAATTCACCATTGCATCGGCAAATCGTTTCTACTGTCTGAAGGTTGAAAAATGAACCCGCGAAGTCCAAGTAAAGTTCCTTCCCTTTTGACCAGCCATGATCCATCGTCTCTTGAGACTATAAAGGTTCTTACAAACTCCTCATCCTTTTTCTCATCCTCAGCAAACTCCTTGCGAAAACCAACCAAGATTACGACACTTTTCCTTTTTTCAGAAGAGAAAAAGTGTTCGTTTACTTCTAATTGATTTTTAAGCCGGATAAGCTCGGCAATATCGGATGCTTTGTTGAAGTACGCGACGATCTTGATAGTCACAAAACAGGTCGTCGTTGCGGTAATAATAATAACCAATGCCATTATTATTGCCATTGTAGACTTTTTCATGAGAGTTTCCTTTCAAGAAGATGTGCCAAGAGACGTGATTAAGATGTGCTACATTCAGTGTATCACTTATGGCCTATTTACCAAAGCGGCGGTGCCTGTCGTCAAATTCTTTTAGCGCCGAGTCTAAATCCTCTTCAGTAAAATCAGGCCAAAGTTTGCCAGAAAAATATAATTCTGCATATGCCGATTGCCACAAAACAAAATTGGAGAGACGCATTTCTCCGCCGGCCCGAATAATCAGATCCGGGTTTGGCAAACCAGCGGTTGATAGATAACTTTCAAAAAGCTTTTCATCAATTTTTTCCGCCGGAATTTTTTCGTTTATAATTTTTTTAACTGCATTTAAAATGTCCCACTTTCCGCCGTAACTTACCGCCAGGTTTAACTGAAATGTTTTATTGTTTTTTGTAAAGTCTTCTATTTCTATAATTGCTTTTTTTAACGATTCCGGAAGCCGTTCTCTCTGGCCGATTACCTTTACGCAGACTTCTTTATCAACTAATTCCCGGTCGCTTTTAAACATTAAAAGAGTATCTTCAAGAAGCTTCATTAAATAACTGACTTCTTCCGGCGAACGGTTCCAATTTTCAGTTGAAAATCCAAAAGCCGTGAGAACTTTCACTCCCCTGTCTTCGCACCACGTGCAGAGCATTTTTAATTTCTCGTAGCCCTTTTTATGACCTTCTAAAGATGGAAGATTATTCTTCTTTGCCCAACGCCTATTGCCATCCGGGAATAAGACTATGTGCTTAGGTATATTTTGCATAGTACAATTATATAGGTAAATTTTGACAAAATCAATGTTTTTTGCTAGAATAGGTCTATTAATTCGTTAGGTCAATAAATGTTCGTCACTCTCGTCGGCCCCAAAGTATATTATATATCAGGCCAACATCGCGACGTGATTTATTCGCTTTACTCATAAATCATATGTCAACAAGTAAATCAACAGGAGCATCAAGGTTAGGCAGAGATTCTGCCAGCCAAAGACTGGGAATTAAAATTTCCGGCGGACAAACTGCTAAAATTGGAATGATTATCGTCAGGCAAAGAGGTTCAAAGATTCTTGCCGGTAAAAATGTTAAAGTAGGATCCGACGATACAATTTATGCGATGAAAGATGGAACTGTCAGTTTCAGCACCAAAACTAAAAAGTTATTTGACGGTTCTCAAAGACAGGCAAAAATTGTAAGCATAATCCCTTCAAAGTAACAAATAAAAAATCGCCCCTCTAAGGCGGTTTTTTATTTGCCACAACTATTTAGCGGCTGCTTTTATAAATTGCAAAAATAATGGATGAGGTTTCAGCGGTCTTGATTTAAACTCAGGGTGAAACTGTGTGGCAACAAAGAAAGGATGGTCTTTTAACTCAATTATTTCAACTAAATCTTGTTCAGGATTTTTACCGGCCATAACCATCCCATTCTTTTCAATTACCTCTCTAAAGTTATTATTTAATTCGTATCTGTGTCTATGTCTTTCAGTTATTTTATCAGCGCCATAAGCTTTTCTGCTTACTGTGCCTTGTTTTAAATCGCAAGCATAAGAGCCCAATCTCATCGTTCCGCCGTACTTTTTTTCTTTCATTAAAGCTTTCTGAGATTCCATAATATCAATTACCAAATGCTCTGATTTTTTGTTAAATTCAGCCGATGTTGCATCTTTCAAGCCGCAAACACTTCTTGAAAATTCTATAACTGACAATTGCATTCCAAGGCACAATCCAAAAAACGGAATTTTATTTTTTCTGCAATATCCGATAGCTTTTATTTTACCTTCTATCCCCCTGCTTCCAAATCCTCCCGGAACAATAATTCCCGCAAACTTTTTTAAATTACCCAAGCTCTTTTCATCTTTTTCAAAATCCTCGGCTGAAATCCAGGTTATTTTTGGTTTTCTATGAACTTCAAAACATGCATGTTTTACCGCTTCAATAACTGAGATATATGAATCGGTTAACGAAAATTTTCCGCTTTCAAAATATTTTCCCACTATGCCAATTTCAATCGGTTTTGGCGAATTTTTTATAACTTTTACATATTCGTTCCATTCTTTCAAATCGCTGGCTTTTGGCTTTAATTTAAACTTTTTTAAGATACTGTTACCCATATCTTCCTTTTCAAAATTTATCGGCACTTCATAAATTGATTTTACATCGGGAGCAGAAATAATGTCCTCCGGTTTTATATTGCAAAAATTTGAAAGCTTTTGCTTTCTCGGTTCATCCAATGGAAATACCGATCTTGCTAAAATCATGTCCGGCTGAATCCCGGCTGAATTTAATGTTCTGACCGCATACTGAGTCGGCTTTGTCTTCATTTCTCCAATCATTTCAGGAACCGGCATATAGCTGACCAAAATAAAAAGCACATCTTCCGGATTGCTTATTTTCAACATTCTCGCGGCTTCCAGGAAAAGAAGGTTTTGATATTCCCCCACTGTTCCGCCGATTTCAATTAACACAAAGTCCGCTTTAACCTTCTCGCCGGCTCTTTTAATTCTGGCGATTACTTCGTTTGGAATATCAGGAACAACCTCAACGCATTTGCCGTGATACTCCAGATTTCTCTCTTTTTCTATGACTGTCTGGTAAACCCGACCGGTAGTCATATAGTTATCATTATAAATATTTTCGTCCAAAAATCTTTCGTAGTTTCCAATATCCTGGTCGCACTCGGTTCCGTCTTCAGTTACAAATACCTCTCCATGCTCAACCGGATTCATTGTGCCTGCATCAACATTGATATATGGATCTATCTTAATTGCAGTGACCTTAAAACCCTTGCTTTTTAAAATTCTGCCGATTGAGGCAGTTGCAACTCCTTTTCCAATTCCAGACATAACTCCGCCTGCGACGAAAATATATTTAGTCATTGGCTTCTTCTTTTTTTTCAGCAGCAATAACCACTCTTATCTCTGCTTCTAAATTATGATCTAAACTGACTTTTATTGGAAATTCTCCAACTTCTTTTATTGGTTCCTCCAATTTAATTTGTGATTTTTTAACTTCAAAACCCATAGTTTTCAACTGTTCGGCAATTTTTGCGCTGTTTATTGACTCAAAAGTTTGTCCTTCATCGCCCACTTTCAGCAAGATAGGCACCTCGATTCCATCAATCTTGGAAGCCAGTTCCTGAGCCTTTTTCAGATCTTCCTCGGCTTCTTTTTCAACCACCGATAATTTAGACTCAAGCCATTTTAAATTTGGCTTTGTGGCTGATTTAGCTAATTCCTTTGGAATTAAAAAATTTCTGGCATAACCATTCTTGACTTCTTTTATCTCATACTTTTTTCCGACATTCTCAACATCTTGTAACAAAATTACTTTCATAGGAAACTTTTATTTAGTTTATATTTTACTAATGTTGATTTTACTTTAAAGTGCTAATTATTTCAAGTGCCTTGTCCAATTGTGGATCTTTATTTGCTGCAACATCAGCATCTGATATTGAAACTTCTACATCCGGCTTTAATCCTTCTCCTGAAATTGAGTTTCCTTTTGGAGTCAGCCATTTTGCGATGGTTATCTTAATGAAGGACTGTCCGTCATTTAAGTCATCCACTTCCTGAACCGAGCCCTTGCCAAATGATTTTTCTCCAATCAGCTGAATATTTCTGTCATCTCTTAATGCTCCGGCCAGAATTTCCGCAGCTGAGGCTGATCCGCCGTCGATCAAAACAACTGTCGGATAATCGGCTAATTCTCCACTACCCTGCGTCAGATATTGCTGTGATTGTTTGCCTTTCCCGAAGTCTTCAGTGGTAACAAGCTGTCCATTTTTTAGGAACCAGCCGGAAATATCTTGGCAAACCTGCAAATATCCTCCCGGATTACCTCTTAGATCAATAACAATTTTTTTTGCCGGACTTTTCAGTATCTGGTAAACTATCGTTTTTAAATCAGCTGATAAAGTTTGATCAAATTGAAAAATATGAATATATGCTACGTCGTTATTTTTCAGCTGCCATTTAACTGAATCAACTTTAATTGTGTCACGGGTAATTTTAAAATCTTTTGTATCTTTCCAGCCGGCTCTTAATATTGATAAGGTAACCTGCGTGCCTTTATCTCCACGGATTAAATTTACCGCGTCATCAACAGACATATCAGATGTGCTTTTACCATTTACTTTTTCGATTACATCTCCGGACTTTAACCCCGCATTTTCTCCGGGGCTTCCGGGTAGCGGGGCGACAACGGTCAGCTGATTATTTTTGACACCAACCTCAACTCCGATGCCTTCAAAAGATCCTTGTAAATCCTGCTCAAAAAGTTTTGCATCAGCAGGATTAAAGAAATCAGTATAAGGATCTCCAAAACTCTTTGTCATCCCATCAATTGCGCCATAAATCACCTGCTGGTCGGTTACTTTACTTGAGTCTATGTAATTTTGACGCAGTTTATCGTAAGCGTCCCAAAAGAGAGAGAAGTCAACAGTTTCAGGTTTGCAAACCTCACAGACGGCAGTGCGTTTACCTATAAAAAAACCGGCACCGAAAACCGCCACAAAAACTACTACAACAATAATATATTTATTTAATTTCCTTTTATCAAAGTTAATCATAGTATTTTATATAATATCAGCCAAGCAATTTAATTACAACCCCAACTATGGCTAGCACAATTCCTATAATCCAGAATCTCATAGTGACTTTATATGCCGGCCAGCCGACTGCTTCAAAATGATGATGGATTGGCGTTGAAAGAAAAATTTTCTTTTTTAAAAACTTTTTGGACAAAAGCTGAATAATAACCGAACCGACTTCAAGCACCATAAGTCCGGCAATAATCGGTAATACCAAAACAGAATCAGTTAAGAATGCCACAACCGATAAAGTAACCGCAAGCCCAAGGCTGCCGACTTCTGTCATATAAAATCTTGCCGGAGGAATATTGAACCACAAAAAAGAAAAAAGCGTTCCTGTTATAACTGCGCAAAATGTCGCCAAATCAAACTTGCCCTGAGAAAAAGCTATAATCGCAAAAGCTCCGAACATTGAAGCAAACGCCCCGCCGGACAGTCCATCAATACCATCAATAATCCCCCCCGACCAACAGGCGATCATCACAACAATAAAAAGTGGAACATACCAAATACCGATTGCAAAATGCCCAAGAAACGGGATAGAAATCGTATCCCATTGCAACTTATAAAAAAACCATAGTCCGCCAACTAATCCTATAAGAGCAACTATAAAAAAACGTTTTTTGAAAGAGATACCGCCGCCTACATATTTGCCAAGAGAAGAAACCACCAAAATATCATCTAAAAGTCCGAACAGTGAAGCCGCAACCAAGGTGAACAACGGCAGCCATGTTTGACTCCTGGTGAGAAAATTAAATTTTGCAATTTCTGAATTTGGGAAAAGCAAAGAAAAAACATACAAAAATAAAGCAACGAAAACAACTGTAATAAAAATTAAAAGCCCTCCCATGCGCGGAACTTTTGTTTCCCTTTCTTTATGTAAACTATTAAAAACCACCGCTTCTTCACCGCTGATGGCTTTCTTGCCCGCCTGTTTTTTCCATAACTGATGTTTATATAAAAAATTTATTAAAAAGGGGGCCCACAAAATTGCAACCAGTGAAGCGATTGCTGATGTTCCCAATATCTTGATAACGCTGAAGGTTAATAATGTCATTTAATCTTTTGCTTAATAATTCCAATTATATGAAGAATATAACCAGTTTACCAGGTTTTTAATTTCGCCAAACCTATCTTCTGATTTTAAAATAACGTTGATTATATAACCTTTGCCGTCAGGAGATTTTATTAACAAAACCAAACATTCACCGGCCGGATCATTAGTTCCTGTTTTGCTCCCGATAATTTGGTCTTTCCAGCTGACCGATGAATCCGCAAACAATAAGTCAGTAGATTTTATTTTATGGTGCAAAGTTCCATTAAGATTGTAAATATTCGCTTCCGGAGTTATTGATATTTGGAAAATTGACGGTTTATTTTCATAAATATACTTTGCCAGTTTTACCATATCTTTGACGGATGAGTGATTTTCTGTTCCATATCCGACAGAATTAGAATAATAAGTATCACTAAGCCCTATATCTTTTGCTTTCTGATTCATCAGACTAACGAACTTATCGGTGCCCATTTTTTCAGCCAAAGCAAAAGCAGCGGAATTGTCTGACATAATAAGCATGGCGTGCAAAAGTGTGTCAACCGTAAAAACCTCTCCCGCATTAAAATCTCCCCCCTGATCAACTGCCGCCTTGCTGATTGTGGCTGTGTCCGAAAGATTGTAATTTTCCAAAACAATGTCAGCCGTCATCAGTTTTGTCAGACTGGCAATCAGCAATTGCTCATCAGCATTTTTCTGAAAAAGAACTTTTTCCTGGCCCCCGCTATTATCAACCCAAACTGATATCGCGGACTCGGCGCCAATTTGAGGGTCTTGAATACCAGGATTTATTTCCGGATAATCAGCAGGTAGATTCTGGGAAACTCCACTTAGCCCCAAAGCCGACGCCAGTGAAGCTGTTTGTTTTTCCCCTCCGTTTTTACTTAATCCTTCCGCATTACCGACAAAAACTTTCAGTCCATACCCAAAGACGCACGAAACCACGGCAATCCACGAAAAAATTAAGATTTTCTTTTTATCCATTATGCTTGCAATAACAAAAACTTTTATTTTTTATTTTTTTTCACTTTTATTTTACTCTCTGCAATTTTTTCTTTTCGGTCTATTTTTAAATGCAGCTCCTTTAATTGCGTATCATAAAGCTCGCTTGGAGCATTCATCATTAAGTCCCTGCCGTCTCCGGTTTTTGGAAAAGCTATAACTTCTCGTATGTTTGGCTCGCCCAAAAGTAAAGCGACAAAACGATCCAATCCAAAACCAATCCCCCCATGTTGAGGTGATCCATAACTGTAAGCTTCTACCATATGACCAAACTTTTCCATAATTTCTTTTCTATCATACCCCATAATCTCAAACACTTTCATAATGGCCTCGGGATTATTATTGCGGATTCCGCCACTTCCCAATTCCCAACCGTTCATTGCGATATCGTATTGATTAGCTACAATGCCACCAATATTTTTTTGTTGCAGCAAATCATCCATAAATTCTGGTTTGGGCGCTGAAAAGGGATTGTGAACAAATGTCCATTCAGATTTTTTCATAGTCAAAGCAGGATCATTTTTTTCAAAATACGGAAAATCTATAATCCAACAAAATGCCAATAAATTTTGGTCATTTTTATCTTCTCTTAAGTCTGGCTTATCTGAATGATATTTTTCCATAGCCTCTTTATATGGAATACGTGGAAAAGGAATCTGTTGAATTTTCTTATTAGGAAAAACTGTTTTCACCAATTGTATTAACATTCCTTCATAAAAATCCAAAAAATCATCCCGTTCAATAAAGCTCATTTCCATATCTAGCTGAGTATGCTCGGGTTGGCGATCGCCACGCAAATCTTCGTCGCGCATAGCACGAGCAACTTGAAAATAACGCTCAAGGCCGGCGACCATCAATAATTGTTTATACTGCTGAGGAGACTGCGGTAACGCATAAAATTTCCCTTCGTGCAGACGCGAAGGCACCACAAAATCGCGCGCACCCTCAGGAGTTGACTTAGTTAACATAGGAGTTTCAACTTCAGTAAAACCTTCCTGGCTTAAAAAGTTTCGCATAAATAAAGTTACCTTATGTCGCATAATAAGATTGTTTTTTAGCCGTTCGCGGCGCAAATCCAGGTACCTGTACTTCATTCGTATCTCTTCGTTTATATCCATTCCGTTGGTCGTAACATCAAATGGAAGCGTTTCTGCTTTTGCTAAAACCTTTAATTGCTCAACTGACAATTCAACGGTTCCGGTTTCTATTTCGGCATTCACCATTTTTTCCGGCCGCTTCACTATTTGTCCGGTCAACTCAATCACCCATTCCGACCTTACTTCCTGCACGGCGTCATAGGCTTCTTTATTCTGCGGAACAAACACACACTGCATAATTCCGCTTTTATCGCGCAAATCAATAAACAAAATTTTGCCATGGGCTCTTCGAACATTCACCCACCCGGCCACCGTTACCTTTTCCCCAACTTGTTTCGCCGCTTCTGTTATTAAAATTCTTGGCATATTATTTAACGTTAATTCTTATAAACTTTCGTTTTCCAAATTGAATAACCATTTCGTTTTCTATTTTTATTTCTTCTTTCCAATCATTAACTTTATAATTTGATAAACCTGATGAACTTGATGACTTTATTGTTACTCCCCCACCTTCAACGACTCTTTTGGCGTCACTTTTTGATTCGGCCAGTTTTGAATCGAATAATAAATCCAAAATTGGATACGTTTCTCTGTCAGTTTCAAAAATTGCGATATCTGCCGGAATTTCTTTATTCTTGAAAACATTGTTAAATTCTTCTTCAGCTTTTTGCGCTTCTTTTTCTCCGTGATACATTTTCACGATTTCCTTGGCTAAAGCTACTTTTTGATCGCGCGGATTTGGCATTTTTTTAATTTCTTCTATCTGATTTAATGGCATCCTGGTGGCTAATATCAGGTATTTTATAATAAATTCGTCTTTCAATGACATAATTTTACCAAACATTTCATTCGGTTCATCAAAAAGATTCACTGTATTGCCCCAGCTTGAACTCATCTTTCTGCCATCCAAACCTTCAATTAAGGGGTTTGTTAAAATATCTTGGGTTTGTTGCCCAAAGTGTTTTTGCAGCTGGCGTCCCGCCAATAGATTAAACCTTTGATCTGTCCCGCCAATTTCAACATCAGCTTCAATTGCTACGGAATCATAGCCCTGCATTAGCGGATACATAACCTCTCTTAAAGAAATCCTTTTGCCCGTATCTAACCTTTTTTTAATGTTCTCTCTTGCGATAAATTCATGCAGAGAAAATTGATCGGCCTGCTCTCCAATCTGCAGATATGTCAGTTTACTTAACCAGTTTGAATTATATTTTATTTCGCATTTTTTAATATCTAAAATTTTTGCCGCCTGATGAATATAGGTTTTCATATTTTGTTTCACAGTTTTAGCGTCCAACATTGGTCTTTCGCTTTCCTTATCTGAAGTGTCCCCTATTATCCCGGTAAAATCTCCGATAATTAAAACAATTTTATGGCCCAAATTTTGAAAATCCCGCAACTTTAAAAGCGGTATAGCTCTGCCCAAGTGGATATTCGGGCTTGTCGGGTCTATTCCCAGTTTTATTGTTAATTTTTTACCGGATTGGAGTTTTTTTTGTAGGCTTTCTTTATCTATTATTTCTTCCACTCCCCTGTTCAAAACTTCTTCAATTTTTTGCTGTTCTGTTTTTACCATTTGATTAGTTAATATTTATTAACATGTTTTTCTATTATAGCTAATTATTTTAAAAAATGAAAGTATAAAAAATCCGCTCGTTTGCTAAGAGAGCGGACTATAACTGATTATCACGAATCTAGGTCCGGATTCCACAGGTCAATTTTCCCGTGCCTTTGATAAATTTTCTCAAGGCGTGGTAAAATTTCAAACACCGTGCTTCTCTTGAAATCATAAGAATTTACATTATTTTTGCCGGAGAAATTAGAAACATCTCCTTCTGCAGAAAGAGCAAGCAACAAAGCCGGGTCGCCAACGTCTTGTTCTTTAGGGAAATCGAATGCCATATAACCAAATCTATTGACATATAGCAATAAGATGTTAACATTTAGATGTACGACGAGTTGTCGATTGGTGAAATGGTTTTACCAAGATAACTCATTCGCCCCTTGAAATTGTAAAGGATTTGTCTATGGATGAGAAAGTTCAAATCGGCGTCGAACAAGAAAAGCCCAGGATACAGGAACAACCCATAAGGATGCATCTGTGTCTGGGAAATTGCGGATTGGAAATTTCATACCACATCCGCTTTTGTACAAAATGTCGGTCAAAAATAAACGCAACCGGTTCAAGCCGATATGTAAGCTCGCTCGAATCGGGCATGGTAAAAAAACAGAACACGGCGGGTTCTTAAAGGCAATGGAGATTAAAAAAAACAAAACGGTTCAACCGCCCTGAGATTGAACCGTTTTTTAATTGTTTAAAATTTGTAAAATAGTTTATAAACGCTTCCGGCACCCATAATAATCAGCACTTCCCCGCTTTTAATATTTTCTTTAACAAATTTTTCAGCAACATTCATTGGCATATATTGGACATTTTTTTTGCCGATTTTTTTTACCAAAATTTCCGAGCTTATTTTTTGATTGATATTTTTTTCTTCTCGTCCGGCAACATCATAAATATCTGTGATTATTATATTATCAATTTTTATATTCCTAAAAAGTTTTATAAAATCTTTCAGCAAATAATATGTCCTTTGGTTTTGGTGCGGCTGGAAAATGCACCAAATCTTTTTTTTAGGATATTTCTCACGCGCAGCTTTCAATGTTGCGGAAATTTCACTTGGATGGTGGGCATAATCAGAAACTACCGTTATTTTCTTGCCGTTTGCAGTTCCCTGCTTTATTTCAAACCTGCGCCATGTTCCGTTAAATTCTGCCAATGCTTTGAACGTTGTTTTATCCGGAATTTCCAAAATTCTGGCAACCTGCAGAACAGCACCGGCATTTGAGATATTATGCCTTCCGGGAATGTTCAAAATTTTACCAATTTTAACTGCGTCTTTACCTTTTGTTGGAAAATACTTTGTCTGGAATTCACCTTTGGAAATTTTCACCAGATTCTTATCTTCTTTATTAGCGACCAAAAATCCATCAGCCGGCAGTTTTAAAATAAAACTTTTGAATGTTTTAATGACGTTTGCGAACGTTTTAAAATAATCCAAATGCTCTTTATCAATATTTGTAATGACCGTTATTTTTGGCGAGTAATTTAAGAAAGAACCGTCGTATTCACAGGCTTCAATCACCAAATATTTTGACTTTCCCATCCTGAAATTAGTGTCGCCAAATTCTTTTAGCTTTGTTCCTACAATAACCGTTGGATCAATTCCGGCTTTTATCAGCACCAGCGCAATCATCGCGGTTGTCGTGCTTTTGCCATGACTTCCGGAAATTGCAATTGTAGAATATTCTTTTGTTAACTCTCCTAGTGCCTCCGGATAAGATTTTACTTTTATTCCAAAAGTTTTTGCCGCAACAAACTCAGGATTATTTTCTTTTACCGCCGGACTATGAACAATTAAATCAAAATCACTTTCAATATTTTCTGCATTATTACCGATTAAAATTTTAATTCCTTTTGCTTTTAGATAATCCGTAATTTCCGAAGCAACCAAATCCGAACCACTGATTTGGTGGCCTTTTCCAAGATAATATTGTGCTAAAGCAGAAACCCCGATTCCCCCAATTCCAATAAAATATATTTTCATTTTTGATTAATAAGATTCTAATGATAACTTTGTTTAGAATTTTCTATTTCAAATACTTGCCGAACAGCTTCTTCGGGCTTCAAAACACCTCCTCTCAGCTGAGTTAAAATTGCACTAAACTCATAATCATTTGCTCCCATAGCAGCAATGCGCTGTCTCGCTGAAACGATTTCTTTTGCCGCCTCATTTTTACCCATTTTAGGGAATTCTCCTTTCTCTTGTTCTATTTTTACTTGTTCCATATTTTTAGCTTTTTAATTCAAACGATTCTAATATTGTATAAAACGGACCTTCGCGCTTTAATTCCGATTCCATTACCTCAATTGAATCAATCGTAAAAACCAAATCTATATTTTCATTTACTTCCGGTCTTTCTTCCGGCTCAATCCCCCGCCACTGCCATTCAATTATTCCTGCCAACGTAATATGCGGACTAAAAGTTTTTTTATCAACAAGAAATCTGACTTTTTCTGCAAGTGCATCTTCCAAATTATTTTTCAACTCTGAAAGTTCTTCTGATGTTTCTCCACCGGCCCAAATATATCTTGGCGGAATTTTATCTGCCGGTCCGTATGCTATTTTCTTTAAATTTAGAGTAAACGATGCGTGATTTTCTGTAATTTGTTTTACCGTAACACAAACCTCGCCCAACTCCTCATCAGTAATATCGCCCAAAAATACCAACGTAATATGCAGATTATCTACCGGAGTCCATTTTGCCGGTACATCATTCCATTTATTTTCGTATCCGGCCAATTCTTTTTTAATCTCGGGCGGTAAATTAATAGCGACAAAAACTCTGTGCTTATCTTTCATATTTATAGCTTATCAAAAAAATTGGCGCATTTCACTATTGACTCATAGCTATTTTATGTTAGAATAATCTGGTGTTAGCATTACTTTGTTTTAACAAGGAGAAATATGAACTCCTCAGTGGCAGTGTGGAAAAACGGACCTAAGAGGAATGTGGCAATGGTGCTTGATAGCTACCATGACGGAATCCCGATGTGCAGAATAAAACTGCTGCATTCGGACTTTCGTGGGTTGGTTACCACCGTTTCACAAGAATCCCTGTCCTTCGAACTCGGTAGTGCAACTGACAACATTACCGAGGTGCTATTGGTAGTTGCTGACGAAGCCCGTCAGCTGCGCGAGAAAAACAAGGCGTTGGAGTCTACGATCAAAAGCCTTGAACGACAAATCAATTTTATCAAGGACGCCGAGCGTCAGCAATGCGACGGCATGAGGGTCTAGCCGGACTTTTTCGGCAGATCGAGCCCGAACATTCGTTCGGGCTATTTTTTTATATGAAAAATGATAATATGGAAATATGGAAACCAATAAAGAAATTGCTAAAATTTTTAATGAAATTGCCGGACTACTGGAGCTTTCAGAAATAAAAGGCGCCGACGCCTTTAGAATAAATGCTTACCGAAGAACCGCTAAGATTTTAGAGTCTTTGCCAACAGATATTGGCGAAATTTATAAAGAAAAAGGAATAAAAGGAATAAGAGAAGTAAAAGGAATCGGTGAAAAGAACGCCGAAAAGATTGAAGAATATATAAAAAAAGGAAAAATTAAAAAATATGAAGAATTAAAAGAAGAAACAGCAATAAGAAATATTGTCACTCATTTTTTTAAATCAAAAGGGCTGTCCTTGCAAGAATTGAAAGAAAATGCTAAAAAAAGGAAGATAATCTATTCAAGGTTTACCAAACCGGCAAAGCAGCTTTTAGAACTGGCAGGTTCAATAGAAAAAGCCAAAGAAGCTATTGATAAAGTGGCTTTATGGGCAAATTCAAGAAAATTGGATTATGCTATTGAGACTGTCTTTAAAAAGTGGCTGGAATTAGACACATTAAAGCCAAAAGAAATAGTAAAAAAACCTTTTTACAATGGCGACCCGATGATTTGGTCGGAAGCCAGAAAGAAATGGTACGTTATTTCAAAAAGCGGAGAATGGCTGCTTTTTGCCGACAAAGAGTCAAAAATTGAATGGAAAACAATATAAAAATAAATTATTCTAATTTCTAATTGTTCTAATTATTCTAATCAATACTTAATTTCTAATTTTATTAGGTTAATTAGTATAATTAGGTCAATTAGTAATTCAAAATCGCATGTTAACACATACAGACCTAAAAAAAGGTACACAATTTATTTATGAAGATCAACCATGGGAAGTAGTGGAAGCCTTATTGGTTAAAATGGCACAGCGACGTCCGGTGGTTCAGACAAAAATAAGAAACCTGCTTAATGGTTCAGTTCAAGAAAAAAACTTTCAACAAGGAGATGTCTTTGATGAAGCAGAGTTAGTAAGAAAAAGTATAAAGTTTCTGTATTCAACAAAAGGCCAATACTTTTTCTGCGATGAGAAAGATCCTTCAAAACGCTTTTCCTTCACCGAAGAACAACTAGGGGCGCAAGCGAAATTTTTCAAACCAAATTCATTAGTTGAAGGAATTCTTTTCAACGATAAAATCATTACTGTAAAATCTCCGATTAAAGTTACACTGAAAGTTAAAGAATCAGCCCCGGGAGTTAAAGGAGACCGAGCTCAAGGCGGAACTAAAGAAGCGGTATTGGAATCGGGAGCAGTTATTCAAGTTCCATTATTTATTGAAGAGGGAGATCTGATAGAAATAAACACAGAATTGGGTCAGTATGTAAAAAGAGCAAACGAATAATCTAAGATCAAACACAAAAAAACCGGCTGAGATTCTGCCGGTCTTTTTTATTTAAATTGAATCTTATTATGCTGCCGGATTATTAGGCGAATTTGACACATATGAGCTGGCCGGTTTTGAATTTTTCTTTCTCTCCCTCAAGAATATTAAGAATGCAACGATAATAACAACGACAATTACAAGCGAGACAATCAGAGCGATAAGATTATGCAAAATCATTGAAATAACAACAGTTACTATTGTAAGAATAAGCGCCACTAAAAATGTAATAATACTTATTAAAAATCCTGTTATCTCACCAAAAATCGGCAAGATATCCAACACGGCGATGATCGGTCCAAACAACATTGACAGACCAAACCACATCATCAAAAACCCTACCACACGGAATATCCAAAGCCATAATTCATAGTCAGAATGAAATGTTGCAATCCCCGCGCCCCTTGAACCGGCAAATAATCTGTAAATCGTATTATTATTTTGGTCAGTGTAAGATCCGATGCTATTGCCATTAAGCGAACCAAAAATAGTTCCACTAAATCCGGGTTGCAAAATAGAATAACTGACACGCAAGTCCCCTATTCCGGGTTGAACAAGAGAGTCATTAGTATTTGCCGGCACAAAAACATATCCGCCGCTTAATATTGCATTTTGACTCAAAGTTGTATTTTGCGAATTAATCTGTACTGCGGTTAAACTTGGAAGAATCGCGTTTGATGGATCAAAATTATAAACTCCAACTGTTGCGCTAGTCGCTTTATTAATGGAATCTCCTATGGTTTTTTGCGGATTTTGATGGCCCTGAGGTTCCTTAAAATCAGAAGAAGATGCCGGATTATCTGTCCATTTTTGGCTATAGCTATATGTCGTGGTAGTAGTTGTTGACCCGCCGACATTATTATGACTGGAAGAACTCTGACTTTCTACCCAAGAATACATTTCAACTGTGCGTCCTACCGCAAGATAGTTCCCCGAATTAAAAAACAAACCATCACCAATCAATTCGCCCGTACTTACTGTTCCTGTCGTAGAAACCAATTTACCGCTTAAAGACGGGTCTGCATTTACAGTTGCCGAACTTATTTCTACTGCCGTTCTGGCAATACTTGAAAGATCAACTCGGCCTTCATTCCAATATAAAACTCCAAACGCTGCGATAAAAATAATCAAACCAAATATAGCACCTTGAATTGATTTTACAATATTACCCCCAAGACCCGTCGTAGTTGTTGTCGTAAATTGATCTGGCATGTGTTTTATTCTTAATTATATTTTATTGAATCGCCGCTCCGTCAATCGTAACATTGCCGTTTGGGTCTTCGCCATATACATGGTTAGCATCTCTGGCCAACGTGACTCCCCCATCGCTATTTCTGATCCAACCGTCTGAAGTAACTGTAAATGTTTTAGGATCTGCGCCGGGAATAATTTTGTCAAAATCCCAAACACTGGATTTATCTTTTTCATATCTGGTGTTGCAAACTATAAAACATTTTCTGATTACAACAAATGTTGTAGGGTCTACCCCCTTAAGCACTTCTCCCCCGTTTAACCCATAATAATATATGCTTATTCCATCAGTAGCGAATCCGGTTGGAGAAGCTGATCCGTCTGAATAGGTATTAATTGCCCTAAATGTGGAGGGATTAGCGCCAAACATTATATTGCCTAAAGAATCATATACATATTTACCATCTTTGTATCCCCAATTTGAAACCGGAGTTCCTACGGCTCCATACAAAAGACCTTCAGTATGAATTGTCGTCATTTGATCTGCCGGGCTTTCCGGATTGGCAACTTTCGGATTTGTTGCAACAATTGTATCTGCCAATAATTTTTCACGAATCGTTCCGGCCTCCACAGAAGAAACAACAACAAAATTTCTGGCGCTGATTGGAACTATAAAGTCATCTGTAAACCGAGCATTCCCTGCCAACAAATGCAATCCGCCCATTGTATTTATTGATACGTCGGCCGTTAAGGTCGTGGCTATATTGCCGCTATCAACATCTTTCGCCATCCAAACATGATTTAATTGGTCAAAATAATATGTGAGCGACAATGAGCCATTTCCGGCCGGCGAGGCAGGTGAACTGTCGGTTATACTAGTATCAGAAGATTTAAACTCTTGGATTGCTATGCTGTTACTAGAATCACCTGCAGGTCCCAAGACTATTGTTTTAACAACAGTTCCTCCGCTTAGAGAAATATATTGATTTACCGGTGCCATCTGAATCAACCAGCCGGCAGGATACCAAAATGAAAATCCAAAATCCGAATCTGTATATTGTTTCATGCCATCCACAACAATTTCGTTTGTTTTTTGCGTGGGTGCCACTGATTGAACGGGAGGCTGGACTTGTGGTTGAGATTGAACTTGGGTTGGAGTTTGTGTCGGAACCTGAGTCAAGGTTGAATTTTGAGAAACTGTCGGCTGAATTTTTTGAAGTGAGAAATTTATTATATTTGATAAAGAAATCAATCCGGTGAACAAAAGCACCATCAAAATTATTCCGGAAATAATTACTGTCACAATTGATGAACAAATATAAATACCGATAGATCTGAAGGCAGATATATTATAAAGTTTAACCAGCAAAACAATGGGAACAATTACGGAAATCAGAAAAACCAACACAGAAATTACTGACATTTGCGATGCACTTAGATTCGGCAACCTGGTGAATTCAAAGAAGAGAGATAATAAACCGAAAACTCCGGCAAAAATCAACGCTTTTGAAAAATAATTGTTATTAACCCTAAAAATCGCGGTGAACAACCAAACTGCCAATAAATTCGCAAGGCAGAATGCTGCTACGCAACCTGTGATTAGAAGAGTGATATCAAGATTACCGGTTGTTGTTTTCCAATATAAAAAGTTTCCGGCCAGTGAAATTACCACAGCGACTAAACCAACCAGCAAAATACCAAAACCGGGAGTCTCGGAAACAATTGCCGATGAATTCATATTACCTTGCATCACCTGAGTTTTTATTTGCGGTTGAGATTGCGGCTGAAACTGGGGCTTTATTTGTGACTGTGGTTGTGGTTTCGGCAATATTTGCGGCTTAGGTTGCATTTGCGGACGCGACTGTGGCTTGGACTGATTAATAATCAAAGGTGGTGTTTTTACCGCTGGTTGCGTAGCAGGCTGTGTAGGTTTGGGTGACAAAGACGCTGAAGGAGCTGAAGGCGCAGTTTTTGGAACCGAAACCGGTGTGCTTAACACCGAAAAAGCATCACTGACATCCTCGTCTTTAAAGCTGTTTTCACGCAGTAGAGCGCGTATTTGTTGCTCTGTTTTACCTTTATTTTTTTCTCTTTTTATATAATCTACTAATTGTTGGTGAACCATATATTTTTAAATTAAATAATTAATAAAATTATTTTTTTGATAATGGAGGAGGAGTCTGCGGAGCTATCGGAGCTGCCGGCGGAGTCACAGTAAAAGACCTTTTCATGATGTCCTGCTCAACAATTGCCTTTGGTTTGCCATATTTTAGTTTTGATATTTTCTTAATCGCTTCCACAATTTCCGGATTTCCTTTCGGCGATAGCAAGAGACTCATTTTAAATGGAGTGGAAATTTTATTATTTATCATCATCTTTATAATCATAGAAAAATTATCAAGATTTGTCAGGTCAAATCTAGAGAACCCGGGTTCAAATTGCTTTTCTAATTTTTCAGCATCTTCGGCGCCAATTCTGAAAGCCCCCATCGTTCCGACGTTTCCAAACACCGCTTCCCTTATTTGATCGGTAAGCTGCGGCATATATTGATGAGCCATTATCAAATTTAATTTATATTTCCTGGCCTCAGATAAAATTGTGGCGATTGAATCGGTGGTAAAATTTTGGAACTCGTCAATATAAAGATAAAAATCAATTCTTTTATCTTCAGAAACCTTTGCGCGTTTCATGGCAGCCATTTGCATTTTGGAAACCAAAATCAACCCAAGCAAAGAGCTGTTAACCTCTCCCGTTAAACCTTTGGATAAATTAGCTAAAAATATTTTCTTCCCGTTCATTATTTCCGCCAAATCAAAACCGGAATGTGATTGCCCCATTATATTTCTCATCATTTCATTTTCAATAAACCTCCCAAGTTTTGAAACCACGTAACCTAACATGTCAGACCTTGTATTACCGGTAGTTGCTCCCCACTCTTTCACCCAAAAGTTTCTGACTACAGGATCAGTTACTTTCGCCAAACGTTCCTGCAAGAATGCCGGGTCGGTAAACATTTTTGGAATTTCAACCAAAGTTCCCGGATTATTAATATCAGCCATCAAAGCCAGCATGGCATTTCTCATATAATGCTCAAACATCGGACCGATAATTTCAGGAGGAAACAACTTCATAAATATTGCAATCATTTCCTGAACTGCAAAGTCTTTCTGTTCAGGAGAATCATATTCAAGCATATTTAATCCAACCGGTCGTTCAGTATCAAACGGTTCAAACATAACCACATCATCAACACGTTCCTTTGGAATATTCGCTAATACATGTTCTATTACATCACCGTGCGGATCAATCACCGCAACTCCCTCTCCGTTTAAAATATCCTGAATAATCATTCCCTCTAAAAAATTTGATTTACCTGTACCGGTTTGACCAAGATAATAAAAATGTCTTCTTCTGTCTGATTTAGATGCAAAATAAACTTTTTTCTCTTCGCCTCTAAATAAAACCTTTCCTATGCACATCTCTCCCCTATCCGGCAAATCAACCGGCGGCGGCGCAACTATAGACTTTACCAACTTTATATATGGAGTATCTGTAAAATGGGTTGGAAAATGAAAAATACTTGCAACCTCTTCTATATTTAAAATATTATTTTGGTTTGCATTAAAAATTCTGAAACTATATTCATAAATAAGTTTTTTTAATTGCCCTCCTTTTGCTTCTACGGGGTTTAAGCTGTTCGGCGCCGAAATAGAAAATTGATTAAACGATCCTATCAAATGATCTAAAATTTCCTGCGCCCGCTCTTGCGATTGAGCAGCTGAAACGACCCTAATATTTGTTTCAAACGGCTGTTTTTGAATTTTTTTCTGAATCGCTTCGTAAGCCGATTGATCATAGCCTTTTTCCTTTTCTTTTTGATCTTTTATTTCTTTATCCTTTGACGGCGGTTTTTTTGAAAGCTCGCTGAATATTTTTGAAGAAATACCTGCCGACGCTTCAGATATTGCAGACCTTAAATCTTTGCCGGACCTTATTTCAGACAAAACTTTCTCTCCTCTTTTTCTAAGGTTAAAAGACGCCAACGGCTTTATAATAATCTGGACGGAAGCGCCTTCGTCGGGCGCGATTTTGCTCAAATTATTGGTAATTGTGCTTAAGGGATCTTTTTCAAGAGTTTGATAAGTGCTTAACGGCAAAAAATAGCTTTCTTTTAACTTCAAATAAGCTCCCGCGGCAAATCCTTGCGGCTCAAAAATTGTGTAATCCTGCGGTACTTTTTCCACCAACGCATTCGGATAAACTCCCTGTACATATTTTTCAAAAACTGACTCAAGATATTTGGGAACAGATATGTAAAAGGAAATATCAGTGCCTCCGGTCTGCGAAGATATTTCCAGCGCTACTGACGGCTGACCCCTGAAGACTGACGGTTTTTTTATATTCAAAAAATTGGCAAGCACTTGTTCCATTTGCGAAATCAGAATTTTTTCTTCCTTTGGAGCCTCGCCTTCTTTTTTGGATTCATTTTTTGGCATCATTATCAAAAACAAAACTGTCTCAAGACCGCCGAAAACCGCTGTCTTTTCTGATTGTTCGGCCAGAAAAAACAGCACCGCCGTAAGAGCGATAATTAAAAATACTAAAATTAAGCTTAAAATTATTACTGACACAAAGATACTTTGAATTAATTAAAAATTTATTTTAAAAATTGTTTGTAAAAACCATCTTTTGCAAGTTGATCGTGAAATACATCAAGTAAATATGGGTCATTCATTTTCTTGGCAACTGCGACCGCGTAAACAACTCCTTTATCTTTTGCAATCTTCAATAATTCTTTTATTTTCTCTTCCTCATTTAAAGATTTTATATCTTGAGCCTGATTTTGAGCACTTGTTTTTATTAAATCGCTGATTTCGGTTTTTTCAATAGACTCTCTAAGTTTTCTTAGCTCTTCTTTGGCGCTATCTTCACCTTTTTCCATTACTTCTTTTTTTTCAACAACCGGTTTTTTAATTTCAGAGGATTGTTCGCTTGTTAGACCTTCTTTTAATTCTGATTTTTCTTCGCTAGTAATTTTTTTTATTGTTGGCATATTTTTATTTAAGTTTTATTGCAGATTTAAATCAACCGTGCCTTTAACTTTTTGCTCAAAGTTAAGCACTTCAACCTTAAGCCCAGCTGATTCCTTTGAAACTTCATAAATTTTTGCGCAAGGAATCGGGTCAAATTCCGGCTTTAAAACAGCTCCGCACTGATTTTGCTGCGGTAAAAAGGGATTTACCTGATTCCCGTCGGGAGTAAATATTCGTCCGTCGGAGTCAATTAAGTTTCTTATTGTCCATGCGTTATTGGTGGTATCTATTTTGCCTTTATTTTGAGCGCTGATAATTACCTTGATAAATCGCCCGCCGGTGGTTAAAGGCTGTTGATTTTTGGAAGTTGCAGGCAATATTGTTCCCAAATCAGCCGAGTATTCAAGAAAAAATTTAATGTCGCCAACCTGAGTTTCATATACAGGAACCGCCGGCACCTTTGACTGAACAGTTGCCGCAGTCTGTGAATTTTGCGTCGGAGTAATTGCCGTATTTGCTGATTTTTGGCCTTTAATATAGTTAAGTGAAAAATATACAATCACAATGACCACGAGCACAAGCGCTGCAAGGATAAGCAAAATTCTTGAAATGGCGCCTTTTGAAAAATTATTTTCCATATTATGTTTTAATAAAAATTATATGTTTAGCTTATTATACCACATTCAAATTATGCAACAAACTTCTGCCATTTTACCCATAAACATTCTGAACTATGCTCCGGGCATTTATCATTTTTCAGCAACTCAACTGCATCTTTAAAAATTTCGTAAACATCAGCCGGAGCTGTATCAATTGCATAAATTTCTTTTCTAAATGGCAACCTGTCAACAAATCCCCTGTCTTTATCAATTATATAGAAAGCAAGATATCCTTTTTTTGTGGTTTTGTATCCGTTTTTTTCCAGTAAAAAAGTATAAATATCCATCTGTAATTGAAACTTGTCGTAAATTTTGGATATTTTAACACCCGTTGACTTATAATCTAACGGGGCAAGTTTTCCGTTTTCAAATTCCAAAACATCATCAGGGGCACCTAAAAGCGTCGCATCAAGTTTTTTATCATAATATCTAATACCTTCACGGCTGTCCCGCCACTTATCCAGTAATCTTTGTTTTGGGAAAAGTTTTGCATCAATGTTATTTTCCGAAAGCAACGGGTGCGGTTCATTTCTTTTACGGTACACATCAAATTCTTCTTTTAATAAATTATCCACTACCGAATTTAATTCATACGAATATGATGCCGGCCGTTTTATCCCCATTTTTTTATCCAGCCAAAAACAGCTTTGACATTCAAGATACAAGTTAAGCGAATTTGGCGACAGTTGAATTGATTTCATTGATTTACTTTCTTTATTTTAACAAAAAATAAAACAATAAAAAAGCCCGAGAATACGTGGCTCGGACCTGTTGTTCGTCTTAAAACATATTGGCAATAGAACTAATCATATCTGTTGCCATATTTCTCGCCAAATAGTCATGATACTTCGATACTGCCAATTTGAAAATAATCGGCGCAACCTTATCACTAATATCTTTAAGGGTAATATCTTGAGCGATCAATAATATCTTCGCCTTTTCAGTCGAAGATATCTTGATATTTCTCAACTCTGAATCTCTAGGATATATAATATCCATTTCGATTCCATCTTCCGCCCACTTAGAAACAATTCCCAATAAGTCCTTCCGTATTTTATGATCAACTACTAATACAAGTATGTTCCCTTTAATTTCCATGAAATTCCCCTTTCGTGTAGAATTTGGGTAAAACGAACTACCAACAATATAACATTTCCTGTCTAAAATTCAACCTTTATCCATCGTATTTTTCCGTATTGATCTTTTCTGAACTCCCAGTTTTTATAGTTTGCTTTTGTTAAGATTTTATCAATTTTATTTTTTTGCAAAGGATCAAATTCCATAAAAATTTTGCCGCCGGGATTTAAAAACTTTGGCGCTCCGGACAAAAACTTTTCAATGAACAACATTCCATCAGCATCACCGAATAATGCCGCTTTTGGTTCGTGTTTTAACACCGATGCCTGAACTTTATTTTTCCGTTTTATCGCAATATATGGCGGATTGGCAACAATGTAATCAAACTTCCCTACCACTTTATCAAAAACATCCGATTGGATGATTTTATATCTGTCCGGATTTATTTTATTTATCTTGCAATTTATTTCTATTTGCTCCACGCAATTTTGTTCCGAATCGGCAAAGACAACTTCGGCATTTTTGACACGTTTTAATATTGCAACACCAATACAACCGGAACCTGAGAATATATCGATTATTCGCAATTTGCCATTTGCTATTCGCAATTCGCCAATCACTTCTTCCGTCCAATATTCTGTTTCAAATCTTGGGATAAGAGTTTTTTTTGACAAATCAATCTTGCATCCCAAAAACTCCACGAAACCTATGATATAATCAACCGGCTCCCCCGCTTTTAATCTTTCTATGTCTTTTTTAGCAGCCGCAGTTAATTTCCCATTGTATTTTTCCTGTAAAATCCAACCTATTTTGTTTTGAATATTATTTTTCATATTTTATTCATATTATCCTATTTTATGAATAAAAAAAGACCCAATTTGCTTTGGGTCTCCAAACTCACACTATCGGCTGGGATTATACAAGTTTTGCATATTCGGGATCGGATAGAACGGTCCGATTTTCAGCTTGTTGATAGGCAAGATACTTGCCACAAACGCAGTGCCAATGTCCCGTAGGCGAATTTTTACCTCCGGGCTCCGGTAATGCATAAGACGGTACAAAATTCAGATTTCCTACCCGTGAAATATGTCCGCAATGACAACATTTAACCACCGTTTCCTCGGTACAATAAACATCGCTTAGCATATAAACCTCCATTTCTATTAGGATAGGATTTTAATGTGTTTCAAAGAACTATCAAAATGCCATAAAAAAAATCCGCAACATGCGGATTATTAACTTTCAATTATTACCAATGTATAAAACCTCAAATTCAATGGCAACTTTTCTTTTAGTGAAACCATCGGCCCCCGATATTTAATTTGGTAAATCTTGTTGTCCATTTGCTTATTCTACACCTGGCACAAAAAAATTGCAATAAAAAGCCCGCTATAAAAAAACGGGGCACTCTGTTCAATAGATCCTTTCAGGAGCCAGCATCATTGCAAATAATGCCATTCGGGCAAAAAGCCCGCTATCAACCTGGTCAGTTAAATACACTGCATGCCGATCCTGATCGACATCAGATGTAATTTCACCATCAATCGGCAACGGATGCATAATGATTGCATCTTTTTTCATCATGCCCGCAATGTTTTTTATCCACAATGAAATATCCCAATTTGTAATTATTCCTGTCGATTGAAGCGCCGCACTCTTTTTGAGTCCGTGTCTGGTAAATTACATCAACAGACCCAGCCAACTTCCGCAAATCGGTTACTTCGCTGAAGCGAACTTTATTTTTTTCGAGGTAAAGCTTCACATCATTTTTCATCTGTGATTTTTTCGGCGAAACAAAACTAATGCTCACATTTTTGAACTTTCCAAACAAATAAGAAAGTGAACGAACTGTCCTGCCATTTTTCAAATCACCAACCATGGCAATTGAAATTCCGTCGACGCGGCCCAAGCATTTTTTAATTGTCCTTATATCAAGCAACGCTTGCGTAGGATGGTGCCCAGGATTTCGATCTCCTGCGTTTATAATTGCTGCTTTAGAAACTGAAACTGCCAATTCCGCGCCAATTTTTCGGTCATACCTTAGCACAATTACATCGGGGCGATAACGATTGAGCACTTTTATGGTGTGCTCTAAAGATTCGCCTTTGGCGCCAGAGGAAAACTCTCTTGCATTTTCTGTGCTAAAAACCGTTCTTCCGTTAAGGTAATCGAAAGCAATTTGATGCGAGGCCCTGGTTCTGGTGCTTGGCTCGTAAAAGAGAGAAACCATCCTTTTGCCTCTCAAAATGTCACAACCCCCTTCATCAACAATTGTTTTCATTCTGTCAATCATTGGGAAAAAACACTTTTCAAGCCATACTCTACTAAATTGCTGAGCGCGCCAAACGTGCGGATATACATCAAATTTGTAATTCATCCCTTACTCCTTTTAGTTGTGAAAAGAACTGACCCAACAAAAAACCCGTAACGCACGGGTTTCCTTAACTCTTAATTTCTGTAATTTCAACTTGGGTAAACTTTTGTCGATGTCCCACTTTTCTTTTAAATCTTTTCTTTGGTTTATATTTGAAAATAATTAATTTTGGTCCTTTTGTATTTCCTAAAACTTTTGCTTTAACTTCCGCTCCTTTTATAAATGGAGCGCCAATTTCAATTTTTTTATCATTGTCCAATAACAAAACTTCGGCGAAAGAAACTTCTTTCCCCTCTTCAAAGTCCAGCAATTCAACTTTAATTTTATCACCAGGCTGAACCATATACTGTTTCCCCCCGGTCTTTATAACTGCAAATGCCATGTAAATTACGCTTAATTTAATCTGTGTCTATACTAGCAAATATTCGCCTATTCGTCAATATTCGGTGAAGAAACTTCATTAATTTTAACCTCGGACTTTCCGTCCGTTATTTTCACCACATCCTTGTCAACCTTCAAAAATTCAGCCCTTGCCTTATTATATGAACTGACTGTTTTATCAAGATTCTCCCCCACCCTATTTACATATTCTGAATACGAAAACATATGCTTTCCCAATCGCTCAACTTCTTTAATAATCATTTGCGCCTGTTCTGAAATTTTCTGATTTTTCATTCCCTGCAACACAGTCTGTAAATACGCTAAGAAAGATGTCGGCGAAACTACAATCACTTTTTTCTTGCCGGCATAATACACCAAATTATTTGTGTCTTCTGTCATAACTCCAACCTTGTTAATCAGCAAATCATAATAAACTGCTTCAGAAGGAATAAACATAAAAGCAAAATCAGTAGTTTTTTCTTCAGGCTTTACATATTTTGAAGTTTCGTCAATTCTTAATTTCAAATCGTTTACGAAAGCATTTTCCCATTTTTTTCTTTCATTTACATCTCGTGCCTCTACCATTCGGTTATAATTTTCAAGTGAAAACTTTGAATCAATGGGAATAATTCTTTTATCAACTTCCACAATCGCATCAACAATTGTGCCGTCTTTAAACCCATACTGCATTTTATAAGATCCCGGCGGCAAAACATTTTTCAAAACGGTTTCCAAATAATATTCTCCAAGAATCCCCCGCTGCTTTGGATTTTTCAAAATATCCTGCAAAGATTTTAGCTGGTCAGCGAAACTTACCACTTGCCTATTGGTTTCATCAAGCTTGGCTAATCTCTCCCGAACATCGCCGATAATTTTATTGGACTGATTAAATTGAAATTGCGAATTTTTATTTGACTCGGATAACTTAGAATCAAGAACCTGCGATATATGGTTTAACTGGTTTTGCAGCATTAACAAAGAATTGTCTTCTTTCTTCTCCGGTTCCGACTTTTTCCTAAGCAACAAAAAAATCACAGTCCCAATTCCCATAATTGTTAAAACATAAAATAAAATTGAAATATCCATATAGAATATGATAGACGAAAAATGATTATTTTACAAAAATTTCGGCAACGAGAAAAATAATATAAATGAAAAGTAAAAGCGCGCCTTCTTTCTTCGTAAGTTTTTTATCGGTTTTAATGAACAGCAAGAAGAAAATTGCCGCTATAACGGTAAATATTCTGGCGATTAAGAACGGTGCCATATCCTTAATTTCAAAAGGAGAAACTAAAGCGATAATTCCCAAAACCAAAGTTGCTCCAACAATAACTGATCCCATCATATCCCCCACCACCATCCAATTCTCCTGTTTTCTCCCCGATATTATCCCAAAGTAGGTTTCAGGAAAACAATTCCCCATCGCAACAATAATAACTCCGACCAGCGAAAGAGAAACACCTAAGCTGGTTGAGAAATACTGCGCTGAAGCAATAACTCCCTGCGACGCAAAAAGCAAAATTATTATAATCAAAATTAATTTGAATATATTTTTTAAAAAGTGGGAAAATCTTTTCTTTGGCGTACCAATATCACTTTTTGATTCGTGGTAGACTTTTTTATACCTGCCGTCTTTTGAAAATAGCCAAAAAGCATATACAAAGAATGCGAGAATTAAAATTACTCCATCCAATCTGGTAACTTTTCCCGTCCAAATTAAAATTACAGGCAGAATAGCAATAAAAAATGTGAAAACAGAACTGCCCTGTATCATTTTGCTATTGGTTGGCAAGCCTTTTTTACTAAAAAATACCACTATTGCCATTGCCAAAGTAAGGTCAATTAAATTTCCTCCGATAATATCGCCCAATGAAATCTGAGGCAAATGTTGCAGGGCGGCGGCGAGATCAACGAAAAAATTTGATAAAGATGCGGCAAATCCCATCACAAAAAAAGCAATTATAAATTCACGCCATTCTAAAAACTTGGCAATCTCAACCAAAGATTTAATCAGATGAGAGCTGAGCCACGATAAGATAAAACAGCAGAATATAAATATCAAAACTATTAGATACCAGACCATAAAATTACTTGAACGAATAAAATATTTCGTAAACAATTCCCAAGATAAAAATAAGACTTAACGGATATACTATAATATTTTTGCCGCCGATTTTTTTATACATCAGCAATATTAAAATTCCTTCTATTCCCAGCAGAACTCCTCCTATAAAAGAGATTAACGGTATAAAAGAATTTATTCCCATTAAGAATAAAATAAGCGGTACGCTGCAAACTAATAAAAATGCGGAAACGGGCTTGATTTTTGCGTCATATACAAAAATTCTTTTAAGCAACAAGCCCTCTGCAATAAACGCAATAAATGTTGTTGCCACTCCCAAAAGAAGCACGAAGGAAATAACCCCGCCGCCAAGCATATTTTTAATTCCCACAAGAGCCGATTCTGTAGTCTGGCTTCCGGTGATAGATAAAACTAAGAAAATGAAAATAGCATAGATTGCCGCCGGTATTAAGGTGGAAATTATAATAATTTTCTTAAACGATTTTTTACCGTCGCCAATCATTTCTTCGGCCTCGGGTATAAAGCCGGCTCCCCATAAGGAAAAAAGAATTGCACCGTAAGGTAAGAAAAAGTCGGTTATTTTAAATTGACTACTTTTGGCCAAAAGATTTTCTATATTTATATAAGGTAAACCTTTTAAAAATATAAAAAGCAATACTACAATCAGAAGTACTATCGCCAAAAAATCAAATTTTGAAATTGCTTTGGCTCCCAGAAAAATAAATAAACTTGCAATAGCCCAATAGCATAAAACCCAAAGCAGTTGATTGCCACCAAATGTTGTAGCTAAAAACTGTCCCGCAATAATCAAATATACAAGCAAAATTCCATACGTTCCTAAAACCATTAAAACCATCATAATTTTTTCCGCCGGTGCGCCGAAATAATAACCAATAAACCCGGGCCATCGCTTAAAATCAGGAGTTTTAAGACAAACTTTTCCAAAAATCAGATGAATAAACAAAACAAGCGCGGTTAAAATAATAAAATATGCAAGCATCACCCACATACCGGCTCTTAAAGTTATATACGGCAGTGACAAAAAACCTACGCCAATAACTCCTCCCACAATTGTAGATATGGGATAAACGTAATTTTTTAGAAAATCCTTGAACATTATGTAATTTTAACTTTTTAACAATAAAAAAACAATTTTAAAGTGTGTATAACTTTAAGATTTTAATGATAGACAAAACAGTTTTTTTATGTTAAAAGCAATAATAGGTTTCAAATTTCAAATTTCAAAATCTTGCTCCTGTCGTCTAGCCTGGTCCAGGACGCGGCGTTCTCAACGCTGTAACTCGGGTTCAAATCCCGACGGGAGCGCAGAAAGCAAAAACACCTACATAGGTGTTTTTTTGCTGTAAATTTTTAAGTTTTAATAATCCGGCGGAATTTGCCAGTAGTTTATCATATATTGAGACATTTCTTTAAAAAGAGGTGCTGCTGACAATGCCGCTTTTGAGACTTTTGGATTATCCAGTTTCACCAAAATTAAAAATTCGGGTTTTAGAGCCGGTCCGAATCCGATAAAACTTTGGATTGTTCTGTCAGGATAATATCCTTTTTTATCCGGGTAAGCAATTTCTGCCGTTCCGGTTTTACCTGCCAAATAATATCCTTTTATTTTTGCAATATCTCCATACCCCTTTTCAACGACATTAATAAGCATCGTGTCAACTTGTGAAATTGTTTTTTGGGAAAATATCGGATCGGAAATTTCCGGTTTTGTATCAATCTCGTCATCTCCGTTTGTAATTTTATCAACAATATACGGCGAAGGCATTTTACCGCCGTTTGCAAATATGCAGAAAGCTTTTGCCAGCTGGATTGGCGTCATTTCAATTCCCTGACCGAAAGCTGCAGTGGCAAAATCAAAGTCCGAACCATTTTTGAGCCGATCATTCTTTGAAGAAGCCTCTCCCTGTAAATCAATTCCGGTCTTTTCATCAAACCCCAATTTATTTACATAATCCAGAAATGTTGAGTGAGGCAGTTTTTGTTCAACGAAAACTGCGCCGGTATTTATGGATTTTTCCAAAATTCCCGACATATCCTCCTTGCCAAACTTTTCATTATTAAAATTATGAACAGTATCCGGCCCTATTTTTACCACGCCGGTATCAATAAAGGTTGTTTCCGGAGTTATCTTGCCTTCTTCCAGGCCCATCGCCATTGTAAACGGTTTAAACACTGAGCCCGGTTCAAAAACCTTTTGAACATTAACGTTTTGGAACACATCAAAATCATTTTCCTTTGAATATTCATTAGGATTAAACGATGGAAAGTTTGCCATTGCCAGAATTCTGCCGGAATCCGGTTTCATCACAATAATTTGGCCTGAATCTATATCAATATTATTTTTAGCCTCAGCCAATAATGATTCTGCTTCAAATTGGATGTTGTAATCAATAGCCAGTGACAAATCTGAGCCGTTTAGAGAGATACTGCTGTCCGAACTCATAAAATCCAATCCCTTTTTTTCTTCCTTAACTCCGGTTTTGCCCTGCAAAATATTATCATAATAACCTTCTATGCCATATTGCCCGACACCATCGCCGCCGACAAATCCAATCACTTGAGAAGCAAGGCTCTGTTGTGGGTAATATCTTGCATAAGTATCTTCAAAATGCAAACCGGCAAGTTTTAAGTCTCCCAACTTGGCAATTTCCTGGTTAGAAATGTTTTTTTCAAGAACTACATATGAAGACGACTGACTAAGTTTTGAAATTATATCTTTTGGAGATTGGTCAATTTCTTTTCCAAGAATATCGGCGAAACTATTTTCATCGGTAATTTCTTTGGGAATAGCCGATATAATCCAGCTGTCATTGTTTACCGCTAGACTCCTCTGATCTCCGGAACCGAAAGCTCCTGAACTTTCTTTACTGTTTTGCAAAAAAACCTCTCCTCGGTTGCCTTTTGTTTCCTGAAATCCCGACTGCTGGCCCAGAGCTTGGGAAAGATAAAACTTATAGTTAAAAACCTGAAGATAAAACAAGCGGCCAATAATAATTGCCGCTACTATAAAAATTGAAATTAAGATTAAGCCAATTCTCCAATTTTTCATTTCTCTATAAAATTATTTTGCGCTTGCCAACGAACCGTTTAATATCTGATCATAAGTTACGTCGGTAATTTTCTCAAATCCCAGTTGGTTGGCCTTGTTCATCGCCTGTCCCAAGAAATCATTTTCTGAAAGATTGTCTTCTAAAACCCTGTTGTCTGACAATATATTATCCATTTGTTTGTTATAATCCTTAATCAAATAGTATTCTCTTGTGATTTGATTTATTTGGTAAATATAAAAAACTAAAAGCATTAAAGAAACAAAAACACCGACAACATAAACCGCCTTCCAATTAAATCTGGGCAAACTGGCTGATTTTACTTTGTGTTCTATGTGTTTAAGGCTTAATGCAATGGATGTCATGCTATTTTAATATGTTTATATTTTTTGAACTGCTCTTAATTTCGCGGATCTTGAGCGGGGATTTTTTAATATTTCTTCGGCAGTCCCCACCACCGGCTTTTTCGTTAAAATTTTTATTTTATTTTCCTTCTCTGCTTCATTGAAAAAATTCTTAACTATCCTGTCTTCCAGAGAATGAAATGAAATTACAACCAATCTTCCGCCAACTTCCAAAGACTCAATTGCATCAGGTAAAAATGTCCTTAAATTTTCTAATTCACCGTTTACCGCGATTCTCAAAGCCTGAAAAGATTTTGTTGAAAAATTGATATTACCACCCTTAAACCTTCCCGGAATGGCTTCTGAAATAATTCGCGCCAATTCAAATGTTGTTTTTATCTCCCTTTTTTGCCTTTCTTCTGCAATTTTTCTTGCAATTTTTCTGGCAAACCGTTCTTCGCCGTATTCTTCTAATATTTTTTCTATTTTATCTTCCGGAAATTCGTTGATAATCTTTTCAGCAGTTAACTCATTATCCAAGCTATACCTCATATCTAGCGCTTCATCTTTCTGAAATGTGAATCCCTTATTCGCTTTTTCCAATTGCCATGACGACATTCCTAAGTCAATTAAAATTCCGCTTATCGGGCTAAAATTGTTTTTTCTCGCAATATATTTTATATTTTTATAAGAATCGTTAACAATAATAATTCTCCCGTTAAAATCTTGTAAGTTTAATCTGCTGTTTCCCGCCTGATCTTTATCCCAATCAATTCCCAATACCTTTCCTTCCGGCGCATTCTTTGTTAAAATTTCTTTTGCATGTCCACCCTCACCGACAGTTGCATCAACAAAATTTTCATTCGGTTTGGGATCCAGATATTCCAAGACTTCCTTTATAAGAACAGGTATATGCATAAATTATTCTAATTATTCTAATTTCTAATTATTCTAATCAATTCCTAAATCCTAATTTCTAAAACGTTTTGGAAATTGGAATTTGGTCATTGGGATTTGATTAGGTCAATTAGAATAATTTGGTCAATTCGCTATATTCCCAGTGGTCCTAATTTTGAAACAATTTCTTCAACTCCTTTTTCTGCATTTTTACTGTAGTCTTTCCATTTTGCTTCATCCCAAATTTCTAATCTGTTTGATAGTCCGCATACAAAAACATTTTTACTCAGTCCCGCATATTCTTTTAAATAATCCGGAATTAATATTCTGCCTAGTTTATCAATAGAAACTTCCGTAGCGCTGGCCAATAAATGCCTGGTAAAAGATCGCGCTTCTCCTTGAGATATTGGCAAATTTCCCAGCTTCTCGGACATTACTTCCCATTCTTTTTCAGTATATAAGACAAGGCAATTCTCAACTCCCTTGGTAATAATAACCTTCAAACCTAATTCCCCCCTGAATTTAACAGGCAATGCCAATCTTTTCTTTGAATCAATTGTATGTTGGTATTGTCCTATTAACATTTTGTTTTATGCACAGATTTAACGTTTTTTCCCACTTTTATCCACAATTCTCCACTACAACCTATTTATAACTTATTATGCCGACCCTGGTCAATACTATCTAAAAAATAATAATTTTAGTCGTAAATACCATCACTTATCCACACTTAATTCACTTTTGAATTATGTAAATTTGTTCGTAAATCCAAAAATCTTCAATTTCCCACACTATATATAACAAAAAAACAACCTATTAAGTTGTTTTTTTTTGTTTTTTCTATAAATTTATATCGTTTAGCAATTCTTGCCTAATCTCTTCCGGGATAGGAATCGGCTCGCCGGGTTTTGAAATTCCAGGATATCGCCACGCACTAATTATTTTTCTTTCTTGAACTGATCCACGTCTAAACGTTACGTCTTTATACATCAACCAAATTTCTCCCGGCGCTCTTTTGGGCGCCTTCCACGCATTTGATAAACTTGTTTTTTTTACACTAAAAAATATCTTATTCGTTTTCATCAACGCTACCGTTCCGGGCACAATCCCCTTCTCTTTTCTTTCCGGGTTTCTAATTATTCCAAAAAGTTTTTGCTTAGACAAACCATACTGCCGCATTTTTATTTTAGAATGTTCCGTCCAATGAATTTTTTTGTTTAATAACATTTATTTTAATATATAAAAATTAAACAACCCCTCACCAATTTTACCAAGAAGTTAATACTAAAATAACGACAGGCGCAGCCGCTTCGCGAAACGCCATGCATTTTATCACCATATCTTTGAAATTGGTGTGCGGGTTAAATTTTGCCAGCATTTATTTTTACCGCAAATACGTAATATTCTTTGTATCATAATCTAAAACAAGAACTTCTCCGCGATTTAGATGCGTTTCAATACTTTCTTTAGATCCCAGATTATGCAGTATATAATTAGGAAGAGATTCTATATATTCCCTTGAAACAACCGCGATGAGCATATCGCACTTTTCGCCTGCAGAATTTATAACTTTTAATGCCGCCTCAAGATTAACAGCAATGCCACTTTCTTCCGCTGCATATAATTCATGAAATGTCTGCACTGAGTTAGTACCAAGTTGTTTAGAAATAATTTTAGCGCTTTCGATAGCACGATCTATATCTGCCGATATAACACAAAAAATTTCATCTTTGATTAAAGACTTTATTTTTTCTGATACAGAAATCATCATTTTCATGCCCTCGATACTCAGATGACCATCTTCGTGTTCACCATATCTTACCAATAACAATTTTTCCATAAATTTTTAGTGGGTATTATAGGAGTCGGACCTATGACCTTTCCGATGTGAACGGAACGCTCTACCGCTGAGCTAAATACCCATTAAAACAATTCTATCATTTTAGTAATAAAAAAACAGGGTTTTATCCCTGCTTTTCTATTTTTCTATTTGATAACAACCTTGGCTCCTGCTGCGGTGAATTTCTTTTCAATTTCAGCTGCTTCTTCTTTTTTAACTCCCTCTTTTACTAATTGAGGTGTTCCGGCTGCTGCTGCATCAACCAAATCTTTTGATTCTTTTAATCCCTTTGCAGTAACATCTCTTACAACTTTAATAACTTCAATTTTTTGAGCTCCAACTTCTTTTAATTCAACATTAAAAGCTGTTTTTTCCTCAACCGGTCCGGCTGCTGCCGCGGCAACGGCTACTGGAGCTGCTGCTGAGACACCAAACTTACCTTCCAACACTTTTACCAATTCTGCCAATTCTACAATTGACATTTTTTCTATTTCTCCAACCAATTTTTCAAATTTGGCGGGAACTTCAACTTTAGTTTCTTCTGCCATGAATTTATGTAGCGAAGCGAGTGAATTCACGCAGAAATTGAAACGTTAAAGATATATAAATTCCTTTGTTTCAATTTCTGAGACTTCCTTATCGATCGCCTTTAATTATTATTAAGCTTTTACCGTTTCTTTGCTTTCTCTTATTTTGTCTATCACTCTAACGAAACTCGACATTGGGCTGGCGATAGAACCAACCAATCTGCCCAATAATTCGTTTCTTGTAGGTATGCTGGCTAATTCCAATACTCTTTCCTTTTCAATAAATCTTTTTTCAAAAATTCCACCCAAAATTTTGAAATTTTCGTGTGTTTTTGCAAACTGATTTGAAATTCTGGCAGGAGCTATTTCGTCTTCTATCCCCAATACCAAGCACAACTGACCCGGAACGCTTGCTTTGATTTTATTCCAGTAAGAAATACCGGACTGACCAAAAGCAATTCTAACCAATGTTTTTTTACCAACTTTAACAATACATCCCGACTCTTTAAGTTTTCTCCTGAATCCAAATAAATCTTTTGAGTTTACCTTTGAAAAATCAGCAAAAACTATTGCTTTTTGCTCTGCGATATTTTCTTTAATATCTTTCAAATTTTTCCGCTTTTTTTCTTTTGTTAATGCCATATTTTTATAATGATTAACCCGCACACCAATTTCAAAGATATAAAGATAGCATACATGGCACTGCGCGAAGCGGCTGCGCCTGTCGTTATTCTACTATTTATTCTTTGGTAAAATTGGTGAGGGGTTATTTTGCTTTTTATATATATTTTAAATTGAAAGCAAAATAAAATCTGCGACCTTTATTCGCAGACAATTAACAAAGACAAAAATATGTCTGTTGTTTCACCTCGGTAGGATTTTTACTTTCTTTAAAGCTTTCGCCTTTAGAATCCCCACTATCTGCGGCATATTAACTATACATTGATTATATTCATATTCACTCAATTGTCAATAGTCTCCCTAGTGTAAATATTTCTGCGCGGCGGCGTTTTGTTCTTCCAGCGTTGTGCTGAAGATTGTTTTGCCGGTTCCATCGGCCGACAAATAGTACCAATAATCAGATTTTTGCGGATGGATTGCCGCTAGAATACTGTCCAGCCCAGGGTTTGAAATAGGCCCCAACGGCAAACCATTATATTTATATGTGTTATACAAAGAATTTATCTCTTTATCTTTTGTTGAAATCTCTATCCCCTCTTTTCCCGTAGCATAGTTTACCGTAGCATCAACCTGCAACGGAACTCCGCCTTGAATTCTCTTCCACAATATTCCTGAAACAATTTTTTTATCTTCCGAAGATTGCACTTCTTTCTCAATGATTGATGCCATTGTAACTATATCAAAGATTGATTTTTTTTGAGATGCAATTTCCGTTCTTAAATCCGGCGTTAATTTTTTATCAAAATTATTCAAGGCTAACTGCAAGAAATCGTCAGGAGTGGCATCAATCGGCAAATAATACGTATCAGGGAAAATAAAACCTTCCAGATTAAACTTCTTTGGCTTGCTTTGTAAAAATGCAAATTGAGAGCTGAAATCTTTCTGGGTGGCTGTAATAAAATCTTTTTTTGAAAATATTTTTTTATCATCAAAATACTGCGCCATTGTTTTTATGTCCCACCCTTCAACAATGGTAACTTTATTTTTAGCCGTATCTCCCAAAACAAACTTTTTTATAATTGAATAAAGAGATAATGAAGGGGACAAATAATATTTTCCGGCCTGGAGTTTTGAATAATCTCCAGAAATTAAGGCATACGCCCTAAAAAAAACACTGTCTTTGATAATCCCCTCTTTCTTTAATTCTGTAGCGATATTTGAATATCCTTGCCCTTTTTTAATTTCAAAAATCGTTTGTTTTGTTACGTTAATATCTTTTGGAATAAAAATTTCCCAAAACAAAAATAAAATAAAAACAGCCAGCAGTATAAAAACTGCTGTTTTAAAATATTTATTTGCGTATAAAATGCCTATCATTATTTATTATTAAAATTTTTACAAATGTAAATGAGCAAATCTACGGATTATAGCTTTCTGTTTTTACCCCGTTCTGCGTACTTCCCACATATGAACTCTGTCCAGGCAATAAAGTAACCTTTACGATTGCATCAACTCCATTTGCGACCGCTCCTGAATGAACAGCCATTGCAGAAATATTGCTGTCGTAAGTATATGGAGTGTTATCAGCGCCTCCCCAGCCCAACCCGGTCGTAGTGCCGGTAAGTTTGTAATAATAGATAGAGTTGTCCACGGCCGAAAGGTTGCCTGACATATCTAAAGGAACATTATCAGGGTCGCTGCAGGAAGGAATTGACGACACAGAAATCTTGGCATTAGTAAACGTACAAGTGGTAGTTTGTCCGAAATTTATAACAGCCACACTCGGGTTGCCGTTGTTATTATCGCATATTACATCAGTTTGAGTCCAGCCGGGAGTAACGGTTTCAGAAACGGGATATGTTCCGAAAAATATTAATCCTGAGTCAAATTCGCCCTGTCCATCTTTAATCTGAATTGATGGAGATAGCGACGAATTCCCGACAATAAAATTAAAAGTTACACCATCTGAACCCGGAGCTTTAGAAATTATTTTCAGATAACCCTGACCTCCACCACCACCACCGCCTCCGCCAACACCTCCAACATAAGTGTTATTAAATGTACAAGTAGTTGTTTGTCCGGGGGTTATCGTGAACGAAGACTGAGTCCCTCCATTGCCGTCGTTGCAAGTCACGCTGTCTAAAACCCAACTATCGTTTGAAACATTTTGACTGATTGAATATCCGGAGCCGGGGCTTAATGAGATTGTAGCTGATCCGGTGTTATTAGAAGTGGTAAAATCTACTACAGATGGAGTAGGAGTAATATTAAATTTAAATTCGCCATCTGCTTTAGTTGTATTCTCTATGATTGAAAGCGTCCCTTCTTTAGCTATATTAATTGTTTGACTTCCTGCTAATTCTTGATTGCCAGCCGCATCGGTTGAAAAATATCTGATATACCATACGCCATCTGTTGAAAATACTGCAGGAGGAGTTACACTGTATGAGATACTTGGAGTGCAAGGAGTTAAAGGCGTTCTGGTCTATACAATATAAAGTTGTGAAGCAACCGGAACCGCCAACCGAATCAAGACAAGATAGAGTAACTGTAACATCTACGCTACTTGCATTTCCAAAAGTATAACTGCTAGAGTTCCCGGCAGCTGTGGTTGTTGGCACTACGGTGTCTTTAATTGAAGTCTTAGTCCCCGTTCCCGTGTTACCTGCCGCATCGGTTTGAGATATGGTTGCGGTTATAATATCTCCGTCGTTAAGAGTAGAAAGATCAAGAGTTTTAGACCAGGTTCCACTACTACAGGTTGGAGCAGGAGACGCTGTTACGGTATGAGAATGTGTATCTGCCACGGACAGAGTTATTGCAAGACTGCCTTCACAAACTCCGGAAAGTCCAACTGATGATTGGTTAGTATTGTTTACGGTCGGGAAAGCGGTCACGGTAATAACTGGAGCAACAGTATCAACCGTTACAGTTTTTAAAGATGATAGCCCCGTGTTGAGAGCCAAATCAGTTGCTTTAGTCTGGAAAGTATGTGCCCCGTTTGAAAGTCCGGTTGCCGAATATGTCCAAGATGCGGCCGACCCGCTAGTTGCTACATAACTTCCGCTATCAACAGAGATAGTTGTAGTTGAAAGATGAGCGTCAGAAGATGTGCCGGACAAAGGAACGGTTGAAGAGTTTGAATAGGAATTGTTGGACGGCGAACTTATAGTTGATGTTGGGTTAGTGGTATCTATAGTAAAGCTACCCATCGAAGTCCAAAGCGAAGCATAGGTACCATTATTATTTTGAGCAAGCCAATTATATGTACCACCGCTACTAACAGGTGAGCCTGGAGTCCAAGTAGTATTTTGATTATTACTTGAAGTTGTAGACGAGGTTCCTGAAGCAATTACTGAATACGGAAAAAAAGTGTTAGTAATCTCATAATTAGTTGTACCGGTAACTCCGGTAACCGGGTCTGAAAAATTTGCCGACAGAGTTGGTTCGTTACTATTCGTATATGCGTTATTTGTCGGAGAAACCAAAGATGGAGTATTAGGGAAATGTCCCACATATGAAAATATCATACCGGCGCTATTTAATCCACCACTACAGGTCATACCATAAAATGTATTACCGTCACTTGAGAGTACGGCAGATCCGTATGGATATTCGCCATCACCTCCAGTTGCAACAAAATCATGCATACCGGTGAAGTTATGGTAATCATTGTTGCCACCGATTATTGGAAAAGAGAATAGCATACCATAACCTGTATTTTGAAGGTTATTATTGCTACCATAATATGTCATACCGTATAGTCTATCACCCAAAAAATTAACTGAGCCGTAAGGGCTTGCATAATTCAGAAAGTCGTAAAGTTCAGTATAACTGCCGCTTGTTGTAATAGAAAATACTGCGCCATAATTATATCCGCCATTTTCAGTCATGCCGTATAATGTGTTGCCATCGCCTGAAAGCACAAGAGAACCATATGGCACCCTGGCATTGCCAGGAGCATATGCAGACGCATCAAAATCATAAATATCAGTAAGTGCGCCACCGCCAACAGGAATAGAAAATACTATACCTTGATTAGCCGAATAATGTCCATTTCCACCCGCAGAGGTCATGCCATATAATTTACTGGCATCGCTTGAGAGCGTAAGAGACCCATATGGATTCGCACCATCTGTGATACTCCCGGTAAAGTCATGTAAATCATTATAACTGCCGCCCGTTGTAATGGAAAATATCATACCTTTGCCGCCAGTTCCACCGCCATGAGTCATACCGTATAACGTATTTCCCAAAATGATAAGAGACCCGTAAGGATTCGCACCATCGCTTCCACTTCCAAAGTCATGCATATCAACAAGATTACCGGTGCCACCAGTGGTTGGAATAGAAAAGATTATACCTTTACCATTTAATCCCCCGTCATGCGTCATGCCATAAAGCGTACTACCTAACAATAAAAGAGAACCATAAGGATGTGCTCCATCTGTTGTACTCCCGGTAAAATCGTACAAATCGGTTATAGTACCACCACCAGATGGAATAGAAAATATCGTGCCATCGCCATAGCCATGAGCTCCGCCAGTTTCAGTCATACCATATAAAGTACTCCCATTAGATGATATTATTAGGGAACCATAATAAGGGCATGAACCATTAGTACTAGAACTGAAACTTCCTAAAATTGTATATGTTGCCGGGTCTACAACATAATCAATATCGATTGACCCGCCGATGATTTGTAAGTCAAACATATCCGTTGACGTTTGGAGGTTTTTTAAAAGGACGCGGTATTTTTGGTAGGTTGTTATATTGGTAAAGTTGGAATTTTGGCCGTCGTTGACAAGTTGGAGCTGGTCGCCTTCGGTTTGATTGCCTTGGTCATCGGTGTAGACAGGATAGACATTGATTGAGACGGGTGTGCTAGGGTCGGTTGCTTTTGTGTAAATGGTGATATCTTTTGTATTATCTAATGTTTGATTGAAAGTGACTCTGGCGTAGTTGGTCGCCGGAACGGCGGCGAACACATTATCTTTGGTTTGTGTTTGTGGATAGATGTCGGCGACAATGTTTTGATTATTGTCCAGTTGAAAATCTTTAGAGATAAAAATAATTTCAAATTCCTGATCTGATAAATGCGGTACCGTCCACTCCACATAATCCAAATAACCGTCGCCATCTGTATCATAGGCGTGGAATGCTACATCCTTATTGCTGTTATTCTTCCATTTAATGTGGATTTTTGATTCTTCACCGACTTTGAAAATTGGCGGGATAGTAGTAGAAGCTAAAACATTAGTAAGACAGGTTCCGGCAGGAGAAACAGTTGAAGCTGAGGTATCGTTGGACGACAAATCATTTGAGTTAGCGGCGGTTGCCACGCCCGCGGGCGTGGCCAATTGCGTTTCATTTCCACCATTTGAGCCGCAATCCGGATTTTCACCAACTGCTGAAATAGTAACTAATTTCCCTGTATCAGTGGCTTGTGAAGTAATAACCGGTGCAGGGGTTGTATAATTGATAGCAACATATTGATTGCTGGCTTTGAACGTTGAAACAGCGGCATTAAGATTAGAATCAGCGGCATCAATATCAGATTGAACGGAAGTTGTACTGTTTAGTACCGACCCGGCCGAAGAAATTGCGGATTGCAAAATATCAACATCTGCCTGAACATAATCACCTGACCCGGTCCCGATTGAAGCACCGGAAATTAAAATTTTGGCAGCAGCAATATCCGCTGTCAAAGCAGTCACATTTGTGGATTGAGAAATTACAGTTTGATTTTGCGTTGGCGAATAACCCGGAGCAGACGGTTGATTCCCGTTTAAAACAGGACTTTGGTCGTTGGAATTTTCCGAAGAAATTTGCGCTGACGGCAAAACCTGTGAAGACAAATCAACAATTGTAGAATCTGATGTCGGAGTTACAGTTGGATTCCCGGAATTAGCTTCAACGATTTGAGCTATATTATTTCCAATTTCCGTAATTGTGTCTACCGGATTGCTGACTTGCGAATCTACAGGCTGAGCGCTAATATCAAAAAGCGGTCTTGCCGTAGATTCGGCTAACTGGACTCTCGGACTTAAAAACAAACCCTGTCGGTGGCTCAATGCCAGCATATTTTCTTTCTCTACCAAGCTGATAATTTGGACTGCAACGTTTTTAGCCCCCCTAGGAAGCTGCAGCAGATATTTTTTACTATTTATATTGCTGCGTTTTACTATTGCAAACCAGCGCACCGGCTGACCGGCGACAACAGCCGACATCTGGCTTGAAGCGACATTAATGACAAGGTTCTGATTTATTTTATGATGCGAAGCAACGTAGCTGGTTAATAATTCAAATAATATAATAGAAATTAATATAACAGACAGAACAATAAAAAAACGAAAACGTTTGAAAGAATAATGTCCGGTTTTCTCAACTTGAGTAATCTGATTTTTAATAAATGTGGAAAAATAAGATTTCACTTTGACAAAAAATGGTTTTTGAGAGGAAGGCGATGCAATAAAAAAACCCGGTTTATTATTGACCAATTTATTTCCAGAATTCTGTTTTAATTTTTTTTCTGGATTATTTTTACTTCCCATTTTTAATTTAGCGGTTTCTATAATTATACCATAAAATATTTAAACCAAAAACCGATTGAAAAATCGGTTTTTGGTTTGGCTATTAAATAGTTTTATTCTTCCTGTCGCACAATAAATGGCAGACTACCTCAGTCTAGACCCTGCATTCCTAAGGGTAGATCTGAGATTTTTAAGAATTATATACATAGGCGTCTCGGTCTTACATTTATTAGGTCAGTATAGCAAAATTGCAGGAAAATGGAAAGTATAAAATGGGACTGACCGCCGAAATATCCCAGTCCCATTTTAGGCTATTTTAGTCGGAAAATGGGACAAATGGGACTCCATATGCGGTTTTTTGATGTGTTATTTTAGTACCATCTGTCGCACAATAAAATTATACAACCGCTTCCCAAATAATCTTGTTATTTTACCGCTTCTTAAGATTATTTTTTGGTATTCGCACAATAAGTATGACCGAGGCCACTAATATTATAACCGTGATCGTAGCACCCACCACTCCAACTATTCCGGCTATTTTTTGCCACGATTCGTCAACAAAAAATCCGGCTATAAGTATTATAAATGTATCCAAAAAATTACCGAGAAAATCGTAAAATAGAAATTTTTTGAAGGATACTGGAATCAAGCCCGATAAGACATTTGTTATAGCACCAGCCGTGCCGACAAACCTTGTTAAAAAAATAGCCAACCCCTCGTGTTTTTTTATATACTCCTCCAAAAATTTTATGTAAGCCCCTAATTTATTGATAAAGGAAAATCTTTTATGATAGTTTCTTTTCAAAAATACACTTCCATATTTTCGCATCAGAAAGTAAACAAATAAATCGCCGAATGTGCTGGCAATTGCTGCCGTAGCTAATGAAAACCAAAAATCAAAGTAGTTCTGGCTGGCAAAGACGCCCACCGTCAACAAAATACTGCTGGATGGTATTGGGATACCAACAGATGAAATAAATGAAAAAGCAAAAAGCGCAACATATTTATATAACAGAAGATACGAAAGCAGCGATCCAAAGACGGACAAATAATCCATTTTATTTGCTGGCTGTTAAATAATTATGTAGCGCTTCTTGGACTTGAGTAAGTACGGATGAAGACTTCTCTTTTTTAGATTTGGCATAACGGCCTATGGTTTCATTAGGATAGCTGCTGTCTGATACGCTTAAAATATTTTTCAAATAGTCTTGCGGTAGTTTAAAAACTTTGTTGATATAATCAAAAGTCATCCATGATTGTACAGTATTTACATCATTAGCATTAATCGACCTGTGCACGTGGTTAGAAAAAAATCTGCGGACGGGACGGTATATATATGAGGGCCTGTGCGAAAATGAAACATAAAAAATTGTCCCTGCAATAATCAGTATAATAAAAATAAACACAAGCCATTTAATATATTTATTCATTCTTTTAAATTATGCGAGCTTTATCCGCTATTACTCTCCGTGACAACAGTAATCGTATAATCCTGTGTCGAACCATCTTCTGCTGTAACTGTATATGTTACGGGATTCGTAAAATCCACAAAGCTACCAGAATCAGGATTATATGTCGCCCCATCGGAAACCGTAATAGTTGGCATTAATTTTGTCAAATCTGTTCCGTCTGGCACCACCGCATAAATCGTGTGATTTATTTCATCAATTGTACCATCAACCTCTGGATCAAATCCAGAAAGTTTAAAAGACAAAATTGCTTTCTCACTGCTTTTTGCAACATTGACCGTGACAATATATGTTTGGGTAGACCCATCTTGAGCTGTAACCAAATAAGCAACGGGCTTTGTGAAATCCTGCTGGGCTCCGGATGCTGGAGATATTGTTGCATTCTGAGATATTTGTATTGCAGGCATAAGCTTGGTCACATCGGTTCCGGCCGGCACCGTTATGGCCACCGCATAACCCGACTGATCAATATTGCCCGTCGCCTCCGGATTATCAAAAGTAAAAGAATTAATCAATTTTTCCGAAGAAGCAGGCTGAGTAGTCGTTTGCGCGGGAGTCGTGTTCGCTGCTTGCTGGCTTTGATTTTGTTTTTGCGTCGCAAGCAAAGAATAATACTTATATGTAAAATATTCCCCACCTAAGATAACAGCAGCAACGGCAATTATTACAACGACTAACAAAAATAGCGTTGATTTTTCCATAGTTTAATTACGGCTTTTGTTTCGCATGACTCTTTATTTTCCAGAACAACAGAATAATAATTTGAATCATTATTACCCAAAGTAAGATCGTTGTTATTAAGCGCACTATCGCAGACCAAATAAACATACCCGTGCTCCGATGAGTTGTTGTGACGATTCTCGCTGAAAAACCTCCTCGGCCAAAACCAGCCACCGGCATTCTTCCGGATAAGCCCCCACCCATACTGTTCCCATAACGCATATTACTAGACGGCACGTTTGGATTTTGGCTGTTGCCTTGCGTATTAGTTGCTTGCCCAGAAGTTATTGCAGTTGAATTATTTGCTGCTTGGGTAGCAGCTGAAGGGTTGTCAGAAGTGGTTTGAGCCATTGCCAACGTTCCCGCCAAGAGGCCTACCGCCAAAACAGATGCAAATATTGCTTTGCTTAAAATATATTTTTTATTCATAGATTTTATTTTTGTTAATTATGTTAATAAGAATGTCGACCGATTAATTATTATTTTAAATATTTGTTTATATTATCCAACTGCTCCTGATATGTTTTTGCCAAATGAATTTGGCCAGAACTGTCATTTATGTAATAAAGATAATCAGAATCCTGTGAATTAACAACTGCATTCATAGCGGCAATCCCGGGATTGCAAATCGGAGCGGATGGCTTACCTTTATTTGTATAAGTGTTGTACGGCGAATCGGTTTGGTAATCAGCAGGCGTTACTATCGGCCACCAATCACCTTCTTTGCCTAAAGCATACTGGACGCTGGCATCAATTTGCAACGGCATATTTTGCGCCAATCTATTCCATATGACTCCGGATATCATCGGCATTTCTTTTTCATTTGCCGCTTCTCTTTGGATCAAGGAAGCTAAAATCACCAAAGTATCGTTTCTGATATTCGCCTGCGCGGCTGATTTGAAAACATCTGCGGCCTTCGCATTAAACTGATTTGTCATTCTTTCGGCAATCTGCTGGCCAGTATAATCGGAATCCAGCAAATATGTATCAGGAAAAAGATATCCTTCTTTTGCGTTGTCTAAAAAATTCTGCTTTTCTGAGTCGGATAAATTAAGTTGCTGTTGCAATATATCTGCGATCTGCTCTTTTCTCAAGCCCTCAGGAATCACAACCCATTTTTGGTACGGTTGCTTTGTCAAAATAACGGCTAGTTGCCAAGTATCCATACTTTTTGAAATTTGATACGCTCCAGGACCCATCTTGTTTTCCCATCCTTTTATTTTTAAAACTTCATCAAATCCCCATTCGCTTTTTATAAATCCCTGCGTTTTTAAATTGGAAATTATTTCAGTTTGTGTGTCGGAAATATTTACAACAAATCTTTCCTGTCCTGAATTTTTCTGCGGAGCGAAAAATTGGGAATTATACCAAAAAATTCCTATGACAACTGTCAGTAAAATTATACAGCATAATGCGACAGATGCTATTTTAAAATATTTATTCAATTCCTTATTTGAACCCGAAAAGGTTTTTAAAGAAACCGACTATATTCCCCCACAAGCTGTTGTCTGATTTCTGGGAAGGATTACTGCCTGATGGGTTGCTGTTATTTTGCGCATTTCCACTATTTTGGGCTGGCGGTTTTTGCTGTCCACTTCCAGCTTGGGGCAAGCCATCTCGAATCGCTGTTGCGGTTACAGATGTTCCGCTGACTGTTCCCTGAACCATTATACTATCACCTACAGCAACATCGCTGACAGACGATGCAGCGTTATTTTTCGTTACTGTCGCATTAGAAGCGTCTACAGTATAAGTTGTTTGGGTTGAATTCTGACCGAATCCTCTGCTTTGCACGGTTATAGTGTCGCCATTAACCGCCGTGACTGTGCCGAACACGCCGGGTCTTGCCCCTCCGCGTCCGCTTCCGCGTGAGAATCCTGAACCTGAGGTTGATTGGGCTAAAGCAAAATTGCTAAAACCAAAAACGGCTAAAAATATTAATGCTAAGAAAAAAATCTTTTTGTTCATATTATTATTTAATTAATTTATAATTTTATAATTAAAAAAATCTTCCCATAATGAATCTCCTGCCAATGCCGCCACGAATATTCAAATAACCCGTTCTTCTAAAAGATGTGAAACCCATAATTCCTCTGCCAACCCTATGCCAGCCATGATTGCCAGACGGATAAATAGAAATTATCGGAGCTGCACTGGTGCGGCTTGCAGTAAAGCTTGCTCCGTCGCTGCCAATCGCCGAGACTGTAACTAACGCCTGTTGATTTGAATTAATCATTGTCAAAGGTTGGGCATTTGCTTGCGAAAGGTTTTGCGAGATTCCGCTTCTGATTGTCGAAGCATTATAAAGATTTCTTGTGCTAAAATTATTTATTGGGATAAAAGAATTTGTATTTGCATTAGTCGGCATCTCTTCAATCCATTCTGCGGTAGACAGCGAAGAATTATACGACAAAGTTGTCTGATAATTCTGGCCATTAGTATTATCTATAAAATACACATACCACTGGCCAGTTGATTGCTGGGTCAATGTTGCCGTCACAGAGTCGCCGGGATTTATCGTAACCGGAATAATTGTTGAATCGCTTGGCAGTATTTCATAAAACGCCTGATAAGTTGTTTGCCCTGCTGAATTTATTATTGTCTGCGTTCCTGCCTGTATCAAATCGCTGTTGCTTACGCCTCCAATACCAATCCACGTGGCCTCAGCTGTGTTGGCGCTTGGACTTATCGCCTGCAAAACATTCCAGGATGAAGCAATTGAAGTGAATCCTCCTCCCGATGCAACATATCCTGCCCAATTATACGACGTACCATTACCAGATCCGGAGTTCAACGCCGTTCCAAAATGAAATGGCGAATATGCAAAAACAGGAGGTGCTATAAATAAAATACCCCCTAGTGCTATAGAAAAAAATACGCTAAATATTTTAAAATGTTTTGGCATAAAAAATTAAACACGCATTCATTAAGATTAATACGAATTAAATACCTTTAAGGGTTTCTCTTAGCCAAAAACACGGAGTATAGCCGTGTTTTTTGGTCAAGAGATTTTTATCTCTAATTAGAAGCAGAAGCTGGCTTAGTAAAATGAGGCATTCCATCCATAATTGTTTTTGCGGTTACGCTAGTTCCACTAACTGTTCCTCTTACCATTACCGTGTCTCCAACTGCGATAGCTGATACAGACGAAGCTGTTCCGCTTTTTGTCACTGTTGCACTTGAAGCGTCAACTGTGTATGTGGTTGCTGTTGGTGATTTTCCAAAGCCCTTGCTGGTAACCGTGAGAGTTGTTCCATTTACTGCGGAGACTGTGCCCATAACTCCATTTTTTGCGTGAGCCCCAGTTGTTCCGAAAGTTCCAGGTGTTCTTGCCATAACTCCATCTCTGATAGCTGTGGCAGTTACGCTTGTTCCACTAACTGTTCCTTGAACCATTACTGTGTCGCCGACTGCGATTGCAGAAACCGATGAAGTTGCTCCGCTCTTTGTTACAGTAGCATTTGTTGCATCAACTGTGTATGTGACTGGTGTTGCTGTGGTTGTAGTTGTTGAAGATCCTTTGTTGGGTCTTGCTTTGCTTGTGACTGTGATACTATTACCACTTATTGCAGAACACTGTTCCCATAACTCCCGGCTTTTGACCTTGCATTGCGCCTCTGCCGAATTGTCCTTTACCAAATTGACCATCACGAATAGCTGTTGCTGTAACATTTGTTCCGCTGACTGTTCCTTGAACCATAACTGTGTCGCCCACTACGATGCCTGATACAGTACTTGCAGTATTATTTTTTGTTACAGTCGCATTTGTTGCATCAACTATGTATGTTACTGTGGTTGCTGTTGGCGTTGTTCCTGTTGCACCCCTAGTAAATTTCTTACTGGTGACCGTTATGCTATTTCCACTTACTGCAGAAACTGTACCCATAACTCCTGGCTGACGAAATCCTTTATGTTGCGTAGCCGATTGTGTGGCGGATGAAGTGGCAGCAGAGGCTGTCATGGCTAATGCGGTACCACCGATTGTTGCTACCGTCGCTAATCCTACGATTATTGCTATATATTTTTTATTCATGTTTTTTGTGTTTTTTTTAATTTTTATTTTATTAATTTTATTTATTCAGTGCAGTCGACCATTCACTCCATATGCTTGTTGTTAATACTTAAAAGCATTAACAACTTTTATAAGAATCGACTTCTCATAAAAATCGAGGAGGATGGAAATATATGAGCCATAAATTGTAATTTTAATTTAGATGTTGTTGCTCATTCGCACTCTCCACCTATTACTACAACTAAGATGGGATTTTATTTCAAAACAAAGCACGACTTTAGTCGTGTTTTTTGCTTAGTTGGTTTTTGGGTTATAAGGAATGACTTCTTAGTCTGTGAGAAGGAAAGAGATTTGAGTCCTCTTGAATCTTGCTTACATCGGTAGCCTGTATAGTATTGCCATTTTTATTTCCTACCACCACTATCGTATCCCCTACTTTTATTGTTGTCTGCAGGGCGGATAAGTTTTTGGAATTTAAAATCACATTAAACGTTTCGCCATTGGGCGTTTCAATAGCAAAGCCATTATAAGTTAATTTTGTTACAACTCCGTTGTGAACGTTGTGAATCCGAGGCGTCCCAAAACTGCGATAAAATTGTCCGATTACAGGTAAATGCTGGTCATAGGCGCTTTCGAATAAACCTGAATGGAAAGATGTCATGCCGACTAAAACGCTGGCCAAAATAACGGCCACGATTATAAAAATTAGAGAGTACATAACCGGACGGTGGTATACAAAAGAAATACGTTCGGCGAATACCTCTAATGCTAGAATTAAGACTATCGATAATAAAATTAACAACCATGGCAATGAGCTGAATAAAATTCCGATGCTATGAAAACAAAAGCTTGGCAAAAACCATACGCCACTGGTATGCAAAGAAAAAATAATAAAACTTATAAGATAAATAACAAATAAAGCCAAGATAACAATGACGGCTATAAGTAAAATCGTCCTTAAAACAAAATACGATCTCGACTTCATTTTGATGTCGCCGGTTTTTATCTTTTCAGAGACTTCTTTCTCTATATTATTATTTTTTTCTTCTTGATTATTCATATTTGTATCCCTTTTTTTCAAAAATTGATTTCATTATTTTCTTTGCCCTTTTTATTCTAATACCCACAGTTGATACGGGAATTGACATTACGTCAGCAATTTCTTTATAGCTTAAATTTTCTAAATAATAAAGGATGATTGGCTCTTTGTATTTTGTGTCCAATTCGTTAAAGCACTTATCAATCAGTTCCATTGTATTTTTTCTATCTATTTTTTCATTTACATTATTGTTGCTGTAACCATGCTGAGGGAAAAATGTATCCAAATCTAATATGGGCAGAAAACTTTTATTTTTCTTCTTTAAATTATTAACCAGCTCGTTGTGAGCAATCCGGTAAAGCCAGGAAGAAAATTTCCTTTTTGCATCAAAACTTTTTATATTAACATACGCTTTTATGAAAATTTCCTGAACAATGTCTTTTTTATCATCGTCGTTAGAAAGAAATTTTTTTGCATAGCGCATCATTTTTTCCTGATATCTATTAATAAGGATGCCAAAAAAATCAGACTTCCCTGATTGGACTAAAGCCGCTATTATTTCGTCTTGTTGCTCGGATTCTTTAACAACCATAATATGATAAATTTCCCCTTAATATATATTTAATACGGCAAGCGATTATCATTTAGTTCAATAATTCTTGTAATTTTTGAAATAAAAACAGGGGGTTAGTTGTAGTAATATAAAGGGTTAATCTGAGCGACATAAAGCGCATCATTATTCAAAGAATTAACGTAATATATTTAATAAAACTACCATGAAAAACAAAATTATCATCACAACAACTTTAGTACTCCTGGCACTTATTGGCGTGGTTTCTTGTGCTAACGCCGCAATTATACCAAGTTTGTCTTTGTCATATGTAAATGGCAATTCTGTCACCATTACCGTCAATGCAGATCCAAACGCCTCTATCCAGCTTTACTATTTAAGCCAGTATAACAGCAGCCCGAATTATACCGGAACGCTAGGCTATACAAATAGTAGCGGATATTTTTATACAACAGTAAACAGTAACTACGACAACATCCCAGAAAACAGCATTGCTTATGTTGTTGTTGACGGAGCATCATCTCAAGAAGTTTCTTGGCCCAGCTATAATAATTATGTTAACCCATCTGTCACATCCTCAGTTTCTTTCAGCCAGAATAATATCTCTCTTGCAGTTGGACAAAGCGTGAATGTAACCATATCTGGCGGATATAACAACGGATATTATCTTTCTTCGGCTTCTTCGCTGGTTGGAACGGGAATAAACGGAAACGATATGAGTATTTACGGCAACGCAGACGGAACGGCTAATTTGATAGTGTGCTCAGAAAATAGTTCTTCGTGCGGAACTTTAACTGTCAACGTTTATGGTACAGCCGTAAATTATTACCCGCAATATTATCCGATCACATATTATCAATATCCTTATCCAAACCAATATCCTGCCCAATATCCAATTTCTCTAAGTCAAAACAGTATTTACCTAAACGCCGGACAAAATAGCTCTGTAACTATTTATGGCAACGGAGGCTATTACGTTTCTAATGATTCGAACTCATCTATTGCGTCAGTATCTGTAAACGGGAGCACTTTAAATGTGTATGCATACAATGCGGGAAATTCAGATATAACAGTTTGCCAAAACAGCGGTTCGTGCGCGACTCTGTATGTGGTTGTTGCATACAATCCTCCGCCGCCGCCAACTCCAACAATAGTAACCGGATATTACAGATATCCGCAGTGGACGCGCCCATTTACTACATTTTTTAGAAGAGCGGGAATGTTTTTCAGGATATAACATTAAAAAATAAAAGACTGCCTTTCAATAGGCAGTCTTTTAAATTTAGAAAAGTATTAGGATCCGGATTTATTTTGAACAGCCGGCCTTATTTGAATTGATTGTGCATCTATACTTCCGTTAGATCCGGCAGTGCCCGTCACACTTACTTGTTCACCTGTTGCAAGATCATCTGGCGTATCAGATGCGAATTTAGTTATTTGGGTTGCGCTTGAATAAAAAATAATACTTGAACCACCTTGCGGTAGCGGTAACTGCAAAATAATACTTTCACCGTCATTAGAAACAATACTTCCTGAAACAACAGTAGTTGCGGCAGATCCTCCCCTGCTCCCTCTTAATCCTTGGAAATTCCCAACATAAGATGAACTTTGATTTTTGTTTTTACTATAAATCATTCCACCACAAAAAGCGCCGCAAGCTATAACAATTAACGCAATTATATAATAAATTAAAGTTTTTTTATTCATACTAATTTATTGACCGGCCGCAACAGTAACTGTTACTGAGTAAGTTTGAGTTGTTGAACCGTCTGAAGCGGTGACTGTATAGGTGACAGGATTTGTGAAGTCCTCAGCTGTTCCGGAAGCTGGCGAAACCGTAGCTCCGGTTGAAACCGCGATTGTCGGGGTTAGATTTGTTACATCTGTTCCGCTTGGAACAGTAACACTGACTGAGCCCGTGCCGATATTATCTACTTCACCTGCAATGCCGAAATTGAAAGAAGTTATACTGTCTGTAGAATTTACGGAAGTAGTGACTGTAACTGTATAGCTTTGAGTTGAACCGTCTTGGGCAGTTACCGTATAAGTTACTGGATTAGTAAAATTTTGGGTGACGCCGGAATTAGGAGAAATGGTTGCATTGTCGGAAATTGAAATAGTTGGGGTTAATGTTGTTATGTCTGTTCCGCTTGGAACAGTTAGGTCTACCGTATAATTTGTATTATCAATAGCTCCATTTACTGTCGGATTTAATGATGAAAAAGTAAACGAGCTAATTGTTTTCTCAGAACTTTGGGTAGTTGTTGTGCCGCTCGACTGAGTTGTACTATTAGACTGATTGAAAAACCACCAAGCTCCGGCAGCTATGATGACAATAATAACTATCACCAAAATCCATGTAGCCGCTGAACCTTTTGACATATTTAACATGATTTTAATGTTTAATAATAAATATGAATGTGGAGGAGAAAATAAAACACGACTTTAATCGTGCTCTATTTTTTTATCTATTGTGTTTGGGTAGTTGAGCCGCTAGCTGGTGGCGTAACGCTATTTGTTGATCCGCCATGTTGACCTTGAGCACCATTAGCAGAATGAACATTGCCGCCTGGCAATTGACCCATTCTGTGCGTGCCTTGGCTTTGGATATTTATAGATCCGTTAGCTGGAATAGCGCGTTCAGTTCCTCTAAACATCACATTACCCCCTCGGCTTGTCGTTGTTTGAAATCTCATAAATCCATTTTGGCCAGCATAACGATGTCCGCCGAAATGGCTTCCGAATGCAGCTCCGGCTAAGAAAATCAGCAAGAAAATAATAAAAGCTATTAATGCTTTTACCCAAGGCATTTGGAAAAATGAGACAAAATTGTTTTTTGAGTCTTCCATATAAAATTAACTTTATATCAAACTTTACTCGACCTTTTGCCGTATAGTATTAATACGAGATTACATTAAAAAATGGTGTATATTCGGTTAATTTTATTCCTCTAATTCTGAATGCGGTAATTCAAGAAGTTTTTTTATTTTTAAATTATCATATAATAAAAGATAGTTAAAAGGTCGAAAAAATATAATTAAAAATTAATAAGAAATAAAAAAATGAACAAAAAATTACTTTTATCTTTAGTTTTATTATTCGCCGTAGGAGGAGCGTTGACTGCATCAGCTCAGACAACCACAACACCTGCGCAGCAGCAAATAATCCAAATAGGCGCTGCAGGAAAAGTTCTTTTGCGTGGCACAATCAGTTCAGTGGCAGCTGGAGTAATCACAGTAAACAGCTGGGGCGGAGCATGGACAGTAGATGTTCCAAGCACAGCTCAAGTATTGCCTGTTTCAGTAAATAACGATATTACTCAATTTAAAACAGGTGACTTTATTGGAGTTCAGGGAACTGTATCAACATCAGCAAATTGGACCATAAATGCAACGCTTGTTCGCGATTGGACATATATTAAATCGACAACCACTCAAACAACCACAACTACACCGCCAGTAACTCAAGGGTCACAGGGTTTGCGAGCATATAACGGTGTTTTTGGGACAGTTTCTGCAATCAATGGAACAACCCTCACGGTAACAAGCAACGCACAAAATGGAGGGACTGCGACAACATACACAGTTGACGCATCAAATGCAACCGTAACAAAAGCTGGAGCAACATCAACATTATCGGCAATCGCAGTGGGTGACACAGTTATGATTCAGGGAACGGTAAGCGGTACCAGCATAACTGCGACAACAATCAACGATGGTGTTATGAACAGAACATCTGGAATGTTTGGAAGACAAGGTGGTCAAGGATCTCAAACTCCTCAATTCGGAACCCAGAATTCACAAGTATCCAGAGGATCGCAGATGCAAGCAATAATGAATCAGATTCAACAGCTTGAAGCTCAGATTAAAGCCCAACAAGGACAGTAAAAATCTGATAAATAAAATCAAAAAGCCCACAAAATAATCGCGGGCTTTTTGATTGAATTATTAATTATGCTTATTGGCCTGGATTCTGACCACGAAAATTATTTCCTTGCATGCCGGTTCTGCTACCTCCGCGCGTACCGTAACCATTGTATCCGTTTTGGAATCTCATAGATCCGCCACGCCCGAAAAAGTGACCGCCGAATGCTCCGGCTAAGAAGATTAACACAAAGATTACAATGGCGATTAACGCTCTCACCCAAGGCGATTTAAAAGCTGAGTTTTCTTCTCCTTTGCTTTTTTCAAGCCATCCCCAAAGTATGCCGATTACGCCCAACAACACAAGAACATCCATCCAAACCGAATAGAAATTGTAATATAAACCAACTACTCCAAGCAATAACAGAACAATACCTACTGATATTAGCGTAACTTTTTTGTTTTTTCCCATAATTTTTATTATCTAAAAAAATTAATAATAATTATTGCCGACCATGAATTGTTTTATTCTATTATACCACTATAGTGAATTATTAATAAACGCTCTTGTCGCTGGACCAAACCAGCCAGAGCTAGAAATTCAGTTTTTTTGCTGAAACTCGATTAAAGCGGTTTGCGTATTGTAACCAAACGTTTTTGTCTCTTTGCCCGGGCTCCCGACTCCAGCCGTTGCCACTAAAAATCCATGATTGTTAAGATATATCTGAAGCTGCTGAACATCGAGATCATTTGCGCCAAGAGACAAATTTTTATCAAAAGATTTTACTGTCAAAACATCTGAAGGTGCAATACCTCCGATATTTTGCGCGCCACAGATTTTCAAATCGTCTAATGTTAATGATTGATCTGAATCGGCCCTTTGGGTCATGAAGTCGCAAGGCAATACAAGAGGTTTTGGTATCATTCCGCAAGCAAAATCATCTGTACTTAATCCGCCTCTGTATTCAAAATGGGGCAAATCGCCAGGGCCTCCCGATTCAAGATGACAATACTCAGCTATTTTTATCAGTTCATCCCAATCAATATCATATCCTCTCCATCGGTCGATAATATCTACCGCATAGCCATAATTATGCAAACTGTGACCGGGCGGAGCCTCGCTGATAATGTGGCCATCTTCGGTGCGGCCGGATTGATATATTTGTTCCTGCTCGGCAAACGAACGAAAACCTGCCGTGATTCTTAAGGTATATCCATACGCTGCGGCAGTCGGAATAAAACAATCATTCACCTGGGTTAGAAAATTCTGATTCATTCCGGTTGGCAATGGGACATTCTTGCAAGACTCTTCTTTTTTTTGAGAAGAATGAGGAAATAAAAAAAATAGTCCTGCAGCACAAGCTAAAATAATTAAAACTATAATTGTCGCAACAATGAAGCCACGTGACATTTTTATAAATACGTTCAATATCTAAAAATGGATTAAACTAAAACCACTCAATTAAAAGGTGGTTTTTAGCGGATGATAATTTATTAAGCCACAGTGGTTTTACTAAGTCCTTTTATCGCATGGGCAACTGTTGTGAAGTCTTTTCTAGCTGACGTTAAATCAGCAGTCGCTGTTTTGATTTTGTCCTCACATCCTTTAACGAGCCTATTACAAAAAGATAGAATAATCACAATTGACTTGGAAATCAGATTTGATCAATCTATCGCACAATAACAATAGAGCACGCACCCATCAATTTAGTGGGCTATATAACTACCTTCGGATACATCCACGCACTAATAACCGACATAACAAACGCAGTTAAAACGAGAACTAAAAGATCAAATCCTATTCCCGTTGTTGTGTTGGTCAGCATAAGAGTTCGAAGTCCGTTTACCATATAGCTCAACGGATTAATATTCGCCACAACTTGCATCCAGCCGGGCATAATTGAAATTGGATAAATTGCATTTGACGCGAAAAATAACGGAAGCGTGATAACTTGACCAATTCCCATAAATCTTTCTCTGGTTTTTACGATTGAGGCGATAATCATTGAAAGACCAGTGAAAACTGCTGCCCCAAGCATAACGATTAAAATAATTCCCAAGATTGATAAAATAGAAATGTTAAGATGGACACCAAGAATAATGGCAAAAACAACCACAACAATCGCCATGGTCAAACCACGAAGTCCCGCTGAAATCATTTTACCCCAAACAAGCGCTATTCTTGGAGTTGGCGTTACTAAAAGTTTTTGCAGAATGCCTGTGTCTCTGTCCATAATAATATATAAACCATAAAAAATTGCCACGAACACAACTGATTGTGTAAGAATACCAGGAGTTATAAATTGTAAGTAAGTGAATCCTTGAGTTGGAATTGCGCGAATCTTACTCAATGCTTCACCAAAAATCCCGAGCCAAAGAATCGGCTGAACTGCACGAGAAATTAATTCTGTCGGGTCGTGCATAAGCTTTCTGGCTTCCATCTCAGCCAGCACATATGATTTTGTAATTACTTGAGAGATATAGTTGAACATAGTTTTTTTAAAAATTAACCTAATCTTTTTTCTATTTGACGGGTTCTTCGTATTTCGCGGAAATTCCCAGTCTCATGAATAGTGTTGCCGGTAAAAAATATAAATGCGTCTTCAAGGGTTGCGTTCTTTTTCTGTGTCTTAGTTTTTAATTCGGCAACTGTGCCCATGGCTGCGATTTTTCCATTATTCATAATTGCAACCTGATCTGAAACGCCATCGGCTTCTTCCATGTAATGAGTTGAAAAAAATATTGTTGTTCCTTGTTTGTCGCGTAATTCTGAAAGATGGCTCCAAACATTCTGTCTGGCGATTGGATCTAAACCGGTTGTCGGTTCGTCTAAAAATAAAACTTTTGGCCGATGAAGCATTGCCTGCCCAACCTCCAGTTTTCTTATCATGCCTCCTGAAAAAGTTCTTACCAAGGCATTCGCATGGTCTTCTAAATTTAAAAATGAAAGTATTTCACTGATTCGTTTTTTGCGTTCATCTGCAGGAATATCATAAAGTCTGGCGAAAAGCATTAAATTTTCATAAGCAGTAAGAGTTCCGTCAACGGAAATCTGCTGAGGCACATAGCCTATTACATGTCTAACATCAGCGGAATTGTGAATTATATCTAATCCGTCGATTAAAGCGTTGCCGCTTGTGCTTTTGAGAAGTGTGATAAGTATTTTAATAGTTGTGCTCTTCCCCGCTCCGTTTGGCCCGAGACAGGCAAATATGTCTCCACTTTTTACATTAAAAGAAATATCGTCTACTGCGACGAAATCTTTAAACTTCTTTGTGAGATTAGTAACCTGAATAATATTTGATTCTTGTTTGTTTTTCATATAATAATTTCAATAATTATTTTATTTCCTCGAAAGTTTTTTCCTTGGAAAACCTGACCTTTATATTTTTTGCAAAATCGTCCGATTTTGATCTGTATCCTAGCGGACATGCGACTCTGCTTTCGTAACCCTTTTTATCTAATCCCAAAATTTCATCAAACTTTTTATGGTCAAATCCCTCCATAGGACAGCTGTCTATTTTTTTTAATGCGGCTGCGACCAACAAAAATCCTAATGCAATATATGCCTGCTTCCCAGCCCAATCTCTGAATTCATTCTCGGGCTTGTTTATGGCTCCGAGCAATGATTTTTTGTATCCTTCAAGCGAATCTAAAGAAACGGATCTTGTGTCTGAAACCAATTTGATATATTCATTGACGTCTTTTTCCGTAAGATTTTTGGGCGTTATGAAAATTATCAATTCAGAAGCGTCTGTGATTTGGGATTGATTGCGCGAAGCTTCTCTTAGCTGTTTTCTTATTTCCGGATTCTTTATCACCAATGCTTTCCACAACTGAAGCCCATGAGAACTCGGGGCTAACCTTGTGGCTTCAAGCAATTCTTCGAAATCTTTCTTGCTGAGTTTTTTATCCGGATCGAAAGCTTTTGTGGCATACCGCCAATTAAGATGTTTTATTATATTCATATTTTTATATTTGATTTTGAAAATTACTTGTTAATTCATCCAACAAAGACAAAAGTTCTTTCTGCTCTCTGTCGTCCAATTTTTCAAAGGCGATGTCCAAAGCATGGTTTTTGCCGCTTCTGGGAATCTTTTTTAACAAATCTGTTCCTTTTTGTTTGATAACTAGCATGATTTTTCTGTGATCATTTTCGTCCGGTTTTCTCTCTATTAAACCCTGCTCTTCTAAAGCATTGACGACAGGCACAAGAGAAGGCGGCTTAAAGCCAAAATGCCTGGCCATATCGTTTATAGTGACAGGTCTGCATTTTATCATCCTTAAAACGCTGTATTGGAGGGGTGTAATATCGGCTCCGGCATCTGTAAGGCGTTTTTGCGTATCACTTCTGGAAAATTTTACGATGGATTGGATGGCTTTCCTGATTGGACTAAATTGAAAATCTTGCATATCTTTGTAAATTTAGTTATTATATAATTGTAAGCTAACTAATCATTCATGTCAAATAAGTAAATAAACTTAATTAATGAAGCCTACGTATTGTTAATAATAATGCTTGATAAACCATAGTTAATTTACTTCATTTATTTCTTGTTATATTATAAATATAAAGATATTTTATTAATCACTTAATATCCACAGAATATTAACAGTTTATGCCTCCTCAAAAATCAAAGAAAATAAAACTAACTATTTTAAAAAGGCACAAGAAAAATCCTATAATTTCTCCTAAGCCCGACAATCACTGGGAAGCTTGGCAGACTTTTAATCCCGGTGCGGTTTTGTTAAACGGCAAAGTGCATTTGTTATACAGAGCCATAGGTTCAGATGGAATTTCGCGTTTAGGTTATGCTGTTTCAAAAAATGGGCTGACAATTGAGAATAAACTGCCGGACCCAGCTTATCAGCTAAAAATGGAAAAACGGGCGTTCAATATATACTCATTTTTTTCTGGAGGCAGCTGGGGTGGCGCTGAAGATCCACGGTTAGTCCGCGTAGGAAAAGAAAATGTGCTGTATATGATGTATAATGCTTGTGACAACGGACTGCGTGTTGCCCTAACTTCTATAAAGCTTGATGACTTTTTAAATAAAAAATGGAACTGGCGCCAGCCAATTTTTATTTCCCCTCCTGGTCAAGCGCATAAAAACTGGCTTCTGTTTCCGGAAAAAATAAATGGCAAATACGCGATACTTCACAGCATCAAACCGCACATTCAAATAGAATATCTTGATAATTTGGAATTTAAAGACGAGCCTCATATAAAAAGCATTCATGGCGGAGAGGCAAGAAAAGGTGTTTGGGACAAATGGCTTCGTGGCGTTGGAGCTCCTCCAATAAAAACAAAATACGGATGGCTGGTTTTTTATCACGCGATGGATGACGACTGGAGCAAGTATAAAGTTGGAACTATGCTGTTGGATTTAAAAGATCCGACAAAAGTATTATATCGCTCAAAAAAACCGGTATTGCAGCCGGAAGAGTTTTACGAAAATAACGGATTCAAGGGGGGCGTTGTTTACGCATCGGGAGCTGTTGTAAAAAACGGAAAACTTTTTATTTATTACGGAAGCGCCGACAGCCATGTTTGCGTTGCCACTGCAAATTTAAACGAATTTCTCAAAGCTTTAAAAAAAGATATTGAGCCAAAAGTTAAAGTTAAAAAATTAAACAAAAAATAACATGCTGACTGAACGTTCCGATAAAAATCCGATATTAAAGCCGAAAAATATTCATTCATGGGAAGCCAGAGCGGCCTTCAACGGATGCCCGGTAAAAAAAGGAAAAAATATATATCTCCTTTATCGGGCTTTTTCTTTAAACCACTATAAAGACATTGTAAAGATGGAACTGGCCGTTTCCAATATTGGAATTGCAGAAAGCAAAGACGGAATTGATTTTCACGATAGAAAATGTCTTATCGCCCCTGAAGAATCTTGGGATCGCTTCGGTTGCGAGGATCCACGCGTAACAAAACTCGATGGTAAATATTATATTTTTTATACCGCACTATCGGTTTATCCTTTTAGACCCGAAGGCATTAAAGTTGGCCTAGCCATAACTAAGGACTTGGAAAAAATTGACGAAAAGCATCTTGTAACCCCATTTAACGCCAAGGCCATGGCGTTATTTCCGGAAAAAATTAACGGAAAAATGTGGGCGGTTTTAACGGTTAATACAGACCAACCTCCGGCAAGAATCTGTCTTGCCTCCTTTAAAAAGGAAGAAGAAATTTGGTCTGAGGATTATTGGCAGAAATGGCAAAAAAACATCAGTAAAAATTATTTAGATCTTCAGAGAAGACCGCAGGACCAGATAGAAGTCGGCGCTCCACCGATAAAAACCAAATATGGCTGGCTTTTACTTTATTCATATATAACCAACTATTTTTCCGGCAGTCCTATTTTTGGAGTCGAGGCTGTATTGCTTGATTTGAAAAATCCAAATAAAATCATCGGCAAAACAAAAGCTTCATTGCTGAGGCCAGAAGAATACTATGAAAAATACGGCATGATTCCAAATGTGGTTTTCCCTTCCGGAGCTCTCCTGGAAAAAGATTTGGTTTATCTTTATTACGGAGCCGCTGACACAACCTGCTGTTTGGCTTTTATAGATGCCAAGTCTTTATTAAAAAAACTTCTGAAAAATGGTGAAACAGTTAAATTTACGCGCGCTAAAACAAATCCTATTATCAGCCCCATTAAAGAACATTTTTGGGAATCAAAAGCCGTTTTTAATCCTGCCGCAATTTATCTAAATGGAAAAACGCATATTGTATACAGAGCGATGTCGGAAGATAATACTTCCACATTTGGTTATGCAACAAGCAAAGACGGAATAAAAATTGACTATCGTTGTCCGGACCCGATATATATTCCGAGAGAATCTTTTGAGCAGAAGTTGAATCCCGGAGGCAATTCGGGATGCGAAGATCCTAGAATTACCAAAATAGGAGATAAAATTTATATGGTATATACCGCCTACGACAGTAAGAATCCTCCGCGAGTTGCTTTAACATGGATTAAAGAAACAGATTTTTTAAACCAAAAATGGAATTTTGCCAAATCCGTTTTAATATCTCCTCCAAATATAGATGACAAGGACGCCTGTGTTTTTCCGGAAAAAATAAACGGAAAATATTTCGTTATCCACCGCATTGGGGAAGATATAAATTCAGCTTTCTGTGATACTTTGGATTTTAACGGGAAAAACTGGCTTGAAGGCTATCGCTGGATTTATCCCAGAAAAGGAATGTGGGACAGCAAAAGAATCGGCATTGCCTCGCCTCCAATAAAAACCAAGGCCGGATGGGTTTTGCTTTATCATGGCATTTCCGATGAAGATAATTTTTACAGAGTAGGTGTTATTTTATTAGACCTCAAGGATCCGACAAAAATACTTTCCCGATCCGATGAACCGATTTTTGAACCGGAAACGGAATATGAGAAAGAAGGGCTTGTTTCAAATGTTGTATTCCCCTGCGGAGCTATTTTGCAAGGCAATAAGTTTTTAATTTATTACGGAGGAGCAGATAAGGTAATAGGAGTTGCAACAATAAAATTAAGCGATATGCTGGTATCTTTATAGAAAAAATTATGGCAGAAGAAAAGAAGAAAGAAATAATTGTTGCAGTGAGCGGAGGTTTTGATCCTCCGCATATCGGGCATGTACGAATGTTTAAAGAAGCCAGAAAGTTGGGAGACAAACTGGTCGTTATTTTAAATAACGACAACTGGCTGAGGGCAAAAAAGAGATGTGCCTTTATGCCCGAAAACGAAAGGAAGGAACTCATTGAAGCTATGAAAAATGTCGACCAGGTGGTACTGACAAGTCATCAGCCAAACCCTACAGATATGAGTGTATGTAAAGAACTTCTTCTCATTAAGCCTAATATCTTTGCGAATGGCGGAGACAGATACAAGCACAATATTCCCGAAGTAGAAGCTTGCGAAGCCATCGGATGCAAAATGGTATTTAATGTGGGCGAAGGAGGAAAAGTGCAATCAAGCTCGTGGCTGCTTAAAAATTATCATAAAGTGATTTCTTAGTTTAAAAAATATTAAATTTTATTTAAACCATGAGAACTCTTAAAAAAATTGTAAAAAAACCGTGGGGACAGTTCTATGATTTTGCTGAAAACAAAGGCAAGTGGCATTTGAAAATATTAGCTATAAAGAAAGGAAAACAATTAAGTCTGCAAAAACATTCAAAACGCAGCGAATTTTGGATTGTTGCTGAGGGCAGAGTCCAAGTCACAAAGGGCGATAAGAAATTTATATTATCTTCCCAAAAAACAATATCCATTTCAAAAAAAGAATTGCATAGGATAAAAGCATTAACAGACGCCACTGTAATAGAGGTTTCATTCGGCCTTCATGATGAAAAAGATATAATACGTATTGCAGATGATTACGGAAGGGCTACGGATAATTTAAAAAAATTAAACAAATAAAAAATATGGATCAAGAAATCATAAACGAAATAAATAAAAAAGATAAAACAGCTTTGGTCATTTGGGATGTTCAAAAAGCTCTGGTTGACGGAATTTTTAATAAAGACGAATTTTTGTCGAACAATAAAAAACTCATTGATATGGCACACGAAAATAACATTCCAGTTTTCTTTTCAAAAATCACTCCCCTTCCCGAACGGTTTGAATCTGCCTCAAGAAAGTTTTTTACTAAAAGGCGAAAAATGAACTGGCCGTCTCCGGATGCCTTAGAACTTGCGATCCCGGCAGAAAAAGAAGACATTGTAATCCCAAAAAACACAGCAAGCTTTTTTGTGGGCACTAATTTTGAGAATATGATTAGAAACGCCGGAATAACAACTCTAATTTTCACCGGCATTGCAACTGAATATGGCGTCGAATCCAGTGGCAGAGATGCTGCAAACCGTGGATTTTATCCTGTTATAGCCAAAGATGCCTGCTCTTCCCGTAGCCAAGAAGGCCATGAAAGATCGCTGAAAAATATGGAAAATCTACTAATAGTAATGACAACCGATGAGATTTTAGAAATGTGGAAGTAACATCAAACCCAATCTGCTATTTTCTCCGTATTGATTAGTGTAAGCAAAGGTCGTTCAAAATAATTTAAAGATTTGTTGATCAGTAATTTCTCAAGGAGCCAGTATTTCTTTTTTTATAAAGAGCTTGGCTACAGCAGAGAATATTACTTGATCAACGGTCAAAACACAATGCACGGAGAACATGAAGAAGGCGAAGGATGCTGCGGAGGCCATCATATGCATGGGTCAATGTCCAAAGAGTTTAAACTCGCCAAGCTAGAAAAGAAAGAGAAGATGCTGAAAGCGGAATTGGAATTCATTGGGCAAATGAAAGAAATGATCAAAAAGATGCCAGAAGAGAAGAAATAATATTTCAACTTAAAACACCCTCAAAAATTGAGGGTGTTTTATTTTCCTTCTGTTATATATATTAGAATCCAAACAGGTGCTTAAAAAAGTTAGTAATACCACCGATAAAACCCGTTACGGGATTGCTAGCAGTTTTATTTGTATTGTTGCTCGCCACCGGCTTTTGGTCAATTACAGATGAAGCAGTCACAGATGTTCCACTGACTGTTCCTTGGACTGTCAGATTGTCGCCCACCGCAATATTTGAAATTGTCGGACTTGTTACTCCTTTTATAGAAAATTTAGCATTAGTAGCGTCAACGGTATAAGTAACATTGCTTGCATTTGTGATTGTAATAATATTTCCACTGATTGAAGTAACGCTTCCCGCTGTAACTGGCTGGCCGTTTCCTTGGATTGCTGTTTGTGGTTGAGCCACTCCATCCCTGATCGTTGTTGCGGTTACGCTTGTTCCGCTAACTGTTCCTTGAATCATTATCGTATCTCCGACGGCGATGTCCGCTACGGTGCTTGCTGCATTATTTTTTGTTACTGTTGCGTTGGTAGTATCAACCGTGTATGTTGTTACAGTACCACCGTTAACAGCATTGCTTGTGACGGTAAGTGTTGTGCCGTTAATTGAAGCGACTGTGCCACCGACTCCTGTTCCAACTCGCTTAGTAACTGGTTTTACAGCTGGGCTTGTGCTTTTTGTTCCGCTCGATGCTGTACCTCTTCCACCTCCAGTCATAACTCCATCTCTGATGGCTGTTGCGGTTACGCTTGTTCCGCTAACTGTTCCTTGAATCATTATCGTATCTCCGACGGCGATGTCCGCTACGGTGCTTGCTGCATTATTTTTTGTTACTGTTGCGTTGGTAGTATCAACCGTGTATGTTGTTGCAGTTGCTGTCTTTTCAAAACCCTTGCTTGTCACAGTTAGTGTTGTTCCATTTACCGAAGTCACCGTACCAAAAACTCCTGGTTGTCCGCCTGTGCGACCACCCTGCCTTACGCCGCCATAAGATCCCGGACTCGTTTGAGCAAACGCTGGGACGGCGACTAAAACAACCGACAATATTCCAACTACTGCTAACAACAATGAAATACGCTTTTTGATATTCATATTTTTACTGCCTTAAATAAAATTTGTTTTTTATTTTTAATTTATAAAACAATATTTATTTATCGGCCTAGTTAATATTTTTTAATTTCTGTTATTTTATACGCGCTAATTCTCAACACCAATTGCAAATCTATTTATATTACATTAAACGGATTAACTTCCGCCAGTATCTTCGGGTGTTGCGACTTCCACCGTAACAACGTAGTTTTGGGTTGACCCATCCTGGGCGGTAACTGAATAAGTGACGGGATTAGTAAAATCTTGGGCAACGCCGGAGTTTGGAGAAATTGTTGCAGAATTAGGAAGTGAAATAATCGGCGTTAAATTAGTTACGTCTGTGCCACTGGGAACTATGAGGGTTACTGTATGGTTGGTGTTATCAATGACTTCGCTTCCTCCAATATCTAATCCCGAAAATGTAAATGAAGTAATTGATTTTAAAGAACTTTGAGTGGTCGCTGTTGTACTATTCGACTTAACATTTGTGCCGAATGATTGGCTAAACATACTGTTTGTTCTGTTAAAATACCACCATCCTACACCGGCAACGATAACAATAACGACTATTACTACAATCCACGTAATTGCACTTTTTGACATGATTTTAAATTTAATTACTCTATTACTTTAATATACCAAAAAATCACTTTAATTAGAAGACGATCCTGTTTGGAACAGCTGCTTCGCCTCATTCCAAATCTGCGGCTGATTTTGCTGCGTTTTTAACCAATACCACCATTCTACGCCCCAGAAGTAAAACTTGTTTAGTCCGGTTTGTTTTGCGAACTGAACGTCTTCTTCAAACATTTGCGGGTTCATTGATTTTAATTGTTCTGAAAGTGGGGACTGCATCAATGGCCCCGAGGCCCATGGCTCCGCCTGTAACTCTATGCAAATTACTTGTTTGTTGAAAGTTTTTTGTATTGTCTGAACTTTTTTTGTATAGTATGCGGGATTTAAAAAAGCATACGAATCAGAATTAAAAGTATCTGTGCCTTTTGGCCAAGTATTTCTGTACATTGTGGTTCCAACAATATCTCCGATTTTTGCGGCGTCAAACCAATCAGAATTTTCGCCGGAATCAGAAATAATTATTTGTCTTGTTGGATCCAATGATTTAACTAAGGCGACTTCTTGTTTCAAAAAATTATCATTGTCATAATACCAACTTGGACATTCGCCAAATTTAAACAGTGGCTCATTTTCTACCTGCCAATAAGTTATTGCTTTTGAATTTTTATATCTTGAAACAACCGCTGTAATATATTTTAGTAATTCAAACTGCTGGTCTTTTTCTGAAAGACTGAGCGCCCATGGCGCTATATGGCACTCAGGCCATCGGCCAGTTTTCATCCCGAGCACATAAATGATATTTACATTATTTTGTTCTGCCTGTTGTATTTGCCAGTCTGTATGGTAGGTACCCCAAAATTCAGACACTCTTTCTACGAGTTTGAATATTAAAAATGAAAATGTATAATAGGGGTAAACAATATGACAACAACAACTAAAAAAGGCTATCACGTAGCCAAGGAAGTAAAAGATCAAATATTAAAACGAGTGAAAGATGAAGGCGTAAGCGTGACTCAAGCCAGCGTAGACCACGGAGTGTCCGAAGCCACAATTTACAAGTGGCTGACCAAGGGAGTGTCCGGCAATCCTTCGTGGGCCGAGTTCGCCAGAGTAAAAAAAGAAAACAGAGGATTGCTGGAATTGGTGGGTTCGCTTACCATAAAACTGTCTCAAGCCCAAAAAAAGGATTGAGCAAGGATTGTTCGTTAAGCAAGACAGAATTCAGCAAAGCAGCAGGAATGTCCCGCTCCATGCTATACTACAAACACAGGCAGCCGGATAAAGATTGGATATTGAAACAACAGATAGAAATTACACTAAGAGAATTTCCCAGCTACGGGCATAAGCGCTTGGCGATGTACCTGAAAATTAACAAGAAAAGAGTTTTGAGGGTGATGCACATATTCGGCATCAAACCATTCCGCAGACGAGGAAAGAAATACAGGAAAGTCAAAAAGGAATATTCGAATCAATTTCCGAATCTGCTGTTAACGGAATTCCCCCGTTATCCGAATCACATCTGGGCTTCCGACTTCACCTACATCCAATTCAAAAAACGAACCGTCTATCTTGCCACTGTGCTGGATTTATTCACAAAACAAATTGTCGGGTTTTCCGTCTTGCTGAATCATTCCAGCAGTCTCGTAATGAACGCACTTTTATCAGCCGCAAGCAATCATCCGGTTCCCGAAATTGCGCATTCAGACCAAGGTTCAGAATACGCTTCAAAAGATTACGTAGCATTGGAAAACAATCTGAATATCAATCCATCTATGAGCCAGAAGGGATGTCCGTGGGAAAACGGATACCAGGAATCATTCTACTCCCAATTCAAGGTTGACTTAGGAGATCCAAACAGATTCAACCATTTAGGCGAATTAGTGTGGGCCATATACAAAACAATCCACAATTACAATAACACCAGAATCCAGACATCATTGAAAATGCCTCCTGCGGAATTCGCAAAGAGGCATCAGGAAAGGTCGAGCTTGCTTGTATAACTAGTGTCCGAAGAAATGGGTACCTTGCATACAGAAAATCCTCTTTCGTATTCTTCGTGCGTTGAAAAATCTTTTGGAACAAAAAAATAATACGGCTCGGAATAATTAAGTTTTTTCCATTTGATAGTTTTCAAATCGCTTTTATCAAGTGTTTCAAATTTTACTTCTCTTTTTCCATAAATTTCCGAATGATAAACCTTACCCAAATCTTTTTTCTCGCCTTCCTTACGAACAAAAATAGAAATGGAAACTCCCTGCATAATATTAAAAACATTTTCGTCTTTGCCACCATCGGGAGCTTTTTCTTTTTTCTTTGAATTTCCATGCAAATCTAAAATATATATTTCATCAAAAGTTTCCAGCAAATGTTTTCTCATTTGCCTATGAGTAATTCCATCTATAAAAGAATTATTGGTAATCATTGCCACAATTCCGCTTTTATTTTTTTCAACAAAATGTTCGGCAAACCGGATAAATTTTATATAATCATCGTCAAGATTGATTTTTCTTTCGCCTAATCCTTTTTTGTAATCCTTTATTAAATTTAAAATCCACTAGCCCTTATTTGACGAGCTAATTGAATATGGCGGATTTCCAACCACAACCATTATCGGTTTTTCATTTTTTATTTTTGACGCTTCTTTTGCTTCTTCGGCAATGCTGGCGGCAAAATCAAAAGCTAGAAGTTCGGGCTGTCTGCCAATATCTTCAAGAGAGTTTGTAAGATAAATTCCAAGGCGCGCCTTGCCGGTGCGGGTTTCGTTAAAATACAAAAACCCCGTCTCCTTTAAAGCCATAGTTAATTTTAGGTGAGCTATAGTGTATGGCGCCATCATAAGCTCAAAACCATAAAGCCGAGGAAGTAAATCATGATGAACATATGATGGCCAGCTGCCCTGTTGTTTGTTTTTTAATATCCTAATATAAATTTTTCTAATAACATCGCTGATAAATGTTCCTGTGCCAACGGCAGGATCGAGAATTTGAACCCGATGAACACCGCCCACTGTTTTTGAAGTGTCAGCCAACCCTGAAGCAAGGCCGAATTCTTTTTCAAGTAAATAATCTACGGAACGCACAATAAATTGAACAACCGGTAGGGGTGTATAATAAGCTCCCATTTTTTTTCGTAAAGTGTCGTCATATTCCTCCAAAAAATCTTCGTAAAAATGTATAACCGGATCCGGGCCCTTATGAGTATTACCCCATAAATCTTTTTTAAAATACTGGCTCATAAGTTCTTGGACATCTGCATGAGAAAAAACCTCACATAATTCATCAACGATATATGCAATACGCTTCTCGAAACTCCGTCCTGCAATATGGTCAAAAAAATTTCCCAAGAATGGATTGGACGCTGGAATAAGGTCGCGAGCTTCTTGCCGAGTGAATGATAATGGAGATTTATCGTAGAACCTTGCAACAAAAAGCCCATACACAAGTGTTTGCGCATACATATCCGCGAACGATTCTATTGTAAGATCGTGGACAAGAAGTTTTTTTATTGTTTCATATACGCGGAAGAGTTCATTGTTTTTATCTGATTCAACAGCCAAAAATTGTTTTATATTGTCTCTTATCCTTCGAGCCTTGCCACCCATTATCTTCGCAAGGTGCTGGCCAGATTTTATCTTTTCTTTCTGAGACTGGGAAAATTCAAAAAGTGTTTTGGCGACATGATCATAGTTTTCCGGAATTGGGCTGATCGTTCTACTTTTAATATTATATTCTGCTATTTTAATCGGCTCTTCGTAGCGAATTCCATTTCTATAAAAACGAAATTCTACATAATCCGTCAGAACTAAATTAGTATATCCGTAATACCGTGCCATCTGTTCAGATTTCTCGACTTTATCTAAAGACACGCCGATGTCTTTTGCCTCAATATATAAAATTGGTATTTCGTGATTATAAACCACAAAATCCGGTTTATTGCCGTCCATTGATTTTGCATCGTGGTCAATTCTTGATACTTTTAAAGTTTCGAAAACCCCCTTGAGCAAGGTTTCAAAATCAGAGCGATAACCCATTTCACTTGTTTCCTCGTGCGAAAATTTAGAGGCGACTGATTGGATATATTTTTCGAAAATATCTTTCATATTTTTCTCTATTTAACCACAAATTCGACCTTTTTTCAAATTTTTAGCTGGGCGATTTTTAGGGGACGGGGTCTGGACTCCCTAGCGCCATTGCGTCATTCCTGTATGTAGAAAGGTCGAATATGAGATATTAACAATTAAAACAAAAATTATGCAACAACAAACAACACAAAATCGGACGCCCGTCATAGCTCCGCCGATTCGGTATTGCCTCTATGCTCGCAAAAGTATGGAGGCCGAAGATCAGCAGGCACTTTCCATCGAATCGCAGGTCAAGGAAATGACCACGCTTGCGGATCGTGAGCATTTGATAATCGCTGACATAAAACGCGAAGCCCATTCATCTAAGGAGGTCGGTCAGCGAGCAGTGTTTAATCAGATGATGAGCGAAATCCGTGATAAAAAATACAACGGAATTTTAACATGGGCACCTGACAGACTGAGCCGTAACGCAGGCGACCTTGGCTCGATTGTTGATTTGATGGATCAAAAATTATTGGTGGATATCCGAACCTATGGCCAGAGATTTACTAATAATCCAAACGAAAAATTTCTGTTGATGATTTTAGGGTCGCAAGCCAAGCTGGAAAATGATAATAAGGCAGTCAACGTAAAACGTGGCTTAAAAACAAGATGTGAAATGGGCTATCGCCCGAGCATGGCTCCGACTGGCTATTTTAACGAAAAGAATATTGATAAAAAGTGCCAAGTCAGATTAGATCCAAAGCGTGCTCCAATAATCAAACAGATTTTTGAAAAAGTCGGGAACCAACAGTGGTCAGGCAGAAAAATCTACCGTTGGTTAAAAGATATAAATTTCAGAACCAAAAATGATATGCCGTTAGCTCTTGGAAATATTTATCTCCTGCTCCGCAACACTTTTTACTACGGTGAATTTGAATACCCTGTTGGTAGTGGAAGTTGGTATCAAGGAAAACACATCCCGATTATCACTAAAGAGTTATTCGATAAAGTCCAAACTCACTTAAATGATAATTTTATTCCGAAAACTGAATCAAAAGAATTTGCATTTACTAAACTGATTAGATGTGGCTACTGCGGATCAAGCATAACTGCTGACGAGAAATTCAAAAAATTAAAAGATGGCGGAGTAAATCGGCATGTCTATTATTTTTGCACTAGAGGTAAAAACATTGACTGTAAAAATCCACCGATTAATGAGCAAGGATTAATAGCCGAACTGATAAATTTAATCGACCGGATAGATATAGATAGTATCGGAGTAAAAGGTGCGATAGAAAAAGAGATTGCCAGATTCAACAAATTCAGGATTGGCGTGCTCGGACATAAAAAGGATTCACGCAACGCAGAAATTGACATTAAGAATTATGCGAAATATTTATTGGCGGAAGGAACGATATACGAAAAACGTGAACTGCTCTCATATCTTAAAAGTCAATTGACGCTCAAAGACAAAAAGATAACCTTGCAATAAAGCGAGCAACAAAAAATCGCCGAAAAAAATGGCGATTTTAGTTTGCTTTTTTAGCCATGCCTCCAGGTCACCTGACTTAGCATGTGTTTGTGCCCCCAGCAGGACTCGAACCTGCAACCAATTGCTTAAAAGGCAACTGCTCTGCCAATTGAGCTATAGGGGCCAATCTATTTAAAATTATTATACCTCAAAATTATATAATTACAAGCCTTTGTCTTTTAGCTTATCCAGTAATTCTTTTTGTTCTCGCGTCAGTTTCTTTGGAATTTTAACTACCAATTCAACGTAAATATTGCCTCGGCCGTAGTCGCCGAAGTGCGGAATCCCCTTTTCGGAAATTCTTAGTACTTTACCGGATTCGGTTCCTTGTGGAATTTTTAGAATAATATTTGCGCCATCAAGAGTTCGGCAGTTCCATTTCTCCGCCCAACGCTGCCTGGGAAAAAGTGATATCCCGTGAAACATACAAATCATCCCCTTTTCTTTGAAAAATTGGGTGTTTTTTGACATAAATTCTGGCGTAAAGATTTCCGGGTTTGCCACCGCGTTTGCCGGCTTCTCCTCTACCTTCAATCTCAATTGCCTGGTTGTTATCAATCCCGGCTGGTATGGTTACTTCAATTACTTCATCTGCCTTTGTTCTGCCTTCGCCCCGGCACACATTGCACGGTTTTTCCGGTTTGGTTCCTTCGCCTTTGCATTCAGGGCAAGTTGCAAAAGAAGTATAAGAGCCTAAAATGGTTCGTTTGATTTGCTGGACCTGTCCGGTTCCTCTGCAGGCAAAACACTCGTTAATTTTTGTTCCGGGCTCGGCGCCTTTTCCGTGGCATCGGTGGCATTCCACCAATTTTGATAAGGTAATTTTTTTGTTGATTGTCTTTAACGTTTCTTCCAGACCAATTTCAATATCAATTTGAATGTCTTTTCCTTTTTTGATATCTTTTTTTGATGTGCGACGAGCTCCGCCAAAATTAAACAGATTTTCAAATATATCCCCCAAATCTTCCGGGTCAATATTTTGCGCGCCGTTTTGCCAAGCCCAATTGAAATCTCCTCCGCCAAATGGTCCTTGTCCGCCGTTTGCGTTAGCACCTTCAAAAACTTTTCCGTATTGATCATATTGCGCTCGTTTTTCGGTGTTGCTCAAAACCTGATAAGCTTCATTTATCTCTTTAAATTTCTTTTCATCCCCGCCTTTGTCGGGGTGGTATTTATGAGCCAACTTGTGGAAGGCTTTTTTTATTTCATCTTGGGATGCACTTTTCGTGATTCCCAATATTTCATAGTAGTCCATAAAATTAGGTTTTAGCTTTTAGGTTATAGTTAAGGCGTAGTTGAACATTGATATCGCCCGAGTTGGGCACGGCTAAGGCAAAGCCGAATAATTCTTACTCTTGAAAGGAGTATTGCCATGATGACAAGGGATAAGGTTTTTTTCTACCTCGTCGCGATGACCGTGGTAGTTGTCCTCCTCACGATTTCCGCGTGGGGAATCTGCACCCATCCGGAGTGGTTCTCCACCCCGATGGGGCGATGAAAAAAGTGCTTCGGCACTGCAAAGAGCGGGAATGCAAACCGCTCTTTTTAATTACAAAAAATTTAATTTATTATAAAGGATCATTCAGATTATCAATCACTTGATCCACTAGTTGTTCTGCTTTTTTTTGGAGTTTTGCGGTTGGCATTTTCAAACCTTTCTTGGATCTTTCTATGTAGGCATTCATAATTTCACCCCTTATTTTCATTGGATCGTATATTTTGCCATCATCTCCTTTAATTTCTTCTATGTTCTCAAGCGTATCGCAAATATCTTCAATATTATCACAATTTTCTAAATCGGCTTGCTTTTTTGGCTTTGTTTCTTGTCTTAGTTCAGACTTAGACATATTGTTTATTGTTTTTATTTTTTAAAAGTAATTTTCGACTTTAATATTCATAAATCATAATTCACAAATCTTAAATCTGCATCTTACTTCTTTTCCTTGAATTCTCCTTCGTCCGCTTTTGGCGGATTTTTTTCGTCCTCAGACTTTTGATCTACTTCGTTATCAGGGTTTGGCGGAGTTTGCTGTGTCCCTCCTTGCGGTTGTTGTTTATATAACTCTGTGCCAATCTTTTGCATATGTTCTGAAAGATCTTTCGTTTTGGCTTTAATGTCATCCATATTATCAGTTTTCACCGCTTCTTTCAATGAGGAAATCTTTTCCTCAGCGGTTTTTTTCATATCAACCGAAACTTTATCGCCGGAATCTTTTAAGGTTTTTTCAGCTGTATAAACCAATGCATCAGCTAAATTTTTTGTTTCAATATTTTCCTGCTTTTTCTTGTCTTCGGTGGCGTGAATTTCGGCGTCTTTTTTCATTTTTTCAACTTCTTCTTTGCTAAGTCCGGCGGAACCTTCAATTTTAATTGACTGCGATTTTCCCGATGCCTTATCTTTTGCCGAAACATTTAAAATTCCATTGGCATCAATATCAAATGAAACTTCAACTTGCGGTACGCCTCGTGGAGCCAGTGGAATTCCGTCTAAAATAAACCTTCCAAGCGTTTTATTATCTTGCGCCATTGGCCGTTCTCCCTGCAAAACATGAATTTCAACTTGAGTTTGGCTATCTGCTGCAGTTGAAAAAACCTGATTTTTGGCAGTTGGCACAGTTGTGTTTTTTGAAATTAAAACTGTGTTTACTCCGCCAAAAGTTTCAATTCCAAGACTCAATGGAGTTACATCAAGCAACAAAACATCTCGCACATCTCCTTGCATAATTCCGCCCTGAACTGCGGCTCCAATTGCCACAACTTCATCTGGATTTACTTCTTTGTTTGGTTCTTTGCCAAAATATTTTTTAACTTCTTCAATCATTTTTGGCATTCTGGTTTGACCTCCAACCAACACAACTTCGTCAATTTCTTTTGGCTTCCAGCCCCGCTTCTTTCAATGTTTTTTTGACCAGCTCAATTGATTTTTCAATGTAATCCCCCACCATATTTTCAAACTGAGCTCGGGTAAATTTATACAGCAAATGTTTTGGTCCGGTTGCGTCAGAAGTTATAAACGGCAAATTTATTTCTGTTTCCATACTGCTGAGATAATTCAATTTTTGCTTTTTCAGCGGCTTCTTTTATTCTTTGCAAAGCCAAATTATCTTTTGACAATTCAATCCATTGTCTTTTTTAAATTCGGCCACAATCCAATCCATAATTTTTTGGTCAAAATCATCTCCGCCCAAATGCGTGTCTCCACCGGTTGCTTTTACTTCAACCGTGTCGGCGCCGACATCTAAAATAGAAATATCAAACGTTCCTCCGCCAAAATCATAGACAATAATTTTTTCATCTTTCTTTTTGTTTAATCCGTAAGCCAAAGCCGCGGCGGTTGGTTCGTTGATAACCCGTTTTACATCAAATCCGGCAATTTCTCCGGCAATTTTGGTGGCCTTTCTTTGCGAGTCGTCAAAATATGCCGGGCAAGTAATAATTGCTTCGGTAATTGGTTCGCCAAGTTTGGCTTCGGCATCGGCTTTTAATTTTTGCAAAATCATTGCCGAAATTTCAGCCGGGTTTAGCCATTTATCTCCCATTTTAACATCAACTCCGCCATCGGCTGATTCTCTGATTTCATACGGCAAAAGTTTTTTGTCTCTTTGTACCTCTGCATCAGAATATTTTCTGCCAATTAACCGTTTGACAGAAAAAATAGTATTTTGCGGATTTGTAACCGCCTGCCTCTTCGCCAAAACTCCCACCACTCTTTCCCCAGCCTTCGTAATCGCAACAATCGAAGGCGTAGTCCTCGCCCCCTCCTTGTTCTCAATAATTTTCGGCTCGCCGTTTTCCACAACCGCCATCGCCGAATTAGTTGTTCCCAAATCGATTCCTAATATTTTTGACATATGTTTTTAATTAATTATTTATTATTATTTTCATATCTTTTTCTTCTACGCCCTCTTGCTTCAGATATTTTATCGTATAGTCGTTAGCATCTTTTTCAATTTTGAAACGTTGATTTAATCGAACTGGTTCTCCTGTCATCACGACATTGTATTCAACTGTTGCTGGTTTTATATATTGAGATTCCCAATCATTTGGTGCGTACTTATGTGCTCTTATTTTATATTTCATATTTTAAAATTTATGGGTTTAATATCTCTTAATTAGTTGGTAAATATTGAACAGTATTTGGCTGCGTTTAAAACTGCTGAACTGAATTCAGGAGAGTTAACACCATTCATTATAAAATAACTATATTCGTTTGTTAACCACTGATAACCGTAGTTGATTATTAGATAATCAAAGGTGCAATTACATTCGCCCCACGTTGCAGAACCAGAGATACATTTATTCACGACCGAACTTCTTAAAGCCTCAACAGTGGTCGAAAAAGTCATTGGCGTATAAGGATTATGCGTTGATTGAGGAGCGGAAGCTATTGATTGAGACGAAGCTTGAGTTGGAGTTGGGGTTTCTGTTTGAACTGGTTGGACTACGGAAGATTGGGTTGAGGTTGTAGTCGAAACATTATCCATCTGTTGCTGATTATTATTTGAATTTTTACCAAAATAAAAAGCGGCGAAAGTAATAATAATTATAATAAGAACAACCACCAAATACATTGGCCACCTTCTTTCATTTCGATCTTTATGATTTTTTTCTTCCATAATTTTATTTTTTATTATTTTAAATTTTGTTTAGTGCAACAGCAAAACCACCCAAGCAGGTAGTCTTGTCGTTACGCTATTCAACGATTTCTGCAGAAATATCATGTTCTTGCAAAACATTTTTAATACACGAAATCACGTCAAATTCTAATTTAGAATTAACGAAATTTGGCAAAACCACAAAAAATTCTTCTGGTTTTTTCCAATTACCCGTGTGAATAAATAGCCCTGTTCTCAAGAGCTTATTTCTTATGCTTGATTCTGACCAAGTTAGCAATTCGTTCTCTTCATTATGGTATTCGACAATCTCAGCCATCCATACGTCTTGAGTGTTGATTGGATTTGCCGAACTGTCTGTTATAGCAGATGAGCCTATCGTAATAACTACACCGGTACCAAATTGATACAAAGATGTAGTTGCGGTTTCAGTATTGCTAGTATTAGCCAAAAAACAAGTGAATTGTTCTTCCATCTTATTTTTTCTTATTTATTTTAATAGAATCGACCATCATAATTATAACAACGTACTAAAATATGTCAAAGCTTTGTCCACATTCTTCCATATTTTTATTTTTTGATTTAGAAGAAGGGTCCTCAAATGCGTCGCTTTTGAGTACCCTTTTTCCAATGACTAAATTCCACCATCTTAGCCGTTCGGAGTAGCTCAAATGGTGGAAATGACCCGCTTCCAGTCTACCAACAATAATCACCAGCTACTCATCATACCCATTCTTGCATTCTGCAGAATGCAAGAATGGGTATATTTAATTTTATTACCTTCCGTGACTTGTTTTTTTACTTTTACTTACCAATTCGCACGAATTGGTAAGTGGCTCATTTCCACCCCCAGTAGTAGAAACTGCGCTTTCACTACTGGACTTCGCACTTGAAACGCTTTTATTGAATAAACTATTTCCACCCCTGGTCAACAATCCTCCAGACGACTTGTTCTTGCGGAACTTGAATTGGTCCCTGTGGCGTTTGCTGAACCATATTAACTTGCTGGCGTTTATAATCTATTGAAAGGTCAAAGTGATTTGAAAGTTCGGCGCTTTCAATGTTTGCAATTTTGTAATCTTTTTTATTTTGGCTGACATTCAAACCGAGTTCGTTTTCCGGACTCCAAACGCTGTTTCCAAGACCCATTTCTTGCTGATAAGCTTCAAAAAGTTCGGTCATTGATTTCGACAGCGCATTATCGGCATTAATAACATTTTTTAATCCCAAATCTTCTTTTGCTTCTTTTCTGCCGATAAAATACTGGTGCGAATAAAGTTTTTCTGTGAAATAATCAACAATTTTATCAATTTCATCTTCTTTCATCGGAGACTTGTGGCTTTTCAATAATCTTTTTGCAAGAATTCTTATTAAATTATGCGTGCGATTTACATTTCCCAGAGCCAAAGGGTGAATTTGCGGATTTGATTCAACAAATTTATTGAAAATTTTTGCCAGCTCTTCGTCATTTTTAATTCCAAATTTATTTTTCGCCAAATCAAAGTATGCCATAACATCTTCAACTGAAATTGGAATTTTGCTTTGCGGATTTGCGGGATCTGACGGATTGAAAATATTGGCGGTTGACGGATCAATTGGAGATAATTCAGACAAGTCGCTCATTACAATTTCGTCGGCTCCCAAAGAAATCATTGTGGCTGCCGAATGCGCCTTATACGGAATAATTACCGAAAACTTATCGCAATATTCCCGTATCATTGAAACCAATCTCCAAGGAACCATTGTGTCTCCCCCGCTGCTATACAAAAACAAATCAATGTTCTGTGTTCTGCCGATTTTTTGCAGCTGTTTGGAAATAATCGGCACAACATCCATAGCAATTCGAGCATTTACCGGTCCCTGCCTGTCACTGGTTATATAGGTAATAACTTTTGACTTTCGCTGTTCTTCAATTTTTTTTATCAATTGTTTTTTGTCCATAATTTTATAGTTTTATTTTTATTATTTAATAATTTGTTGACCCCATTTACCAATTCGTGCGAATTGGTAAATCATTTTATTCCTGGTTAATAGTGTTGGCTAATACTAGATATACATAAACGTATAAATCAGCAGAAAAGCTTGATGGCGTTTTTAAAATCCAATGGCACGTTTTTGCTTAAGCTATAGAATACATGACCGTCTCTACCTTCGCCTTCGAGTAGATCTAAGTTTCTCAGGATCATAAGATGTCTAGACGTAGATTTTATAGAAACCTTAATTTTGTCTGCTATTTCAGTAACGTTCATGCTTTTTCCTTCAGATAACATCTGTATAATTTTAAGACGGTTTATATTGCCTAAGGCTTTAAAAATGTTTACCCAGCGTTTGCTCATATTTTGATATGCTTATACTATTTTTAAATAATATCACGTTCTTTTCTATTTACCAATTCGTACGAATTGGTAAATAGACTTTTATTCACTTGCTTGCTTATTTACTTACTTACTTTAACGCGAGCCGGTCTTAATAGTTTATCTCCCAGTTTGTAGCCTTTTTGGAGTTCTTCTATGACTTCGCCGGGGTTTTTGCCTTCAAGAGTTTGTTCTTCTACGATTTCCATGGTGTTTGCGTCGAATGGTTCGCCGAGGGTTTTTATTGGCTCAATCCCCTCTCGTTTTAAAAATTCTTCGGCTTGTTTTTGGATTTGTGAAAAACCTTCCATCCATTTATTATCTTGAATTTCTTTTGGCGCGTGTTTTTTTGCCAGTTCAATGCTGTCTATGATTGGCAAAATTTTAAAGATCATATCTTCTTTGGCGTAGCCGATAAGCAGTTCTGCGCGTTTTAATTCATCTTTTTTATAGTTGATGAAATCAGCGCGTTCCCGTTTCCAGTTATTCAGATACTCGTCGCACTTTTTTTCAAGTTCCCGGATTTTTTCCTGATTAATTTGAGCCGGGTCTGTGACTTTTTCGTCTTTTTTTGTATCTTCTTCCATGATTTTTAATTTATTTTGTAAGTTTATAAATTTGCTTAATTTTAACACTTTTTTGTCCACATTGTCGGCCGCGGCCTGATCGCCGGCGCCACCACCAGGAACACACTACCCTGGCACGAAAGGAGAATTTTTGAAGGACTTTTAAGCGCCTCTTTGCCTTACCTGATCTGGCGGCGCTGTGACAGAAATTGTCAGATCCGGGGTTAATCGTGAACCTCGCGGAGTGCGTCTTCGTTCGCCGAGCTTGTTGGCAAGCGCCAAACGCGAACTCTATGGCGGACAAGAAACTCAATCACGTTAAAGGGTCAGTGAATCCAGAATATCGCGCCGCGCCATTTTCCTACGGGAAGCTGTGCCGCGCACGTTCTCGGCAGTAACTGATTCCATAGTTTGGCGAGGTAACTCGCACCGAACTGTACTAGGGCGCGATTGTAACAACGATCGCGCCTTTTCAATTCCTAATTTTTAAAAGAAGCTATCAAATTCTTCAACTAATCGCCTCATTACATCAATATTTTTGTCGTAGGTTGTTCTTGATGGTCCGATAATTTTCAATACTTCAAAAATGTTGTCTTTATTTTCCAATCTTGTGTAGCTTAGCGTTGTTGATATTTCTGTGAGTGATTTCGTTAATTCTTGAGCCATTTGTAATTCCTTTTCTATTTTTAGCCGGGCAATTTCTATTTCCCTTGAAATTAAATTTCCGGAAATATTTCCTTCAAAAAAAACAGTTTCTATAAAGTATCTATATGCTTTGTCAGTTGGAACTCTTCCGGCTGAAGTGTGTGGCTGGGCTACGTAGCCTTTTTCGGTTAATTCCTGCAGGTCATTTCTTATGGTAGCCGGAGAAATATCCAGCTTGGTTTTACGTTTTAGAAGATCAGAACTTACCGGTTCGGCTGAATCAATATATTCTTTTATCAGGAGATTTAAAATTTTACTTTGTCGGTCGGTTAGTTCCATAATTCTTTTTTAATAATGCTATTATAGAAAATTAGCAGTCGCGTGTCAAGAGTGATAAAGTAGCTATAAACAAAAACCCGCCGATTTGCCGATCGTCGGGTTTTGGCAATTTATGCCTTTGTTGATTGCGGAGTTTGCACTTTAATTCCAAGTTTCCAACAGATGTAATTCACCAGATGGTTGGCGGTGAAAATGCTGGAAATGTTTTGAACGCGCGGGTCCAGACAGAATTGCGAAAGATCAGTAAATGGCGCACGTTCCTTGATTTCCTGAAGACCTTCCAGCGCAATTTCCCCGTTTTCTATATATTGGTTGATTGACCGAAATATATTTACGAGGAAAATTTCTTCGGCGGGAGTTTTGATACCGAATTTTGCTTGTAATCCGTGTGCGATGTTCAGAAAGTCCAGCGAATCGGCGCCGAGGTCTTCCTCAATTTCGTCTGCCAGGCTGATGTCTTGCGGATATTCCTCAAGCGCAACAGACAGTACTTCTTTCACCTTGATAATGACGGTTTTGCGATCCATTTGCCATTCTCCTTGTCGTGAAAAGAGCGACTAAATTTTGTGTGTCAACACGATAATATCGTAATATATTATGTTAATTATGTCAAACAAAAAGCGGTTCGGGCGTCTAACATACCGAACCGCCGTTTGTAAATGATTTTATTCTACCCTAACTTCTGCAACTATGAAAAATAATATTAAACCTATTGCCGACATAATGGCTGCGTATAAAAACGCGGATTGTGAATTTACGAATGTCCATAATAATCCGCCAATTATGCCGGCTCCCAGAGAAGAAAATCCTAAAGCCATATTTAAAAACCCTTGACCTGTAGCAACTAAATCTTTATGTAGCGCCTTTGCCGCTATAACTCTTTGCATTCCATCAGTGCAGGCGGAATAAATTCCCAAAATGATAAAGAATATTGTAAGGGCAACAAAATGAGCAGTTAAGGCCAGCCCGATATAAGCAATTGCCGCCAAAATAAATCCGCCGGCAATTATTAATTTTTCTCCAATTTTGTCAGAGAGTTTTCCAATTGGAACTGCAACAATCACAAAAGTCAGGCTGTAAATAAAGTACATAAGTGGAACATCCGCCAACGAGCCGGCATTTTCGGCTCTCAAGAGAACCAAACCAATCGGCAAAGCGCTAAGTCCTAAAACAAATAGAGTGCCCACGACGAAAATAAACTTTTTGTGTTGCTTGAAGATTGACCAATCCAGTTTTACTCTTTCCCTTTCAATTGCCAGTTTTTTTGGATTTTTATCTTTCACGAAGACAAAGCTTGCAAGAGCAAAAAGTCCCAGGAAAAAAGAAAATATAAATAAAAATCTGTAGCTTTGTTTGAAAAAATAGATTATAGCAAAGCCGAGCAACGGACCAAACGTTGCTCCGAGTGTATCCATCATCCGGTGGAAATTAAAGGATTTTCCCAGTTCTTCTTTTGGAACGGATTCGGCAATTAAGGCGTCGCGCGGGCTGTCGCGGAAGCCCTTTCCGATTCTATCAATAATTCTTAACGTAAATACCTGCCAAAAATTTGTTGCAATTGCCAGGAATAATCTTGTAAAAGTTGATAAAGTATAACCTAATACTGCCGGTTTTTTTCTTTTGCCGACTCTATCTGACATCCAGCCGGAAATCAGTTTGAAAACACTTGCCAACGCATCGGCCGTGCCTTCTATCAAACCGACGAAGAATGCCGGCGCGCCCAAAGTTACAGTCAAAAATACCGGCATTACCGACTGCACCATCTCAGATGAAAAGTCGTTGAAAAAACTGACCAATCCCAGAAAGAAAACGTTTTTTCTTACGCCGAATATTTTTTTCTTCATATTATTTTTTGTCTTTTAAGTCTAAGCAAACAGAATTTATACAATATCTTTTGCCGGTTTCGGTTGGGCCGTCATCAAAAACGTGGCCTAAATGTGAACCGCACTTTGAACAGACAATTTCTGTTCTATTCCCATCAGGCTGGTATTTTACGGAACCTTCAATGACTCTATCAAAACTTGGCCAGCCGGTGCCGGAATCAAACTGAGCATCTGATGAAAAAAGCTGATTTCCACACACCATACAAATGTAATTGCCGTCCTTTGTTTTGTGGACATATTTACCGGTAAAAGGCGCCTCGGTACCCTTTTGGCGTAAAACCTTATATTGCTCCGGAGTCAGTTTTTTCTTTAATTCTTCTTCTTGCATATTGTAAAATTTTATTTAATTAGTTCGGCAAATTTTTCTTGTACTTTTTTAAGCTTGGGATTTATAATAACCTGGCAGTAGGTCTGATTCTTGTTATTTTCGTAATAGTTTTTATGGTAGTCTTCTGCCGAATAAAATTTGTCCAAAGGCTTAACTTCGGTTAAAATTGGTTTACCTTCTATGCTTGAGCTGTTTAGCTCTTCGATAAACTTTTGGCTGATTATTTTTTGGTCTTCGTTTGAGTATAAAATAATTGACCTATATTGTTCGCCGATGTCGTTTCCCTGTCGATTTTTTGTAGTTGGATCGTGGGTGGCGAAGAATACGGTTAAAAGTGTTTCTAATGGAATAGTTTTTGGATCATAGTCTATTTTGATAACCTCTGCGTGGCCGGTGGTTCCGCTTGAAACTTCTTCGTAGATTGGATTTGCTTTGGTGCCGCCGGCGTATCCCGGTTCAACTGAAATAACTCCTTTTAACATCTTAAAAACCGCTTCAGTGCACCAGAAACATCCTCCCCCAAAAATAATTGTTTGTGTTTTTGTTTCCATTTATATTTATATTGCGGTAAACCCAAGATAAACTAAAGCACAGCCCAGCACAACAGTAATGACCAGCATAATTTGAATCCAAAAGCCACGGTTTCTGAAATATGCCATTACTTTTAATACAAGATTTTGCATAAACAATATGACAATACCTTTTAATAATGTCAGGCATCCAAGAATTGTTATGATTAATTCCCAGCTTAAACTAAATGAGTTATATGACAGCACGAGCAACAACCCGGCTACTACCAAAACAACCCCCTCAATAAATGCCAAAACTTCGTTTTCTGATATTTGAAAAACGCGCTGAATGTTTTTCTCGTTAATAAGTAAAGCGAATGACAAAATAATCAACGAAAACCCCCAAAGCTCAGCTAAAAAATTTACAATCTCCATCTTATTTATCTGCCCGATTTCATTAAATTTTCAGACAGACTATTAATAATATTATTTTTTATGACTTCTATGTATTATACTATAATTTTTTTGTAAAGAAAACGGGAAGTCAGTTGACTTCCCTTGTTTCGCTCCCTAGTGGGAGCTTTGCTTTGCTAGCGCTTCATCGCTTTATTGGCGATGATGTCGACCGCCTCTTGGCGGTCGTCGCGCCGTTTCAGGTAGACCCGGCACCCAACGAGGATCGCAATAACGAAAATACCGAAAACTCCGTACATAATTAACTCCTATGAATTGTTCTGTTTTTAACCCGTCTTAATTATAACACTTATAAAGTCGTTGTGTCAATAGGCAATAAAAAAACCGCCTAGATTAGCGGTTTTCCTCTATGAACAGTAATTATTCCTTGGTTTTCCTTTCTGCCCTTTTAGCTTCAATTTCGGTTAAGTATATCTTTCTTATTCTTACGTTTTTAGGGGTTATTTCTACCAGCTCATCGTCTCCGATATATTCAAGCGCATCTTCTAAATCCATAGTTTTTGGAGTGTTAAAATGTTCGTCGCTTCCCTCTCCTTTAGACCTCATGTTTGAAAGCTGTTTTGTTTTACACACATTAACTCTTATATTTTCAGATCTTGAATTCTGTCCGACAACCTGTCCTTCGTAGATTGGTACGCCATGTCCCAAAAATAACACTCCCCTGTCTTGCACATTTATTAAACCATAATAATTGGTTTCACCAGATTCTGATGCAACCAATGAGCCGTTTGTTTTTTCTTTCCAATTTCCCGGGTCCGGCATATATTCAAAAAAGCTTGTATTCATAATTCCTAGTCCCTTTGTATCGGTCAAAAATTCTGAACGGTATCCAAATAATCCCCTGGTTGGAATGATAAACTCCAAAAAAACGGTATTATTGTGGCTTCTCATTTCTTTTAATTCTCCCTTTTTCATTCCCAGTTTTTGGATAATGGTGCCGTGGTATTGCTCGGGAACTTCAATAAACACTTTTTCATATGGAACCATCGTTTTTCCATTGACTTGTCGCACAATAACCTGAGGTCGTGAAACCTGGAATTCATATCCCTCTCTTCGCAAGCGTTCAATTAAAATTGCCAAATGTAATTCTCCTCTGCCGCAGACTATCCAATTTCCCGCCTGAGTTTCTTCAACTTTTAATGCAACGTCGGTTTCAAGTTCTTTAAATAATCGTTCTCTGATTTGCCGTGAAGTACAAAACTGTCCTTCTTTTCCGGCAAACGGCGAATCATTAATCATAAACGTCATTTTGACGGTTGGTTCTTCAATATTAATTAACGGTAATGCTTCCGGATGTTCAGGGTCGGCAATAGTTTCTCCGATAGTTACATCGGGAATTCCTGAAATTGCGCAAATATCACCGGCTTCGCTTTGGGTTGCTTCAATTTTTCCCAATCCCGAAAATGTCATCAACGAAACAATTCGGTATTTTTTCATTACGCCTTCCCGGTTGATGTGCATAATTTCTTGTCCGGCTTTTACAATTCCTGAATGCACTCTTCCAATGGCAATTTTTCCTTTAAAGTCATCGGCGGCAATTGAGGTAACCAATATTTGCAATGGTTTTTCAAGTTCAATAATTGGCGAAGGAATATGTTCTATAATTGCTTCAAAAATTGGGTTGATATCGGTCATTTTGGCCAGATCCGGTTCAAGCCCTGCCTTGCCGGCGCGTCCTGATGCATATATCACCGGAAAATCCAGCGAATGATCGCCGGCTCCAAGTTCTAAAAATAATTCCAAGGTTGCTTCAAGCGCGAATTGCGGCCGAGCGCCGTCTTTATCAATTTTATTTATAACAACAATAATTTTGTGGCCCATTTCAAGAGCTTTTTTCAAGACAAACCTTGTCTGAGGCATAGGTCCTTCTTTTGCGTCAATTAATAATAAGCAGCCGTCTGCCATATTCAAAACCCGTTCAACTTCTCCGCCAAAATCAGCGTGGCCCGGAGTGTCAATGATATTTATTTTTGTAATTGTTCCTGATGGATCGAGCGGATCAATATATTGAACCGCGGCATTTTTGGAAAAAATAGTAATTCCTCGTTCTCGCTCCAATTCATTTGAGTCCATAATCATTTCCTGGTCGGCAACCTCTTTTTTTATATAGGTTTTTGACTGACGCAAAAGAGCGTCCACCAACGTGGTTTTTCCGTGGTCAACGTGGGCGATGATGGCTATATTTCTTAAATTCATAATGTTATAATTCTACACTAAAAAATGTATAATGTCAAAACTGTGATAAAAAAAGAGGAGCAATGAGCGAACTCGTTGCTCCGAGGGTTGGCTAGGTCGCCGAGTGGCGATTTACAGCGCCGGTCGGAGGTGCTCTGGCCGTTCCCCCTTCTGGGGGAGAAAAGAAACCACTGTGCATGGATCTTTCTCCTTGAGGTGTGTATGAGTAGAGCTTATCAAAAAATCCGGATATTGTCAATAAATTTATAAATAAAAAGCCTCAACGCATACCAAAGAAAGGTGAAAGTATGCGCGAGGCCTTTTGAGGCGCCGGACATACGTCCGGAGAGTTTATGCGAACCAGGTTACTCTTTCTGTCGTGTGTGGCAGACACCCCTTGCGGATGTAATGTAGCATTTTGCTAAAAATCATGCAAATCCGGGGAAGAAGTCTGTTTTGATGTGGTTTTTTGGGATTCCTGACTCTTTTAAGGTTTTATCAAACGAATCAATCATAGATTTTGGGCCGGAGATATAAAACATCCGGTCTTTATAGTCCGGCGCCATTTTTTCTATCATTTCGTGTGTTAGCATGCCCTTTTTAAGCTTAAAATTAGCAGGAGCATTGCTTGCGTCATTTACTACATAGATTGTTTTTATGCCAAGTTCTTTTTTGGCTCGGTCAAAGGTTTCTTTATACGCTATATCTGAGAAATTTTTATTGGAATAAAAAATAATGATATCGCGTTTTTCTTTTGTATCAATTAAATATTGAATCATGCTTCTGAACGGAGTTACTCCGATTCCACCGGCAAGGAAAATCAGTTTTTTATGTTTGTCATTTGGCAAAGTAAAATCTCCGGCCAGCTGTGAAGCCACTATACTTTCACTGGGACGCAAATCTTCAAGAACTTTTTTGTACGAACTTGGTTTTTCGTAAAATTTAACGCCAATTCTGATTTCTTTTTCGGTTGGCGATGATGCGATAGTGAAATAACGACGGATGCCTCGGCTGTCCTGACTTTCGTGGCCCAGTGTCCACTCCATATATTGTCCGGGTTCAAAATTTAACTTTTTTTCTGAGTTAAAGACAAAATCGTAGGTATTATAGGCAATTTTCACTTTTTCTTTCAAAAACAAAATAAGTTTTTCTTTAGGGCTGACTAAATAGGAAAATATGTTTCCGGAAATAAGTGCGATTTCAGGTGTAAAATAAATACTGCCGATATGAACAAATGGGGCAAATAAAAATCCAACCAAAACTCCATAAGCAATTCTCAATTTTTTGGTAGGCGGAGTTGTCATCGGTTCGGTGAGCATAATGAATGCAAAAAACATCAATGGTGAATAGATAATCAACTCTTTCAAAATTGTGTAAAGATTTTGTCCGTTAATCACGCTATATACTGAGATTACTGCAATTGCCGTGATGAAAAAGCTTACCACTAAATCCGCGCGCTTGATTTTCCTGGTGATAAGAAAACCGGTGATTAATACAAACGGAGCGAGGAATAAATTTCCAATCCACCAGCTGGCACTGGCAAATTTATTAAATGCGAGCGCGGTGAAAACCATAGCAAAAGCTGCCGGATTAAATAGGTGCTTTTTATTTATTGCAAAAATATATTTTGAGGCAATTGCTAAAATGCTAGCTACGACAATAAACAAAAAATCTCCCAAAGAAGCGAAAGGAGTAATAATAAGCGCCAAAATAAAAATAGTGATATAAACCGAATCTATGTTTGACGGGGCTTTATAAATATTTGCAAAAATCCTGTTGGTTGCAAAACAAACAGCAGAAATAATGACCAATGAGAAAAACAAGCTAATGGCGTTAAACGGCAGCAATCCAAAAAAAGAAATTATAAAGGCAACTAACCACAGAAACGTAAGGCAGTATAATACCAGCCGATACATCGTGATTTTATTGAGAAAATTGTCTATATATTTAAGCATTATTATTTTGTGAATTTTTCAAAGCCATTTGTCATTGTGGCGATTCCGTTTTTATCTATTTCATAACCTTCAAAGCCATCCAGTTTTTCTATAAAGCCAATCCCTTCTTTTTGCATGGCGAAGGCGGCGGTGGCAAAACGATCTGCCTCGTAAATATTTTTGCCGATGACGGTTAAGCTAACAATTTGCGCCAGTTCTTCTTTTCGATTTTTTGGGTTATAAATGTGGTTCCCACGTTCATAACTTCCTGAAGTTGCAATTCCTTCGTTATTTTTTAAGTATACAACTTTTACTATTTCTTTTACATTAAACGGATTTTTGATTCCTACTGACCAAGCTTTATTTTCGCTATTAACTCCGCTTACCTGAATATCTCCGCCTGCTTCAACGTAAAAATTTTTGAAACCCATTTTTTTAATCAGCTCAGCAGCGTTATAAATTGCCCAACCTTTTACTAAACCGGAGGGATCGTATTTTCCTTTGTTATTTATAATATCAAAATAGCCGCCAGTTTCTTTTTTTACCTCTTCTGACAGGCGGAAAACGGTTTTCATATCTTCACTGGCATCTTCTATTCTCAACAGCCCTTCATTAATTTTTGAGATTTCACTTTTGATTTTATAAGTACTGAATTTTTCATCTATATAAATAAAATAATCAAAAATTTTATCAATTGTCGTTTGGGTTGAATTTTTGTCAGCGATTTCAACAGCAACCGGCATTCCCATTAAGATTCTTGTCTCCTTCATAATAGTTTGCTAGCTTGCCTGCGAGAGCGCAGAAGCTAATGATTGTATGAACGCCTGGCTTGTTTGGGTTGCGCCGGAGATAATGTTAACATTTGCATTTTGAGCGTGTATAGCCTCAGATTTTAGCTGCGGTAACGAAGAACTGCTGATTTGTGATGAGTGGCCGGCATGATTTGGATATTGTAAAAACTGAATGTCAGTTAATTTACCTCCGCTGATGATTGCCTTAACCTGCATTTGACCATAAAAAGCGTCCGCAACATTCCCTGTATATTGGCCATTTTTGTAGCCGGTTTGCGCTGGGGTTGTTGGCGCAGGAATATTTTGTGGCGGGGTTTGCTGAGTATTTTGCGTGTTTGAATTGTTATTTTTATTTTGTGACGCGCTTATTGTGTTTTGATTATTACTTGGCAGGGTTGCCGGACTTCCCTGGTTGTTGCTGAAAATTTCATACACAATAAACCCGCCGAATAATACGAAGGCAAGTAACGAAATTAATGTAGCTTTTAAATTTTTCATTTATATTCAGTTAATATTTTTCAATACTACGGTTTTAAAAAACCGTAGTTATATAATACGGTTTTTTAAATGATAAAGTTTCATCATTATTTTGCGATACCAAGCATCTCAACTTCAAAAATCAGGGTTGCATTTGGCGGAATGATCCCTCCTACTCCGGTGCTGCCATAAGCTAATGCCGGCGGAATTGTCAGTTTGCGTTTTTCTCCAACTTTCATTCCAATTAATCCCAAATCCCAGCCTTTAATAACTTTTCTCATACCAAGCTGAAATGGGAATGGCATATTTCTTTTATAACTGGAATCAAATTCTTTGCTGTTTGATGCCAACGTTCCGGAATAATTTACCGTGACGTTATCCCCCATTGCGGCTCCGGCTCCGCTGCCCTGTCTTTCAACTTCAATCTTCATTCCTTGAATCATTGTTGTATTTGAATTATTTAATTTTAATTTAACAAAAACGCCAACTGCTATCAAGATAATGACTAATACTATTATTGAAATCAAAATTATTTTATTCATTTTACTGTTTTAAATTATGTTAAATTAAACTTACCATAAATTCCGAAAAAAATAAATCTGTATTGTGGATAACTTGCAATAAAAACTGATAACAAAAAATGATTTGTAAAAACCGTTTGTGTTATTTATTTTAATAAAACTTTATTTTGAACTGAGTTATTATTTTGATTATTATCGCCGATATGAATAAAGTAATACACTACACTGTACATAACTGTGGCGGCAATAATATATATTAACATCCATAGCAATAATTTTTTCTTGTTTACTGTGTAGCTATCCATATAAGTGCTATTTAATGATACTTCCCGGTGGTAATTCTTTATCGGGATGCAATAAAACCGGAGTATCGGTGTTGGAGGCGCATAGAATCATTCCTTGGCTTTCCAAATCCCCCATTTTTTTTGGTTCCAGATTAAAAACAAACGGACATAGTTTGCCGACTAAACTTTCAGGTGTATAAAATTTTGCAATTCCGGCAAGAATTTGCCGTTTTACTGTTTGTTCGTCAGCACCAAAATCAACTTCCAGTTTTAATAATTTATTTGAACTTTCTATTTTTTCAGCAGAAATAATTTTTCCAATTCTTATATCTACTTTTTTGAAATCGTCAAAATTTATTGTTTCCATATTATTATTGTATCATTTTTAACAAAGCTTCGGCAGCTTCGGCGCCTTTGTTGCCTTTTTCTCCGGATCTTTCGCGAGCTTGTTTTAAATTTGAAGTTGTAATAACTCCAAATGCAATAGGAAGCGATTCTTCAAGTATGACTTGCATAATTCCGCGGGAGGCTTCATTGGAGATGTAATAATAGTGGTCAGTGTCGCCTTTAATAACTGCGCCAATGGCAATTAGGCCGGCAAATTTTTTGGTTCTGGCAAGGCGTTGGCACATTAATGGAATTTCAAATGAACCCGGCACGTGCGCCACAGTGATATTTTCTTTTTTAAAACCTTGATTTACTAAAAACTTCTCTGCCCCACCCAACAATTTACCGGTGATATCGGAATTAAAATCAGAAACAATAATTCCAACTTGGCAGTTGCTCCAATCTTTTTCTGGCAAGTTATTTAGGTTTTCGTTTATTTTTCTTTTCACTGTATTAAGTTTTAATGATATTCCCAATTTTTCGCACAATATATTTTGCGATTAAATCGGTTTCTATATTTACCAGGTCGCCCGGTTTTTTATTTCCCAGGTTTGTATGTTCCAATGTATAAATTACCAATGAAACGGTAAGACTGTTACTTAAAACATCAACAACTGTTAAACTTACGCCATCAATGGCAACTGAACCTTTTGGCGCGATGTATTTTAAAAATTCTGTTGGGACATTAAGGGTAAAAATTATAGAATTTCCTATTTGTTCTATCTTATCAATTTTTGCGACAGTATCAATATGCCCAGAAACTAAATGGCCATCCACCAAGTCATTGAGCGTTAAACCTTGCTCAAGATTGACCGGCAAACCGGCTGACCAATTTGAAACCGTAGTTTTTTTGATGGTTTCGGGCATATATTCAACCTGGAACGTTTTTTTGGTTATTTGGCGGACGGTTGAACAAATTCCATTGATAGAAATGCTTTGGCCCATTTTGAGCTTCCATTTTTTGGGTAAAAAAATATCAACAAAAATACTTTGGTTTTTTTCTTTTATTTCGGCAATTTTTCCTAAGTTTTTTATAATTCCTGTAAACATTTTTCGGTTTCTTTTATATCTTTTGCAATTTGCTCTGCCGCTTCCCTATTATCTTTAAAATTAATTTTATCTCTTATTTTTTTTATTAATTTAACTTCTATTTCCTTTCCATAAATATTTTCTGAAAAATCAAAAATATAAGCTTCTAAGATATTATTTCCAGCAAGATACATAGCTGAGTTGTAGGTTTTGTTATTCAGCGTTACGCGGCCGGCGTAAATTCCAGCTTCAGGCGCAACGTTTTTGGGAAGTACAATATTGGCGGTTGGAAACCCAAGCGTTCTGCCTTTCTTTTTACCTTCAATAACTATGCCTTTTATGTTATCCATTTATTTTTTGATTTTATGTAGCAGGGCGAATAAAATCACGTCGCGATGTTGGCCTGGTATATAATATACTTTGGGGCCAACATAAGCGACGAACCTTATTTAGATTTTTTTGTAATTCTTGCGACGGCAATTTCCATTCCCACGTCCCGCAAGTTTTTATGTTCTTTGATGCTTTTCTTTAGTACCAGCGTAACATTTTTGACAATCTTTTTCTCAATCAGTGCCATCATTTTTTCGCGGCCATAGCCTTTATACTCTGCATACGAAGAAATAACTCCGCCGGCGTTGGCGATAAAATCAGGAATAATTAAAACTCCTTTACCGGAAAATTCTTTTTCAATGTCTTCGGTCATTGGAATATTCCCCGCCTCAACAATCATTTTGGTTTTGATATTGTTTTTATTTGAGTTGTTGATGACGTTTGTAATAGAAGCTGGAATCAAAATATCGGTTTCAATTTCCCAAAACTTTTCCGGTGAAATTTTTTCTCCAAAAGGATAATTTTTCAAAGTTTGTTTGGCATCAAGCAGTTTTTTAATTTCTGCAACGTTAAAACCATCTGCTTCAAAAATGGTGGTGTCGGCGTCAGCAAGCAAGATAACCTTGGCGCCCATTTGGGTCAAAAATTTAAAGGCAAATGTTCCGACATTTCCAAATCCGTGAATGGCAACTTTTGCTCCGGCCATATCAATCTTCATAATTTTGGCGGCGGTTTCTGCAGTTTTTGCAACCCCAAATCCGGTGCTGCCGTATTCGTGCGGAATTCCGCATTTCTTTTCACCTTTGCTGTTTGGTTTAGTGCAATAATTCGCCGGTTTTCCGGTGGCTGATTGCCAAATCCCGGTTGCCTCAACAAACCACTGCATTTCCTGTTCGCCGGTGTTAATATCCGGAGCCGAAATATATTTTTTTGGAGTCAGTAATTTAATTTTACTTGCAAAACTTTGAATGATTTTCTTTTTTAATTTCGGGGTTCCGCCGTTCCAAACTATTCCCGCTTTTGCTCCGCCAAAGGGTAAATCAGCCAGCGCATTTTTAAAGGTCATGGTTCTGGCCAGTCTGAACACTTCTTCGGCTGTAACATTGGCAGTCATTCGCAACCCGCCCTTTCCCGGCCCTAAAATGGTATTATCAATCACTAAAAAACCCTGCATGTTTAATTCGGGGTCATAAATATTTATTACGTACTCGGGCCCAAACTTATCTTTGTTAATTTCCATGATTTTATGAAATGACGTTATTTATTTTGATTTATTATAGTGCTACTACGAGATTTTTGCAAAAAAGGCTCATTTTTATAAAATTTATGAAAATTATTGTCAAATCATTTGACAACATAAGGCTATAAGTGATATGATAATTTTAGTGTTTTTTCCTCAATCAAAAAGGAGTGTAAACGAAATGGAAAGTGTTGGGAATCGACACAAAAGGTTTAAGATTGGCGTTACCAAAGTGGTTACTTGCAGAATGCTCGATCAAGTGAGAAGCGGAATGCAAATCGACGCGTCCCTCCTGGATGCAAGAAGGCCAAATACGATTGGCATCTTCAGGGGATTCGTCATGAAGCACGCCGGCCAGGTTTTGCTGGTCGAGCACACTGACGGCAAGCGCGCCGCATACCTCATTTGGGAGGTAGAGCTTCTTGAGCCAGCAGAAACAATCTGAACCAAATCCCGCACACAAAGCACAAAGCACAAAGCTTTGTCCATGCGGGATTTTTTTATTTACAGTTAGCCATACTAACATTCTGATATTCTCAAGAATGTCGGAATGTTTCCAGAAACTTTGCGAACTTTGTGCCATATGGAGAAAGTGATTGCGCAACACTTCTGCCTTTATAATCTTTATTCAAAAGTCCTGCGTTAAATATTAACCAAAATCGCCAAGCGAATTGGAAAATACACAAGACTAAGCAACAACTAAACTATAAATTTTAGGGTTTAAAATCCCTTTAAACAGCGCGTGTTTTAGATAATCAAAAAACGATAAATAATACTTTTTCTTTAAATGAAAGCTATAAAATAATTTTTTAAAATATAATTGCAGCGCATTAAGTCCAAACGTAATCAAGCCGAAAATAATCGTAAGTGAAATAACTGATATAAAACAGTTAATCGAAAATGCGCTCATTGAAGTTGCCGCAAACATTTCCTGCCACAGTGTCAGATGCTCATTTAAGCCCATCATACATGTCCCCGAGCTTGTCATAAAAATACAGTTGTCCATTTTACCGTTAAAATTCATCGCCATTCCAATAAAATAAAGCTCTCCCAAAATTGAAACTAAAATAAGCGCAAACAGGGTTGTTGCGGCAAGAGAAGACAGAAATTTAGTATTTGACAGTTTCATATTAAATAAATATATCATAAGCAAAAATGGACAATTGGGCTATTCTTTTATTTTAACCTTAGCTGGTCAATAAACCAATGCGCAAGATCCGATTTCCAAAGCCAAACTCCTACAATTAAAAGCAATAATGGCAGGAAAAACGAATCAAAAAGAAAATTATTGGTAAGTCCGGTTGAAACTCCGGTTGCCGATGAAATTAAAGAAGGTTTCGTAATATAAATTGTTGCGGTTGCGCTGGCGCTGCCTTCGTCAGAACTTGTTGCGGAAACCGAACCTGTGATTGTATTTTGGCCATTTGAAAAGTTACCTGCAGATCCAATCTGTCCCTGGTAGATTATTGCTCGGGTTTGCCCGGGTAAAATATCGCCGATATTTATGCCTTGGGTTATATCTCCGGCAGAATTATTACCGTCTACAGTTAAGTTATTGTTGTAAACTATTCCGACCGGAAATATATCCTTAACGGTTACGCTGTGCTCCGTCTGGCTGCCTGAATTTTGCAGTGAAACATAAAATTGAACGACATCTGCCGGGCTGGCGATTGTGGTTGTTGTCCAGGACAAGTTTCCCGAAGAAAGATTTCTGACATTTTTAGTCATAGAGATTGTGCCGGTACCGGAACCTGTTCCATTCGGGGTTACAGTAATTGTCGGGGCATAGTAAATATTGCTGCCTACATTGCCATTGTTATAATTTACAGAAATTGTGACAGAACCTGAGTTTGATTGTCCTAAACTATTGCTTGCGGTGAGTGTGCAGATATGTGTTGATTGACCGTTATATTGATTTGGATACGGCGCAGTGTATATCGGCTGAGGAACATTATAGTTGGATAGCGACCCGCCGGTGCAACTCCACGAATAGCTTAATGTGCCTCCGCTTGGGCTAAATACTGAGCCCTGCAATGTTGTCGTCTGTCCAAAATTTAGGTTAATGTTTGGACCTGCGTTTACTGTCATTGGCAAGCTGTTTGCTTGTCCTGCGGTAAATTGCATATCTTGGCCGTATGAAATTCCATTGCTATTTTGCGCTACTACACGAAAATGATAAATTTGTCCGTAGCTTAAGCTGTATATCTGCTGGCTGAATCCGCCGATATAACTTTGCAAAACAGAACCGGTGATATTTCCATAGTTTGCATCAATCCCCCACTGAAACCAAACAGTTGCTGAACCGTATCCTCCGAAGTCAGAAACATTTCCATTTAATGCGGCTGAATTATTCTGAAAATTAGTTGCGGCGTTTGTTTGAACTTGCGGACTGCCGATTGCAAAAACATAATTTCCAAAAGGCAAACAAACCAAAACCGCGCAAAGTAAAACCATTCCCATTTTGAATATTGATTTTGTCATGATTTTTCTAGCAAAGAAATTAACTTTGTTATTTTTGTAGATTAATAATATCGACGCCTACACCTAAATCCACCATACAATATGTCGTTAATGTTTGCAATAATTTATGTCGCACAATAAATATTCTGATATTCTTGAGAATATCAGAATATAAAACCTTTATGTTTTTATATTTATATGAGACATTTTATTTTATAGAGAATATACCTTTTGCGTCCAGATAGCCATTTTCGTTTATCAATCCCCAATCCTTCCAAACTTGTCCTTTTAAAATCAGGAAAACGGTAAAAAATGTTTTTATGCTTGAACTGAATTGAACATCGCGCTTCACAATATTAGCAAAAGCGCTTTTTAAAAAGTATTTTAAAATACTGATGCCGTACTTTTTTATAATTTTAAAATGTAAATTTTTGCAGTTTAAAATTGCCCTAAAATGGTTGTCGCCGTAAATTTCCGGATTGACATTAAATTCAAAAGACAAATAGTCCAGCGGAATCGGAAAAGCTGTTATATCAAAAACGCAATTTTTTGCTTCAAGCGTGATTGTGTTTTCTTTTTTTGTTCCGTTGAATAAATAAAAATGCCGGCGGGGATTCGGAATTCCTTCATTTTCTGTTCCTACATTTTGAATTCCATACGCAGTAAATTTATTTGTTAACGAATCTATTCTTATAATTTTAACATCAATCTTTAAACTGGCGACGCCGACTTGGTCAAACGGATTGATAATTTCCGGTGTAATAAATTCCATTTTTTCAATTGAAAAAGTTGATCCTTGCTCAAATTTAAATTCAGGACGTTTAAAATCTGTTTTGGTCGAAACTTTTTCTTCTGGCAAGCCGAATTCATCGGGATTTTTCATATATGCATCATAAGGAATGTAGATAACATTTCCATCGGTAGTCGCGGCTGCCAAACCGCTTTTTCCTAAAGCCAATGAGGCGTTAATCCCCGCTCGCCTGCCATTTATGCCGGTTTTAATCCCATAAGCCCACCGACGGGCACCTGATGGGTCTAGAGCGATAATCAAGCCGGCGCTCGTTCCGACATAAGCCAAATATTGCCCTTTTTTCTCCGGGTCGCTACCAATTACCATTGAACTCCAAATCGCGCTGCCGGTATCATAGACCCATTCAATAGCTCCTGTCGCACAATCAATGCAATAAACAAATCCGTCGCCGGAGCCGATTAAAATTTTCCCGTCAGGAGAAATTGCCACCGAGGCGTAAATGCTTTTTTTGGTTTTTATTCGCCACTTAATTTCTCCCGAGTTGCTGTCTAAAGAATAAACGCTGCCGTCAAAACCGGCGATATAAACACTTCCATTTTTATCAATCGCCGGCGAAGATGCAATAAAATTGTGCAATCTTTTTTTCCATTTTATTTTACCTGTATCTTGATTCAAAGCATAAGCGCACATATCAAAAGACGTAAAATATACTAAGCCGTTACTAAACGCTGGTGCTGACCAAATTTGAAGTCCGGTTGGAAATGTAAAGCGGACTTTTCCGTCTTGACCTAGCGCATACAAATAAAAATCGTCGTTTCCGGCGAATATTAACCCATTGGGTCCGATAACAATGTTTCCTTCCCACCAGTAAATGGTGCTGATTCTTGGGAATTTTTTATCCAGCAGATTAAACTCCCAAATTTTTTCTCCTGCTGAAGACAATTTATATAAAGATGAATCGCCCGAAGGCACATATAGATTTCCACTTTCATCAAAACAAGCCGCCGAATCAATCACTCCTTTTGTCTCAAATTGCCATTTAATTTTGTTTTTGAAGGCATCAATAGCGTAAAATTTTTTATCGGCTGAACCGATAAAAATGTTTTCATCTTCGTCAATTATCGGCGTGGAAAATATCGCTCCGTCGGTTTTAAAATATTTAACGTTTGAATCCCCTTTTAATTCCAGGCTATGTAAATTGCAGCCGGTATTTTTATCATTGCCACGCATACTTGGCCAGATGTTTCTATTCATTAGATTGCTTCTTCGGTTTAATGAACAAAATGAACATCATTGAGCCTGTATTAAACAAAAACGCAATCGGCTGGGCGGCAGATGCTAAAGTCCAGGCAGAAATTGACGCGATAGCGCATAAAGTTGAACTAAAATATAAAACCCAGGTTAATTTGTCTTCGTGATTTGGATTATTCCAGGCGGAAACAAATGTTGGGATTGAACCGATAACCAGCACCAAAACATTTACAATAATTCCAAGCAAGGGATTGTTAAAAATAATCCAAAGCATAATGCCCAAAAAAGATCCTGTTAAGCAAAATTTATCGGTTTTGGTCCATCCGGAACCGGCATTTCTTAATGTGAGCACCACAATTATCCAACAGCCCAGAGCATCAACCAGAATCTGTCCGTTTACTGTATGCGCGACAAGCATTCCCAAAAGAACAATAGTGTTTGGCACCGCCCAAATAATCCAGGAAGCTTTCGCCGGCTTTATTTTCTTTTTTATGATGGCAAAAATATATGGAATATAAGCTATAGTTTCAAGTATGCCGGCAATTATTGAAAAAAATATTTTAACAGAGATCATTTTTGATGGCCTTTTACTAATTTTAATTTTTCGGTTCTGGTTAGTCTTTTTAGTTCGGCTTCTCTCTTTCGCGCCATGCTAAAATTTTTTAGTTTTTCAAAATATTTTAATTTAACCGGACGACGAATTTTTGTATAATGCGCTCCTGATTTTAACTCATTATGCGCTTTCAGTCTTTTTTCAAGATTATTTGTACTTCCAACATAAAAAGTTTTATCTTTGCACTCAAGAATGTAAACAAAATATAGCATTTGTTTTTTATCGGTTTAACCCATTCAACTTTTTCCTAGTATTCGGTCCCACCTGCCCATAACCAATGATACCCGATTTGGCGATGTGGTATTTAATTTGGAATGATTGTACGGCTTTTAATGTCGCCGGTCCGAAGTTTCCGTTGGAGGTTATTGATTTAGATAAGAAGCCCAGCTTTTTAAGAAGATTTTGGAGCAAGACTACCTGGTGATTGTTGGAGCCATATTTTAGTAGCTGGGTAAATGTGACCGTGGACGACGACGTCGTCGGATTGCTTGAAATTGGCAATGGCTGAGAGCCGGTTTTTAGTGTAATGCTGTCGGAAATTATTGGAGACGATTGGCCATATTGGGTGTAGAGTTTGGCGTAGACGGTGTAGGTTTTGTCAGGACAGATTGAATTTAACGGACATAAATTCCACTTCAGTTGAGATTGATATGGTTGTTGACCGGCATCAGAGAGTTCGGGCAACATAGAGATTGCCATTTTGGATATATCCTGGCCGGCATTAAATGACAAACTTACATCTCTGTTGCCGGTCATAGTTGCTCCCTGATTAATTGACATAGAGAAGCCGGAAGGAGGAGAAGATGGTGGTTTTATAATTTGAGGCTGTAGGCTATTACCGCCATTGCCACCAGTTACGACAGGAACAGACGGAGGAGAAGACGCTGTTACTGTAACTGTATATGTTTGCATTGAACTGTCCACAGCGGTAACCGTATATGATACCCGCCTTGGGCGACCAAGACCCGTTACGAAAATAGTCGTAAATCAGGGGTCTCGATCAGACTCGAAACTGCGCTGACCCGTGCTGTCCTCTCTGGACTAGTGCCCAGATTCAGGAACAAAATCGGGTCTTTTTAGGAGTCCACGATGATGCTCTCTGGTCTATGCTATATGATACTCCAAAAGAGCAAATCTGACAAATCTGACACTACTTGGGCATAGTAAAATGGTCGTGTCAGATTAGCCCAGATCCGATGGTCATTTTGGCTGATTATAGTCGTAAAATGAGGTAAAAACCAGTACGGCAAAATAGCCAAATCTATCTGTCAGATTTGATCAATCTGTCGCACAATAGGCAACACACCAATTTAGCACTTTGACTGCCCTCAAATTGGGCGTATAATAATTCAATATAATCAAAGGTAAAATTATAAACATGGATTATGCCGAGTCATTATTGGAATTAATAAAAAGCAAGAGAAGTCTTTCTCGAGATGGTGTTATTGGTATATCTCTTGGAGAGATAATTAGCGCATGGAATACCCATAGCGTAGTACATGAAAACTCCTCTATGCTTTCTCCATTCACAACATCACATTATATTGAGCGTGGGTTTTTGGAAGATATTGTTTCTGCTCTAGAAAAATTAATAGCAGAAAAAAAGGTGACATTTGAAAAATTGGGCAGACCGGGTTTATTAAATTCAGTATCCAGCATACGTAATCTATGGCATATCGGTGACAGAATATATTTAAAAATGGGCGAAGCTGCCGAAGAAACAGATATAGATAAAGCTAAAAATAAATCTTTGTCTTTGTGGCTAACGTTTTATACAGAAGATAATATTAAGCTGGAATTCAATACAAAAACCGGAGACTTTAAGTTCGGCGAAGTTAAGGGAAACCTTGTACCAGACACTCAGCCCTTCAAAGTATTTCTTGCACTCTTAGAAGACGATGGGCATCAGGTTAAAGATATTCCCCTACTTAAGATGTTGTATCCCAATAAAATAGAATTCAGCAAAATTGATAGATGGGGTTTAAATGAGATATTAAGGAATATAAAAACAGAGCTGGGAATTTTACCGGAGAGAAAAGCTAAAAACAAAACTATATTCCGCAGGCTAAAAAATTGGCAGGGGTATAAATTAGACCTCAAAACAGGAACAGAATAAGAAGCTAATAAAATTACCGCTGAAAAGCGGTTTTTTGTTTACCCAAGATATACCACAAGTTACATGCAGAATATTCCAAAGTATTTCCATATCTTTTTTTAAACTGTCAACGTCATACTTATAAAAGGGCCCAAATACAATTATTAAAAAACCCTTTCAAAAAAACATGGCACACAAAAATCCGATTCACTCCGATTTGGAGATAATAATTCCGAGCGTGAATAAGTTTCCGGAATTTCTAAAATTCGCTGTATGGTATGCGACACCGCAGCAATTCAGGGAACCGGAAACACAAAAGGAATTTGCAGAACTAATCGGAGTGAATCAAGACACGTTAACTGATTGGAAAAAGCATCCGGAGTTCTGGTCGATGGTCCAGCAAGCTATGAGCGACTGGATTAGAGAAAAAATTCCAGATGTTGTCGGCGGACTATATACAAAAGCAGCATACAAGGGCAACGCCAAAGAAGTAGACATGTTCCTGCGGCTCGCAGGAATAGACTTAAAAAAATTAAATAAAAAATAACATGACAAAAACAAACACAACAAATAAAGACATTAAAATTGAGTACGTATCAATCGACTTGTTAAAACCAGCCGAATATAATCCCAGAAAATGGGATAAGGAGGCGGAAGATCAGCTGAAAGCTAGCATACAAAAATATGGGATAGTTGATCCCCTGCTAGTAAATTCTGCTGAAGCTAGGAAAAATATTGTGATTGGAGGTCACTTCAGAATCTCTTGCATAAAAAGTTTGGGCATCAAAGAAGTTCCAGTGGTTTACATAAATATTCCGGACATTGAACGCGAAAAAGAATTAAATATCAGGCTGAATAAAAACACAGGTTCGTTCGATTGGGACTTGCTTGCAACCTTTGATGAATCATTTCTGTCTCAAGTAGGATTTTCGTCAGAAGATTTGGACAATATATTTGCCGTAGAGGATACGCCCGAACAATTTGACCTGCAAAAGGAACTTCAAAAGCTTAATATCACAAAAATTGAAATCCAGAAAGGAGACCTATGGGAACTCGGATCGCACAAAATGAAATGTGGGGACTCAACTATAACAGAAGACGTCTTAGATCTTATGGGTGATGAGAAGGCGGACATGTGCCTGACCGATCCCCCCTATCTCTTAAATTACCTAAAGGGCAAGACAAAACAGAAAGACGGTGTGACTACCGGATTCGGAGCCAAGAAAAACAGACGATATCTGGAAACGGATGTCTTGCCTGATAATTTTACAGAGCTCTGGATGGCTAACGTAGCTAAAATCCAAAAGCCGGACTTCTCCATTATCATTTTCGAGAATCCAAAAAACTTAAGAGTTATTTGGAATGAACTCGAGAAGCATTGGAAATACCGCAACACAATCACGTGGCATGTTCCGAACCGTGTGCAAGGATTCAGTTCAAAGTATAAATTTTTTAACAAATCGGATATAGCTCTGGTTGGCACAAAAGGAAATATTTCCTTAAACCTTGAACCGGAATCCGAAGCATTATTCCAGAACGAATACGAGAATGCTTTGTTCGCCACTTCTGGTAAACCACAATGGGAAGGATATTCTAAAGGCAAGAAAATATGTCCTACCGATTTTATTGAGATGGTTGCCGCCGACGAGAAGAGTTCAGGACAGGGAATAATTTTTGGTACAAAACCTTTGGAGCTTCTAATCCCCTATATGAAAGTTTTAACCAAGCGTGGAGATTTGGTAATTGAAGTCTTTGGAGGCTCCGGTTCCACCCTAATAACAGCAGAAAAATTAGGTCGCCGCTGCAACTTGATGGAAAAATCCCCGGTGTATGCGGAAGTGATAAAAAATCGCTGGGAAAAACTAACCGGACTCACAGCCCACAAAATCCATGGCAAATAAAAAACCGAACAAAGAAGCGGTTGAGAAAAGAATGGCTGAAATGAAGCAGGCAATGCTTAACGTGCTGAAGGAAATGCCAATTATTGAAGTTGCGGTAAAACGCATTGGCATAAGCCGTGATACTTTTTATCGCTGGAAACTGGAGGACAAAGAGTTTGAAAAGCAAAGCCAAGAAGCAATGGCTCAAGGCATTGATTTTATCAATGACATGTCAGAGTCGCAGATTATTGCGTTGATCAAAGAAAGGAAAATGCCAAGCATCCGATACTGGTTAAAACACAATCATCCTAAATACAGGGAACGATTAGAAATCACAACAGTCAGCCAGCCACAAGAAGAGCTTAATGCCGAGCAGGAAGCATATGTCCGTGAAGCTCTGCGACTTTCTGCAATGCCGGAAGTGGAAATAAAGACATACGAGGACTACGAACAAAAGCAAGACAATAAAACCATTGAACAGACCAAGCCAGCGGAAAAGGCGGCAGAAGAACAAAAACCAATAGACCCGATGGAACCGATAAGAATGACTCCGCAGGAAATTGGAAAATTCAAAGGTCCGATAACCAGACCGATAATAGTAAAATATGCCGGCGAAGAAACAACCTATATGCCGCATGGGGAAAAAATGACCAAGATTGACAACGGAGGGACGTGCTATTGCCCTCCAAATCCGGGGCACATCCCAATGGCAAGACCCTTTATACCACCGAAAGTTCATCCTAACCAATTAATTATTGATTCAAAGCGGAACGAAACTGCTGAAGGCAGAGCATTGATCGAAAAAGAAAATTCAAATAAAACAATAAAAACATGACACAAGAAAATAATAACAAACAACCGGAAAATAATGAGAGCATTTCTCTCGAGCTAATTGACCGCATGGTCAAAGACAGAAAAATCCGTACTGCGATTGTAAAGCAGAGCCACTTTTATTTCTTCCACTTCTACTTCTCGCATTATGTGAAATATGCAACGTCTAAATTTCAACGCGAATTCTTTTATCTAACTGAACGCGACGATATTAAAAAATTATTTGTCGTTTCATTCCGCGGATCGGCTAAGAGTTCCATATTCACAATGTCATATCCGTTATGGGCAATACTTGGTCAGCAACAAAAAAAATTTGTTTTGATTTTGTGCCAAACCAGAGCTCAAGCGAAACAGATGATGATGAACTTACGAAGAGAGCTTGAAGGAAACCTTTTATTGCAAAATGACTTGGGGCCATTCCAAGAAGAGCAAGATGAGTGGGGTTCAGTTTCGTTAGTTTTTTCTAGACTTAACGCTAGGATCACAGCGGCCTCCTCCGAACAATCCATCCGCGGACTGAGACACAATGAGCATCGTCCGGATCTTATCGTGGCCGACGATTTGGAAGATATGGCTTCCGTAAAAACCTATGAAAGCAGACAAAAAACGTATCAGTGGTTGACTGGCGAAGTGATTCCAGCCGGAGACAAGAACACCCGACTGATTATTGTTGGAAATTTACTTCACGAGGACAGCCTGCTTATGCATTTAAAAGAAAATATCCGCGATGGATTAATCGACGGCGTGTTTAAATTCTATCCCCTGCTTGATAGCAAAGGTAAAATAGCTTGGCTCGGTAAATATCCAAACATGGAAGCCGTGAACGAAGAACGCCGAAAAATTGGAAACGAGTTTGCATTTCAGCGAGAATTTCTTTTAAGGATAGTTCCGAACGAAGAACAGGTCATCCATCCGGATTGGATTCATTATTACGACAGATTGCCAGATGAAGTAATGTCTGGCAAAAGCCGCCATGGGATATTAATGGGCGTTGACTTGGCGATATCAGAAAAAGACACTGCATGCTTTACCGCAATTGTGAGTGCCATAGTTTACGGTTACGATAAAGAATTCAAGGTATATATTTTGCCAAACCCTCTAAACCGCAGAATGGGATTCCCTGAAACCATAAAACAAATAAAAGACCTTTACCATGTGAATGACAAAATATTTCCGGATGCGGTGAATATATTAATTGAAGAAGTCGGATACCAAAAGGCAGTCGTAGATCAACTGGTGAATGAGAAATATAACGCAATGGGAGTAAAAGTATCCGGAGACAAAAGAGCTAGGCTTATGACTGTCAGCAATATGATTGAGAGCGGGAAAATAGTTTTCCCAAAACACGGTTCAGAAGAACTAATCCGACAGATTGTTGGGTTTGGCACAGAAAAATATTGTGATTTAGTAGATGCTTTTACAATATTGGCCAACAAGGCTATCGAGATAGATAAACCAAAGCCATGGGTCGGAGTGGTTTGGATGGATTAGAGAATTTAAGGATTAGGTAAAACTATATTTTCCTGTTTAACAAATTTTCCTGGTCTTTTTTTATCATTCCGATTGGAGGATTATGCCAAGCGAATCTTTCAAATATATGTAATATTACTTCAAGGGCAAGATCCTTTGAGTTAGTTAATATCTGATCCTTTGTATACTCCTTAACGAAATCGATTTTATCGAGGGGCGTTTTATATTCCATAAAAAGCGGAGCACGGCCAGCATCCAATAAAACTAATTTTCTATCTTTTGTGTTGTTAAGGGAAATGGAAACCTTCACACCTTCATCGTAAATTCCTTTTTTTGTTAATCGAGATAAAAATTCAAAAACCTCTGTTAGTTCGTATGTTACCTCGCCGATGATATTAATTACCGTACCCGGTTCTATGCTGCGATTAGGCACAATGCCCCATCCGTCACGTTCCGACCAGTCATCTCTTAATGCAAAATAGTGAAGAAACTGTCCGCTCTGATACATCCGCCACAATTCAAAATAATTAAACCATCCTATCCATCCCTCATAATATTTATCTCCCAGCTCCAAACCAGCATGGTCAACACTACCATACGGAAAATGAGGATAATCCCATCCTCGTAATTCTACGCGATTTTTTTCAACAATGTCTTTGCATTCAGCTATGGTTTTCAACTTTTGCTCGAAAACAAGTGGCTCAAAATTAATGCGCCAATAACCGCGGGATTTAATTTTTTCTAAAATTTCTTTTTTCATAAATCTTCTCTTTCTGCCTCAAGAGCTCTCCGTGTTTGTTCCTGTACACTTGGTCGGCCTTGGACAGTAAAACCTTTTTCTGTCATGCGCTGCATCATTTTCACTGTAGCATTTAGAATAATATCACGCATATCGTATGCGTTTGAAACGGGTGCGCTCTGAACTCGGCCATTTGTGTTGCGGTAATAAACTTTGCCGCGTTTTGTTTCACGGCTATCTTTTATACAAATTACCGGAATTTCATCAAAAGGCAAAACCCTTATAACAGCATATTCAAGTCCGTTTGAATCGTGCGGAAAATCTAAAGTAAAAACAACGTGAGGATCGGCAAACGGAGCTATCTGGTCTCGCATCGTGTCTAAATTATATGTTAGTTTTTGCGCTGCCGTTATTCCTTGCCGAACAAATGTTGAATCCTCGATTCCGATTATAATGTATCCGCCGTCTTGAACATTGGACATGGCGAGAATATCTTTTGCCATTGATTCTGCATTCCAATCACACCCAGCTTTTATATCAAGGGTTTGGGTTTCTGCTCCGCCTTCAATTTTTGCTTCTAATTCTTCTGTGGTCATTGCTATACCGACTATTTTTTATTTTTGTCTAATAAGGACACATCGTCTTCGTGAATAATGATTCCTGTCTCCGCATCGCGCACAACCTGGTGCCACCATTTCTTAATTCTATCTATAAAATAAACTTCATTGACTTCTTGGCCATTTAATTTTGGATCACGTGATATTTTATTCCGACTTTTACCCTCGGCAATCGGCTTCTTAAATCCTGGCCTTTTATGCTTCCAACCAAAAGAACCCGTGGTGATTCTGAATTTTCCAGTCTCACATTCCATTTTATAAACCCTACTAGGACAACCACAAAATAGGCAATAACTATCGCTCTCCGTTAATTCTTTATCACAATTTTTACAAAAAATTCCCATTTTTTATTTCCAATTTTTTAATAAATTGTCGAAGTAATCTTCGGCTGATTTTTTATCTAAAAATGTTTGTAATTCTACTCTTTCTCCGTGATTAGTATTCCTTTGAGAGTTACGATGCCAATTAATCGTATGAACCTGAAAAGCGCCACCCTCTTCCCAAAATGCGATTTCCGTCCAGTTGTCTTCGTCTATTTTTATTTCCTCCTTTTTTATTGTTTTATCCATATAAGCTAATGATTCGTATTTTCTATAATTTAGATTATTTTAATATATCAAAAAAGGCCCAGCAGGGCAACAAACACAAAAAATAGTTAATTTATTTAATTAATTAATCTCTTATAATTCTAAATTTCAATTAAGTTTTTATATCTTTATCAAACAAACTAAAAACAGCGTGCAATGATACACGCTGCTTTTATTTTCTCATTTTAGTTAAGCTGGTTTTTTCTTTCTGCTTACAAGGTGATAAATACTGTATCCGATACAAAAAATAATCATCACAATCAACGCTCCCCAAATAAAAGTTGGATTTGAGGAGAATCCTGATAAATCAGCTGCCGAAAGGTTTGCTGCTAAATATCTTCCAGGAACTCCCACTAATAGCCGCGTATAGCTGACAAAACCTCCGACTACCAAAACTGCGGCTACAAATAAAGTGAAAATACTTGTGGAAGATATTTTATTCATACCTTATTTCTTTATTGTTGTTCCTTTTTTCTTTCTAGTTATTAAGTAGTAAATGGCGTAGATGACAGCCAGAATAACCACTATTATCAAAATCCAAATAAACCAAGTGGATGATACTCCTGAATTTGCTAAAGCTGCTGCTCCAGCATTTGCTGGGATACCGCTGTTTGGAGTTGTTGTTTGAGCTGGAGTTGTAACTGGTTGAGTTGTTGTTGGCTGTGTAACTGTTTGAGTGGTTGTAGTCTTGCTCGTAGTCTTAGGTGTAGTTGCTTTAGCTGGAGTTATGTTATATGTACCGCTTTGTGAATTGAAAGTAAGATACGTGCCTACTCCTGCAACCTTAGCTCCTGTAATAGATAGACTTGCTTGTCCGTCTTTAGTTCCCAAAACAGATATTGAAAGAATGTTCTGGGCAACGGTTGTGCATTTTGGAATGCCTATGCTAAAACTTGGGTTAGCGCAGGTTGGTGATACTGCAGTCATAAGACCGCTTGCAACTGTAACGCTCTGGCAAGCTAAGCCATCAAGGTTTATTGTTCCTTTGACAACACAAACCTGGTTTCCCGCTGGATTTAACTGTACTGAAGCATTAAAAGGTGTACCAACCGTGCTATTAATTGTTGCCGGTAAAATAGATAATGTTGGATTATCTGCAAGGGCCACTTGGCTTATTCCCATTATTCCTACAATGGTTAATAGTGTTAATAAAATTATTTTTTTGTTCATGATTTTTTTATAGTTTATTTATCTTAATTTTATAAACCCCAATTAGCCATTAAAATGCTAAAGTCTAATTCATCGACTGCGCCATCTTTATTTAAGTCAGCTCCACTGCACCAGCTGTTAGTCGTAGAACAACCTGTTTGTCCCCACTGTGACATCATTATAGAAAAGTCTAATTCATCAACTGTGCCATCGTGATTTATATCGCCAGCATTAAACGTAGCCGGGGCAATATATCCACCTCCTCCACCGCCACCTGAAGATGTTGTTGTCCCACCACCGCCAGACGAAGCAGGAGTGATTGTATAATTAAAAATTGAAACAGAGGAAAAATTATTATCTGGGTAGCAGGAAATTGCTGAAATTGTTTCCGATGAACTTACAGATATAGGATTAGCGCTGGAATAGACTGTTCCAGTAGAACAAGTTGGAACGGTGCCATCTACTGTGTAATTGATGCTTGATGATCCATCGGCTGTCAAAGTTACGCTTTGAGTCGAGCTATATGTTGCAGCCGCGGGACTTACAGTTGGCGGAGCGACAACAACTCCATTAACAGTTTGGCCATTATCTCCGCTAATACCAGTAGTCAGTGTCCCCTGGTATGTGTTTGCCAATGCCAAGTTGCTCCATGCCAATAATGGCAGGACGGCTATGACGGCAACTATTAACTTTAATTTGTTTTTTTTCATAATCATAGTTCTTTTATTACTCCTTAATTATAACACCTAATAAACAAATGTCAATAGTTTAAGATCCCAACACTGTGAAATTGATCGTGTAAGTTCTGTGAAACTGACGTGTCTTGAGCTGTAACCAACACTGTTGTTAATCCTGGCAACGCTCCTGCCGGTGTAACAACTGCGGTTGCACCATCTGCCACATCATTTGCAGTGGCAGTCACAGTTGGAACCGTGGTTGTGCCCACTGCTAATTGAACATCATATGTAAGTGTAGCTGGAACGAAACCAGTTACAGTTGCTCCGCTTACTGTTAAGTCGCTTAATGTGTCGTCAGTTTTAAGAACTGGAGCTGGTGCCAAGGTGGTAAACGAAGAAATAGCACCAGGATACCAAATTCCACCAATTTGAGTCCATGCTATGAAATTGTATGGAAGACTTGATGTAAGACCTGTAATATCGGCTGTGAATGGATTACCGGCTGATACGGCTACAAGAGAGTCTATGTGATTCCAACCATCTGGTAGGGTTGGACTAGAGCTAGGCAATGGCTCAGTGGTAGGTGTCGTTCCATACCAAAAAGAAGTATAAGTTGCGCCAACCCCGCCTACAGTACCATTTAGCGTGGCACTTGTTGCAGTTACTGAACTTGCAGGATCTGTGATTGAACCCGGGGTAGCATTTATTGTAGCTGTTGTAGTTGCCAATACTGCATCACTGTTCGAAACATCAACAAGATTAATTGTTGCAGTATATGGTCCAGCTGTATTTGCTACTAAATATACTGGTGTTGTTACGGTTGCAATTGGAAATCCACCTACTGGTCCCCATCCTGTTTCTACGATGTTATACCATGTACCAGTTGTGTCTTGCGCAATCAATTGAACTCCGCTATTTAATCCTGTCACTACTACTCTGACATTTGTATAATCTACGCTACCCTTTGTTAGAGTTGCTTGTATTTCAGTTCCTTTTGTTGTGTCAAAACTGGAACCAATAACGCCTGAAGTTTCCGGTATTGCTACTCCAACCGTTACTGCTGTTGGGACACCACTGAATGATATTACTGGTGCCACATAAGCTGGAACTGTTACCGTTGTATCCGGACTTGCATTGTAGTTTGTTTTAGCTGCATATCTGACGTCATATGTTCCTGCTGGTAACCCGGTGATAGCAGTATCGGTAGCCGCGGTATAACCTGAGTCAGTTGATAATTTATATTCCATAGCAACTGTAGTGCCGGTTATTTGACCATCATTATTGCTAGATGTTGTTGGAGCTACGCCTGTTAAGCTTGCTGGTGCTGACTGATCTTGGTTTGCAGTTATGCTCGCTGTTGTTGTTGCAATTATGCTACCAGTTGAAACATCAACAAGATTAATTGTTGCAGTATATGTTCCAGCTGTATTTGCTACTAAATATACTGGAGTTGTTGTAGTTGTAAGATTGAATCCAGCTGCTGGTCCCCATCCTGTTTCTGCGATGTTGTACCAAGTTCCAGTTGTGTCTTGCGCAATCAATTGAACTCCGCTATTTAATCCTGTAACTACTACTCTGACATTTGGATAGCTTTCGCTACTTGCAGTTAGAGTTGCTTGTATTTCAGTTCCTTTTGTTATGTCAAAACTGGAACCAATAACGCCTGCTGGAGCTTCTGGTATTGCTGTTTCGGTTGTTACAGTTGTTGGGACACCACTGAATGATATTACTGGTGCCACATAAGCTGGAACTGTTACCGTTGTATCCGGGCTTGCATTATAATTTGTTTTAGCTGCATATCTGACGTCATAACCTCCTGACACTAGACCGGGATAGTTATTCCAGTCACAGGCGTGTAGGTTGTATCTGTTGCCAATTTATATTCCATAGCAGTGGTTGTGCCGGTAATCTGACCATCATTTAATACTGATGTTGGGGCGATTTCCGTTAAACCTGTTGGAGCTGTTTGATCTTGATTATTAACATTTATTAAAACTGTCTTAGTTACTGGAGCGTAATCAACTGTGTTTGTTGGAGTAAAGGTGGCTGATAATGTTTGTCCTAAACCAGCATCAAGAACTATTCCTGAAGCAGGGTCATAGACAAATGCACCAGCAACAGGTGTGGTTGCATCTAACTGAGTGTCGCTCAATGCTGTTCCGTAAACGATATCAGATGGATTTGCCCAAGTTACTGTTGGAGTAGCTGTGGTGATTAATCCTGTAGAAACTGGAGTCAATGTTACAGTATAGTTGTTTCCACTGTTGCCATCGCTTACTGTCCCTGCTGGAGTTAATGTCTTTTCTGTGCCAACTGTTGCATTGTCAAATGTTTGTGTCCATGTCGCTGTATCGCCTGAGGCAAGAGCTCCGGTTGTTATTGTTGGAGCTACAGATGAAGTTGCTGTTCCGTCATAAACCTTTGTGTCAGTTGTAGCCGTTACAGTTATTGGTAAGGCTGTTATACTTGCAGTTGCCGTTGCTGTGGCATTGCTTAGAGTATAATTTCCTGCATCATCACCACCAAGTGTAATGCCAGTAATATTTACTGTTTTTTCATCGCCAACATTCTTGTCAGAGAAATTCGCTGTGCCAGAAGCAGTGACGATATCACTTCCCAGGGCGCCTGTTGGAGTTAATGTGGCTGTAGCAGTAGTTGTTCCATCGTAAACCTTACCGCTTGCTGTGGCCGTGACGGTAATTGGTGTTGTAGCCGGTGTTATATCGGCTGTTGTTGTAGCTGTATCATTAACTGTGTAGTTTCCTGCATCAGCACCAGATAAGCTTAATCCTGTAGCTGTGACTGTTTTTCCATTGCCAACATTCTTGTCAGAGAAAGTTGCAGTACCACCACCATAAGTAACGACATCTGGTGAAATTACACCAGTAAGAGGACTGGTAAGAATAGTTGCTGATGTAGTGCCATCATAAACCTTGTTGCCTGCTGTAATGTTTCCTGTAATGGCAAGAGGTTTTATATCAGCTGTTGTTGTCGCTGTAGTATTTCCGAGAGTATAGTTTGCTGCATCAGGACCGCTAATAGTAATACCTTTTACCTCAACCGTTAGACCCGAGCCAACATTTTTTGTATTAAGGTAATAAGAAACACCAGAGGCGGTTACGCTGTCACTAGATACAGCATCGGTCGTCAAAATCACTTGATCAGCAGAATCAATTCCATCGTAAACTTTACTGCTTCCAGCGGTAGCTGAAACAGTTAATGAAGCAGGGGTAATGTTTGCAGTAGTAGTAGCTGTAGTGTTGCTGAGAGTGTAATTTCCTGCATCAGCGCCAGTAAGAGCTATGCCCGTAACTGTTACTGTTTTGCCTGTGCCGACATTCTTATCAGAAAAGGCGAATGTTGCACTGGTAAAATCAGGAGTAACAATATCTGCACCAATAATACCGGATAAAGTTCCTGAGGCATCCACTGTAGCTGTAGCATTTCCATCATATGTCTTATTGTTGGCCGTGATTCCAGCAATTGTTAATGGAGCTTTAGTAACACTCACTGTGGCTGTTCCAGTCGCTGTGGTGTAATTAACTGCATCTGTTGGAGTAAATGTAACCGATAATGTGTGAGGTCCAACACCTAAAACTGTTTCCGAAAGAGGAGAATATACAAATGTGCCAGGAACAGATGCTGTTGCATCTAACTGAGTAGCACTCAATGCTGTTCCGTAAACGATATCAGATGGATTTGCCCAAGTGACTACTGGAGTAGCTTGAGTAACATTTATTGTAGTTGTTTGAGTCGCTGGGGCATGATTAATTGCGTCAGTTGGAGTAAAGGTAACTGATAGTGTTTGACCTGCACCTGTTGAGAGAACTGTTCCGACATCTGGAGTATATACAAATGTGCCAGGAACAGATGCTGTTGCATCTAACTGAGTAGCACTCAATGCTGTTCCGTAAACGATATCAGATGGAGTTGCCCAAGTGACCGTTGAAGCAGCTGGTGTAATCGTTCCTGTCGTATCTGTTGCAAAGGTAACATTGTAGTTTTTACCACTATTACCATCGCTTACTGTCCCTGCTGGAGTTAATGTCTTTCCTGTTCCAACTGTTGCGTTATCAAATGTTTGTGTCCAGGTCGCAGAATCAGTTCCTACGAGGGCACCGGTTGTTATTGTCGGAACACCGGATGAGGTGTTGGTATCATCATAAACTTTTGTATCTGTAATAGCTGTTACTGTGATTGGCAAAGCTGTGATATTTGCGGTAGCAGTTGGTTGTGTAAGAGTATAATTTGTGGCTGCAGAACCAGCAAGAGCTAATCCAGCAACTGTTACTGTCTTACCTGTTCCGACATTAGCATCAGCAAAAGCTGCTGTTGCTGCGGAAGAATCGAGAGTGACATTTCCATTATCTTGACTAATAACGCCATTAAGCGATGCTCCACTGGCATCAGGAGTAGCCGTAGCCGTTCCATTGTAAACTTTATCACCTGCTTTCATTCCACTGACCGTTAACGGAGCAGGAGCAACATTTATTGTAGTTGTTTGAGTGGTTGTATTGTAATCAACTGTGTTTGTCGGATTAAAGGTAACTGATAAGGTTTGCTCTGATCCTACTTGGAGAATTGTTCCTAAAGCAGGAGTATAGACAAAAGTACCAGCGACAGGAGTGCTATTGAAGGAAGCTGTTGCATCCAATTGGGTAGCGCTCAATGCTGTTCCATACACTATATCAGATGGATTAGACCATGTGATTGTTGGAATAGCCCCTCTAGTCACTGTAATTGTATATGTGCCGGTTGTTCCTCCATCTTGAGCTGTCGCTACTGTAAGAACCGTGTTTCCACCAACATTTAATGGTATTGAAGCAGATGCTGAACCGCTTGTAACAGGAGTGCCATTAACCGTGACTGTTGCATCAGGATCATTAACTGTTGGAGTAACGGTTACACTCTCAACGCTATTATTAACGCTAGCTGTGTAAGAAAGCACACTTGGTGAGAATATTTGGTCTAATGTTCCAGGAGTGATAGAAAGACCGCTTAATGTTGCATCGGTTGATGGTGCAACTGTTACATTAAAATTTGAAGTTGCTGTAAGGCTCTGAGTGTCAGTAGTTGTACAAGTAACTGCTGTTGTAGGATTACTTGTAGTATTAATAGCAAATGTTGAACCAGAAGCCGGTAAGCAAGATACTGTATCTGTTGTGCCGTCAGCTGGATCTGTTACTGTTGGAGGAGTATATGTTACAACTGCACCCAAACTTGATGTTGCAACAACATTTATATTTGATGGAGTTCCGCTGAGTACTGGACCCGTGGTATCAGGATTCGTTTGTATGCCATAGCTTGTTGAATAAGAACCTGGAGCTTGATTAGCAGGAATTTGTGCCACAACGGTTATTTGAATTTGTCTGCCAGCTTGGATTGAATCGAGGTCGTCTGCAGGATTCAAATACATATTACCGCTATAATCATTAGCTGCGCTTATTACAATAGGATTTGCTGATGTAGCATTTGTAGATTGAGCAGAATAGAATTCTACATTACCTGCAGTTGGGAGAATATTTGAACCGCTGACCCAATCAGCAAATTGCATGTTCAGGACTGTTTCGTTTGCTGGTACGGTAACATCAAATACCCAGCTCCAACCCTTATTCCATCCACCACCTGCGGTGGCATATGACTGGGTTGCTGTTATTTGGGTTACGCCCAAAACAACAGCTGGATCTGTAGTAGCCGATGCAATTCCTGCAGAAACTAAAAAACCGCTTACTACTAAAACAGCGGCCGTCAATAATATGAAACTATTCTTAAAAGATAGTTTTGTCATACTTTTACTTTCTTACCAAGTTTATCGGGCTTGCTTTTAAGCAACAGCGACAAAGCAACACTCAAACAGGGTAAATTATTATTATAATTTTAATATTAATTTAATAATGTAAAAACAAGGGACTGGATGTTTTTACTTTTTTATTTTGAATATTACTACACTACGCCTTATATATTTTTTTGTCAAGATATTTTGTCAAGTGTTTTGACTTTTTAAAAAAGAAACGCAAAATAACATTTTTTTAGGAATGTTTCAACAACAGGAACACTATATTTATAATACACCATTTCTTTTTTTATTACAAAGTATTTGTCAATTGTTATTTATTCCCCTCTTAATACACTGCCGTTATTTATTAAATTTTTTGGGGCTGGGTGTTTATTAAATTGTACGAAGAACAAACTACTGCAACTTCCAGCCCCAATCCTATTATATCAAATCTGTAAAAAATATTAACTATGTTTTTCTTTGCGCCTATCAATCATTTGACTGTTATCCCCATAAACCGCTGAATATAAATCCACCAGATTGATCGCTCTCTTACTGGCCTCATCGTCTAAAAGTTCTACCCCAAAGTTCTTAAGATAAAGCTCCTTATATTCCTCAATTGCTTTTTTAGAAAGACTTGCCATGTAATTTATAGGCCAACCGCGGTAGCCCCATACTCTGCTTGTGCTTCTGTAAATTTATCGTACTCCAACTGCGTAATTAAACCGCCGCGCGAAAAAGCGGAATATGACATATACTGTTTTGCCGATTTAGCCGCTTCTGCATTCCAATCTGCACCAGAATTATCTGCACCATAAACCGCGTCAGCGTTTGAAAATTGATCGTACTCCAATTGAGCAACTAATCCGTCGTGAGAAAATGCTGTGTAGTTCAAATAAGATTGTGCTGCTCTAACCGCATTTTGTTGACTAACTGTCTCAGTTGATACCGGCGTAGGCATTGTGCAAGATTGAGATAATGTTGGTTCTCCGTTGGCTGCATTACAATTATTCGAATCATTACAGGTTCTAGTTTGTGTAGAGTTTGAGCAAGCATTCCATGCAGTGCATTGCCAATTTGGGATACAAGGTGGCACGACGGTGACTACTTTTGGTGCCGGGGTTGGTTTGGGTGTCGGACTAGAGGTCGAAACCGACTTAGGAGTTGCAGAAGTAACAGAAACGATATTATTTTTTTGGGGAGTCTGATTTTGCGTTGCGGCGGTTATTGTAGCTGGCACAGTTGTTTGTACTGACTGCGGAGGCGTAGTTGCCATGGCTATAATAAAAAATCCGACGAAGGCGATACCGAAAACCAAACCTACAAATTTTCTGTTAACTTCCCTTCTAAAAACTTTATCAAAAAAATGAGGGTCTATTAATCCGATCACCAAACAAATTAGTGAAACGATAAATAGAAAAATAAAATAACCATATACTACCATTTATTTTTTCTTTGCATTATTTATTTTGCAGAGATAGTTAATTATTACTTCTTCCCATGGTAGTTTTTATAAAATTATACAAAAAGCCCACCACGGGTAGTGGCCGAAGCCACTCGCATACGTTTCCGTATACGGCCAGTTAGACAACCCCATGATGGGATCTTTATGTCTAACTGGACCTTGTTGCCATGCCCACAAAAATTTATGGGTTTAGGCGAATTATTAAATTGTTAATTCTATGTTAGCTTACTTTTTGCCCTTTGTGAAGTCTGATTTAACTACGGCTTACCAACTCTATCATTATTTATTTTGTTTTTCCCTTGAATTTTTACGTCCTTCCACCATCTTTCTACCGGTATAGTCTAAAAAACATTTACGACACATAACTATATAATCTTTTGGACTATCTATTTTACGAGTCACATACAAGTCTCTACTAAATTTTCTAAACGACTCAGATTGAGTAAGTCCACATATGTTGCACTTATTGCCCGCACCTAAAATATAGCTCATTCGTCTCTTACTACTTAGCCCTCTTGGGCTACACTCTTCACAGAAACCGTTGACATGGTGAGGTATAATTGTAGTCCCACAGTTTCGGCATCGACTATAATACCTGCTCCACCTTTCTTCACGTCGACTTGAATTACTATCGGGAATAATCTTGTCGATTATTTGTTTGACACGTTCGGACGAAATATTGAATCTTTGCCCTACTTCCTCAAGCGTAGCGCCAGCCTGCCATATAGATAGTATTCCTTTGTTTCTACTAATCAAAATGGGATCTATCGCACCGATCACTGGCTTAGTTTTGCGTAGGGAAACATGGCTGTTCTTTTCTTGCTTTAAAAATTCGTCTGCGTCAATTTCGAAACCCTCCAATTGCTTGCTTGATATTTCCTTGGAAATAGCTTTTTTTACAATTTGCCTTACCCTCTCACGTGTAACATTGTGTTCTTGCCCAATTTCTCCTAGCGTCTTACCTTGTTGCCACGCAATTAACATACTCTTTTCTCTTTCAGCCAGAATGCAGTTCATTTTTTTAGCAGGTCGGCTTTTTCTAACTATCTTCTTTTTAACAATATAATTTATTTCTTTTTTAACATATTCTATTTTCTGTCCTTTTAAAATGGCGTCGATATCGTCTATCTCCTTATGTAGATCTGGATTTTCTTGGAGAGCATTTTTAATTGTTTTATATGCATGGACAGCAGTTGTATGTTCCCTCCCACCAATTGCGTTCGCGATAATTGGAAAAGAATAATGGAATTTTTCACGAAGCAGATAAATAACTAGAAATCGTGGTTTTATAATAAAACCACTACGACTTGCACTAAGTATGTCTTCGGTCGAAACGTCGTAGAAACTAGAAACTGTTTCGAGCACTTTTTTTGTTATTTGTTCATCTGTTTCCGTCATCAGAATTCTGTTTATAATTTTCTTCGAACAGAAGTTGTCCCAGATCAACCGTTGCCGCGGTGTGTATTTTAGTTATTAATGCCCCCATTATGTCGCTATCAACCCTTTCTGCCCTAAAATCGTCAGGTTCTTTTTTTTGCAATTCATAAAGAGCCTCTTTTACAAAAATATCCACATAACGCTGAAAAAGATAGTCTCTCCACCTAGCAGATTCTGCTCCACCGGCTTCTAATTTTAGGATTGATCCAGCTATCGGAGACTCGGTATTAATCCAATAAATTCCCTCTTTTACATCCTGATGACGCTGATAAACAACTGGATCCCTTGGCGAAAGAATTACTGATCCAGAAGGAACAATATTAAGCGGGTCTGGATCATAACCAGATAGTAAAACTTTTGGATATTTATTATTTTTACCTCCACCGGATTTTTCTCCTATTACAGAAATCTCTATTTCTGCCGAATACTTTCCAGCTTTAGCGACAACTTTTCCTTTTTCTCCAACCTTCTTGCCAGTAGTATATATGTTAATAACTGCAACGGTTTCACCAGTTTCCGCCAACTTTAACATATCAGATTTGATTACAATTTTTTTATCATCAATTTCAATGAATGTATTACTGCTGTCTACGGAAATAATTGCTCCTACTGGGACCAATTCAGGAGTTGCAACTTTTAACGTAAGTGGCGAACTATTATTTAACGGTATTTCTGCGACCGTAAAGGTGAAATTCATACCATTCTTAGGATATTCTAAATGCTTGCGTGCCCCACCTCCTCCACCGCCTCCGCCGTTTCCACCACCATCGCCGAAAATCTCAGAAAAGACCTTACTCATAAATTTGTCTTTCCATTTATTTAATACTTCGTTATATTTTGAAGATAAATTTTTTGTTATTTCTCCTTTTTCCCTTTGTTCTTTATCTGCTATCTCACGAGCGTATTCATCTATCCTCTCGGCGATCCACTTTATCAGTGCCTGGGTAACATCATTTTCGACCAGCTTAGTTCTGTCGTTTTTTACGCAATCATGCTCTGAATCTTCTAAAATTGGACATTCGCACTCACCATAGATAAATGCTGCCTGCGGGAAGCCTGTAACGCCTAATTCAAAAATTTGATAAGAGGCGATTGTTCCAAGTTCGCCCATAATGTCGATACGATTTAGATCAGCCAATCTACCACCTCTACTAAAAGCCTCTTCTGATGTCTTTAAAATTAATTTGCCTTGGCTGAATTTGGAATCCGCTAATTTTATGACAACATCTCCTTCTTTTAGTGTTTCAGGAATAAAAAATATTTTAGGCTCTTCAAATCCTGATAATGGTTTTATCTCGTCGGCTTTCAAAAAATCCCATAGATATTTATCGTTATAAATAACAGATACGTTTGTTTTCCCCAAAATCTTTAAAGACTGCGGATGATTCCTAAATTTTTCAATTATTTTTTTTACGTTTATTTTATTCTTCATGCCTTCTGGAGAAATTCCCTTTACTACAGTGAAACCCGTCTTGCCGGATAAAATATTTTCTTTAACATTTTTTGGGAAAATTATATTATTTACCTCGGCTAATTTTAATGCTTCCGCTGGACTAATTTTTTTGTTTGTATATCCTTGAGCAAACCCATATTTTTTATTTTTGCTGAAGCCAAAAATATTAACGAGCCCAGAGTGATATGTAATAAAATATGACTCCTTAAACATTTGCCTCATATAAAACTTCCCGCCATTTCCATGACCTCCGTATACTTTTTTGTTTAGCCCTCTCTTCGCGGCCTCAGGATCTCCCCATATTTTGAAGGCCTTTGTAATATCGTTTTCTGTCATACCAATAAAATCTATACATTCAATAGACGCGTCCTTTGATTTTCCGTCAGTAAATCTAAAAATAATGTGTTGATCTTTGTCTGCAATATCGGCACGAATATATGCAGAAACTGAATTCTTTAATAGCTCCGACAACCCTTTTGCGTGATCAAACTTAAATTCATTCCCGATAATATCCAGCATATGATCACTGAAAATATTTTTTTCCTCTACAATTTTTAATAAAGAATCTTTAGCCATATATTATTTTCCCGAATTATATTCAATAATATTCCCGAATTTATTAATTAAATATTCGTGATACGCCAAAATTTTCTCATAAAATGGTTCGGTTTTAATATGATTCCCTATTTCCTCCATAGATCCCTTTAAAACTCCTAATCTACCCAAAAAATTAGCTTTTTCTGTTCTTGCTGTAACGCCTAAATAGTTGTAAAAATCTGTATCAAGAATATTCTCCTTTTTTCCGCTTAAAAATAATAAAAACCCCTCTAAATTTTTAATTCGGGAAATTTCTCGATCCACATATCTGGGAAGACGCACAGAAGATGTTATTCTCTTATTGGTCACCCCCCCCTTCAATTCTTTTGCAAACGAAAGCCCTTTCTCCGTCAATGAAAACACCTTATTACCATACTCCACCAACCCTGCCTTTTTTTGATTTCTGTATAATTCCTTACCAACCCCTTCAGAATCAGGATATTGCGGATATCCGCGCATATGAAAATCTTCTTTATATTGCTTAAACAAGGCAACCACTATATCTTCAAACCTAAGGGATTTCTTTCTTTTATTTGAAAGGCCGTACATTACTAATAAAATTTTGTTTGGTCTTGATAATTTTATTTTTTCTTTTTTCATAGTAATTGAATTTTATAATTTAAACTCTGATTTATGTTTGGGAAAGTGAAATTTTGCCTCAACGCCCTTAAGCTGGTCTTTGAGCGCTGAAAAAATCTTTTCTATGTCTTCTTGGTTGTAATCATAAACAGAACGATTAGCGCAGTTGCCCAAAATACGCATGCGATTAAGCACGTCTTGGGTTCTATGACTGGCTAACCTTAAAAATTTATCTCTTCTACCTTCGTTTGTGTTTATTTTTTTTCTTGCCATTATTTTTACAAAAAGGTTAATTGTATAACGTAATAGTGTTATTGTATCAGAATAAGAGCCCTTGTCAATAGTGTTTTGATTTAAATCGCTATTTTTTAGTCTACTTTTTGGGGTTTTGAGGCGAAATAGTTACCGACTGATGGGGTCTGGACTCCCTGGCAGGGTTGCGTCATCCATTGATGTAGGAAAGGTCGAGTAGGAGATACTAAATTAAACAAAAAAATATGGAACAAACAACAATAGATAGGTCTTCCCTTAGATACTGCCTCTACGCTCGTAAAAGCACCGAATCTGACGAGAAACAGGCCATGAGCATAGAAAGCCAGGTTAAAGAAATGTTAGACATGGCAAATCGCGAAAACCTCCGGGTAACCGATATTAAGCGCGAATCGCATTCTGCCAAGGCTGTCGGCGAAAGGCCGATCTTTAATCAGATGACCGATGATATTAAAATTGGAAAATATAACGCACTTTTAACATGGGCTCCGGACAGATTGAGTAGAAACGCCGGAGATCTTGGAATACTAGTTGATTTTCTGGATCAAAAAAGACTTCACGAGATAAGAACATTCGGCCAGAAGTTCACCAATAGCCCGAGCGAAAAATTTCTTCTTATGATACTGGGTGCTCAGGGCAAGCTCGAAAACGACCAGAAAGGAGTCAATGTTAAACGAGGGTTGAGGGCCAGATGCGAAATGGGATTATGGCCTGCTCCTGCCCCGACCGGATACCTAAACGAAAAAAGGACGGACAGAAAAGGATACGTTATGGTGGATCCTGATCGAGCGCCAGTAATCAAACAAATGTTTGAAAAGGTTGCTTACGAAAATTGGAGTGGCAGAAAAGTTCACCGATGGCTCAAAGAAATCAGGTTCACCTCAATAAACGGCAATCCCCTCTGGCTCAGCAATGTTTATAGAATTCTCAGCTGCACATTTTATTACGGTCAATTCCAATATCCGATGAAAAGCGGAACTTGGTACACTGGCAGACATACTCCGATAATAACAAAAGAATTGTACGATCTTGTGCAAAAACAATTCACTAACGAATGCGACTTCAAATATGCCAGCAAGGAATTTTCCTTTACTAAACTGATGAAATGCGGGCACTGCGGATCCGGAGTAACAGCCGAAGAAAAATACAAAAAATTAAAAGACGGCACTACGGTAAAATATATTTACTATGGCTGCACAAGATCAAAGGATCTCCATTGCAAGGGCGGATATATAAGAGAAGAAGAACTTATCCTGCAGCTAATTGGCATTATAGATCGGGTCAGCTTGGATGAACTTGGACTGAGAAAAAAAGTAAAAGACGAAGTGGACAGATATTATAAATTTCAGAATGTACTTGGAACGGAAAAACAGAAAGTCCAGGTGATGGACGTCGATATGAAAAATTATGCAAAGTATATTCTAAAAGAGGGGAACTTATTTGAGAAGCGTGAATTATTATCGCATCTGCAAAACAAACTAACCCTCAAAGATAAAATCATCACATTCGCCGAATAAACACAAGACCGCTGATTTTCAGCGGTCTTGTGTTTGGAATATTTCTATTTATTCATCAGTTTTTTTATATCTTGGGCCACCGCCGTATCCATTTGGTTGGCAGGGAAAATCTCATTTAACCGGTAAGGGAAATAACCATCTACAGCATTCCATATTTTCATCGTTCTATTATTTACCTCATAAGATCCGTACGGTACCTTCCCTTCCATTCTGTCCCTAAAACTTTCCGGGTCTTCAGGTGAGATAATATAAATTTGAATATGGTTTTTTTCTATCGCATCTATAATTATTTCGTTTACATGCTCATCACGGAAACTATAACCAAGCACAAATAGTTTGACTCCGTTCTGCGAGATGGCATCTCTGAAAATATTAAAATACCAATTAAGCAAAGGCTCTTTTTTAATATCTTCTATTTTATTTGTGCCTAAAATCAATTGCTGATGCCCATCGTGTGATAACCACCCAAGCGAGCCGTGTAATTTTATATAACAATAACTGCCATTAGAGGGCAGATGTTTAGATTTAAATTCTTCTAGTGATTGCTCGTCAGGCAATACTATTTGTTTAGTAAAATCAATCTGCATTGAGCTTATGTAATTCCGATAGGCTGAGTTTTGCGGCGTAGAAAGACCGAGAGGTATTATTTGTGTTTCTCTTTCAACTAATAAATCTTGATTAAGTGTAAAATGAGCACCGACTTCCCTTCCCACTCCGGAGAATTCACCCAGCAATTTTGTAACATTACCGATATAGAAACCTGATTTTGGGAAACCCCCAATGCGGTAATTTTTTAAAGCATTGTCCATACTAGAATAACTTTCCAAAACAATCTGTTGAAACAAATCTTTATCAGCTTTACTGATTAATGCATTATTTTTAACATTTGAATACACTGACTCAAAATCGAAATCCTTTTTTAATATTTCTCTTATTTGTGGCAATTGATCCATTTTTGGATTACTTAGTATTTTTGACCACATCTCTCTGGCTAACAATCCCCCAAAATTTGCACTAAAACCTGCACCTGTTAATAGAATATTTTTCTTAGTGATTAATGACATATTATTTTTTTAGATTATCTTTTACTTTAACAAAAAATCGCCTAAAAGGCGACTTTTTAATCTCTGGATACGGCGCTCAGCCGGTATGCGATAACTGAGATGAGATTGGGAAATATCGGCTTTTATTGAGCCTCTCAGGACTCTCGATACTTCCCTTCAAAGCTGCGGGGCCTGGATTCGAACCAGAATAAATTGCTCCAAAGGCAATTGTCCTACCGTTAGACGACCCCGCAATGTTTATAAATTTTGATATATACCCTCTATCCATCCTTGAATTTGCCTGTTTAAACCTGAACCTTCTTTTGTCTTCACTCTCAGTAAACCAAAATAGTTTTCTCCAATATTTTTTCTCTTAGTGTTTATTTCGCTTTTTTTAAAATACATATTTCCGAAACTTTTCCTCGAAAAATCTGTATGTTTCAGCCAAAAATTATTAACTTCTCTTATTCTATATTTGTTATTTTCGTGTAATACAATATTGAAACAAATTTTTTCTTTCGGCAGTTTAATAATCTCTAAAAGCCACTGCACGAATACTTTTACCATTCGCGGATCGGAATTAGAGAATATTACTTTAGCAGATCTTTGCTCTTTTTCTTTACTTCCTTCTGCCCAGTATAGCGCTATTCCGATTAGCCAAAGCTCCTTTTGGGATAATTTGCCAATTTCATTTCTTGCTTTATCTTTTATTTGTTTTGTAAGAGCTATTCTAATATCTTTCATTTTTTACGCTCCCTTTCGCGCTGAAGCCAATTTTTTATCAGTTAGCCGTTGCTTTTGTTCTTGTGCCAATTTAACACTTTTTAGCCATAACGACAACGATGATTTTGCCACCGAAATCTGTCCTAAAATTTCTCGGTACGACAATCCCTGTTTTCTTAATTCGATGGCCTTGTTTTTTTCCTTTTGTTTTGCAATCATTTGAACCTAGTTTATATATAAATAAATCATACTACCTAAGTTCATATGCTGCAACGAATGTATCATCCGTTTAATCTTACCACAATTTTTACATTTTTCAAGAAAAGGAGTAAAATTAGGAAAGGTCATATGAAAAAAATAAATTTTATAATTTTTGCGCTGACAACCGCTGTTCTTGGTTTTTTGCCGTCGCGCAATTTTGCATTTGCCACGACCTCGCTTTCTATAAACGAAAAAGATATTACTTTTTCTGAAAATAATATCGCCGGCGGAGATCTAGTCAGAATTTACTGCAAGGTTTTAAATACAGGAGATGCTGATGTATCCGGATTTGTTGTATTTTCTGATAACGGAAAAAATATTGGTGCGCCCCAGCAATTCAATGCCAGGCCGAACGATTATGGAGATGTTTGGACCGATTGGCAAGCCGTTGCAGGTAACCATAGCATTACCGCAGAAATTATCGGAACAAATCCAAGCGATGGCGACCCGCAAAGCGACACCACCGCTCCAAAAATTATTTCAATAAGTTCACCGGCAACACAGAATAATACTTCTGTATCGGCTGATTCAACCGTTGGCTCAATCTTGAATCAAACGGCAAATAATTACGATGCGGGCGGGTCGGATTCTGCCGGAACAGATAATACAGATGCGTCGCCTTCTTTTTTGAGCAACATTCAAAATGGGATTGAAAACTTTTCACAATCCAATCCGATAAAGTCCGGCATTGCCGCTTTTAATAATTCCATTAATAATCAGGTGCATCATTTGGTTTTTGGCGGAAATTCTGACACAGGCCCCGGCAATAGTTCAAATTTTAACCCAACGCAATTTACCGCATCTTTGCTTGATTCGCTAAAGTCATACTTTGACGGGAATAAAACGGCAACATATATTGTATTAGGTATTTTATCACTGATAATTTTATTTTTTCTTTTCAGCAAAGGGAGAAGAAATAAATATCGGAACGATGAATACGACGAGGAAGAAGATTCAGAAGATTAAACCAACAAAAAAGCGTATCATTTCCACCATTTGATACGCTTTTTAAATGCTATTTTTCAGTATAGGCAAAGCCGACAATCGCCAGTTCCAGCGGTAATTGTAGGATTGATGAATATTTCATTTTGTTTTCAGCGTCAATAAATAATTCTAAAAGTTTTTGAATGTCTTTTTCGGTTGCCTCTGAAATTTGCAGTTTCATTTTTTCCAACTCTTCCGCCGCTAAACCGGAATTTTGCAAATTCAAAAATTCAGGATTTATTTTTAACAACAGTAATTGCCTTACGTAAAATACCATCGTTTTGGCAAGCTCCTGAAGGTCAATCCCCTCTTCGGCTAATGAATTGAGCAATAAAATTGCATCCTTGGCATTTTTTTTAAAAATCAAATCGGATAATTTTGATATTTGGCCGACTTCAACAATTCCCAGAATTTCTTTTATATCTTTTGTTTTTAGTGTTGAATGCGCGCCCGAGAAATTTATACATTTATCAAGCAAAGATTCGGCATCTCTAAATGACCCGCGTGCATTTAAAGCAATCAATGGCAATGCCGATAGTTCAAATGTTATATCTTCTTTTTTTAAAATAAATTCAAGCTTTTTTAAAATTTCCGCAACCTGCAAGCGCTTAAAATCAAATCGCTGACACCTTGAAACAATGGTCGGAATCATTTTATGTGCCTCGGTGGTTGCCAGCAAAAATATTGCGTGGGCCGGCGGTTCTTCCAGGGTTTTCAGCAATGCATTAGCCGCAGATTTTGAAAGCTGATGACACTCGTCTATTATAAATATTTTGTATTTTGACTTTACTGGTGCAAACTTTATTCCGCTGATTAATTCTCTGATATCATCAACTCCGGTGTGAGATGCAGCATCAATTTCTATTAAATCCATTGAGTTTCCCGCCATAATTTCAAGACACGAATCGCACTTGTTGCACGGCTCGGCATCTTTTGGCCTTTCGCAGTTAATAGCCTTGGCAAAAATCCTGGCAATAGTTGTTTTGCCCGAGCCCCGCGGTCCGGTAAACAAATACGCATGCGAAATTGAACCGGAATTTATTGAATTTTTCAAGGTTTGAGTAATATGCTCCTGTCCAATAATTTCCGCAAAACTTTGAGGCCTATATTTGCGGTATAATACGATATTATTAGTTTCCATTTGTTTTTATTTCAATATTTTTAACCCTAAATACAAAAAATTTATATCCTAAAAATGTAAATGTTGCCGCCGCCAGAGCGGCAAGAATCACGCTCAATTTTGTCCATAACGATATTGATAACCTAAACTGCGGACCAAGCATTTTATCAAAAAAGTAAAACGCCAAAACATTAAGCAGTAACGCAACCGTATCCATAATAATAAGCTTGGCAATTTCTATATGCATCCCCTTTTTATCATTTTTTTGAAAAGTCCAATATTTGTTTCCGCAATATTTTATCGCCGTGGTTATTACAAAAGAAATTCCTTTCAAAATAAATGCGGGCAATACAAACGCAAATAAAGAAATCCAAACCAAAAACTCAAATAGTTTTAAATCAATGGCCGTAGCTGATGAGCCAACCAGCAAAAACTTCGCAATCTGAAGGATAAAAGTTATCTTTTTGTTTATTATATATGCCAGCCACAAGCATAACAGAGAAAAAAGCGGAAAACCAATCCAAAAAATGATTGAAGCTAATAAGCCAAGGTGAATCCCCCACTCTTTCAAAAAATCACTTACCAAAAAACCGATCAGTATTCCTCCACCAAGCGCAAAAAAAATATCAGTCTTTTTCATAATAACTAAAGATAACATAAAAATAAAACATTGAAAAGTTTGCGAAAACTTGGTAAAATGGCTGAACATGGAAAAAATAAAAATATTTAATACATTAACAGGTAAAAAAGATTCCATTATTCCGCTCAAACGCAATAAAATAAATATGTTTGTTTGCGGTCCAACCGTGTATGATTTTTCGCATATCGGCCACGCAAGAACCTATGTTATTTTTGACTGCTTTGCTAGGTATTTGAAAAGCCTCGGTTTTGATGTTTTTTACCTTCAAAATATAACGAATATAGATGACAAAATAATTTTAAGAGCAAGAGAAAAAGATGTTTTGCCATTGGATTTATCTAAAGCGTTTGAAAAGGAATACCTTAAGGATATGAAAACTCTTGGAATTTCAAGTGTAAAAAAATATGCCAGAGCAACTGACTATATAAAAGAAATCATAAGCCAGATAGAATCGTCTCACAAAAAAGGGTTTTGCATACAAACTTGAAGATGGAATTTATTTTGACATTACAAAGTTTAAAGGCTATGGAAAGCTTTCCGGCAGAACAACTCTGCAAAACGACGATGCTTTTTCAAGAATAGATTATTCAAAAGATAAAAAAAATAGAGGCGATTTTTGCCTTTGGAAGTTTTCTGAAAACCATAAAAACGAACCGTGCTGGAATGCCCCGTTTGGCAAAGGCAGGCCGGGCTGGCACATTGAAGATACGGCAATTACCGAAAAGTTTTTCGGCGCACAGTATGATATTCACGGCGGCGGCAGAGATTTAATTTTTCCTCACCACGAAGCCGAAATTACCCAAATGGAATCTATTTCCGGCAAGAAGCCAATGGCAAAATATTGGATGCATACCGGATTTTTAACTATCAACGGTCAAAAAATGTCCAAGTCCCTTAATAATTTTATAACCATTGAAGGATTTTTAAAGCGGTATTCGGTTCAACAATTAAGATTTTGGATAGCTAAAAATTTATGGCACTCACCTATTGATTATTCCGAGTCAACAATGCTTGAAGTAAAATCGGTTCTGGAAAAGATAGAAGAGTTTCTGCGCAAAATCAAAAATCAAAAATCAAAAATCAAAGCTTCAAGTCAAAATGCAAAATTATTAAAAAAATTATTATCCAAAACCAAGGAAGAATTTTATAAAAGCTTAGCTGATGATTTTAATACCCCAAAAGCCTTTACTGTTATTTTTGAATTTGTAAAAACCGCAAACATATATTTATCCCAAAGCTCAATAACAAAAAAAGATGCCAGTGAGATTTATGAATTCTTTAAGGAAATTAACAAAATTTTCGGTATTATTGATTTTGATAAACTAAAAGAATCAAATATACCATCAGAAGTTTTAGAATTATCAAAAACCAGAGAAGATTATAGAAAAGCCCAAAACTGGCAAAAATCAGATGAGTTACGACTGGAAATTGAGAAATACGGTTACACGGTTGAGGACACGAAAGATGGAACGGTACTTCGGAAAAACTAGAAAATAGAAAGTAGAATCCGCCGCAAAACGACGGATTTTTTACAGTTTAAAGGGCGGTCTTTCGATCGCCCTTTCGCTTCCTCGTGAAGTGGTCATTTATAGAGTTGACGCTCTTTATTTCCTGAGATACGTACTTGGGAAATTCAGGCATTCCACATCATATCTCCTTCCACGTTCGTCGTCTATATACGTTATCTCATTAACCTTTCTCCACTTCATTCCATCGAGCTTATTCATCTCTTCGACGAACTGATCAATCTCTCTCTCGTCGAAGAATGGCCCGATTATCCTGACAGTCATGCCCTTCGAGCCTTCTTTTGTTGACTTGCCAACAAGCACGAAAGCGCTAGGACGATGAGAAGAAAAAGTAAACATCGTGACACATCTCCTTCAGGGGTTAAATTGACATGGTTCCCACTACGGCTTAATCATAGCATAATAAAGAATGCTTGTCAATAGTTGCGCTTTCCTTCCCCGAAATGGTAGGATTACTCAATTAGGTTTAAGCTTTTAGGTGTTAGGTTTTAGTTGCATCGTTACTATAAGCTAAAAGCTATAACCTAAAACCTATCGAAATGGCAAACATAATAAAAGAAAAAAAACCGCCGCAAAATGTTGAAGCAGAACAATGCCTTTTGGGTTGTTTGATGTTGGACAAAAATGCTATTGTCCGTGTTTCTGATTTTGTAGTTCCTGATGATTTCTATAAAGATACACACAAAGAGATTTATAATGCGATGCTGGATTTATTTAGCAAAATGGAGCCGATAGATATTATTTCAGTTTCAGCAAGGTTGCGCGAAAAAGAAAAACTCGAACAAGTCGGCGGATCGTTTTATTTAACTTCTTTAATTAATTCTGTTCCAACCGCAACACACGTTGCCAATTATGCAAAAAGCGTAAAAGAAAAGAAAATTTTAAGAGATTTAATTGAAGCCTCTCACGACATTGGTCTTGATGCTTTTGACGAATCTCAAGATGTTGATGTTTTGCTTGATAAAGCTGAAAAACGAGTATTTTCTATTGGGCAGAAATCTTTGTCGCAAAATTTTGTCGCTATCAAAGATATTTTGGGCGACACATTTGAAAGAATTGACCAGCTGTCAAAAAACCAGTCAATGTACCGCGGAGTTCCAACCGGATTTAAACAGCTTGATAATATGCTTTCCGGTTTGCAAAGATCTGACCTGATAATTTTGGCAGCCAGAACCATCAATGGGAAAAACTTCGTTGGCGCTTGATATTGCCAAACACGTTGCCGTTTATGAAAACCTGCCGGTTGGAATTTTCAGCCTTGAAATGGGAAAAGACCAACTTGCCGAGCGATTGCTTGCCAGCCAAGCCAATGTTGATTCCTGGCGATTAAGAACCGGCAAACTGAAGGATGGTCCCGGCGATAACGATTTTTCACGACTGCAATCAGCTATTGGCACATTATCCGAAGCTCCCATTTATATTGACGATGCCGGAACTACAAATGTTATGCAAATGAGGGCTATGGCAAGAAGGTTACAAGCCGACAGAGGCCTCGGGTTGCTTGTGATTGATTATCTGCAGTTAATGGATTCAACCAATAAATTTGCCTCACCTATTCAGCAGGTCACCGAAAACTCGCGTGCATTAAAACAGCTGGCAAGAGAGTTAAATATTCCGGTGTTGGTTTTGTCTCAGCTTTCGCGAGCAGTTGAACAAAGAACGCCACATAGACCAATGCTTTCTGACTTGCGCGAATCCGGAGCCATTGAGCAAGACGCCGACGTGGTTATGTTTATTTATAGAGAAGATAAATATAACGAAAATACCTTAGAAAAAAATATTGCCGAAATTATTGTGGCAAAACACAGAAACGGAGCTCAAGGCGGAGTAAAACTTTTCTTTGACGAACAACGCGTCAGCTTCAGGAACCTTGAACAAGGAGATTATGTAACCGAAGTTGAAGCAGCATAGTATGGCAGATTCTATCAAAAAAGCTAAAGATTTATTCTCTGACTTCCCTACTGTCGGTCATCGAACCGCCGGTCGTTTTGTTTTTTACTTACTGAAACAACCAAAGGAAAAAATTGTTGAATTGGCAAATGCAATTTTGGATTTAAAAAATAAGGTAAAATTATGCAGTTTTTGTTTTAATCCATATGAAGTTTCCAAAAATGAAAGCCTGTGCGAAATTTGCCAAAATAATTCAAGGAACAAACAACTATTGTGTATCGTTGAGAAAGAAACCGATTTAATTTCAATTGAAAACACAAAAAAATATATCGGCTTATATTTTATTCTCGGCGGACCGTTAAATCTTAAACACAATAATTTACGGCTGACAGAATTGAAAGAGAGAATAAGCCATTCGGAAAAATTCGGTCTACCCCATATCAATTTTGTAGAGATAATTATCGCAATTAATCCGACTCCTGAAGGCCGAGCCGCGGCAGTTTTGGTTGAAAGAATATTAAAAGAATTTACAATAAAAGTAAGTCATTTGGCCCAAGGCCTTCCTGTGGGCGGCGAACTGGAATATGCCGACGACGAAACCCTGGAAAGCGCTTTTAGCGGACGCAAATAAAACCTATATTACACTAAAAAAGCGCCTCAAGAGAGGCGCTTTTTTATTCACTAAATTCTGTTTTTAAATTGTTTTTGCTTTGATGTTTTGTTTGAGAAAACTCCTGCTCTCCAAAGCCAGATTGCTATAATTCCAAGAATCAACGGCAAGAAGAATGAGTCCACAAAAATGTTGTTGGTCAAACCGGTAGAAACTGATGTTGGCTGAACAATCGGCGTTGTATTTTTTGTAACGTCAATTGTAGCTCCGTTCGTGCTTGTCTGTAAATAATTAGGATCGGTGCTGGTGACATTTACAGGGTCAGCTAATATTGTAGAACCGTATGGGAAATTTTGAGTAGGTCCGACTTGTGCCTGATATGTGATGATTCTTGTCTGGCCCGGCGTAACACTACCGATATTAATTCCTGCAGTAATGTCTCCGCCGACAGAAGCTCCGTCCACAGTCAAGTTATTATAGTAATAAAGATTTGGCGGGAAGGTTTCGTGAACCATAACGTTATTTACCGTCTGGTTTACCACAGATTGAATGGTAACCTGGAATTGAACAATATCAGAAGGATTTGCAGAAACAGACTTTGTCCAGTTCAAATTTCCCGCTGAAAGATTCCTTATCATTTCAGTGGTTGTTAATGTCTCCTGCTGAGTAGGATATTGATATTGAGGCTGATAAACCGGTTGATATACGGGTTGCTGGTATGTTGTTATACAGCTATTGTTTGAACAGGTCTGGCCATATGAGCACACCTGATATAAATCCTGCTGAGCTCCGCAAGAGTTAAACCAATATACGTTATTTCCTATACATTGCTGATATGCATGATATGTACATGTATTTATATTCTGATTGGTTATGCAGGTGTTATTTGAGCAAGTTTGATTATAAGAACAGCTTTGATATAACTCTTGCTGAGCTCCGCAGGAATTAAACCAATAGACGTTGTTCCCTATACATTGCTGATATGCATGATATGTACATGTGCTTATATTAGGGTTTACCACACAACTGTTATTTGAACAAGTTTGATTGGCACCGCAAGTAACTGCAACGTCTTGTATATTCCCACAGGAATCATACCAATAAACTGAGTTTCCTGAACACTGTTGATAAGAATGTGTCGTACAAGTATTTGTACAGCTTCCTCCGCTGCAAGTTTGGCTTCCTGAACAGGTTGTCTGCAATTGAGGCGCAGTTGCATTCGTACAGCTTGAGCTGACAGTTCCCGGATTGTTACAAGTATAGGTTACGAAATTTTTGTAAACTCCGTTACCCTGACAGAAAGGTCCGCCGGTAAAGCTGTTTGTTCCGCAATCTGTATTCAAACTGCAGGCAATATTGCTGCAGCTTCCATTTGAACAAGTTCGATTTGTTGAACATCCGCTCTGTAATTGAGCCGCTGATGTATTCGTACAGCTTGAGCTTGCCGTTCCCGGGTTATTACAGGTATAAGTTATAAAGTTTTTGTAAACTCCGTTATTTTGACAGAATGCGCCACCGGTTAAGCCATTTGTTCCGCAATCGGTATTTGAACTACAAGCAACCGCATTACAGCTTCCATTACTGCAGGTTTGATTTCCGGTGCAAGCACTTTGCAATTGAGCGGCAGTCGTATTAGTACAGCTTGAGCTTGCTGTCCCCGGATTATTACAGGTATAAGTTATAAAGTTTTTGTAAACTCCGTTATTTTGGCAAAACGCTCCACCGGTTAAGCCATTTGTTCCGCAATCGGTATTTGAACTACAAGCAACCGCATTACAGCTTCCATTACTGCAGGTTTGATTTCCGGTGCAAGTATTTTGCAATCTTGCTACAGTTGCATTTGAGCAAGTTGAACTGACAGTTCCGGGATTATTACATGTATAAGTTATGAAGTTTTGATAAACTCCGTTATTCTGGCAAAAAGCTCCGCCGGTTAGACTATTGGTTCCGCAATCAGTGCTGGCGCTACAATTGATATGAACATTCGTGCAGACGCCCAAAGAACATATCTGGTTGGAAGAACAATTATTTTGCAGCTGAGCTGAGGTTGTATTCGTACAACTTGCGCTTGCTGTCCCTGGATTATTACAGGTATAAGTTAAATAATTTCTGAAAACTCCATTGCCCTGGCAGAAAAGTCCGCCGGTCAATCCGTTACTACCGCAATCAGAATTACCGCTGCAGGCAAAGTTGACACAACTTCCGCTTGAACATGTCTGTCCCGAGGAACAGTTATTTTGTAATTGAGGCACAGATGTATTTGTACAGCTTGAGCTCCCTGTTCCCTGGTTATTGCAAGTATAGGTCGTAAAATTTCTATAAACTCCGTTGTTTTGGCAAAATGCTCCGCCGGTTAAACCGTTGACTCCGCATTGTGCGTTTGAACTGCATGCTATCGTTACATTATTACAGGTAAGAGTTTGAAGATACGAATTTGAATCACAGGCATTGTGGTATTGCCATTTAGAGCCTGTCCATTGGTAATAATAATTATCGCCACAGCTGGAATAACTGCTTGTGGTAAAAGATGCTGCGCTTACATAACCTCGCACCTGGCAAACCTTATTGGCACTTGACATATCAGCATGCAATGCGCCATCGTGTCCGTCGGCATGGAAGCTTAGACCATAACCCGTATAGTTATAGATGGTATTCCAATCTAGGGTAGTAGTAGCGGCAGAAGTAGTTTGTGCAAAAAATGTTAACGAAAATATGCAAACAACCAACAGTGCCAAAGCTGTCGGAAAAGTTCCTTTAAAAATACTATTTTTTTCGCTATTCATAGAATTATTATTTTTATTCATATTTTTATTATTATTTGCTTTGTATATCATATTTAGTTTGCTTTGTCAACGATTTTAACGATTAATACTTACTTGGCCGCTTGGCAACAGAAGTTCCGCTTGAACCAATATTCTTTCATAATTCTTTCCCGGCGGCCAGCAACTTACAATTGCCAGTATATTATTATTTGCACTTAATGCGCTTGATGTTATATCTTGCCCTTGTTTAATTATATCTTTTGAAATTACATTATAGATATATTGCTTATTATTGAAATATAAAATAATTTGATCCCCGGTCTGCAATTTGCTTATATCCGTAAAGACCCAATCGTGCTTTATATGGGGCCATCCAGGAGGAGCTGAGTGTCCTAAAACCACAATCTGTCCGTTTTCTCCCGGCAGCACAAATCCGGGATAATAAACCACCCCATTATCTAAATCTTTCTCTAAGGCCGCAACATCTGTGCTTTCTCCTATCACTAATGGAGTAACCAATCCTATAGTCGGTATTTCCAGCGAGTCGCTTTTATCCGAATATGGATAGTTTTCTTCAATTGCTAATACGCCGGCGGTTTTTGCATTTTGAGTAAATACCAGTCGCGTATTTTGGTTGGGGACAGTAAAATCATCTGTCAAAAGCGGACTTTCCTGATAGGGGTTGAAAAATGCATACGCAAGACCGGAAACCTCTTTATAATTAAAAGCCCAGGAAACAGTGTCCCAGTTTATAATTACATATATAACCAGAAACAAAAATATATATATTTTTATCAGTTCTTTTTGTTTTTTGTTCATTGGTAATTACAGATACATTTTGTTGAAAAAATCATAAAAGTCAATAGCAAAATGCATGTTTTATATTATCTATTAGTATATAATATAAATCAACCGTTGTCAATACCTTCGGCGGTGCTTTCCGCCTACGAAAAAACCGCCTATTTATTGCAAATAGACGGCCTTTTATTACTTCCTCCGGTTCTATTTATAATACGCTTTATCTTTGTATTGCAAATATATATATTGTAATGTTTTTCTATCCTGCGGCGAAATGTCATTTTTAAGAAGTGAATCCATTTTTGAAATCTGTAAATCTATATCTGAATTTGGGTCAAAATAAATCTGCCAATTTTCAGAGGTTTTAAATATAATTGGGTTTGAAAGGAAAACTTTCTTTGTATCTATCTGAAAGTTATCTTCCAGACTTTTTTGTACTTTAGAAATTATTTCTATAATATTTCTATCAACAACCGATTGCCCGTCTGTAAAATCCTGAGCACTCGGTTCATTTTGAAGCAATAAATAGCTATCGGGAACATTGTTTAAGTTCTCAAAAATAACTCCGTTGTTATCTATCAAAAAGCATTTATCATCTGATGAGCAAAATACTCCGAACGGCGTTCTTTCTTTAATATTTAAATTAATAGTTTGAGGAAACTGTTTTTGAATATTCGCCTCTGCAATGTCCGGAAAATTAACAAGAATATTGTTTGATAATTTATCGGTATTTAACATAAAAATACTTCTTGAAAGCATATTAACTCCCATAAAACCGAATAGCTTAGTATTGTAGTTTTGCTTTACAAACGCCAGAATATCTGCAGTCTGCACCTTATCGTTGCCTGAAACATTGATATTCTCAACTTGTAATTTAGGGAAAAACAGCAGGAAATATAAAGTTACCGCAACAATTATTATAACAAAAATAACCCAAAACAATGGTTTCTTGAAAAACGGCTGTTTAGGTTTTAATCTTTTAATTTTCGGATTTATATGTTTTTTCCTATAAGACATAACTACAAACCGCGCTTAATTTTTCTTGCCTTTTCTATTATATAATTTATCCAATATTTTGGCGACAGAATATAATCCTGAGTTTTTACATATTCTTCTACATAACCGCCAAAACCCATTTTAAATAACGTCGGCCCGGAGTACGGATGCTTTGGGTTTTTAACCGGATTGGCATATCCCCAAAAATCGTATATTTTGCATCCTCTTTTTTTCGCTTCTTTTATGGCTTCCCATTGCAATAAATAAGAAACCGGCAGTTTTTTATATTTTGGCATAAGTCCGGCATGATGATAAAATCCGATTTCTGACCAAAAAATTTCAAAAGATCCTGCAATAATTTCTCCTTTATATCTGGCAAGAAATAACGAAATGTTGTTATCACCTAAGAATGCCGAAAACTCCTTAGTCAGATATTCCATAGAAAACGGCACAAATTTCTGTGCTCTTACAACTTCCTGATGGATGCTGTAAAAAGTTTCAACATCTTTTACATTTGTGCTTTTTAAAATTTCAACATCCTTATTATTTTGCGCCTGTCTTATCAAATATCTAGTTGTTTTGCGCATTCTTGCCAGTATTTCGTCTTCACTGCCGGAAATATCCAATTTCCAACTTGATTCCGGATGATAATGCAACGGCCCGGTTTTAAATCCCAAATCTTTAAAATATTTTTCGTTTTCAGCCGTTCTTTTCCAAATCGGACTTATCCTGATAAAATCCGCCTTTTCTTGTTTCGTAATTTCCTTCAGTTTTTGTAGTAAAATTTCCAGAATTTGTTTTGGATTTTGTGCTTTGGATTTTGGATTTTTAATAATTGGCCCATGCGGTACCAACAAAAATGACCCTCTCTTCGCCGAGATTCTGACAACCAATGCAACAGAAATCAATTCGGAATTTTCATAAATTCCGAATCGCCATACTTTATTTCCTAAAGACAAATGAAAATCGCCCCAACTCCAAGACTGCAAGAAAGTTTTTTCTTCACACTTTGAAGCAAATTCCTCCCATATTTTTTTGTCTAAAATTCCTTTTACCTCCATTTTTTAAGAAAATTTATTATTCTTTCGGCATCTTTCATGGAAATATTTATATGTGTCGGCAAATTTAAGGTTTGTTTTGCTAATCTCTCGGCGTTTGGACACATTCCAAAACTATATCTCATTTCTTCCATTTTTGTATCAAATGGAGCGATCACAGTTGTATACCAATCCCCCAGTAAAATATTTTCTTTGTGCCAGGCTTCGTAAATTATTTCGTGCGCCTTTGGATGCTTTACAGAAAATCTTAAAAAACTTTGCTTGCCGGTTATGTCAGGTAAAATATATGACGTATTTTTTAAATTACTATAATAAAATTGTACTATTTTTTCCCGATGATTGGCAAATGTATCCAGCTTTTCAAATTGATGAAGCGCCATCATTGAAAGCGCATTTGGTAATGCTTTTGGGAAATAATCGGGTTTTAATCCCCTTTTCTCCTGCCAGCTGACCGCCTTTGATAAAATGTGTGTGAATTGCGATAAAACTAAAAATATTTTTCCCAAATCCAAAAAGTTATAAATCGGCAAAATAATAAAATTCAATAAAATCGGGTGTAAAATCTGCTGGAAAATCCAAAAGTTTGATGGCTGGCCAAACTCTTTTTGCAACTCCTCCAGTTTTTTACCGATAACATCATTATTTGTTACCGCTATTCCGCCATAAACAGAAGAAATAACTTTGTCCCTGGCAAAGCTGAAAAATGCGGCATCGCCAAAAGTTCCAACCTTTTGTCCGTTAAATTCCGTCCCTAAGGCGTGCGCGCAATCTTCAATCAAAATAGCATTATTATGTCGCACAATATGAATAATCTCATCCATATTTGCCGGCTTGCCAAATGTATGCTGAACTATGATAGCTTTTAGGTTAGAGCTTTTAGCTTTTAGATCTACCATATCTATATTGAAATCATTGGCGCAATCAATATAAATCGGATTTAGTTTTGCCCACAAGATTGGGTTTGGCACCGCATTGCACGTAAATGCCTGTAATAACACATCACTTCTCTCCGGCAAATCTAATGATTTTAAAATCGCATAAAGCGAGCTTCTCCCTGAATTGAAAGTAATCGCATATTTTACGCCAAGATATTTCTTAAAATTTTCTTCTAATTGCTTTACGGCCTTACCGTTTTTCCATTTCCACGGCTGAAATATTAACTTCAAAGCCAAAAGCACATCGTCATTTTGGACGTTTGGAGATAAAGAAATAGAAATTGGTTTAAATCTGTTTGCCATTGAAAATTATTGTATTTTATGTATGATATGTATAGATTTGCACATTTACCTTGCTTAAAGGAAAACTCAAATGAAAGCAAAGAAGCGGATGAAGCTAAAGAAAGTGCGCGACTTGTTTAAATTTGCCAAACTGTTATCCAGAATCTTGGATGACGAAACCTTTAAACAAGCATTCCGCGAAAAACTGGAGGAAATTTACAGGATTTCCAAGGATGAGCTTGGCGCTAAGATTGATTCATTGCGCAGCGGCACCGAGCTGCCCGAAAAAGCCGAAAGGCTGGTTAGGAAATTAGAGAAATGGTTTGACGCTAATTTCCCGGCCAAAAAATAAACCTGCCGGTCCCGGTCGCCGAGTCTACCCAAGACTCGGCTTTTTTATCTACTCAGCAATTTAATTAATTCATTTGGCACTCGTCCCTCAAGTAAGACTGTATCACCACCCTTGCACGATATGGTTATTAAATTAAAAATTTCGCTCGGGTTATCGCAAAAAATAATTTCGTCTTGCTTCATACCGCTACTGACAGCTCCATTTTTTATTTCTTCAAATTTATCTTTTGTGGTTATAATCGCCATGCCGCAAACCTTCGCTATCTTTTTTCCAATCAGTCTATGAATCTCATTTGATTTTTTACCAAGCTCAATAAGGCACGGCATCACAATCACTTTTTTACCCTCAAATACGTTTAAATAATTCAAGTCAGCAATAACACCATCAGGATTTGAAGAATATGACGAATCAATAATATCAATGTTGTTCGCCCCCTTTCTTAGAGTAATTCCGGCCTGTTCTGCCTTTATATTCCTGACAGAGCGCGATATTTCCTCAAGACTCATACCCAGCTCTTTGGCCACAAGTATCGCTCCAAGCAAATTTTCAACATTATGCTCTCCCAAAACATCAACTGAAAAATTTAGTGTCTCCTTATTTTTCAGTACGGCTTTAAACAAAAGACTTTCTTTATTTATCTTAACATTTTCCGCCCAAATGTCAGAACTGCCTGAATGATTTTTTACCGAATAAACTTTTTTATTAATTACGGATTTTCTGTATAAATCCAAGCAATATTTATTATCGCCATTAACAACCAGCAGTCCATCAGGCAAAAGATTGTTTACCAATTCCCCGCCGCCCTCTGCTGAAAGCAGGTTTTCCATTGAGCCAAAAGTAGACAAATGCTGTTCGTTAACTCCGGTTACAACTCCAATACTGGGTTTTGCAATTTTACAAAGCAAATCTATTCCGCCTTTATTATAAGAACCCATTTCAACAATGAATATTTGGTGATTATCATTCAAATTGCCAAATATTGTCTGGGCGATTCCTATTTCTGAATTTTTGTGTTCCGGCGTTGATAACACCCTAAATCTTGATGCTAAAATAGTTGTCAAAAATTCCTTCGTTGAAGTTTTGCCATAGCTTCCTGTTATTGCGACAATTTTTAAATTTTTATGCGCTAGAATCTTTATTCGAGCTTTTCTTAAAATTCCATTCCTTGCTATTACAAAAAATGGCTGAATCAATAAAACTATCAAAGAAATAATTAACGGAGTTAGAATATCGAAAATTAGAATACTGATGTTAAATCTTCGTAAACTATCCTGATAATATAACACAGCTGCAAATACGGTAACTGCCAAAAATGAAATTAAAAACAATAGGCAGGTTTTAAAAGTAATCTTTGGTTTTTTTAATTTATCGTTTAAAATATTCTGCAAAAAAACCAAGCTTTCCAGTACATATAGAACCAGCAAAGCATACAGAACCACCTGTGAAAAATAATAACCTATCAACGCCAACAGCAATAAAATTATTTTTATTCCCTGTACTTTGTTTAAAAAAATCTTTTTACCTTTAAACGTTCTGAAGTGATCGATAAATCTTCCAATATGATATTCCTTTAACTGCCAAAGGTAAATCCAAAAAAGGATGGACTTTATAGCCCGTATAAACCAAAAACCCAATAAAATTTCTAAAATTATACCCATTATAGGTTCTCTTTAATTTTTTCGGCCAAGACTTCCGGCATTTTTATATGCAACGAATGGTCGGCTCCAGGAATTATGAAAAGCTTTGAACCGGATATCTTCTTATTTATAAAATACGCCTGGTCAACCGGAGTAAAAGTGTCTTTGTCTCCCCAAATAATTACCGTAGAAACTTTTACAAAACCTAACTTAAAAGAAATATCATCTGCAATAACTTTCAGATAAGTTTCTTTCATGATTCCGCTTTGATACACATAATCGCTTTTTCTGATCACATACTTATAAATTCCCTTTCTGAATTGCTCGTAATACGGCAAAAAGGAAAACAGCTTTACCACTTTTGAAAGTTTGTATAAAACTTTTTTGGCGCCGGTTTTTTCTCTGACGCACGCCGCAGATACCAAAAATAGCCGTTCAACTTTTTGGTTGTATTTTATGGCAAACTTGGCTGCTAAAGCTCCTCCAAATGAATGGCCCAATAAAAAAAATCCCCTGTTTAATTCCGGCACCTTATCTGTAAATTCGTTTAGCCATTCAACATAATTGTTTAAGCTCCATGAACTTTCCGGCTGTTGACTTTTTCCAAAACCGGGCAAATCCGGGATAATAATTTTTTTATTAGTTTTTAATAATTCTGCAATCTTCTCCCACTTTTCCAAATTAGAACCCCAACCATGCAAAATCAACACGGGTTTGCCGGGCTGATCGCCAATTACTTTATAATTTACATTTAAATTCCTTACTAAAATTTGATTTTCCATCAAATGCTTATTTTATTATCTTCAGTCCCGTATATTTTTGCAAAACTAATGGAACCTTCACACTTCCGTCTTTTTGTTGATAATTTTCTATAATTGCGATAATTATTCTGCCAATAGCAAAGGCCGTTCCGTTTAATGTATGCACAAAATTTACCTTACCTGCTTTGTCGCGATATTTAATATTTAATCTGCGCGCCTGATAATCTGTACAATTTGAGTTTGAATGAGTTTCCCGATACTTATTTTCCATTGGAATCCACGCTTCAATATCATGTTTAGCTGCCGCCGGCCTGCCCATATCTCCGGTGCAAATATTTATAACCTGGTATGGCAGTTTTAGCGCTTTCATCAGCTGTTCTTCCAGAGCCAAAATCATTGCGTGCTCTTTTTTTGACTGCTCCGGCGTTGAAAAAATCACCATTTCTGCTTTATCAAACTGATGCACCCTTAAAATTCCCTTTGTATCTTTGCCGTAACTTCCCGCTTCTCTTCTAAAACAAGTTGAAAATCCGGCATATCTTAACGGCAAATCTTTTTCATCTAAAATTTCGTCGGCATGCATGGCCACAAGCGACTGCTCGGAAGTTCCAACCAAATACATTTTATCTTTTTCAAAATAATAAGCTTCGTCTTTGTCGGTTGCTTCAAAATATCCGGTTCCGGTTGCCATTTCCTCTTTCAACATTACCGGAGGCAAAACCGGCATAAAGTTTTTCTTTTGCAAAGTGTCCATTGCCAGTTTTACCAAACCAAATTCAAGCAAAACAGCAGCTCCTTTTAAATAACCGAATCTTGCTCCGGCAACTTTTGCCGCTCTTTGAACATCAATAATTCCTAAATTTTCTCCAATAGTTAAATAATCTTTTGGTTCAAAACTAAACTTTGGCAGTTTTCCAACTTTTCTGGCAACAACATTTTGCGAATCGTCTTTTCCAACCGGCACATCGTTAAAAGGAATATTTGGAACTTGCGCTAACATTTTTTTAAGTTCAATTTCGGTTGTTTCCATTTCTGGCTCAATTTTTCTGAATTCCTCCTTTAACCCTCGTGCCTTTGCAATAGTAGCTTCGTCTCTAACTCCTCCACGACTGATTTTGTTCTGCTCCGCTTTCAGATTCTCCGATTTTACTATTAATTCCCTCTTCTTCTTGTCTAATTCCAAAAGCTTATCAATATCGCACAGAATATTTTTATCAACGCAAGCCTTCTTAACCTTTTCGACATTCTCCCTAATAAAATTTATATCAAGCATAATCGCTTTGCTCAAATTCAAAATGCAAAAATCAAAGTGCAAAATGAAAATGAATTATTTTAATTGTAAATTATCGTTATTGTATCAAAATTAGAAGTCCCCAGCAACTATTGACATAGAAATTGATTATGTTAATATTGAACGTGAAACGTTCCCCTTTAAAATTTAACGGAGAAAGAAGTCATGGAAAAGCTTTATCGAGCCATCCTTGATCACGAATCGACGGAAATCGAAAAGGCGTTCGATTTGCTGGACAATCGAACGCAACGAGTTCTCAAGCTACATTTCGATCGTAGCAGCGCAGCAGGAATCCGTTCGAGAAGACAGATAGCTCGTGTATTGGGAATTTCCTCTGAAAGGGTTCGTCAAATTATCGCTCGAGCCATCGTAAAGCTACGGATAGCCGCTGGCCTGAAGAACTCGTAATTAAAGCAAGAAGTCGACCACAAGACTTTATGCCCCAACTTAAAATAGTTGAGGGCATTTTTTTACAAAAAATCCGCCGAAGCGGATTTTCTAAAAGCTATAAGCTAAAACCTAAAAACTAATCTCTGGGTTTCATCAACGGGAAAATTTGACATTCTCTTGCTGGTTTATCCATCAAGAATGCAAACAATCTTTCCGAAACTCCGAATCCGCAAGCCGGCGGCATCCCATATTCCAGCGCTTCAACAAAACCTTTATCAAACCGTTGAGCTTCTTCATCTCCTTTGTCTCTCAATTTTTGCTGTTCGGCAAATCTTTCTGCCTGATCAATTGGGTCGTTCAATTCTGAATACCCTTTTCCGTTTTCAGAACCGGCCAAAATTACCTGGAATCTTTGCACCAAATTTTTATTTTTCTCCATTCTCTTTGCCAATGGCTCAATGACAACCGGCACGTTTATTAAAAATCCTGGGCCGCCAATGTTTTTTCTGCAATATTTCCACAAATTATCAATGGCGCGAGTTATATTAAAACCTTTTTTGTCGTAATCAATTTTTAATTTTTGCAACACTTTCTCCATTTCAGAAAGGCTTGCTTCTTCAATATTTACACCGGTATATTTTGAAATTGTTGACTGGAAATCATATTTTTCCCATTTTTTTGACAAATCAACCTCAAAACCTTTCATTTTAAATTCCAAAGTCCCAAAAGTTTTTTGGGCAATATATTTATACATTTCCTCAACAAATTCCATTCCCTGTTCATAGTCAGCATAAGCCCAGTAAAATTCCATTGCCGTATAATCCTGCAAATGTTCGGCATCCATTCCCTCGTTTCTAAAAATTCTGCCGATTTCAAAGGTTTTTTCAAACCCGGCGACCATCAGTTTTTTCTGCCAAAGCTCTCCAACTGAAATTCTCAAATCAACATCAATATCAAGCGCATTATGATGGGTTACAAACGGCCGCGCATCAGTTCCGCCGGTGCCAGTTTCTAAAACCGGAGTTTCAACTTCTAAAAACTCTTTTTGAACCAAAAATTCGCGCATTGAATTCCAAAAAACGGCGCGCTTTTTTATCATTTCTTTCACTTCCGGATTAAACAAAATATCTAAATATCTTTTTCTTAGTTTTTCTTCTTCATCTTGCAATCCGTGCCATTTTTCCGGTAAAGGCAACAGGGATTTTGCTAGCATTTTGTAATCTTCGGCTTCAATTGTTTTTTCTCCCCGTTTTGTTTCAGTCAAAATGCCTTTTATTTCCACAAAATCTCCGATATCAAAATGATCAGTAAAAAATTTATAGCCTTTTTCGCCAAGTTTATCTTCTTTAATTAGTCCTTGAATTTTGTCACTACCATCATTGATATCCAAGAATGTCGCTCCCCCATGACCACGCATCGCCATAATTCTTCCTGCTAAAAATATTTCTTTTCCGCTTTTTAAAAGTTCAGCGAAATCTTTTAGCGCTTCTGTAATTGAGTGAGTTCTCTTCGTTTTTGCCGGATATGCCAAAAGCCCACTACTTTCAATTGATTTTAACTTTTGTACCCTAACTTTTTTTAGCTCGTCAATTGTACTCATATTCTAGAAGTAAGTATTAAGAATAAAGAATGGCTAATTGTACCAAAATTACAAAACTCTAACAATTGTTGACATATTTTTATTAAATGTTAATATCTTATTCGTGAGCAGCTCTTTGATTTACTGCGAATAAATAACCAAACCATAACAAATCGAAAGGAGAAACAATGGAAGTTCTATTTATCATCTTTGGATTTTTGGGATTTGTTTTCCTGGCGGCAGTCGTCGTTAGAATTTGTGAGATAATCGAGAAACGAAAAATCATAAAAGAAATTGTTTCAATATTCAAGGAGTTGCGGGAAGAACACTGGAACAAAAATTATGAAAACCAATTATGGGGAGATCTTCGAAAACAACCGATAAATAGGTTAAAGGTAATCCTTCGGGAAAATACCGATACGTTGAGCTGGTTCAGAGCAAAAAAGACCGGCGAAAATCAATGAACAATTCAGGGTGGCATATCAACCGCTCTCTTTTTTTATAAATTTTCCACTTTTTTTATTTTAATAATGTTAGTATATTGACAGTAAATATCTTAGATGATATAAGAAATTGAGGTTAATTTTGCCTCAACCCATAAAAACAAAGGAGCTAATCCAGTGCACTAAGCTACTAAAATTGCTTTGCGGGCCGTAATTCGCCAAAGCCAGTCACGTTTTCGAGGCAGTCTCACTATTTTACGCGAGCGACAGCTTGCCGCCGCAAACGAACGGGCAGAAGCTGCAAAATACGAATGGCAGGCCTATTTAAGGGAATGCAATATTTGGAAACAGAAATGTCATTGCGATACTTGCGATGATTGCGGCTATCGGACTAGTTTCTGTATTTGCAAAAATCGCGCTAAGGCTGAGGTAATCATCGCAATGATCCGACGTCTTGCGCGAATTAATCCCCGGCATGGGTTAAGAACAATAGTTCACGACGAAGACCGGCACGATGGTCCTATCGGGTATAAAGTGTGCGGAAAAGATACCTGGGACAATGTTGTGCGCGCAAATGATGAAGATCGGTAACAAACTCTAAGGCGGTTCTCTCGAATCGCCTCTTTTTTTACAAGAAATTTCAATTACTGATTACTGGTTGCTGGTTTCAGGTTACTAGTCGCCGATTGTGAATTGCTAGCCGTTGGTTGCTTTTTACTGAAATACCATTGAAGCACCTCGTGCGCCACCGGCAGCGTTACCGCTCCCAAACCGTGGACATCCTCGGCGGTTACTACTAAAACAATTTGCGGATTTGTGTATGGAGCAATCACCGATGACCAAACGTTGTAATGATTGGCCACTCCGATTTCTGCCGTGCCGGTTTTTGCGGCAACAGGAACCGGTAAATCATTTAAATATTTTGACAACCCATAAGGCTGTGACACACCGTCCCGCATTCCCTCCATTACGATTTGCAGATTTGCAGGGTCAATAAAGTTACTTCTGATAACTTCCGGCTGAATTTGATCAATAACCTTTGCGTCAGCTCCCGAACCGTCAATGATTTTGTTTACAATTTCCGGTTTGTATAATGTACCGCCATTGGCAATAGCGCAATAAGCATCGGCAACCTGCAACGGAGTTGTCTGCAAATCAGACTGCCCTATTGCCATATTATAAGTATCGCCGTCATACCACGATTGTCCTTTTGTAGCTTTCTTCCAGGCCGGACTTGGGATAAATCCTGAATATTCTCCCGGCAAATCAATTCCTGTTTTATTGTCCCAGCCGAACAAAGATAAGTATTGCTTGATCCTTGCCGGTCCCAGCCCTTGCTGGTCGCCATATCCCCCTCCGACGGTATAAAAATAAATATTGGACGAAACGGCAAGAGCTTTTTTCATATCAACCAAGCCGTGCGCTTCAACTCCGCCAAACCTATAAACTACATTTGGGTCATATTGGCTTTTCACCAAGATATACCCTGGGTCGTTTATTTCTTTGGTTGGCGAAATTAAATTTTCCTGCAAAGCTGCCGACGCTTCCAGCGGTTTTATAGTTGAACCGGTAGGATAATGCGCGGCAATCGCCCTGTCAAAAAGCGGCTGGTTCGGATCGTTAAATAGCGCATTAGAATCTGCCACTGAAATACTTTTTGAAAAAATATTATCATCATAGGCCGGATACGAAACCAGCCCAAGCACTGCCCCCGTATTAGGATTTAACGCAACTGCCGCTCCCTTGCTTGCTCCAATATTTTTAATACTTTTTTCCAGTGAATCATACATAACTTTCTGCAGATTAGCGTCAATATTAAGCACTAAATTGTATCCGTCTTTTGGATTTGAAATAACCTTGTTGCCTTTTTTAACGCCCGACGCATTTTTAATAACCTGAAGCTGACCCGGAGTTCCGCGTAATTGCGTTTCGTAGAATTTTTCTAACCCGTATCTGCCGACAGAATCACTTGACTCATAATCAGTTGACTGCTGTAATTCGTCTTTGGTTATTTTGCTGTCATATCCCAGAACGTGGGAAAATACCGGACCAAAAGCATAATTTCTGACTGTGTTTTTTTCTATTTGGCAATCAGGCAAATCCGTCATCCTGGCCTCCAAAATTAAAAGTGTTTGCTGATCAACATTATCGGCAAGAGAAACACTCGCAGCATCAGAACTTATAATTCCATTTTCCAGTTCGCCCGGATCTTTCCCCAAAATTTGCGCCATAATACTGATTTCTTTCATTGAAACCGTATTCGTCTGTGAGAAGTTCTGCTTATCACAAACAAAATCGTATGCGGGTGCATTCAAAACCAATTGCGTCATATTTGAACCGTAGATAATCCCCCGCTCCGGAGGTATCAGGCTTACCTGGCTTTTGTTGCGCTCAGCAACTGAAAATAAATATTTACCGTTGATTATCTGAAAATAAAAAGTTCTTGAAAAAATAACCAGCACAAGCAATAAAAAAAATCCGAAAATAAAATAAATCGCCTTATCCTTGATTCGGACCTCAAACTTTTTCTCAAAAATACCTATTTCCTCCTCTTTTTGATGTGCTAATGTATCCAAAAAAACCTCGTGGGTTTCAATATCACTTACCGATTCTTTTACTCTATATTTATCTAAATTCATTATTAGAACTGCCGTTTATAGGGTTTCTATTTGAATAATTTTAATTGTGGCTGTGCATTATCTTGGTTAAAAAAGTTCTTATATATATAAAATCCGATAACCGCAAAAGGCGCATTGTATAATACGCCCAGTAAAGTTAAAAAGCTAACATCAAAATGAAAGCGGAAAATCAATGAGAACAATAACATCAAAGCATTATATAAAATGTAACCGATTATAAATATAAGAATAAAATAGAAAACCGAATAACCTTCTTTTCGGTCTTTCAGCAAATAAGTCAACAATTTATTCAAAAGATAGACAGTAATCAGACAAACAATAGAAATCCCAAAATACGACTGTAAAAACATATCTATAAATAAACCGGCGACAACTGCTGTGAAAAATCCGAAATCGTAGCGGTTTTTATTCTCAAAAAAAATGAAAACGAAAAATAAAATGAAAACCAGGTTAAGACTTTCTCCCATTATATTAAAAAACGGCAAAAAACTGTTTTGCAAAATGGCAAATATGGTGAACAAAATAAATGCAACGATGTATTTTATTGTCATTTAATATAATTGGTTATTACAAATAAATCTTCGGCACTTTTGACATCAAAAAATGGCCTAATTTGCGCTGTCTGAAAGGCTTTCGCATCATTTTTGTTCACCGTATTAATAGTCCCAATCAACAAGTCGCTGGGGAAAATGCCTTCCAACCCCGAAGTAATAACCGTATCTCCCGTATTGATATTTTCACTTGAATCTACTAAATCTAAATACAAAGACAAGCTTCCGCTTCCCTTTATGGCGCCGTAAACCGACTGCACAGTTGTCGGTAAAGAACCGCTAATCACGGGATTATTTTGATTAATTTTTGCATCCAGCACACTGTCTTTTGAAGAAATTAATGAAACTTGCGAAAAATTATTATACACTTTAGCAACTTTTCCATACAGCACTTTTTGACTTGAGATAATTGGCATATTTTCAGAAATTCCATCACTTAAACCTTTATTAATTGTCATAATATCGTTTTGCGTATTAAGCCCAATAACTTTTACAAGAGCCATTCTAAAGTTACTTCCTTTTAAATTCTGGCTGGCATCAACTTGAGCGTGATTTTCTTTCAATATGCTTTGCAATAAGGCAATTTGACTAAGAAGATTTTGATTCTCTTTTGTTAAGTTTCCATTCTGGTTGTTTATATTATTTAAGTTAGTCAAGAAACCAAAACTGCCGGAGATGTTTTTACCTGCTTGATAAAAACTTTCCGAAACCGGAGACACCAAAGATAAGAAAGTATTTCTGGTTAATGATTGAAAGATATTTAGCAAAACTATTAAGATTATCAAAAATCCTAGTCGAATTAAAATTTTTCGCCAATTTAAAATTTGCCCCGGCAAAACCGATGAAGCTTTATAAAGTTTTGATTTTTTTACAGAAAAACTTACCATTTGATTATTCACTCTATCAAACAAACAAAAATCAATCAACTTGACCTGAAAAATTCAAGGTGATAGAATTACAGAATTATAAGATTAAAGGTCGGATAACTAAATTAAATCATAAAAACTATGGAATCTGGTGAACCAAATTTGGAAAAACAGGGTGAAGAAAATAATTGGATCTATGATGTGGTACGACCAAAATTGAAGGAATTAACTGATACAAGTATAGAACGATTGCAAATACTTTTAGAAGAAGAAATAGAGGCAAGGAAGGCTGAAAATTAGAAATTACCACTTATAAATATTTACGAGAACAAAAAAACCGCACTCATACTCATGCGGTTTTTTAAATTAAGTTCTCTGGTGGCAACTACCTACTCTCGCGTTCATCACACTACCATCGGCCTTGGTGTATTTCACTTCTGTGTTCGAAATGGGAACAGGTGGGACAACACCAGTATAATTGCCACCACAGAACTCAATCTGTGGCTTGATTAAAATATAAAGGTAAATTTTAAGCTCTCTAAAAATAAATAAAATCTGTATCTATCAGCTTACGCTAAAAGTTTCTCGATTAGCTCTGCTGGCTAAAGGTTTTCGTTGCGAAATTTTAAGATTTTCGGGCGAGCCGAAGAAATTATGAGGAGACATATCCAATGCGATACGTCGACGAATAATTTGTTTGGCGGAGCCAAAATATTAAAATTGCAGTAGAAAAATCTTTAGTCAGCAGAGCTATAACTCAATGCACTGAGTTTATCGAAGGATAAAATGATTTATTAGTACTCCTCGGCTGAACACATTACTGTGCTTGCACCTAGAGCCTATCAATCCCGTAATCTTCGGGAAATCTATGAGTTCTTATCTTGGAGTTAGTTTCGCGCTTATATGCTTTCAGCGCTTATCTATTCCCAACTTAGCTACTCAGCAATGCTCCTGGCGGAACAACTGATACACCAGAGGTTGGTTCATTCCGGTCCTCTCGTACTAGGAATAAATCTCCTCAAAACTCCACGCCTGCGGTAGATAGGGACCAACCTGTCTCACGACGGTTTGAACCCAGCTCACGTAACTTTTTAATCGGCGAACAGCCGAACCCTTGGGAGCTGCTCCACCCCCAGGATAAGTTGAGCCGACATCGCTGTCGGTAATTTTTCTTCGATTACTCGAAGGATCGGACTATATCTTCATCCTTCTTGCAAATTGCAAGGGAGGAGATGGCGTATTAGCCTTCCAATATTTTGGAAAACTCTGATGATTTAACATCAAGTCTCTACGGGGTTAATGTAATAATTTTTTTACTTTTCTTTTTTGCCTTCTTTTTTTCTCCTTACGAATTCTAACGAAACATCGAATTGACCTTTTTGATCACCTGCATCCCCTCTTCTATCGGATTCAGTTTGTAATTCTTCGTCCGTTAATCCAGTTAAATCCAATTCTTTATTATCTTCTTCTGATCTTCTAATTTCTCCCATATTTTTATAAATTTAATTTATTTATTAAGCGACCTTTCATAAATAAATTATACTACTTTTAAATTATTACACAACTTCCCACGGTATTACCCGCCATTTTCAAATTTAATTTTTTCAAATTGATTTCAAATTTCAAATTGAAAATTTCAAATTCCATAAAATGGTTTGGGCTCCACCGTTATAAGCCATATTTTTGGTATTACATTTCTGTAATAGCACCCCGAATTTAAGGTGCCGAACAGAGCCGTCGCTATGGACGCTCGGGCTCTACTAGCCTGTTATCCCCGGAGTAGCTTTTAGCTGATGATCTTCTTGTTTTCTATGAAAACAAGTCGGTTCACTAACTTCTGCTTTCGCAACTGCGCGACATAGCCGTCTTGCAGTAAAGCTGGCTTATGGGTTTGCCCTATCGATCCGATTTCCATCCGGACCTAGCCAACCTTTAAACGCCTCCATTACTCTTTAGGAGGCAAATGCCCCATTTAAACTGCCCATTAAACACTGTGACCACAGTTAAGTGGATTAGAATTATAATTTTCAAAGATGGCTGTTTCATCGTCGCCTCCACGATAGCCGAAACTACCGCTTCAAAGGCTCACCACTACGCTACGCATTAAAAATTAAAACTCAATATCTAACTACAGTAAAGCTTCCGGGGTCTTTCCGTCTAGCCGCAGGTAACCAGCATCTTCACTGGTATTGCATTTTCACCGGGCGCCTCGTTGAGACAGTCTTCAACTCGTTAGGCCATTCATGCGGGCCGGAACTTACCCGGCAAGGGATTACGCTACCTTTGGACGATTCATTCTATTGTTACTAGTGTTTTGAACAAGTCATTTTCAAACACCGATACAGTATTTCTACTATATTCTACATATCGCTATGCAGGTCGGACTATATCATCTCTTTTTTAACAAAGAGTTTGGCGTATAGTCTCTGAGGATCCTTTTAAATCGGCTATAATTTCTTGGACTTTTAATCTTCTGTTCTTCCCACCATAATTCATAGGTTTTCTAAGTTCAAGAATTTTTATAATTCCATTAATGGTTAAATGTTCTCCATTTTTCATAAGCTCAGCCACATTTCTGAATATGAGAAAATCTTTCCCTTTTTCAGATCGAAGTTTAAACTTTTCAAAAAATGGGATTACACGTGAAATAATTTTTTCAAATTCTACTATTTCATAATAGTGAATATTATCCCAGCGTTTTCTAACATAACCACATTGGAATGTATTTTTCAGAAGCTCAAGTGATTGAGCTCCTTTTTGAGAAACATTGAATGTTAGTGATGTTTTCCACCCCAACTTATATCCAGGATGCTTACGAATGGAAATATTAAAACTTCCCTCTCCGTCAACAAAACCTGAAATATAATATCCAATATCACTCGCTATACTTTTTAGCCACTTAGTAGTTTCCTGCTGATTGTCCCCACTAGATGCTTTTTTACTTTGATTTTGGTACATATATTTATTGTACCATAATTTAGTAGCACTAGATACTCGGGAGTTTCCAGCATATAGCCAAATTTTGTAACTACAATCGTCATCTATAGTTATCGCCGACGTTCACTGGTGCTTCATTCAGTGAGCAATAATCTTGCGACCATCACCCCCAAACTTAACATTCCAGCACTGGTCAGGCTTCACCCCCTATACATCCTCTTACGAGTTAGCAGGGAGCTGTGTTTTTGATAAACAGTCGGTTGAAGTACGTTTGTTGCAGCCCCTAGTCTTGCGACAGGGGCAGGCCATATTGCGAACTTACGGCCACTTATTTGCCGAGTTCCTTAACGAGGTCTCACCCGTTCACCTTAGCATACTTACGCTTGTCCACCTGTGTCGGTTTGCGGTACGGTTTGAATATCTTTAACTCTTTAATAGAGCTTTTCTAGGGAACGCGCTCACTTCAATTTGCGATATCGCTACCGCATTTTCTGTCGTCCTTCCTTGCGGTCTGAACCAACGAACGGAAATCCAATAATCCGCCTAACATTACTACATTGCGCACTCTATTGAAAAAATATCCAAGTGTCGGAATATTAACCGACTATCCATCGGCTACCCCTTTCGGGTTTGCCTTAGGACCGCCTAACCCTTGGTTGAATACCATTGCCAAGGAAACCTTGGACTTTCGGTGTGCCGGGCTTTCACCGGCAATGCGGTTACTCAGGCCAACATTCTCTCTTCTTTACGCTCCACAGTCGGTTACCCTCCTGCTTCGACGCACTAAGGAACGCTTCCCTACCACTCATATAATAAATTATATAAATCCATGTCTTCGGTATTAAACTTTAGCCCCGGGAATCTTTGGCGCATCTCGCCCCTCCTTCCGGAAATCCGGAAAGTTTGGGCAGTGAGTTGTTACACACTCTTTAAAAGATAGCTACCTCTAAGCTAACTTCCTGCCTGTCGAGGGCAAAACACCTCCTTCATAACACTTAGTTTAATTTAGGGACCTTAGACGATGATCTGAGCTGTTTCTCTTTTGAGCACGAAGCTTAGCCCCCGCTGTTCTTACTGCCTACTTACAATAAATATAGTATTCGGAGTTTAATTAGAAAACCTGGAGAAACTCCAAGGATTTCTATTTAGTGCTCTACCCCTATATTTTGATCTTAGTAGACGCCAGCCCTAAAGCTGTTTCGGGAAGAACCAGCTATTACCTAACTCGATTAGCTTTTCACTCCTTACCACAAGTCATCCGAGAAGATTGCACGACTCACCGGTTCGGACCTCCCCTCGGTTTTCACCAAGGTTCATCCTGCTCATGGTAAGCTCGTCACGCTTCGGGTCTTGAACATCCAATACAATTTTTCGCGCTATTAACACTCGCTTTCGCTACGCCTTCGCCCCGTAAGGGCTTAGACAAATTGGATATTCAAACTCGTTGGCTCGTTCTGCAAAAAGCACGCCGTCACAGCCACATCACGCTACGCGCGATGTGGAAAATCCAAAATACAAAATTACAAATCCCAAATAATATCTAAATTCTAATCAGCTAAATCCAAAACTGCTAATACTATTGACAATGGTTCTTGTATATGCTATGATAAAAACAGTACCTACCATAACCCAAACTCTAAGGAGATTGCCATGCACATCATCGAGTTCCAGATGAGGGACGCGCTCGGTAGCGGTAACTACGAACCCACTACCTACCCGTGGTCCGTTCGACAGTGTCGAGTTGGCAGAGAAGTTCCTTGAGGGGAAAAATGAGGGATACGGGACACATTGGGATCGGATCAAACCGCGTTATTACGAATGTCGCGAACCTAACGGTATGTTCGACCACATCGTTTGGGGACGGGCATATATCCACCCTCTTAGTCCTCCGACCTAAAAAAGTCGGCGACCGGCAAGTCGTAAAACTGCTTTTTTTTATTTAGAATTTAATTATTTGAATTTATTTGAAGCTTGTAATTTTGTATTTTGAATTTCCACTCACACCCAGTGTGATGTGGCCGCTCCGACTCTTTGTAAGCAAATGGTTTCAGGTTCTATTTCACCGGGGTCAACCCCCTACTTTTCACCTTTCCCTCACGGTACTGGTTCACTATTGGTGATATTAAATATTTAGCTTTGGCCGATAGTTCGGCCTGCTTCCTGCCAGGTTGTCATGCCCGACAGTACTCAAGAAATCTAACAAGGAGCGTAAAATATTTTTAAAATACGGGACTATTACCCTCTATGGTGCCTCTTTCCAGAGTGCTTTTTATAAATAATTACCTAAATCCTCTCCCTCGGCAATCATTACTTACGCTTCACTTTCGCAAAGCTTAAGTAATGCTCCCGACGTTAAACCCTTACAACCCCAAATATAAATTTTTGGTTTAAGCTGCTCCCTTTTCGCTCGCCACTACTAAGGGAATGTGAAAATTCTTAATCTCCTATTGCGAATTCTCCCAATCAAGAGAGAATAAAAATCTTCGTTGTTTTTTGTTCCTCCGCTTACTGAGATGTTTCACTTCAGCGGGTATGCTTCTTTGTATTACTACAAAGATAATTTCGTATTACCGAAATTGGGTTTCCCCATTCAGAAATCACCGGATCAAAGGTTGCTAGCCACCTCCCCGATGCTTATCGCAGGCACGCCACGTCTTTCATACATTAATATCCCAAGGCATCCACCATTCGCCTATAACCTATCCTTCGATAAACTCAATTCCTTGAATTTATCCAGGAAACTTTTGCTCACGCCACTTTTTGCTTGGCGTGAGACTTTTCTATGCGTAAGTATTAATAGATACAGATTTTATGTATCTTTTCTTTTTATGAATTTTATAAAAAATCCATAAAAATGCCAAATTAGATTTTACTCCAATTTGGTGAACTTATTTTTTGTATGCTTTTTTTACCTGTTATCCGATCAAATAAGACCCACCTTAAAATTGATCGGATGCCCTATTGAATTGCGTTTTGAAAACAATAATTATGAATCCTTTTGAAATTCATTTTAATAGGGATAAAATTTTCAAGTTACCATCATAATTAATCAGCGGTTAAAAATATACGAACTAATTATATTTTCAATCGCTGATAAACTATTTTTGAATAAAATTAAAACCGCTTTAGTGAAGCGGTCATACAGAAAAGAAAAATACAGAGAATTATCCGCTTCGCTTTTTAGTAATGGTTTTTATTTGATTCATCATGTAGTAACATCTTAATCTATTTATAAATCCGTGTCAAGTCTTCACCCAAAACAACATATTATTCTTTAAAATTAACTGATTTTTTGTAGAAAAATAGTTCCGGCATACTCTTATTTCAACGTGTTTTGGGTGAAGACTCAATAGGTTCTCTACGAAAGTTATATTGTAGTAAATAAATAGCGGCTGCCTCCCGGCTGCCGCTATTTAATACCAGATTTTTACCGTTTACTTATTCATTATTTTTCTTCTGATATCACTAATAATTTCTGCTGCAGTTTCTTTCCCGCCGAGTCCAATCGCTATTGCAAGTCCTAATGAGATTGCTCCTACAATTCCATAAACTATTGCCATATATAATGTTTTTATCAATTCACTATTTGGCAAAAGTTGTTCTAATATCAAGAAAATAGTAAATATCCAAATCGCCCATCGTACAATTGATGCAGCCAGATATCCATGCCCAATTCTCATTCTCTCAACCCAGATCCTTATAACTTTTTCAATAATATCAGAAATAATAACCGCAACCACAAATATTAATGCGGCTACAACTACATTTGGCAAATAATTTAAAACCTCGGTCAAAATTACACCAAACTGCACCAGCTTCAAGATATCCACCGCAACTAGCAAAGAGACAATTACAAAAACCCACTTAAAAATAGCTCCGACAAATTCGGCAGGATGAACATTTATATTTGCTCTCTGCAATGCTTTGCTCCAGCCCTCTTTTTCAAAAAGTTTATTAAACCTCAAAGACTTCAATATTTCGGTAATTACTTTTCCAATTCCGACAGATATAAAATAACCGATAATAAACACAACTATTGCTAATATTAAATTTGCAACGAATCCAACCAAACTCTGCAAAAATGGTTGAATAATTGTTAATGACCAATCACTGTAATTCATGATTTTATGTAGCGAAGCGAATAAAATCACTTCACAATGAAAGCCTGATATATAATATACCTTGGGGCTTGAAATTGTGAAGAACCTTATCGCGCTTAATTATATGTAGCGAAGCGAATAAAATCACTTTGCTTGTTAACTAATATTTTATTTATATTTATTCCAAAAGATTCGGGTGTCGACCTTTAAATTAAAGAAATAAATATTATACCCTATTAGCATATTATCGCTTTTATCAAATAACAAAATCAAGCCCCGGACTGGGGATAAGTATTAGCTTAAAATTTCATCCGTCTTATAATAAAAAACTAGTTGCTGGGCGCAACTGGTATGCGTGATTTTACTTCCACCTATTGTTTAGGTGGAAAGAGAGCATGACGCATACAAGCCCTATGATTAGAGACATTATGCACGCCAATTCAGGGCTCAGGGGCATTGCCCTTGGCCAGTAAATTACCAGCGGATGAATCGTGATGGCAAAAACCGAAAGAGATGTTCCTGCAAGAAAGAGCAGAATGATTAACAAATCCTTCGTCCAATGCCGCATCATTGTATGTCTCCTAAAAAAGTGGTGTTCTGGCGCTAAAAATATAGTACTATTTAGATAGTATATTGTCAAATTTAATTTCATTTATGGCTTTCGCAAATATTCTTCCCACTCTTTTGGAGTTTCCACTGATAGCTTTATTATTTCTTCGGTCGTGGCAGTGACAAAAGATATGCCGGTGGCGCATAATGCTATTGCTTTTGGATTTTCCCACGGCTGGCCTTTGTATTTTACATCCCCCACTATCGGAAAACCGGCAAGCGATAATTGCGCTCTGATTTGGTGAAATTTTCCTTCATCAATTTTAATTCTCAGTAACGAAAATTTTCCATTTGATATGATAACCTCATAATAAAGATTAGCTTCTTCTCCATCTTCAGATTTTCTGGCTTTTTTTAGTTTTTCGTCTTTAATCAAATAATTTATTAAGTTTCCCTTATCTTTTTCCGGTTTACCGGCAACTAATGCCTGATATGTTTTATCAATTGTCTGATTTCTAAATTGCTCCGATAATCTTGCCGCACCCTTGCTGGTTTTGGCAAATAAAATAATTCCCGAAACTGGTCTATCTAGCCTATGCAATAAACCTAAAAATACGTTTCCCGGCTTTTTATATTTTTCTCTCAGATAGTTTTTAACCTCGTCAAAAATACTCACATCTTTGGTTTCATCTCCCTGACTTAAAACACCTGCCGGTTTAAAAACCGCAATTATGTGATTATCTTCGTATAAAACTTTTACACTTGACATATTTTATTTGAGGGATTAATTTATATATTGTCGCCTTTTAGTTTCCGTAAACTATTGATGGAGAACTTAGCAATGGTTAGCGCAACCGATCGTATGGAAAAGATCGAGGAGACAGTTCATTCCTGGTTCCTTAAAAACCAGGATAAGGTAAGTCCGATATTTTGGTGGAAAATCAAGAATGGCTTCCTTCCACCTGCCCTAGAAGAGATGGGCATAAGCAACAAGGATTACCAGGATCTATGCGACAGGATGTCCAAAAAATATGAAAGTATGGGTTCTGCCGAATAGAAGTCCCCCGAGGCAACTGCAAGCAGTTGCCTCTTTTTTTTTATTTTCCGCTAATATATCCGATTTCGCAATACTTGACATCGCTCTGCTTAACTGCTATTATGCTTTTGTTGGGAGACATGGTGTCACCAACTCATATCATTAATAACCGCTGGAGAGGGGTCGATGGAAAACCGGGATTTATACCTTGCTCGTTGCAAGGGGTGCAACAGGCATCACAAGTTTGAAACAAGCGACGCCTGTCGCAAGTTTGTAAATGAGCATAATGGGATATGCTCAGGATGCAATAGAAATGCCAATGGGGAAACTAAACCCAACGGCCAACTCGGGTCTGCCCAATCCGGATAGATCCGCAACAAGGGCCGAAGCAACCGCTTCGGCTCATTTTTTAAGGGAGTAAAGCGAACACTTACGTCTTCTTTTAATATTAAAAGCAGACGTACATTTAATTTTTTAATAAGATTTTAATTCTCTCCGCTTCCCCATCAATAACATCTCCATCATAATCTCCGCCATGTCCTTTTGAACCTTCGTACGAAGGTTTTTTTTGATCCAAATGCAAGCTAAACGAATAGCTTTTAGGTTCTAGGTTATAGCTTTTAGATTCTTTTATATAAAGATGGAATCTCGGATAATCGTTTCTGGTAAGTTGTCGCACAATAGAAACTTCACCTTCTTTTTGAAAGTAAGCGGGTTTATATCCAATAGTTCTCATTAAATCGTTAACGCTTTTATCTAAATTTTTAATGATGAATTCCATTTGACAAAATATTATTTGTATAATACTATAGACTCAGTACATAGTAACCCTTCGACTCAGTTTGAGTCAATCCGATTCACCACAGATACATATTCCAAGGAGATTAACAATGCACTACACAGTTCATTACGAACTTACGTTCAGCACCGTAAGGGCTGGCCGCGTCTCAATGGTGACGCAAAAGAAATTTGTTGTCATTACTGCCGATACTAATCAGATAGCCATAGAAAAGGCACAAGAATATGCGAAAGAGAGCCACAACAGAACCGGTAAAATCCTTGACGTTTATCGCCTCGATGTGTCTTCGCGGATTTATCCGCCATAAATTGCTTCAATTCGATGCCTAAATCCCACGACACGCTCGTGGGATTATTTTATTTCTAAATTTAAAAATTGGGATTTGATTAGAAATTAGTAATTAGAAATTAGAAATTTTCTTTTATACCCTTCTATTTATTGCCTTCGGTATGATAAGTCGGGCATAAGTGTTCGCGCTTCGCGCTCCCTTATCCATGCTTAAACTCTATTACATCCCCATCTTTTACCACATATTCTTTTCCCTCTGTCCTAATCTGTCCTAACTCTCGAGCTTTTGCGTAAGTTCCAGATTTTATTAAATCACTCCAAAAAATTACTTCTGCTTTTACAAATTTATTTTCAAAATCTGTATGAATTACGCCGGCAGCTTGAGGAGCCAAATCTCCCTTATGAATTGTCCAAGCCCTGGTTTCATCTTCTCCAGTCGTTAAAAATGTCTGCAAACCCAATAGCTCATAAGATTTTTTAATTAAAATGTCCGTACCTGATAATTCTGGAAATCCCAAACCAACTCTTTCTTCTTTATTTAGCCCTTCAGATTCATATTCTGCAGCAACATCCAAAATGACATAGCTTTTAAGCTGATTTAAAATTTCTGGCGAAACGTCTTCTGGTTTTCCATTCAATAAATATAATCTTGGCTTAAAGGTTAAAAGTTGAAAATTTTTTAATATCTCTGCTTCGTCTTCTGTAAAATTTTGATCAATTAAAACTTTTTGCTGGTTTAAAAAATCTCTAGCTTTTACCAAAACCGCTTTTTCTTTTAATGCATCTTTTTTTCCTGCTCTTATATCTCCTGCCAAGCCGTCAATTCTTTTACTTATTGTTTCCAAATCTTTTATAATTAATTCCACATCTAAAATTTCTTTTTCTTTTAACGGATTCACCTCAGTTTGCGTATTAATAATATCTGCGTTTTTAAACGCGCGCAATACATACAAAATTGCATCAGTTTCCCGGATATTCGCCAAAAATTTATTTCCCAGCCCCTCGCCTTCGCTTGCACCTTTTACTAATCCGGCAATATCAACGAAATCTACCGTCGCATAAATTTTCTTGGCGGATTTGCTAAGTTCGGCCAGTTTATCAACTCTTTCATCCGGGACCAAAACAACCCCAACGTTGGGGTCAATTGTAGCAAACGGATAATTGGCAATCAGTACCTGCTTTTTAGTTAAAGTTTTAAAGAGAGTCGACTTGCCCACATTCGGCAACCCAACAATTCCGACTGATAGTTTTGAACTCGTCATTTTGTTCGTAAATAGGGACGCTACCAGCCACTTTGAGCTCGGTCTTCGTCCCGATAATCTTATTTATTATATCCATTATTACCTCTCTTTTTTCTGCGAAACTATATGTCTTTATATCCTTTTTTGCGTCTTTTGTATAGGCTTCTATGTCGCTTTCATCGGGCATTGAAGTAATAACATTATTCTGATCCTGCTTATACTTTGCGATTTCAGTTTCAAGGGAGTTTATTTTTTCTGAAATTGGAATCGTATATGCTTTTAGTTTTTCCATTGTAAATACTCCCGCCCCGTAAGCTTTATTGTATCTGTTTTCTTCCGCTTTCAACTTATCAATTTCTTTTAGCATAGCACCTAAATCGCCTTGTGCTACTTTTGTTTTATCTTTCCGCCTCCTTAACCAGCGATCAGCTTGCTCTGTCATTAACTTTTTAGAAGTAAGAAATTTTGCGAGTTTGCTCCAAACCTTTCTGTCCGCTATTCTCGCATTAATGCCTTTCTCGTTGCATATCTTTGGCAAGGGATGTCGCAATACCCTGTTTGTGCAACGATAATATAAATGTTTGCCGTGCATTATGCCCTCCCCTGTTCTTCGCCTTCCGCATACGCAATAAATTTTTTGGCTTAATAAATATTCATTTTTTCTGTTCCTTCGGCTCAATTCAAAATTAATATCCAACCGCTTGCCTGTTCTAAAAAATAATTCCTTATCAATAATTACTGGCACGGGAATTTTTGAAGTTATCCATTCCGCCTCTGGCTTGCTTCTTCGGCTACTCTTTTTTAGCTTTCTATATTTTTCTTTATTAAAGGGATTAATTGGCACTACCGCATAACTGCTCCCCCATCTCGCCTCGCCAATATAAGCCTTGTTTCTTAACATATGGCTCAATGTGCTGGTATTCCATACGCCCCTCTTGCTCCTGCGGGGCTTAATACCCTGCTCCTGCAATCTTTTAACCACCGCCCGAAGTGTTAAGCCCTCATTCCCAACCCAGCTGAATATCATTTTAGCGACTTTCTCTTCTTCGGGATTAATAACATAATACCCATCCTTGTCGCCATCTTTTAAAATATAATTATATCCGTATAACGGCTCGCTAACAAGCAAATGTCCTTCTTTGGCTTTCCTAACCTTTCCTAACCTAAATCGCTCTGTAATCTTCATCCTTTCCCATTCAGAAAATATGCCTCGCATTCCATACATAACTTTTTCTTCGGGATTTTTGGGAGCGGGAGTTGTTATAAAAATTACCTCAATACCCGCCTCCCTTAATTCGTCCATAATCAACTCTTGATAAGAATATCTGCGGGCTAATCTGTCGGGATCATAAATCATAACGCCCTCCCAAATTTTCTGTTTAGCTTCCAGCCGAAGCTGGTCTAATGCTGGTCTAACCAATGTATCCCCGCTCCACCCCTCGTCCAAATACTCTTTTATAATAATGTAGCCGTTCCTTTTAGCAAACTCCCTAACGGCAAGCAGTTGGCTTTCTATTGTCCCCTCATTCTCTTGATTGGATGTTGAAACTCTGCCATAAATCGCCACCAGCTTATTTATTTTTTGTATTTCTTCTGTCATTACTTTTTGTTTTTTTCTAAAAACTTTTTAATTTCCGATTTTTCAATGCGAACCGAAGAATTACGGCTCTTGCCAAACTTATGAGCTTTTAAAATCCCGCTTTCAATCCACCTGTCTAATGTCCGCTCTGAAACATTGAAAATTTTTGATGCTTCTTTTCTTGTTATAAATTCCATAATAAATACCTTGTTATTGTATTATATTATAGAGTGTCTATACTTGTCAATAACCCTTTTTCCCCTGCCTCTTTTCTAACACTTTATCAAAAATCCTATCAAATACCCTGTCTAATATTTCTTGATTTTCTTCGGCTGTCCCAACGCATTCATAAACTACGCTTATTTCCTTTGCCGTCCGCTTCTTTTTTCTATCTAAAACTCGGCTTTGTTTATTAGCCCTCTCAACTCCCACATTGCTTAATAGTATTTTCTCTTGGATCATTCGCCATTGCTGGCTTTTCTGTAAGCAAAAAGCCTGTTTATTTCAGGCTAATTCTTTTTCACTTTCCTGTATAAGGATTTTTATGTGCTTCGGAAAATTTCTGTATTACAGTTCCTTTCGCTTTTGCATTTCATCGGATCGTATCTTGCCGATATACTCATAATCCAAACTCTCGCCAAACTTCTCTTCAACCAGTTTTTTAGTTTCGTTTATACTCAAATTCTTATTTTCGTAAATAAAATCATTTCTTTCCTGTATTTTCTTTTTTTTCTTTTTTATTTTCCCAATTTTAACATCTGTTTTTATATAAGGTTCTTGATATTTCTTAATCAATGAAAATCTTTTATTAACATAGTCCAAAATATCCCTCTTAGTGGCGTATGGACTTATCCTTAATGCAATCGGATAAAATTGGTCGTTGCTTATTATATTATCTAAGGCGGGTGGTTCTTTTTTTTCTTTCGCCAAATCGCTTATCTGGCACATATTAAACATATTTGGGGATATAAAATTTATCAATACATCATAAAACAGATAAGCATTTAAAATATACACCCAATCAGCATAATGCAAATTATATTTTTTGCATAGCTGTTTTAGCTCCCCCAACAGTTCTGAATATTGTTTAGTAGCACTGTCTTTTGTCTTATTAAATTGACTCTTCCAATCTTCGGGTTCTTTGAAAATTGATAAAAGATCAGATGTGTCTGGTAATTTAAAACCCCTCTCTGGTATTTTATATCTTTTTCTTAAATCTAATATCGTGTTTTGAAAATAATCTGTTTTAGATATTTCCACATAATAATTAAAAAGTTTTTCCTGTCCTTTGGTTGAGCAAGTCGTCTTAATTTTTCTTCCGTCTTTTAATTCTACCTCTTTATCCATTTTACTTTTTTCATTACTTTTTTAAATGCAAAAACACTCGTAAGAGTGTTTAATAATATACTTTTAATGCACTCTAAAAATATAAAATGCAATAATTGCAAAAATAGTTGTAATCAGACCAGTAATAAGTGCCGAAATAGCAATATTTTTCCAATATTTCGTTCCGCTTAAAGACCTCTTATCAATTTCTTTTCCTGCATATCTTTGGACTTTCTCTTCAAACGGCACAGTATTTACATATTCAGATATTATTTCCTGAATTTTTTTACGAAAATGCTCCTTTTCAAGGAGTTTATTGGCTTCTTTTTCTGCTAATGGTTGTATTTTTTCTTGTCCTTCGTCTTTTGGGTTTGTCATATTTTATTTGCCTTCTTGATTTTTATCTATTCTTGCTCTCTCCAAAAAAGCTACGGCAACTTCAATCACTTTTTCAAGTTTATCTGTATCAGAAACAATGCCCTCCTTTACAAGAAAACATTTTAAGTCTTTTAATTGTTCAAGAGTTCCATTTGAAAATTCAACATCAAAAATTTCTTTTTCAACTTCGCCCTCCTTTATTTTTTTAGTTTCACCTTTTAACGCCATATTTTTAAAATTATTTTATATTATATACTTAACATTACCAAAAAATAAAAATGTTATCAAGCCAATATTTCTTCTAATTTATCCTTGAAGTTAGCTTTTTGATTTTCTTGAAAAAATGGTAATCCGAAAATTTTATATTTATCATCCTCAAACAGATTGACTATCTGTTTCTGCTCTTTAATTTCTAATAAAAATTCCTGCTTCCATTCATCTACTGCCTCTAATTGTTGCCCCTTTGCCTCAATAAATAACTGTAAATAAACCGCTTTTGCGTTGCCATCGCCAAGCATTAAAATATAGTCTGGCTCAAACCTGTCTCCCCTTTTAAAGCTAAACAATTCCAAAAGTTTTTGATTTCTTATCAAATAAACCTCTTTAAAAGATTTTAACAGCTTATCTTTAATGTCGTAAATAAACCTTACCAAATATTTTTCCTCATCAGTTCCATAGTCATCACTATAAACATACCAGTCCTCGTTTGCTAAATTGAGAGGAATACCAGTTGCTAAACCCGTTGAAGATTGTGCCGAACTCATAGAAAGCCCTCTCTCTTGCGTTGATCCTTGCTTTGGCTCGCTTATGATTAATTCCTTATCTACAACAGAGTCTTTAACTAAAATAGATTCAAACTCTTTTGTGCCTTTATATTTTGATGAATTTGCCTTTATGTCGTTCTTAATGGCTTCAACCGCACCTATGAGCTTCCTAAATAAAATATTTGCGGGATGATCCTGCTCGGACGCCGTAATCTCTAATGTAATACCGCCAAGATAATTTCCGTTCGCTATAAAATCGTCAATTGATTTTATGTGCGGAAAATAGGAAGACAAATTGTCAAAGTTAAAAAATGGAAATCTGTCTAACGCTTTCCTTACAATATGCTTTGGTAGATCGTTGATCTTCTTAAATTCCATCGTCTCGTTTTTTTGCTGTATTACCGCCCTCCCAAATCCTGCAACCATATTTATATTTACGGATGACTCAATGTTCAGCTTGTAAGTTTTATCCTTGTTTATATACTCGTTTATTGATTTTACGCCTTCTTTTTTGTTTATAATTCTTTTGTTTTTCCATAAAACACCCTCCTTATAAAACCTTGTGTTTTTAAAAGAGTCCTTAACTGTTAATTTCTTTTCCGTTCCGCTTTTTCTCATAATTCCGCCCTCTTCAAGTGCTTTTCTTAATTCAGAAATATACCTATGATTTTGTATGCTATGGAAGTGCAATTGCTCAACAACCCTTAATTCATTATTCGCTTCGTCATCGAATTTTCTAATAAATTTCTCATCGGGATTATTCAAATAAAAAGGAAAATATCTCGCCCCTCTCCCTACTAATTGAGCCTCTTGTATTGTCGGGTTTCCACTGTCTCTTGTGCCGTATAAACGGACTATGTCAAACAGATTTAAAACATCCCAACCTTCATTCAGCATATCAACGGCGAAAACAACCCTTATTTCGTTATCACTGTCTTCAAGCCTATTTATTAATACTTGTTTTTCCTCGCTCTCATCTTTGCTATTAACCTCAATCAACCTATCTTCGTTAAATTCAACTTTTATTTCTTTTACCAAATCAGAATCATTTATTTTTTGCTCATTAAAAAATTTGAAAGCGTTTTTTAAAATATTGTCATCTTCTTTTATTTTTTCTGAAACTTTCCTAATGTTTTTTATATCTTTTTCCTTCAAATTTTTAATTAACCCAACAAATAAATCGTAATTTACCTTTGATTTATCTATCTTGTCCGATTTCATTAATATCACTGGCTTCAATGGTATTTTATTCTTTTCAGCAACTTTTCTTCTGTATTGGGAGATAATAACTGCCTGCAACATTCTTTCTGTTATTACAGAGTCCGATTGAAATAAGAAAACATCCTTTGAAAATTTATCTTCTCTAAATTTCTTTAAATCATACTCCATCAAAACCTTGCCTTTGTATTTATCAAAAATCTGCGGATTTTTCCAATCAATCGTGGCTGTAAATTCAAGCAAAACATTATCTTCTCTTGAATTTACTAATTTATTTGCTGTGTATTCCCAAGATTTTTTTTCCTCTTCCTCTGATTTTGATAATCTATTTTTCGTTAACGCATTGATATGATGGGCTTCATCAGATATAAAAACTGTCTTATATTTCTTGAAATCGTCAAAAGTCATATAGTCCTGTTGCGGGCTATTTAACCTGCTATGTAATCCGCTAATGGTATTGAAATGAATGTTTATATTCTCCCTTTCATTCTTTGAAAAGTTTTCAGTCTGCTTAACCAAGATTTCCTCCCCATCAATAAATATTCTATCTGCAAAAAGGTATTTTGATGATTTCTTATTTAAAAAATTATCAATTGTTTTTTTAATAATGTTTGTCTTGTCAACAAAAAAAACAAAATGCCTATAACCTTTTTCGTAAAGATAAAGCATAAAAGCAACCATTAAAAGAGTTTTCCCGCTCCCAGTCGCCATATTAAAAAGCAACTGTATGGGCAACGGTTTTTCTTGCTCGTTTTCAAAGTATTCAATAAATCTTGCAATTGCCGAAATTTGATATTCTCGTAATTCAAATTTAGGATTTAGATTATCTAAAATACTTGCCGGAATTTCCCTTGAAATCTTATTCCTTTTTTCAAGGGAGCTGTATTCAACTGATAGCTTTGTTTCCTCCATTTTATTTTTCTTTGTAAAACATAGTCGTTAGTTTCTTATCGTTCTCGCCAACCTTAAAAGTAGTATCTTTCATACTGGACTCATTAACATAAAGATGGTTCATATCTAAAATATCAATTAAAACTTCCTTTTGCTCCTTCAAATCAAACTCTTGAAATTTTTTTAAATCAAAGTTTTTAGGCTCATATTCGGGTTTGTAAAACTTTTCTTTTTCAATCTTCTTATAAATATCTAAAATCTCTTTTTGGGTTTTGGCTTTTTCAAGTTGGCTGATATATTTTTGATTCCATTCTAAAAGTTCTGCGTAAATAAAACTACCACCGCCTTTCCAATTTACAGATTTTGAGATTCCCGTTCTGATCTCCCTTAATAACATTTATTAATCTTGCTTCTGGTAAATTGTGTATGTAATCCATCTGTTCAACTAAAATATATCTTCGCCCCATCTTGTGAGCAACCGCACCAGTAGTTCCAGCACCAGCGAAAAAATCTAAAACAATATCGTCCTTTTCCGTTGAAATATCTAAAATTCTTTGCAAAAGTTTTTCTGGTTTTTTACCATTTTTTAATATAACCCCACCCTCATTGGCTATACCTTGCCATAAACTATCGGATGTCCAATTGTTGTGTATATTCACAAGTTTATTAACTAATTCATTTTTTGTATCTTTCTCACTTGATTCCGAAAGCATAACAACCATATCTCTGTTTATAAAATAAAGCCTAATAAGTTTGTCGGCATATTTACCCTTAGATGGAGTATATTCAATATAGCAAGGTTCTTTTGGTAGTTTGGGAGTTATTTTTTTCATTAATCCTCCGTTCGCTGGACTCATTCTAAAAATCTTTTCGTAGTTATTAAATACCCATTCCTTAGTTGTTTCCTTGACTGGATTATTTTTGTATTTAAAATTTTTCAACTTTACAACTTTGATAGGTTTTCCCATACCAGTTTTTAATTCAAATTCTTTATCTTTTGTCCCAAAGTTTTCTATTAAAAAGTGATAGTTTGTTGCAGTTCTACTTTCTTCATCAATTATTTCGTCAAAAATCTTGTAATGATTTGGTTTTAATTCATTGTTATTATTTGCATAGCAATGAATGTTTTCTAAAACATCAAAAATATAACTTTCTTGCCCAACTCCTGATGGAGTTTTTGATTTAACAGAAATTGTTGTTATAAAATTTTCTTTTTGAAAGATATCATCCATCAAAACTTTTAAATATGCTTGCTCGTTATTGTCGCATTGCACAAATATTATACCATCATCCCTTAATAATTCTTTTGCAACCCGCAGTCTATTTTGCATAAAAGTTAGCCAAGCTGAATGATTAAATCTATCGTTATATCCAAACCCATCGCTCCCAGTATTGAATGGCGGATCTATATAAATTAATTTAATTTCTTCTCTATATTTCGGGAGTAAAGAATACAAAGCAAGCAAATTATTACCTTTAATGATCCAGTTGTCCTGTTTTGAAAATTCTCTCACTTCGTGTTGTCCGTTTTTATCATACTTTTTCCAATTTACAAGCACTTTTGGTTCTTTAATCCTATCTATCTCATCGGGAGCAAGAATTGTGTTGTAAAAAATTTCATCCCTCCCTGCTTCCTCTTTTGTTTGACCACCCTCTAATATGCAATCTTTGTGAGGAAAAACAAGCGAAATTTCATCTTTTTGAGTTATAAGTTTTTTATCATCGGATAATCCAATCTCGTTTTCAAATGCGGTAAATGAGTCGGGTAAAAACTCATTCATCGTAATAAACTGCAAAAATCTATCTTTCAGAAAAATAGTTGAATCTTTTATTTTTTTAAAAAAATTACTTTTGGCTTCTGAATCGTCAAGCAATAATTCAAGCAATTTTTCGTCATCATTACTAACAAGCTCAACGAGCTTATTTTTTAAAAGCTTTTTTTCTTTATCTTTTGACCACAATCTATCATCTTTTTCTATAATTTTTTCTATATGTTTTATAAAAGTATCCATAGTATTATTTTTTTACTACTGCTTCTTTTGGGATCAAATTATTTAATGATAGTAATATTGAGGTATTACTTTGTTTATTATATGTTTTTTAAAGTTTGTTGACAACGGCTGACTTTTGGAGCTGGCTTTATCGGCTCAAATTTTAAAATTTCATTTCTCAAAAATTCCACCAAATTACATACTGGCTCTTGCAGAATTCCCAATTCCTTAATAATTTTTTCAATTTTTGGCTTAATTCTGTTGTATGTATTACTGCTTGTTTCCCGCTTTAATTGTTTCCAAAGATGATTTTCACCAAATTTGATAGCGATATTTACTAAATATGCCATCAAAGCCCTGTCTTTTAAATCACTGATTTTACTGTTTAAAATATAATCTAATTGGTTTTCCTTCGTTTCAGCCAAAGATAATATGCCTGTATTTATCGGGCTATAAACTTCGTCAAATTCTTCCAACAACAATTTTTGGGATATATCATAATTAGCAAAAATATCCCCCAATGTAAAATCCTTTTTCTTTGCTGGTATAAATCGTCTTAACACCGCCTCCAATGATGGCTTCTTTTCCAATGTAAGCTCAAATCTGATTATATCTCTTGGCTGTGTTCCGTCCAAAACCTGTCTATTTATTTCTTCTTCAACAAGCGTAAATCCATTATTTAAAATCTCGCCGTATTTACAATAAGCCCCAAACCCTCGTATTGGATTATAAAACTTAATATATACCCCCTCCCAACCATCATCGTAGTCCCTGTATCGGAATTTAGACCGTGGCTTGTAATTAATCGGAGCTATCTTTTTAATTACCTGTTCTGCCGTGCCGATATAAAATGGTAATAGAATTGATTTTGAAAAAGCAACGCTACTCAATACCCCCTTTTTTAAATTTTCTAAATCAGTAGAAACGCCTGCCATTTTTAGATATTCAATAGTTCTTTTCATTGCAAAATCAAAATTGTCGGGGCTTAATTCGTATTTACTCGTTTCATAGCAAGTTTTTTGAAGTGATGTTTGAATCTCTAACCTTTTAACTGTATGCCTACCAGTCCTATAATTACCGATAGATCTGTTGGTTAAATTTACGGATGGATAGTATTTTCCATTTTTACGCATATAATCCCTTACTCCGCTAACAAAAGAAGAGCCAGTATCATACCGCCCGCTAACCTGCTTTGTATTCCTTCCGTCAAAAAATTTATCGTCCTGTAAATTAAATTGATTTTCTTCCAAATGGAAAAAAACGCTGTCATACATAAATTACTTGTTTCATTACTTTTTTACAATTAAAAAATCTCGTTAATCTTTGCGATTATCGCCTGCTCAATGGCTTTGCTCGCCTCTCGGTTGATTGGATGATGGATATTAAGGCTTTTTTCGCCCACTTGCTTTGTTGGATAGGTTAATCTGTATCCTTCGCCGTTAAGCCTCGTATAGACGCCAATAAAGCCCAAATAAACGCTATTATCAAGCACTACGCTGGCGAATGCCACTAATCCGTCCTTTGGTTTTATGGGAGTTATTTGAATTTCTGTTATCCTCATTTTTTTTGCATAAAAAAATAACCTATATTTCAAGGTTATTCTTTTTTTAGTTTCCTGTATAAGGATTTTTATGTGCTTCGGAAAAGTTCTGTATTACAGTTCTTTTCCTTGCTGTCCTGCCAGAGCTTTTGGCTTGTTTCCGAATAATTCAGTATTGGGTAATTTTATCGTAAATTCAAATGGGATCAGCTTGATTTCTCCCTGTTTGTTCGGGAAATGTCGTGTTGTGTTCCTCCCATACCTATTGATAGTGACATAATTACAGTTTGCATCAGTGCAAACAAGTTGTGGACCCGGGGAGAATCGAACTCCCAGCTTCTCGTTGCAAACGAGATGTGTTGCCACTATACCACGGGCCCTAAGGGAGCTTGCTTTGCAAGCGAACACTTACGTCGCAAATCGAAATTTGCGACGTTCAATTTATACTATTTTTAACACTTTTATATTTATATTTTTGTCTTTAACCTGATAATCAAATTCGTCGCCAACTTTTTTACCCATCAGTTTTTGTCCAAATGGCGACTGATACGATAACTTATTTTTTAAAATATCCGATTCTCCCGGAGCTACAATCTGATAGTTTTCCTCCTTTTTATCAAACAAAATTACAACATCTGAGCCAACCTGTATTTTGCCGTCGTCTTTTCTTTCAACAATAATTGAGTCATTGATGGCATTTTCAAGCTGTTCAATCCTCCCTAATAGAAAAGACTTTGCGTTCCTTGCGTCATGATACGCGGCGTTTTCTTTCAAATCACCAAAGGCAGCCGCTTCAGCTATAAGTTTGGTAACTTTTTTTATCTCCACCGTCTTTAATTCATTCAATTCCTCCTTAAGTTTTTTTAAACCTTCTTTAGTAAAATATTGTGCCATATGTTTTTTCAATATTACTACAAATTCTACATCGGGTCAACTGAACAGATTACGATTAAACAAACTACGATCAGTTGACAAAATACTAATTACTATGGCAAGGTATTGACACATACAATGATAAATGCTAGAGTAAGTATACTTGTATAAAAGGAGGCGGAGTCGAGTTTCTTAAATAGCAAGGCAAATAATCATTAGTACTAGAAAAATAACAATGACAGGTACAATCAAAACTCTTACAGAGAAAGGATTTGGATTCATTGCTCGTGAAAACGAAGCAAAGGATCTTTTCTTTCACTCTAACGATTTGAATGGCGTATCATACACCGATTTAAAAGTTGGTGATGTAGTTAACTTCGATGTTGAGGAAGGCCCAAAAGGTCCATCAGCAAAGAATGTAACATTAGCAAACGCTCAGTAATCGTTACTATGTAACATAAAAGCCGCGGCTGAAAAGCCGCGGCTTTTATGTTGAATAATTTTCTTTAATGAAAAAGCCGCTGTAAAAACAACGGCCTTGAAATCGGAGCGGAGGGATTCGAACCCTCGACCGCCACAAAATTGTGACGCACTGGCCCGGCTGTGCCACGCTCCGTTTTAGGAAAAAAGAACAAACCCTGAACAATCGGCGGAAAACGCTTCCGCAAACATTCTGCCTGTTCTCCGGTCTTCGCTCACAAAATGAAAGGACAAACAGACTAAATATTACCACTGACTATGGTCAATCGTTCAGGATAGAATAGGCAAATAAACAAACACCGCCCAATAAATTATTTTCCGAAATATAAAAATATAAAATTTTCAGGAAATAATTTATTGGGCGGTGGTAAAATGATATTTTTTAGTTTCTTAAAGCTGTTTCGAATAGCCGGTTTTTGAAATGAACCGAGCTAAACACCTAAGGTTAAAATCCAAATTTAAGACTTCAACCAGAGTCAACACTTTTAAAAAAATGATCCACGAGCAGCTTCCGCTACCCGTGCCTTGTTACGACTTAGCCCCTCTTACTGAATCTAGCTTAGGCCGCCTTGCAGCGAACTTCGGCTATCCCCAGCTTGCTTGGCTTGACGGGCGATTATCCTCTTGAAACTAAGAGTTGATGTTCCCACTGTACGAGCGGATTTCCCGCATACAGCGAGCTCTAATGCATTTTTTGCTTAATGTTATACATTTTCATTAGGCCAACATTTGTCAAATGCTCACCGTTTTTAATTCTATCCATCAAGTTACAAAATAGTGTAAAATCATGGAGCTTTGAACTAAATCGGAGTTGATTTTTTTTGAAAAAAGGAATTATGATGCTCTGTAAATCATTTCTATTTGTTACTTCAAACCTATAACAATTTTGATGATTTGGACGCGTATCTTTTTGAAAATACACATTCCCACAACCAAAGAATTTTTGCAACTCATATAAAATATCTTTATCTTTTTCTATGAGCTTAACATAAAACCTTGGTTCGGCCTTAACCCTTCTTTTAATTTTTTTATTATCTTGCGGATTTTTAATATAGACAGTGAAGCTTCCTTCACCATCCACTAAACCAGCAATATAATCATTAGAGAGATTCCTTCGCATAATTGTAAAATTATGTTTAATATGAATCAGCTGACTTCTGACGCAGCGTTAGTAGTTTCATTTTACTACATCAGATCTCCATGGGTCAATATAGTTTCTTTTCTTGGCATTACAATAGGGTTCCTTATGATTTTTCGCTATGCTCACCGCCTCATATCATAGCTCAAATCCCCTATTTTAATTTGCACTGCCATTTGCCTTCAGCCCTCCGGCGTTTACCTCACGGTAATTCGCCTGCTGTTTAACTACGCTCTCTAGCGTCTTAGACTAAAGAGGAAAAGATTTTAACTTTTTAGATACTATACCTGCCATGCGCGTTTATTGTGAGTACAAGACTCAGGAACGTATTCATCGCCACGTAGCTGATTGGCGATTACTAGCGATTCCAGCTTCATGAGGTCGGGTTTCAGCCCTCAATCCGAACTGAGACCGGTTTTGGTGCGATTAATCTCCGCCTTGCGGCATCGAAGCGCATTGTACCGGCCATTGTACCACGTGTGCGGCCCAGGTCATCAAAGGGCCATGCTGATTTGGCGTCATCCTCACCTTCCTCCCAATTATCTCGGGCAGTCCCCTGTGACATTTAAAACACAGGGCAAGGGTTGCGTTCGTTACCCGAATTAACGGTACGTCTCAAGACACGAACTGACGACAACCATGCAGCACCTGTCTGCATGTCTTGTGAAGGGCCCTACTTTCATCAGGGCTTTCATGCAGATTTCTAGACCTGGTAAGGTTCTTCGTTTGTTGTCGAATTAAGCCACATGGTCCACCGCTTGTGTGAGTCCCCGTCTATTCCTTTGAGTTTTAGTGTTGCCACCGTACTTCCCAGGCGGGATACTTAACGCGTTAGCTTCGCCACGTGAAGGGTCGACACTTCAATAGCCAGTATCCATCGTTTACAGCGTGGACTACAAGGGTATCTAATCCTTTTTGCTCCCCACGCTTTCGTCCCTCAGTGTCAGGGCCGTCCCAGTTAACTGCCTTCGCTTTTGGTGTTCCCGACGATATCAACGGATTTCACCCCTACTCCGTCGGTTCCGTTAACCCCTAACGCCCTCTAGTTTAGCAGTATTTGAAAGCACCTCAAAGGTTAAGCCGATGAGTTTTAACTTTCAACTTACTATACCACCTACGGACCCTTTACGCCCAATAAATCCGGGTAACGCTTGGGGATTCTGTATTACCGCTCCTGCTGGCACAGAATTAGGATCCCCTTATTCATCTGGTACTGTCTGCCTTGCGGACTTCCTCCCAAATAAAAGAACTTTACACCCCGAAGGGCTTCATCATTCACGTAACGTCGCTCCGTCAGACTTTCGTCCATTGCGGAAGATTCTCGACTGCAGCCTCCCGTAGGAGTATGGCCCGTGTCGCAGTGCCATTCTTGGGGGTCGCGCTCTCACGCCCCCTACCCGTCATAGACTTGGTGAGCCTATTACCTCGCCAACTATCTGATAGGCCGCAGGCCATTCCCAAAGCGCATTGCTGCTTTACTCTTGCGAGACTATGGAGAATTACCCCGTCTTTCGACGAGCTGTGCTCCACTTTAGGGTATGTACCTACGTGTTACTAAGCCGTTCGCCGGTTGCCTTGCGGCCCCCGTGACTTGCATGCCGGTATCCACGTTACCAGCGTTCACCCTGAGCTAGGATCAAACTCTCAAATAAATATGAATAGACCATCTATTCATATAATTACTTCGCTCGGTCGATATGTGAAAATAAATTTTCCCACATCTCTCTCGCTAGCAATTATAGCGTCAGTTAAAGTACTGACAAACTTATTCGAAACAACTTTAAAAAACTAAATGAACGATAGTGAATTTACCCAGCCCTCTAAGCTTTTGAATTTCTCATTTAGCATAGAGGGCTGGGTTCTCACTCCGTTCGAACTTTACCTACCTTGAATTTTTGTTCAAGATATTTTCCCCAATTTTGGGATGGTTTTCCAAAATTGGGATACAATATGTTTATTCTATGTATCGGCAAATAATGCCGATAGCAAAATATTTATTTTTCAAATTTCTTTCCTTACAGAAACTTCTGAAAAAAACACCCGTGGAATTATTTAACTCTTAAATAATTCCACGGATATTTTTAAAACTTTTTAATTTTAAAAATGTTTGTTTGCTTTTTAAAATTTAATACTATTAACTACGCTGTCCATTGTAGTCGAAATAAAACGAATGTCAATAGTCTTTTCAATTTCTTCGCAGTTGGAGCCACCTCGCAGATTTGAACTGCGGACCTACTGTTTACAAAACAGTTGCTCTGCCGCTGAGCTAAGGTGGCACTTTGCCTCGGCGGGCTCAATATAAAATTTATTTTTTGTCCTTCAATTCCCTGTCAACTTCCTGAGCTTTTTTCCTTATTCCGTGCAATAGTATGTCAACGTTTCTTTCAATTTTTAAGACCCAAACTTTTATCATTGAAAGTAACTTATGCAAAAGCATTTGTTTTTTAAAGAAATGACAATGATTGTCTTTTATTATTTTTTCTAATCTTGAAATAAATTCCGGTTTCTTAAACCCAACTTGTCCATTATAGGGCAACGCAACCAGCGAAGGGATTTTTTTACAGATAATAAAAGAAACAACAGAAACGGAAATTAAAAAAATAATCAATGCAATTAATTGGATCATTTATATTTCGTATCTTACGAATTTTTTAACCTCAATGTTCTCACCGACTTTAGAAACAGTATCTTCAATTAAATTTTTAATGGTTTTGGCATCGTCCTTAACCCAAATCTGACTTAACAGACAAATAGATTCTTTATATTTATTCAATTTTCCTTCTATAATTTGATTAACGATTTTCTCCGGTTTCCCAGAATCAGCAACTTGCTCTTTATAAATTTTAACTTCGCCGTCTAGAAATTCTGACGGAATTTCATTTTCTGAAACAAATAATGGCTTCATTGCGGCAATCTGCAGACAAATCTCATGAGCTAAACTTTTAAAATCCGGAGATTTTGCCACAAAGTCGGATTCACATCTGATATCCAGCATAACACCGGTTTTTGCGTTGGTGTGCAAATAACAGTCAATAATCCCCTGCTTTACTTCTCTTGAGTTTTTTTTACCGGCTAAGGTTTTACCCCAAATCCTTAAAAGTTCCTTCGCTTTTTCAATATCACCATTAGATTCATCAATGGCTTTTTTAATTTCATTTAGAGAGACTCCTGTTTCTTCGCGAAGTTGTTTAACAAGTTCTATATTAGACATATTATATTTTCTAAATTTTAAAACATAAGCTCGCCAATTTCAAATTGGCGAATACTATAAACACTAGCTTTTAGCGTCAACTATTGTTTCTTTTATTTTTTCCAAAATATATCTTACAGAAGAGATTGCGTCATCGTTTGCGGGAATCATGTAATCAACCAATGTCGGATCAATATTTGTATCTACCACCCCGACAATTTTAATTTTTTTAATTCTTGCCTCTCTGGCACATGCAATATCTTTTTTTACATCAAGTATCAACACCGCCTCAGGCAAAACATTTAGATTTCTTATTCCTTCAAATTTGTTTTTAAGCAAAGCAATTTCTTTATCCAATCCCATTCTTTCCTTTTTTGTATACTTTTCAAATTCACCATGAGCCTTCTTACTCTCCAAGTCTTTAAAGTATTGAACTCTTTTTAAAATAGTCTCAAAATTTGTAAAAGTTCCTCCCAGCCATCGTTCAGTAACATAGGGCATGCCGGCAGCTTCTGCGGCTGTTTTTGCTATCTCTTTCATTTGAATCTTTGTGCCCACAAACAAAATAGTTTTCTTTTCAGAAACAATTTTTGCAATATATTTTAATGCAGCTTCAAATTCCTTGGCGGTTTTTTCCATATCAATCATATGGATATTGTTTTTAATGCCGGCAGTATATTGCTTCATTTTTGGATGAAGTTTAGAAATATTATGCCCGAAATTTAAACCGGCCTCTTCCATCTGCAAAGCATTCATTGCTGCAATTTTTATTTGCCTAGGCTCGCTCTTTTTTATAGTTTTAATTGTTTCTGCCATTTAATTTATTTTTTTCTCTCTTTTACTTTTTTTACTTTTTTTGGCTTATCTGATTTTTTTGAAACTCTGTCTTTAAATTTCTGCACTCTTCCTAATGTGTCCAATACTTTTTCTGTCTTAGTGTAAAAAGGATGGCACTTGGCGCAAATTTCAGTTTCAATAAACTCTTTAGTTGAACCCACAGTAAACGAATTACCGCAGGCGCATTTGACGCTTGCTTTATTAAAATAAATTGGATGTATTTTTTCCTTCATAGTTAGGTTTTATATAATAATGAAATAATATCAAGTTTTCTCAATAAATGCAATAGCTTGTACAAAAAAGGTGGCTCTGGCATTGCCGGCCACCCTTATCAATCTTTTTACACCATCGGGCCATGCGTAAGACATATATGAAAACCGGTTGTCAGCAAAAGCTCTCCGCAACCAGGACACCGCTCCGGCATTTTAACAGCCTGTATCTTACAAATTGGTCCGCCGCAATGTTCGCAAAGTTCTTTGCTCAGCGAACATTCTTCACAGACTTTGTTAATCGCATTCTTTATTTCCTTGCCACAAGAACATTTACTGCCGTCTTGCCCTACAAATTGGATGTAGAACTTTTCGCAATTCTTACAAAGAGCCATTACAGTTCTCCTTAAAGGTAGGATTGGAAACCAATTTTAAATTAGCACTTTATGTTTTATTAATCAACCTTTAAAAAAAAGACGGTTACTCGCGTAACCGTCGCTTGAGATTGCTAATCGATAGGGACTAACTTTCCGTTTTTATCATCAAGAAACAAGCCGCCCCAATCAATCCCACAAAATAAAGTATCCCTTTCCTTTTTGATTTTGAACTTGTTGCGGTATTTTACCGCCTCAACGGCATTGGCCGCCTGAAATTTCTCTTGTTTGAATAACGGAACAAGATAGATTTTTAACGAACAATCTGACGACGTTTCTACGTAATTTATAACATAGTTCAAAAGCCCAAAGTGAGTATTGTTTTTCACTACAATCCTTTCTTGTCAAAGTCCTTTGTTTTTAGTCTAATTTTTTTATAGTATAACACTCGTAATTTAAAAATCAAGTTCTGTAATAAAAATGTCCTAAGGTCATCCAATGACATTAGGACATTATTTTACTTTGGCAACTGGGCTAGCGATTACACTTCGCTAATAAAAACTACTTCAACTTCATCCGGCTCACTAAATTCAATAAGCCGCCAGTCATAAAGAGCAGAGCTCTCCTCTCTTACCTTTCGATATATTTGACCAGCGCGATCTCGATCCGGTAACCAGCGTTTAAGAATGAACTTGCGTCGGCGTTTGTCGGTATACATAATAACGTAAAGCTTCATGCCACGAGTTGTTATTGGCCTGACAGAACAACGCTCGCAAAGATTTTCGAAATTCGAACATCTGTTGCAAATTTCGTTTGAGAAATCCTCTAATTCGTTCCGGCAAAAAAGGCATACCCGCTCAACGTCAAGGCCACCACGCAAATGCTTCATCTTACGACATTTTTTACAAAGAGCCATCGGTTTTCTCCTTTGCTTGTTGGAGGTTTGAAAACTAAATTCAAACTAACATTATCTATTTTAAAAATCAAATTTTTATAAAAAATCCCCACTGCCAAAAATTGGCGTGGGGACAAATTCTACTTTTATAGTTTCTTTTTACCCAATGAAACGGGAACAAATTTTTCCTTTACAACGATCCGCACAAAGTCCATAGCATCGTACGTCCATCCATTTACCCGATGTGCGTTCAGTTTATCTTGAACGATTGTCTTGGCATGAGCATCGCCGTAGGCCGAAAACTCTTCGGTATTACAACTGGACACCAATCCAGAGCCAGATGGTGGCCTAATACCGATACGAACCCTATAATGACAAAGCTTGTTATTTTTAGCAAATTTCTTTGCAAGTGCCCTTGTCCTTTCTTTCGACTCTTCTTGCCTCATTTTCCTCAGCATTAGGTTCCTAGTTCTTGGACTCATCCTCAATACAGCTGATAACAGAGCACTATTCATTGGCTTCTCCTTGTCAAAGAAATGTTTTCGAAACGAAAAACTAATACAATCCGACTATGAACTATTTTAAAAATCAACAATCTGTGGTATATTATGAACATATGGAAAACGAAAAACAATCTGCGATATTTGAAATACGAGCCGGCACCGGCGGAGATGAAGCCAGGCTTTTTGTTCGCGATCTTTATAGGATGTATTCAAAATATGCGCAAAGCCAAGGATGGGCTCAAAAAGTTTTAGATTCAAATATGTCAGATATCGGCGGATACAAAGAAATTATTTTTGAATTACAGGGTCCAGGCGCTTATGACCAATTGCAATATGAAGGCGGAGTACACAGAGTCCAACGAATTCCTAAGACAGAAAAACAGGGACGTGTTCATACTTCTACAATTACCATTGCGGTTTTCAAAAAACCAAAACACACAGAAATGACGCAAATAAATCCAAGCGACCTTAGAATAGATACTTATAGATCTTCGGGAGCCGGCGGACAATATGTTAATAAAACAGAATCAGCCATAAGAATTACCCATAAACCGTTCTGGAATTGTTGTAACCTCGCAAACTGAAAGAAGCCAATTGCAAAATAAAGAGAATGCCATGAGTATTTTGGCGGCAAAACTTTTGCAGGCTCAAGAAGAATCAGATTTGTCAAAACTTACTGAAGAAAGAAGGGCGCAAATTGGCTGGGCAAAAAGATCAGAAAAAACCCGCACTTATAATTATCCTCAAAACAGAATCACAGATCACCGAATTGAAAAATCCTGGCATAATTTGGAAAATATCGTTGAAGGAGACATGGGGCCAATCATTAAAGCGTTTAGAAAACAAGAGAATAATCAATAGAAATGCAAAAAATCCGCTTTCAGGCGGATTTTTTGTTTATGTTTTGCGTCCCATTATTCGTAACTAACCACCGATTGCTGCAATATCTGATTCGTACTGATTGGCAATGCTTATTACAGAATTTCCATAAAATTTATCGTAAGAAGTACAGCCGCCTCCGCAATAGTATTTCATAGCCGCGTTAAATTCAGCTTTAGAACCGCTGCCGGCCGCCCCGTTATCTTTTAGTAATAATCCTGTTGCTAAAAAGGCATCCCGAATGTCCCAGGGGTTGGCGGCCTTTCCGGTAATTGCGGAGACTTTAGTCCCATAATTAAAATTTGACCATGTTGATGGAATAAATTGCCCGGGGCCCATTGCACCTCCATAACCATAGGGCTTGCCGTTATAATAAATAACGCAGGAAACCGGGGTTGAAAACGGATCGCGCGCCAAATTTTTTCCGGCATTTATTTGGCTAATCAATGTTAAGAATACCGGTACATCACGTGTTGGACTCATTGTTTTTGGTGAATACACTCCGGTTTTTATCTTAACTCCGGCTCCCGTATTAACGTCTTTTAAATAACACTGCCCGACGTTTTGTCCCAAATTGGATTCCTGCGTTAAAATAGCTAAAATAAGCGCCGCTCTTACGCCGGTAATTCCGGAAACATATTTTGCAATGTTATAAGCGTCTCCAAATGTAGGCGCATTTGAAACTCCAAGCAAATCAAAAATTCTGGCTTTTATTGAAGCTGAATTTTTATCCGCTGACGCTTTGTCAGCTAGTTGCTGCTGATATTGAGCCTCCGTTAACTTAAGATTTGCCGCCTGCTGTTGCTGGGCTCTCTGTTGTTGCTGTTTTTGCAGGGTTTGGGTTTGGATAGTCGTTTGCAATTGGCCTTTTTCATTTTCCTGTTTTTGTTTTTGTTGCTGCAAGTATAACTTAAGGTTTGTCGTGCTCTCTAGAAGATCTGAAACTTTTGAATTTAGGCTTTCAAGTTGAGCAACATTGCCAAAAAAGTCAGAACAAATTGCCCTGAAGTAAAATTACAAATGAAGATTTTTGCTGCTGTTCATAAACTTCTTGTAAAATTGCCGCAATCTGGTTTTGAGAATCCTGAATTTGAGTGGAAGTATTATCTATTGAACTGCTTGTGTCACTGATTTGAGAATTTAAATCTTTTACCATTAATGTTCCCTGAGTTATCTGGTCTTCCAGGCCGGTAATTTTTTTCTTTAATGCTGAAACCTGGTTTTGCAGGGTATTTTTCTGTTGGGTGGTTTTAGTGATATCTTGCGCGATAGACGCTGATTGATTATCGTAATAATCAGCACACTTTTGCAAAATAGCCTGACAGTCGGCGGCGCTTAAATTTTGACAGCTGTTATCATTTGCGGAAATCTGCTGACAGGTTGTTGATAGATCGGTTGCCGGGGCAGTTGTATCCGCATACACAAAAAAAGGCAGGAAAATAATAGCCAGAAATAATAAAATTTTTGAAAAATATTTCATACTGATAATACATTCATTATTATCTTTTTGACGCAAAAAAACAACCCCTGTTTAAGGAGTTGTTTTTCGTAGTCCAGAATATTACTTTTTTTCTTCTTTTGGCGCCTCAACAATATCTTCTTCTTTCTTTTCTTTGACAACCTTTTCAACATCTTCAACGTTTTCTTTAATTTCAGTTGCCAACTCTTCTTCAACTTTTTGAGGTTGTAATACCGAAACAACAATTTCTTCCGGCTTTTTCAAAACAGTCACATTAACCGGAATTGCCAAATCTTTTACTAAAATATGGTCTTGGAAAGTTTTAAGCGTTTCAATATTAACTTTAATTTCGTGGGGAAGGTTTTGAGGCAATGCTCTGACTTCAATTTCCAAAAAGTTTTTATTTACGGTTCCACCAAGATCTTTTTCAGCCGGAGCAATTCCCTCAAACACCAAAGGAATCATAACTTCAACTTCTTTGGTAAGCGATGGCTGGAAAAAATCAATATGAATTATCTTATCTGAAATCGGGTCCCGCTGAATATCGTGAACCAATACTGATCTTTTTTCTTTTCCATCAATAACAATTTCTATTAACGAGCTTTCTCCGGCTTTGTGTAAAACTTTTTTAAATTCTTTTTCATCAACTTCAAGAGAAGCATTTTTAACGCCGGGACCATACACCACACACGGAACTTTCCCTGCATTTTTTAATACTTTTACTTTCTTGCCGAATTCTTTTCTAATTGTCGCTGATAATGATATCATTTGAGATAAATCTAATTAGCTTATAATAACAAGACTATAATCTATTTTTTAAAAACTGTAAAGAGTCAGGCTTTGTTTTCACTTCCAAAAAGTTTAATATATTTTTCAGTCACCTCTTGTGTCGCCCTAATCGGTTCAATCAAATATTTATAAGGAGTAATCTCAGATTTTTCCAATTCAGCTTTAAGACTTTTTGTAAATGCCAATCTCAAATCTGTATTTACGTTAATTTTACAAATCCCAAACTGTATTGATTCCCTCAAGTCTTCTTCCGGAGTCCCGCTGCCCCCGTGCAATACCAATGGCATTTTAACGTCATTTTCAATATCCTTGAGCCTATCAATCCTTAGATGCGGTGAAATCCCAAGAATATCAATCCCATGAAATGTTCCAATACTTATGGCTAGCATATCCACTCTCACATCATGCAAATAATCTATTGCGTCGTCAGGATTGGTCAAATCTTCTTCTCTGATTTTAAATTTCTCCGCATAAACTGCAGAAGCATCATTTCCAATCCTGCCAATTTCGCCTTCAACCAACACTCCGCGCCATTTTGCGAAGGAAACAACTTTTTTGCTGATTTCAATATTTTCTTCAATTTTTAGCTTTGAACCGTCAAAGTGAACCATGTCATAACCGACCAAAATTGCTTTTTTCAAATATTCAAAAGACTTTCCGTGGTCTAGGTTTAAAAAGATAGGCAAGCCGGTTTTTTTCCTAAGGACATTTCTAATTGCCACTGCTTCTTCAAAACCAACAAACCGGCTTTCACCTTCCGAAGTTCCCAAAATAATCGGTGATTTTAAATTTTTAGCCGCTTGCACGATTCCTTTTACCTGAGAAAAATCCGAAAAATTAAATTGCCCAATAGCCCAATGTTCTTTTTTTGACTTTACTAAATAATATTTTAATGGTTTCATAATTTTATTGATAAGAATTCATCCGTAAAAATTATTGTGCCGGATTTGGTAAAGTTTCTTCTTTTATTACTTCAGTCCTTTCAAATTCTTGGTCTTTTTTTAATAATCCGGTTTTGGCACCTATTTGTGCTAAATTTGCAACCGAATTTGCCATTCCAAGCTGAGTTGACTTTTCAATGTCACCATTTGTCCTAATATATTCGCTTAAAAATCCCGAAGCGAAAGAATCTCCTGCTCCGGTGGTATCAATGACTTTTCTATCAATCGGAGGTATAGCCGAATAAATGCAGTCTTTACCAGAAACCATAACCCCCTCTCCTCCCCTAGTCATAACGGTAACCCCCTGAAAAATCTCAGTAAGTTTTTTAAAAATTTCATCGGTGCTTTTAACGGTAGCTTTTGTTAAAAAACTTGCTTCTTCCTGATTTAAAAATAACACATCAACTTTTTTTAACAGATGTTCTAATTTTTCCTGCGGCAAAGAAAGCTGGGTCATTCCGGGATTTATTGCAATTTTTATTTTGTGTTCATAGGCAAAATTTACAATTTCTTCAAATCTGTCGCACAACATACCCGATAACGGCGCCAAATATATCCACTTTGTTTTTAATTTGTTCCAGGAAATATCGCTTTTTGCCACTAATTCAGAAGCTCCACGGTACACAAGAATTACCCGGTCTTCGGTCCCATTTAAAATAACAATTGAATGATTAGTCGCTTTTTTATCGGTTTTTTTGACAAATATTGTGTCAACCTTAAATTTTTTAAGTTCGTTAATAATTTCCTGTCCGGATAAATCGTCGCCAACCATACCGCAATAGGCCGTTTTAAATCCCTGTAGCGCAAAACCAACGGCCGTATTTGTGCCGCCGCCTCCGGTATTAAATTTCATATCTTCAATATCAACTTTATCACCAAATTCAAATTCGCAAACCTGATGATTTGAATCTAAATTTTTACAATATTTCTCCGCTTGTTTTGGCTTTGCCATGATATCTTTCGTAGCAGAACCAAAGGTTATTATGTCAAACATATTCTTAATTCTTAATACTTACTCTTTTATTATCGCTCATTTGTTTCTCTTTTTCTGAAACTACTAAAATTGTCTTAATAATTGAATCGGGATTTAATGAAATAGATTCAATTCCCAGCTCCACTAAAAATTCTGCAAAATCAGGAAAATCTGACGGCGCCTGCCCGCAAATTCCGGAGTATTTATTGTTTAACTTGCAAACTCTTACCGCTTCTTCTATCAGCTCTTTAATTGCTTCATTTTTTTCATTTCCGATGCCGGCAATTACTGAATTGTCCCTATCAAGTCCTAAGGTCAACTGGGTTAGGTCATTAGAACCTATTGAAAATCCGTCAAAAACCTGTAAAAATTGCTCAGCTAAAATAACATTGGCCGGAATTTCGCACATTACAAAAATCTTTAAGCCGTTTTCTCCGCTTTTTAATCCCGCCTCTTCAATAACTTTTACAACTTTTCTGCCTTCATCAACTGTTCTGCAAAACGGAACCATCACCTGTATATTATCAATACCAAACTCTTCCCTAACTTTTTTAATTGCTTTGCACTCCAGCAAAAACGCCTGCTTAAACTGGACGTCATAATATCGGGCCGCTCCTCGAAACCCAATCATTGGGTTGTCTTCGTGCATTTCGTATAAATCTCCGCCCAAAAGCTGGCGATATTCATTGGTTTTAAAATCGGAAAATCGGACAATCACCTGTTTTGGATAAAATGCGGCTCCAATTTTTCCAATGCCTTCGGCTAATTTATCAACGTAAAAATCTACCTTATTTTCATATCCTAACGTCAGCGCATCAATTTTTTTGCGCAGAGGAGTTTTCAGCTTTTTATAATCTATCAGAGCATTAGGATGAATTTTTATCGTATTGGCTATGATAAATTCTTCTCTGGCAAGACCAACGCCGTCGTTTGGAATAAAGCTTAAATTTAAAACCTTAGACGGATCAGCGATATTCATCACGATTTTTGTTTTTGTTTTTTGGATTCTAGAAACATCGGTTTTTACAATTTCAAACGGAATTATTCCCTGATAAACAAACCCATTTTCTCCGCTTGAGCAATCTACTGTAACCTCATCTCCGGATTTTATAACTTTGGTTGCATCAGTAGCTCCAACTACGCACGGAATTCCAAGCTCTCGTGAAACAATTGCCGCATGGCAGTTCTTCCGCCGGAATCAGTGACAATTGCCGAAGCCAGTTTCATTGCCGGAACCCAATCAGGGTCGGTCATTCCTGTTACTAAAACTTCTCCTTTTTTAAATTTGCCGATATCTTTGGGGCTCATTATTTCATTTGCCTTTCCTGAACCTATTTTACTTCCAACGCTTAATCCCTGGCTCAATATCTTGCCAACTTTTTTTGTATCAATTTTATATTCTTCCAGAATCTTTAAATTCTTTTTGCTTTGCACTGTTTCGGGTCTTGCCTGCACAATATATAGCTTTCCGTCTCTTCCGTCTTTTGCCCATTCCATATCCATTGATTTTGCGTAATGTTCTTCAACTAATAACGACCACTTTGCCAATGTTAAAATATCTTCGTTTGGCAACACAAATGTCTCCCGTTCTTTTTTTGATGATTTAATATTTTTACGTCGGTTTTTCCGGATTTTTGTCATAAACCATTCTGATATTTTTTGAACCAATCTTTTTTTCTATCACCGGCTTAAATCCTTTTTTAAGAGTTGTTTCAAACACATAATATTGGTCAGGCTCAACTCTACCATGCACCACGTTTTCGCCCAGTCCATAGCTGGCATTTATTAAAACAACGTCGCCAAACCCTGATTCTGTATCGCACGAAAACATCACTCCTGAAGCTCCCAAATCCGATCTTACCATTTTTTGAATTCCGGCAGATAATCCAACCTTTGAATGCGAAAAACCCATTTCTTGCCTATAAACGATTGCCCGATCGGTAAAAAGCGAAGCAAAACATTTTTTTACCGCAGTTAAACACTTTTTTCACCGCTAATATTCAAATAAGTTTCCTGCTGGCCGGCAAAACTGGCCCCGGGTAAATCCTCGGCGGTAGCCGAAGACCTTACAGCAACATCCACTTTTTCTACACCATAAAGCTTTGACAATTCCTGGTAAGCGGTAAGAATATCTTGGTTTAAATCATCGGGCAAACTGGCTGCCAAAATTAATTCCCGTACTTTTTGACCCTTTTCGTGAAGTGTTTTTAAATTATGAATATCAACATCTTTTAGGATTTCATCCATTTGCTTCCTCAGACCGCTTTTTTCCATAAAATAAAAATAGGCATTGGCTGTGGTTGCAAAACCATCCGGGACATTTATTCCTTTTGCAACCAGATTATTGCGTAATTCGCCCAACGAAGCGTTTTTCCCGCCGACAGAGCCGACATCTTTAATGCCAACCTCCCTAAACCACAAAACATTTTTGCTTTTGGGCAAAATTTGATTTGCAGCAATCTTTGCGTTTTCTTCCATAGTTTAGAATTTAATATATTCAATAATTATACTACACTAAAAATTCTGCAACAAGAGTTGATAAATGTTTACCAAATTTTTATTATATTATCTCAATTTCAACAAAAAAGCCCCAAAATCAGGGCTTTTATATTATTCCTTTTCAATATCATCGGCTGTTTCATCATCATCGTCGTCCTCTTCTTCTTCCTCCGTTGGTGTTTCTTCTGCGCCATCTCCCATTTTTAATGTCATATTTTTATAATTTTAAAGTTTTGATTATTTCGACCACATTTTACATTTTCTTGGCAACGTAATCAGCAAACTCTGCGAGTCTACAACTATACCCCCACTCGTTGTCATACCAGGCAACCACTTTTACCAAATTTCCGTTTACCATCGTTTCGGGTAAATCAACAACAGAAGACCTGGAATCGCCTTTAAAATCCATAGAAACCAATTGCTGGTCATCAACTCCTAAAATTCCCTTGAAACCATCTTGCGTGGCCGCTTTTTTAAATGCGCCATTAACTTCATCAACAGTTGTTGGCTTTTTTACGTTCACAATTAAATCTAAGATAGAAACAACCGGCGTTGGTACTCTGATGGCGATACCGTCTAATTTACCCTGCAGCTCAGAAATCACTTTACCGATGGCAATTGCCGCTCCTGTGCTTGTCGGAATAATATTTAATGCCGCCGCTCTGGCTCTTCTTAAATCTCTATGTGGCAAATCTAAAATTTTCTGGTCATTTGTGTAGCTATGCACGGTTGTCATAAAACCTTTTTCAATCCCAAAATTATCATGCAATACCTTAGCAACCGTTGCCAAACAATTAGTTGTGCAGGAACCCATATCCATTACATCAACTTTATCAGTATAATCTTTTTCATTTACGCCCAACACAAAGCTTGGAATTTCTTTTGACTTGCACGGAGCCGAAATAATCACTTTTTTTGCTCCGGCTTTTATATGCATATCTGCCGACTCTTTATCAACAAAAAAACCGGTACATTCTAAAACTATATCAACGCCCAGCTTTTTCCAAGGCAATTTTAATGGATCTTTTTCGGCTAAAACTTTATATTCCTTGTCGTCAACTATTATAGAGTCTTTTCCTTCTTTTATTTCTTTACCAAAGATTCCATAATTAGAATCGTACTTCAATAAATGAGCCAAGGTTTTAGTGTCCGTTAAGTCATTGATAGCAACGACATTTAAATCCGGGTATTTTTCCAATATCCTTTTAAATGTCTGCCTTCCGATACGGCCGAAACCATTTATCGCTATATTAGCCATAAGTTTCTATTTAATTTTTAGTAATTCGTCAACTTTTCTCCTGTCAAAGCCGACTATAACCTCTCCCTCAATAACAATAACCGGAACACCCATCTGCCCTGAGATTTTTACCATTTTTTCCAGTTCCTTTTCATCCTTGGAAACATCAATATCTTGGTATTTGATATTCTTTTCAGTCAAATATTCTTTTAATGTTTTACAATAAACACACGTAGGCGTTGAATAAATTGTAACCATAATTGTGAAATCCCAAATTACAAGCACCAAATTACAAACAATATCTAAATTCTAATTTTTTAAAATTCAAAACGTGTTTTGGTTATTTGGATTTTGGTTATTTGGATTTATTTGTGATTTGTAATTTTAGATTTACGATTTCTTATTTACCGTTAAGCACTGCGTCTATTGCGCCGCTGAATGAAGAATATACATCAGCTCCTGAAATAAGCTTTTTGCCAATAATTGTACCAGGAGTTCCTTGAATTCCAAAACTTACGCCTTCTGCTTTGTCCGCATCCAATAATTTTTGATATTGATCTGAATTGCTCTGTTCAAGCGCCAATACTTTTGCCGCGTCGCCAGCCCCAAGCACACTGGTAGTTAATTTCATAATTTCACTCTGAGTTGCCCATCCGGTATTTTCTGTGCCCTGGTTGTCATACATATTTTTATTCCAAGCATAAAACTTTGCCGGAGCTACTTGCCAAACGGCTCGGCTGAATTTAGCAAGCGTCTGTGAGTCCACACCCAAGAAAGGATAATCTTTAAAAACGATCTTTAACTTTCCGGTATCAACGTAATCTTTAACTAGTTGAGGAATAATTTCTTGTTCAACTTTTTTGCAGAACGGACACTGGTAATCAGACCAAAATGCCATAACTACCGGAGCATTTACGTTACCAGTGTATGGCTCTCCTGTAATATTTACTTTGCTGATGTCTACAGTTTGCGAACCAGCTGGAGGAGTTTGCGAATTGGCATTTGCCTGTGCGGTTGTCCCGGTTAATGGAATTGATGTCGGGAACAAAAGGCTTCCGTCTTTTGTCACGTAACTGTCAAAACTGTTGGTTCCAACTTTCACGCTCATTTTAACTAGACCGCTTTGTTCTGAAACGCTTACCAAAGTAACTGTTTGTCCTTGACCGGCCAATCCGTTTTGATTTATATAATCTATCGCTTTTTTGGCAATTGCACTATCTGCCGATTTAGAATTAAATTGCAAAAATGAAAGCACATTATCTGTAGCAGGGTTAGAATTAAAATAAATCAACACACCGGTAACAACTACCGCCAGGATTGCCACAATAATAAGAATCGAATTTTTATTCATCTGCATATTTTTTACTTTTTTAATTTAATATTAATTATGTATTGTATCATATGTAAATTTTATTGCAATTTCTCAAACCTTCCATCTTCACTATAGTTATACGAAACTAGCGACCCAAAAGGCAACTCCAGGTTAACAATATCTGTATCAGAAATATTTTCGATGTGTTTTACGATTGCCCTTAAACTATTATGACTGGCAACAACCAATATATTTTTTCCATCGGCTAAATCTTTTTGAATGTTCTTTTTGAAAAACGGATCCACTCTTTTGCATACATCTTTCAGCGATTCGCCGTTTGGCGGAGCAACATCATAGCTTCTTCTCCATAGCTTAGCTTGCTCTTCCCCAAATTTTTCGGCAGTTTCTTTTTTATTTAGCCCCTGAAGATTACCATAACATCTTTCATTTAATATCTCTGTGGTAAACACCGGCAATTCTCTATCGTTTTGGTTGCCATATTTGCCCCACTTTTCCATTTTGCCGCCGTCGATATGAATAAACATAGGATATTTATCCGGAATATTATAATAAATACTGGCCAGGGTATCCATACTTCTAAATTGCGCCGAACAATATGCTTTATCAATATTAACTCCTATAAATTGCTTTGAAAATTCTTTCGCGGTCAAATCGCCATCTTTGGTTAACGGACCATCGGTCCACCCCGCAAAACGGTCATCTAAGTTCCACTGTGATTTTAAATGCCTTTGTAAATATAATTTGCTCATATTTTTACTGTTTTTACTTTTTTTATTTAAAGCGTATCAATTCCACAATTTGATACGCTTTTTTAGCTTATTGCTTTTCTTTCTCTAAAACCATCCTAATTCTTGACTCTCCGTCACCAAAATAATTCTCTATTTTCTCTCCTGCTTCTTTAAAGCCAAATGATTTGTACAAACCAATAGATTTATTATCAGGATGAGTAACAAGATCAATAACCTCGAAGTCTTTTAAATCTTCCAATACCATTTCAAGTGCTTTTCTGCCGATACCCTGTCTTTGAAAATCCGGCATAATCGCCAAACCGCTTATATATGCATGATTTTTGTCTCGAATTTCGTAGGATATATCTCCCACAACCCTAGAATTTTGCTCAATCAGATAAACAAAGCTATCTGTAATTTCTTTTACCGCTTCTTCTCTGTCGGTTAATGGAGAGTATGTTTTTATCCCTTCCAAACTTTTTTCAACCGCCAAGATATCGTCTACATCTTCAACAGTAGCACGTCTCAAGCTTATACCCTCAATTTCTTCTGGTGAAATTTCTTTCCCAGCAACAAATTTTTCTTGTGCAGATTGTCCTTTCTCATTTTCTGGCATAAAAACTATTTTTTGTTTAATTCTTGCTCAATTTCTAATAACCGGTCGTATTTTACTTTTCTTACGTCTTTGGTATAAGCTCCGGATTTTATGAAGTCTGCGCCGACACCAACCGATAAATCAGCAATAAAATTATCCATTGTTTCGCCGCTTCGGTGGCTTACCATAATTTTCCAACCATAAGATTTTGCCAAATTTACCGCTTCAATCGTTTCTGAAACTGTCCCGATTTGGTTTAATTTTATAATAATTCCATTGCAGGCTTTTTTGCTTTCCGCTTCTTTTATTTTTTTAATGTTGGTTGTAGTTAAATCGTCGCCAATAATAGTGATGTTTGCCATTTCGCGGTGAATTTCTTCAAATCCAACCCAATCTTCCTCTGAAAACGGATCTTCAATGGAAATAATCGGGAATCTGGCAACCAAATCTTTATAAAATTCAACCATTTCGCTTCTGGAAAGCTGTTTTCCGTCTTCCGGTTCATATTTTCCGTCGCGGTAAAATTCTGAAGCGGCGCAATCAAGCGCAATGCCAACATCTTTATTATCCCCAATTGAACTTTTTATTAAATATAGCGCTTGTTCCGGTTTTGAAATTAACGGCGCGTATCCGCCTTCGTCTCCCATTTCAGGAACCGACCCGAACTGGGTTTTCAAAAGCTCCGTTAGTGTATTAAAAATTTTGCTTCCCAACACCAAATTTTCGGCGAATAATTTCTTTTGCGGAACAATCATAAATTCCTGAATTTCCAGTTCGTTTTTAGCATGAGCTCCGCCGTTTAAAATATTGAAGCTAGGACGCGGAAGCTTATAGCTTATAGCTTTTAGGTTATAGCCCGCAAGTTCGGCGATATGAGAATACAACGACACTTTTTTGGCAGCGGCTCCGGCTCGACAAATTGCCATAGAAACAGGTAAAATTGCATTGGCTCCCAATTTTGATTTATTTTCAGTTCCATCTAATTGGATCATTAAATCATCTAACTCTTTTTGGTTGACCGGATCTTTTCCTTTTAATTTTGGCGCAATAATTTTGTTTACGTTTTCTATTGCGGTGGTAACTCCCCTGCCGTCCGCATCACGTAACTCCAAAGCCTCATTTTTGCCCGTTGACGCGCCGGAAGGACAAGAGGCAATAAAACTACCCTTTTCAGTAGTTAATTCCACTTCCACAGTCGGCTTTCCTCTAGAATCTTTAATTTCTCTTGCAATAATTTCTTTAATCTTTGACATACTTTTTGTTATTTTACTTTTATAGCCAAATTGTAGCAAAAAAAATATAATGAGACAACCATTGACTAATATTTTTAATTGTTATACTATTTGTATAGTTATTAAACCTGTCCTTTCCATTAACCTAAAGCAAAGGGAGAACTGGTATGTTCTGGCTTCAATTTCGTAAACAGCAGGTTGACGCCATTGATTGTATTAAAGGCGTTATGTATGCTGAGGCTGAGAGCAAAAAAGAGGCACGCGAAGATATAAAGAACCAGTTTGAGAGGCTATATAACAAAAACGACTATTATCTTGACAAAGAACTGCACGGCCCCTATCCCAATATGAAAAAATTGAAAAGGTCCGGCATGGATCTAATGTCTAAAGAAATTAAAAAGTTCATAGCCTATTATGATAACGCAAAACCCGATTAACGATAATCGGGTTGTTTTTTTACAAAAATTTTAGTACTTAGTTCTTGTTTCGTTTGATATATTCATATGCACTCAGAGCTGCTTTTGCGCCGTCGCCGGATGCCATAATGATTTGCTTGTATTTTGAAACGTTGCAATCCCCTGCTGAAAATAATCCCTGAGTCTTTGTTTCTAGGGTTTTGGCGTCAAACATAATTTCATTTTTTTCGTTTAAATCAACCAGATTTTTAGCAAACGAAGTTGCCGGCAGATATCCAATTTCAACAAAAACTCCGTTAATATCAAGCTTTATTTCTTTGTTTGTTTTTAAATCCTGATATGTAATTGAATTTACAAATATTTTTCCCTCAATTTTTAACACTTTGGCATTTGTGATAACTTCTATATTTTTGTGTTTGGCAACCAAATCCTGATTTTCTTTATCAGCACCAATTTTGTCGCTAAATTCTAAAATATAAATCTTTTTGACGTAATTGGAAAGAAACACCGCCGATTCAAACCCATTATTGCCTCCGCCGATAACCGCCACGGTTTTATCTTTGAATACCGGTCCGTCGCACAATGAACAATAGCTTACTCCCTTTCCGGCAAATGCTTCTTCGCCTTCAACGTTCAGCATTTTTGATTTTGCGCCGGAAGCAATAACCACTGAAATTGCCTGATATTCTTTACCGGAACTTGTTTTTGTTGAAAACTTATCAGTTTTATTAATATCGGTTACTTCGTCAAAAACAACTTCCAAATTATTGACTTTAATTTGCTTTTGGTAAAGCTCAACCAAATCCGGACCTGAAATTTTTTCAAATCCCGGATAATTCTCAATATCAACCGCTTTTTTGGCAACCTGGCCACCGATATCTTTTGAAATAATCAAAATTTTGAGCTGCTGGCGAGCCGCATATATTCCGGCAGAAACTCCTGCCGGCCCCGCGCCAATAATTATTAAATCGTATATCATAACGAATTATTCTAATTAATCTAATTATACTAATTAACCTAAATAATGACTAATTACTAAACCCTAAATTATTTTTTACCGACTTTTTTATAGATAGCATTAAATATTAAGTGTAATTCTTTTGCTTCCTGCCAAAAAATCTTTGCTTCATTTTTCAACTCTGGAGCTGCTGTCGCAACCATCCTTAACCAATATTTTGTTTCTCTGCCCTCTTTTTTGCATATTCCAATCTTATGCTTGAAGTCTCTGCCGGATTCTGCGTCATCTGCCTCACAGTAGTTTGAACCCATCGATGTTCCAGATGCCACCAACTGCGGAATAATTCTTTGGGTAACCGAATTTACTGGAATACTTTTTGCAAAATTTATGATATTTTCTCCAAATTTGGCTGTTCGCTCTTCTAAATCATATTTATTTTCTTTTTTGTCATTAGACATTGGGATTTGATTAGAATAATTAGAACAATTAGGTTAATTAGAAATTTACAGTGTTGATTGGTTTATTTTTTTCGAACGCCTTAATGTTTTCTACCGTGGTTTCCAAAATTCTTTCCAGGGCTTCTTTTGAGTTAAATGCGTTATGCGGAGTGATTATCACATTATCACGTTCCATTAACATATGATCTTGTAACATTGTTCGTATATCACAGGTTGCCGGCAGTTCTTTTGATAAAAGCTGGCTTTCTTCTTTTATATCGCATTCGCCCTCCAACACATCCAGTCCTGCGCCGGCTAGAATTCCGCAATCCAGCGCGCTGACCAAAGTCGCAGTTTCAATAATGCCACCACGCGAAGTATTGATTAAATACGCACCTTTTTTAATTAAGTTTATATTCCCTGAGTTTATCAAATGGTGAGTTTTTTCGTTATCGGGAACATGCAAAGTAATCACATCGGCATTTTTCAACAATTCTTCCATTGAAACATATTTGAAATCAAGCTGTTTTGCCGCTTTTTTATCCGGAAACGGATCAAAAGCAATAACATTCATTTCAAAACCTTTTGCAATTCTGGCGATGTGCTTTCCAATGTGACCGGTACCGATGATTCCCAATGTCTTACCCTTTAAATCAAATCCTCGCAACCCGTGCACCGAAAAACCTTTTTCTTTGACACTTTGAATTGATTTATAAATATTTCTGGATAAATCGAGCAATAATGCAAAAGTATGTTCGGCAACGGTATTTTCACCGTAGATTGGTACATTGCACACCGTGATTTTTTGTTTGTTTGCCTGAACTAAATCTATATGATCAAAACCCGTTGAGCGCGTTGCAATCATTTTTACATTTGGCAGTTGGGAAATTATTTTTTCATCTACGCGCGAGTCCGTAAACACAGAAATTATTTCACAATCTTTAACCAGACCGATATTTTCCAAAGAAAGTTTTTCAGGGAAAAAAACGGCTTCATCATTTTTATACTGGTTTTTTAGATATTCTGTCTCCCAATTTTCTATTTCGAAGAAAGCAATTTTCATATTCGTAAGATTGATAACTTTTACTATTGTCCTATTTTACTATATTTTTAAAAAACCTTCCACTTTTGCAACCAAAAATCGCCGTTTCCCGGCGATTTTTGGTTCTGGATTATTGGTACTTTATATTTTTTATATAATCTTTCAGCTCTTTCCCATAAACAGAATCTTTCAAGGCCAGGTATATAAAAGATTTTAACCATTTTAGCTTATCTCCACATTCAAGCCACTCTCCTTTTATTTCGTATCCGTAAATCGGCAAGCCGTCGCTGAGCATTGCGTCAAACACTTCTCCTAAAATTACTTCTCCTTTTTCCGAAGCTTTGGCTTTTTTCAAATATTCAAAAACTTGCGGGGTCAAAATATATTTACCGACAATCACTAAATTTGACTGAATTTTTGACGGGTCCGGCTTTTCAATTATTTTCCTGATTTTATAAAGATTACTGGCAATTTTTTCAACGGCAACTGAACCATATGCCGGAATTTTCTCTCTTTGCATTGATTTTAATGCAATCACAGGCGCATTACAGGTTTTAAAAATATGAATCAATTGTGCCAACGCAGGATCTTTTGAGTCAATGACATCATCCCCAAATGAGACCGCCACCGGTTGATTTCCTACCATTTTTGCCGCCTGCAAAATCGCGTTTCCGTCGCCTAGCGGATTTTTTTGAGTGACAAATGAAAAGGAAATTCCATCTAACACGCTTTCAAAATTCTTTAGATCAGCCAGCGCCTTTTCTTTTTTTCTTTTAATTAATAATTTTTCAAGTTCCGGAGATTTTTGCAGATAGCTTATAATCATCTTCTGCTTTGGGCTCACCACAAAAACAATTTCCGTGATGCCGGAAGCTTTTGCCTCTTCAATAATATACTGTAAAATAGGCTTATCCACTAAAGGAAAAAACTCCTTTGAAACTGCCAGAGAAAGAGGCAAGAATCTTGTTCCCAAGCCGGCCACCGGAATTATTGCTTTTTTTATTCCATCAGAGAATTCTTCAATCATTTGATTTTATGTAGCGAAGCGGATAAAATCACGTCGCGGCGTTGGCCAGATATATAATATTTCTTGCGACCAACGTAAGCGACGAACCTTTATTAACCTGCTATTTAGTAAAGCGAATAAAATAACTTCCCAACGAAAGCCCGATAAAATATTTTGGAGCTTGAAATTGCGAAGAACCTTATTGCATTAGTTATTTAACCCTATGAATTTTTCTTAAAAATGCGGGAATTTCCCACTCTTCTTCCTGTTTGGACCTTTTGTTTTCTTCAATCTCTTCAGCCTTTTTAATTTCCAGCGCGTTTCTTCTGATAGTTTTTTTGTTATTCAAATTCTCGTTAGACGTAATACTTATCTTCTTAGCAGCTTCCTGAACAATCGGCGTGTTGCTGAATACCGGCGGCAGTAAATTTAGATCTGCCAGTTTCTCGGCAAATTTATCTTTCGGTTCCTTCTTTTCCGGTTTTTTCTTAGGTTTACTTAATTTTACCGCAGTTTTAATCTTTTTAACAATGTCTTTTATCGGAGTTGGTTGTTTTTCAGCCGCAGTTGACGGACCGGTCATTAAAAGCGTGGTTTTTATTTTGTCTTTTTGCTTTTGATTTTTGGAAATACCAAAAATTATTTTTGCCTTAGGATTTTTTTCAGAAATTACGCGGCTTATTTTATCAACCTCAAACATCGTCAAACTGTCACCGCCGGAAACATTAAAAAGGATTTTCTCGGCAATAAAATTATTATTTTGATACAGAGGATTATTTAAAATTTCTCCGGTAATTTTATCCGCTTTATTCTTCCCTGACGCCTCAGTTGTATTTAAATAAGCCAAATTCCCTTTGCCTTGGAGTATCGCCCTTAAATCGGCGAAGTCTATATTTATGATACCGGGACTGTAAATTAAATCTATCAGGCTTTCCAAGGATTCAATAAGGCTTTTGTTCACCATTGAAAAGGCTTTTACAATTGCCGTATCTTCACCGATTATCTTGAAAATTCTTTCATTGGGGATAGTTATAGAAACATTAAGCAATTTCCTTAGTTCTCCAAGCGCCTTTGTGGCAATCCTGAACTTATTTTTTCCTTCAAATTTAAATGGCAGAGTAAAAATTCCAAACGTTATCCCGTTGAAATCTCTAGTGGCTTCTGCAAAAATCTGTGTCGCTCCTGACCCCAATCCCCCGCCCAATGAGGCGATAAAAATAACAATATCTTGTTCGTCAAAAAGTTTTTTTATTTTTTCTGTTTCTTTCTGTGCCGCGCGTTTTGCCAAATCAGTGTCCAGGCCGGTGCCAAGCCCGTGAGTCAATTCCTGACCGAATAAAAGATATTTGATTCCGGCTCTCTTTTTAAATGCCCTTGAATCCGTATCTGCTATAACAAAAGTAGCTTTATGCAATGACCTGCCGATTTCAGAAACAATAGACCCTCCCCCGCCGCCAATCCCGATAACTTTTATTTTTGCTTTAAAAAAAGTTTTCGCAGAAAAATTCGGCTCCATATTTTCTTCCTTGACATTTTTTGATTTTCTTACCGCCGGCTTCTTTCCGATTAATTTTGGTTTTCTAAATGATGGTTTTTCTTTTTTTACAATTCTGTCTTTCCTTTGCGGTTGAATTTTTTTTATAATCCGTTTAACGGTTTTTTTTATATTTTTAACAGGCAAAACTTTCTTGGTTTTTTTTAACGCCGTTTTTTTCTTTCCTAAAACCACCGATTTTTTATTGTCTAATTTTTTATTACCTCTTTTTACCATTATTTTACGATAATAAACTCCAAGATATTGTGTATACTATAGTCTACCTTTTGCTTAAAAAAAATCAACCCTAACGGGCGATTTTTAATTATTAATTTCAATAACTTTATTCTTTGACATATGACCCGAGATAATCTCTATAAGTGATTGGCTGATATCAAAGTACTTTGCCAATGATTTTATAATTTCAGCATTTGCTTTGCCTGCGATTGGAGGAGCTTTTACGTGAACGATAAAATTATACTCGTCAACTTTTTCGATTTTATTTTCTCTGCTGTTTGGTTTTGCCTTTACAATAATTTTCATATTCCTATTTTCAATTTCTAGCTCTTTCTTTGCAATTACATACCTTGCAATCAGCCGCACACTCGCAGCAACGATAGCAAAGCCATTCCTGACAAAAACATTTATCAGTTATTTTTGTAAAAAGCTTATGACATTTTCTGCATTTTCCTATGACATCAATGCCCGTTTTGGAGCCATTTTTTACTTTTTCCAAACGATGGCCGTTTTTTGTTTTATACATTCCCGCGTGTCCCGGAATAATATAATGGGACATTTCCTGGACTAATTGCCTACTGTGGTCCAGCTGTTTTAAATCAACCGCATATGGGTCAACTTCCGGATAGTTTTCTTTCCAGAAAACATCTCCACAGATTGCCACAACGCCATCGTCAGTTTTTACAAAAAGAGTTATGGAAGTATGGTCGTGTCCTAAGGTTTTCATAATTTGAATATGGTCGCTAAGCCTTTCTTTCCAATCTTGCTTCATACCATTTTTGTCGGTTTGACCAAAATATTCTATGATGCTGGCATTAGGGAACATTCCAATACTTCTATAGTGATCCAAATGCGAATGCGTAATAAAGATAAAATTAATATCGTCCGTTGAAAGCCCTTCTGCTTTCAGAGCATCAATCAGAATTTGCTTATCTTCCAAAAATCCAGGGTCCACCACCATCTTGATATTATCATGCACAACCAAACTTATCGTGGCCGCAGCCTTATCATTTCTATCATCGGACAAATAACCATCAACTAATACTTTAACTTTTGCCATAAATTTTAGCAAAATCTCCGGGCAAATATTCTATAACAATATTGTAAGCCCGAAAGGAATATGACCTTTGACCTCTGTCTTAGGAGCATCTTTCATTTATTTTTTATTTGAATCTGTTCCTTGAGAATTGGTGGGCCCGAAAGGAATCGGACCTTTGACCTCTGTCTTATCAGGACAGCGTTCTACCACTGAACTACGGGCCCACCAATTTTCAAGAACAGGATAGCGTTCTACCACTGAACTATGAGCCAATTTGCAGATTGAATTCAATTAAAATATAGCAAAAAAAATGTATTTAGTCAAAAAATAAACACCTCAAATAATAGAAACGAGGTGTTTATTTATAAATATTTTAAGGTTAACTATTGAGTTGGTTGACTGTCCGCCACGGTTACCTTTTTCATTACAACATTAGTTAACGGTTTATCACTTGAATCCCTTTGAACTTTAGAAATTGCATCTGCCACATCTTGCCCCAAAATAACTTTCCCAAAAATAGAATAATTATTTGGCAAAGGATAATCCGCCACCATAATGAAAAACTGACTGCCGTTGGTATTTGGTCCCGAGTTAGCCATAGCGACCACGCCCGTTTGATAACCCGCTTTATATGACTGAGTATCAGGATTTAATTCATCATCAAACTTGTAGCCAGGCCCACCCATTCCAGTTCCGGTTGGATCTCCGCCTTGAATCATAAATCCCGGAATTACTCTATGAAAAATCAATCCGTCATAAAATCCCTTCTCTGCAAGAGTGATAAAATTCTTAACTGTGTTTGGAGCATCTGCATCATAGGTAGTAAAACTGATATCTCCCATATTTGTTTTTATTGTTATAACGTGACTCATATTTTTTACAGTTGAATTATTTGTATTATTCACCGACTGATTACCTGTACTATTATTTATGGATTGATTCAAGGCGGTATTTGCATTTCCATTTTGCGGCGTTTGTTGATTCTGCTTTAAAAAATAATACGCTACCCCTGCTCCCAAGATTACTAACACAATAATAATTATGATTAATATTTTTGATTTACTCATGTTTTTATATTAATTATATTAAAATATTGTAATATGAAGTAAAAAAATTTACAAATCTGCAAATAAATATGCCCCGACAAGAATCCTTCTTGTCGGGGCATTTTCGTAAACCAATCACCATTATTGATGAGTGGTTAAACTATTTCATCCAAGAGCAGAGCCGCTGAAATTATAAAGCGGTCCGCCAACGAAGTTCGTCCAAATCGCGCTCGGGTCAAGCGACGAACCGTCGCTGTGCTTAAATCCGATAGCGCCGATGCCATCCAGTTCTGCCTCCAAAATCCCGACGGGATTGTTGGCGACCATGGCCCGCACTTCAAAGTGAAGGGCAGTTCCAACCGGTAGCGTCAAGTAAAAACTGTCAAAAGAAACCCTGGCCATAGAACCAACGTTGATAAGCTGACCAATGGCAACTTGCGCCATTGAGCTGGAGTCAGTCCCGGCCCAAAGTGTGATATTTCCCATACTGCCAAAGTCGCCGTAAAGCGCATTGATTGAAGCATGAGAGATAACGTCGCTGCTGATAGCAGCAGCGACGTCAAACTTGTCCAACACGACAGCGTCCCCGGCCTTGGGTGGAGTAGAAATGCCATCCATGGCAATTTCATTGACGATCACCTCAGGGTTTTTGCAAACCGTAAAGATGGTCGCCGACGTCGGATACGAAAAAACTGCCATCTGACCGACACCGATTCCATTGGTGATGATTGACCCCTGCAACGGCCTGCCCGTCGCAGCGTCCTTGCCAGTGACAGGCGTAGTCGTACTGAAGCCCAGTTGCAGGTAGGGATTGCCGGCGACAGGATTGACTGCCACGTCAGCAAACACCTTTTCCGTCCCTTGACTCCCCTTGGGCAAAATGAAAGTCAGTTTGCCGCCCGACACTACGCCACGGACAGTGATGTCCGCCACGCCATCGTAATTGGAGTCAATCTGGAGCGAATAGTTAGTCGCATTCAAAAGACTTCCTTGGGTAGCAACAAACGTCTCGGTACCGACTGTCGCTCCATTGGACCAAATGTAGGAGTCAAAGACTTCCACGTTCTTGGCTCCGGCAATGATTGTCGTCGCACGCGCTGGCATCCAATTCTCTGAAACCTCCAGTTCCATCGGCAGGACATTCCTGACCGACGAATTCCCGAGGTACGTCACATTACCATCAGGAACCTGATTGTTGTGCAGGTCGTAAAAACCCGCCACAGCCAGATCAGCCCCAATGGGTCCGCTGGCAGGCGAAAAACTAATGTTCGCATCAACCTGCACAAGCAAGTTTTGACCGGGCCGAATCCATACCGGCTGATAGTCAATGAAATCAAGCAGACCGGTAGTGGGGTCAGGAGTGGCATTGGCAATGACCGACATTATTTTTGGATTGCCGGTCAAATCGGCTTCCAACTTGAAGTTAATCGCATTGGAAACGAACGCGTTGCCACTCGGAACGAAAATCATTTCGCCCAGATTTTCAAAGCTCCGCGAATTCGCGGAAGCAATTGTCACCTGGGCAATCGTTTGATCTGAAGAATTCGGCTGAATGGACGGCCCCTGAACCGGCGATTCAATAACCTTAATAAATGGCTCCGGTATCGCGAAAGATGACGTCGGGACGGGAGACAATCCCCCGGCCAACAAACAACGGTCTTCCAACTGCTCAACGAGGGGACGGAAACCTACGGAACGCTTGGTGGAACTAAGCATTACAGAAACTCCTTTAACAGAAATGTTGAAACCAAGAAGCCTGAAGCACACATCGTGCCGCAAATACTCCCTGACTCCATTTGCTCTCTTTCAACGAACGTAGTTCAGGCATATATACATACCCAAACTAATACTCTAAATATTAGCATACATACATATTATTGTCAATGCTCTTTACGCCGATAAGCCGGTGTGCTACCTTACCCGCCGAGGCCACAACAACCACTCCTTTGTTATAGGCATAACAAATTACATCGTTATATTTATCTGTATAATTTGTTGCTCCCGATGTACCAAGGCTTAAATTTATTATATTGGCGCCATTATCGGCAGCATATTTTATAGCTTTTGTGACAGCATCTACCTGGCAACCACCGCTGCTATCGTAAGCAATTAAAGACATTAATTTCACTCCAGATGCTATTCCAGAAATTCCAGTTGAATTATTTTTTACTGCACCGATGATCCCAGCTACCATAGTTCCATGGCTCCCAGTTGGAGTCATATCTTTTGTATCAGAAATAAAATTCCAACCATATGTGTCATCTATATATCCATTATTATCATCATCTTTTCCATTGCCACCAATTTCTTTTTGATTTGTCCAAATGTCATCGCGTAAATCTGGATGATTCAAGTATATACCTTAGTCTATAACTGCAACTACAACATTATTACCGTTGGGTTGAATTGACCAACCGTCAAACGCATGGATATTATATAAATAATATTGTTTCTTTATGTAAGTATCATTAAGGATTAAACTATTATCAAATACACCGCCAAGCGTTATTATGTTACCACCACCATCAATACTAGTAGAACCGTTGTTAATGTGCAGAAGAACGCTCATCATAATACCTCCATATGGAAGACCGTTTGGGGCTATAAAACAAATGGAGTTGTCGGTCCACAAAGCTTTTGTTATCTTAATGGCTCCCACGGTTATACTACTATTAGTTGTCCATCCTTCGGCGCTTGTCCCAAAGTTTTTTCCGTTTACACAGATTTTGGTAATACCAGGGACTACATTCCCAACCGGAGTAACCCCAGTAACTACCGGCGTAAGAATGTCAGCCGAAACTATTGAGGGGATAATAAAAAAAACAACTATTAATAATATAAAAAATTTGTAATAATTTTTCATAAATTTATTTTTAATAATCGCACGCATCTAAGTCGCCTGACTTAGCATGTGATGGCTGCGGGACTTGGACTCGAACCAAGATACCATCCTCCAGAGGGATGTGTCCTACCATTAGACGATCCCGCAAAATTTAAACTTTCTAAATATTTTTTGACAACAATCAAGCTTGATAAATACGCCCAACCCAACGGCAAAACTAATTGACTAACAAAAAATCCACCAATTTGGCAATTGAAATAACCGAACAAATTAAATCCCAGTATAACCGACGAAACTCCAAATAGACGACACATAAGTAAGCCGCCAATGTTATCAGAAAACAAAATCAAATCAAAAGACACAAACCCATAAAATGCCCCCTTGAATCACGAACGGCGCGCTGATAAACCAATTTGAGGCGCCGACTATTTTCATTGTTGCAATTTCGTCTTTTGAATTTTCTATGGCAAGTTTTATTGTATTAAAAACAACCAGCATTGCAATGATAATCAAAATATTCGCTAAGGATTAACCCCCCGTGTTTATATCTCTGAAGTTATTGAATAAACCTTTTCAATTGTATCTTTTTTCTGGGAAAAATCAACCTTATCAATAATACTGCTATAATCTGTCTTGGTTAAGCAGGTTGGCAATTTGCTGGTACTGCTGAACATTGCCATCGGTCATAATGTTTAAAGATGGCAAAAACGGGTTATCCCCCACTTCCGAAAGAGCTTTTGAAAAAACTGTACTATCCTGGTTTTTTTGCGTGAAAGAGTTCAACGCATGATCTTTGGAAACATACTCAATATCTTTTATTGAAGGAAATTTACTTTTAAGCGAATCTCTTACGGTAAAAATATCCTGTTCTTGCGCATCTGATTTAAAATAGGCTGTAATATCAATTTTGTTTTGAATCTGTAAAATTAAAAAATTGCTAACTCCATGAAAAAAGAAAAGCCCGGTGACAAGCATAATTGTTATTGTTAAAACAAAAATCGCTGCAACGGACATTCCTTTGTTCCGGTAAAAATCAACGAACGCAAGGCGAAAAACTCTTTTTAAATTTGTCAGCATTTTGATATTAGGTTTTAGGTGCTAGGTTTTAGGTTTTAGTCACGGACTAAAAGCTAGAAGCTATAATCTATAAGCTAAATTAAAAATCGCCCTTTTTCTTCGTCTCTTATAATTTTTCCATTTTCTATAGTTATAACTCTTTTTCCGAGTTTGTTTATCATTTCTTTGTCATGAGTTGATAAAATAATTGTTTTGCCGGCCTGATTTATTTTTTCCAAAAAGAAATCACCTCATAAGTATTATACGGATCAAGATTCCCTGTTGGCTCGTCGGCAATTATAACTTCAGGATGATTTACTATGGCTCTCGCAATAACTAACCTTTGCTGTTCTCCGCCGGAAAGTTGGCTTGGGAAATTGTCCATTTTTTCTTGAAGTCCGATAAGCTCCAAAACTTTCGGCACTTCTGTTTCAATTTCATTATTTTTTTTGCCCTCAATTTCCATAATATAAGCCACATTTTCATAGACGGTTTTCTTCGGCAACAATTTATAGTCCTGATAAATACCTCCGATTTTTCTTCTTATATCCTGAAGCGAATTATTATCCATATTACTACACTTTCACCCTTAAAAAAAACATCTCCGTAAGTTGGATTCTCCAGCCCCAGAATTAATTTTACAATTGTTGTTTTACCGGCTCCTGATCTTCCAACAATAGAAACAAATTCTCCTTTTTTATTTCAAAAGAAACATCTTGCAAAACGATTGAGTCCGGCTGATAAATTTTTGTTACTTTATTAAATTTTATCATTTTTAATCTGTTAATTTAAGTTCCGCTTCAATAAAATCTTCCAAATCTCCGTCTAGTACTCCTTCGGTGTCTGAGGTTTCATATTGCGTTCTTAAATCTTTTACCATTTTATAGGGATGCAAAACATAAGACCTTATTTGGTTTCCCCAGCTTGCCGAAATTGAATCCCCTTTTATTTCTTTCAGTTCTTCTTTGTGTTCTTTCTTTTTTTGCTGATACAAGTTTTGCCATGCAAAATTTTCATTGCGTTTTCTTTATTCTTCCCCTGCAATCTTTCCGTCTGAGAAGCAACTACGATTCCTGTCGGCAAATGCGTTATTCTTATTGCTGATTCTGTTTTATTTACATATTGTCCGCCCGGACCTGAAGACCTGAACGTATCAACTTTTAACTCTTCCGGCTTTATCAAAATTTCAGCGTTATCTTCTTTTATCTCCGGCAATACTTCAACCAACGCAAACGATGTATGCCGTAATTTTTGCGCGTTAAACGGTGAAATTCTTACTAACCGATGCACTCCAGTTTCTCTTTTTAAAAAACCGTATGCATAATTTCCCTTCACTTCCATTGTTACCGATTTTGTTCCAATTCTTCCATCAGGTCCGCCACCATCGCCAAATGACTGGTGCAATACATTTACTTTAAAACCCTTTTTGGCAAAATATTTTTCATACATCCGTAGCAATATCGTCGCCCAATCTTGACTGTCCTGTCCACCGGCTCCGGAAAATATTTCCATAATTGCATTGTCTTTATCATATGTATCAGACAAATAAATCCTAAATTCCTGTTGTTTGATATCCTGTGCAAGCTTATTATATGTTACGATAAATTCTTTAGACAAGGCTTCATCTTCAACGGACATAGACTCTAATTCTTTTACTTCGGCCAATTCCTTTTTCAGCAATTCCATCACCCCAATTTCTTCTTTCAGTTCAGAAATTTTTTGGCTTATTTCCGCCGCGTTCTTTTGATCTTTCCAAAAATCCGGCTGCTCCGAATCTTTTTCCAAACCTGCAAGTTCTTTTTCTTTGGTTTCTAAATCAAAAACGGTCCATCATATATTGGACTTGCTCTTCCAGCTTTTGAGTATCTTTAGATTCGTCAGCCATAATAATGGGCTTAATTTATATAATTAAACTTACCATATTTTCAAAAAAAATTAAATACATTAAAGGAGAGACGTTAACGTCTCTCCTTATTACTGTTTGTTCGCCGTCCGACGATTACTTTTTTTCAAGTAATGGATTTTTCATTCCTTTGTCTTTCCAAAACTTGTTTTCTCTTTCAACGAGACGCGCGATATCCCTATCTATACAATCCATGTTTTCTGATATCCGGCTATTAAATTCCTTTGCATCTTTGGATTCCCAAAACGCTTTTCCAAATTGAAAATCAACTCTTTCTTCTGTCCAGATTCGAGTTGCTTCCCGATAGTTTTCCCAATTAGGAGAACCATCCCTTGCCGCGCCACGCGACACTGCAAGGTCTACATATCCGCTAGCTACACCTGAGTAATGCAATCCTTTATATGGAATGTCGTAATAGCAACACGAAACTAGCTCATCAATCCACGGCCACTTGGGATAACCCTTCAGATTAGCGCTATATTTTAAACGCAATCTGCGGGAATATACAGTAATGCCCTGCTCTATGCGAAGCTGGACTTCAGAGTCATTTGTTTTTCTGGAAATCAGCCATTTACAAATATCAAACGTGATAATCTTATCAAGCTCGTCGCTGGCTTTTTCCCGTATTGGCCAATAGCTATCACCAAAGTCTTTGACAATTTTTTTTGTCTTCTCAAGCGCCAGTTCTTGAGCTACACTTGCCGATATATTGAAGACAAACAACAAAAATACAACCGAAATGATGTGCCTAAACATTTGCAAACTCCTTTTGAAGTGGAGAAACGAAATGAACACAAAATTGAAAGGGCTGATTCCTTTCTACCATACCTATATAAAAATGAAATACTAAACTCCAATTTATTCGGCTATTTGAGCCACCTCCGGGATTAGACCCCGTCGTTCGCAAGCTAGCTCCTTAGAAACTCACAGTTTCTAACGTGTCCGCTCGCAAAGCTCGCGGCACTGTTTTCCTTCACGGGGAAATACCCAATTTCCCCGAACCCCCTTTGTGCGGGTTCAAATCTCGGAGCCACCTCCGGGATTTGAACCCGGGACCCTTGGTTTACGATACCAATGCTCTGCCGCTGAGCTAAGGTGGCAAATATTTATCTAAGCCAAGTTTATCACCGAAAACGCCAAAAATCAATTTCCGCAAACGAAATAAACACCTCATTTCCGCCGCTTGAGGTGTTTAAATTAGAATAAATAGCTTCAGCAATAGCCATTTTCAGATGGCTATTTTCTATTTTGAAAACGAGGATCGGCAAAGTAGGTATCCATCAATGATTTTAACGCAGTCATTCCGGGATTTGAGGGCGCTACTTCCCGAAAACTAGGAAAATAATCCAAATGTCTTTCTAAAGCCCTGAGACCATCATATAAATCTTCGGGAGTCACTGTCCCAGATATCTTTAATAACCCATCCTTGGGTTCTGGGTATCCAAGTTTTCTTTGCAACGCGAATCTTTGAATAAGAATATTTGCAGTTTGTATTTTTTTCAGCCTGTCATTGTCTTTATTTTCAGAATCTTGTTCTGGTAAATTATAAATTTTATCAAAAAGATTAATCGATTCCCTTTTTTTTTCCGCCAAAGATTCTTTCTGTTCTACTTTTCTTGCTATTGGTTTTTGTTGGCCACTTGCTTCCGGCGTATTTACAACACCCAAAGCAGAAACCCCTAATACCGCTGATGCTGCAAGTTTTCTAAGTCCGGATAATTTTGGTTTTCTCTTTTTCAGCTTGTTTGATTCACTAGTTTCCGTTGGAATCTCTTTTCCAGATTCATCTTCTAAGCTACTTCGATATTCTTCGTTCATAATTTTATTATTTTAATAATATTGTAGCGGGATAGTTGACGAAGTTAGCACCTATTGGCAAACTACAACTGACCGCTTCTTTCTTCCAGGTTTATCATTAGAAACAGCAAAAATCAAATAAAAAAAGATTGCTACCGAGATAGCAACCTTTGTTTGGGTTACGCCGCTTTTGAGCTTGGCCCAAACTTTTCAAGATATTCTCTAATACGAGGCAACATTTGCTTTGCCTCCGGAAGCTCCTGGTCTTGAAGGACGGCGACAAGATCTGAAGCCCCTGCGATAGAAATGACAGGGAAATTGTGCTCGCGGCTAATCGAGTCAGATGCAGTCAAGTTGTCACAATTAATACAACGTTCCTGCCTGTCGAAAATAACAATATAGACAACGACTTCGCCGCCGGCTTCCTTGACATTCTTAATCCAATGATTAGCAACCTCGCCCCTGCCCATAACGTCATCGGCAACCAGGACTTTTTTTCCCTTTATGGGATAGCCTGAAATAACACCCCTATCACCGTAAGTATTTTTCTCTTTTCGGCCATAGGCATAACCAATATCATGGCCCTCGTTATACAAAGCTTCAACAACCGTTAAGGCAAGTGGAATGCCTCTGTATGCCGGACCGAGCACGACGTCGAAAGGATGACTTTCCAAAATCAGGGAAAGTATTCTTGCATAATGTTCGGCAAGGTAATTCAAATGTCTTCCGGTATTAAAAACACCGGCATTGAAAAAATATGGCGAATCACGATCGCCCTTTAACTTCCAGAGCCCGAATTCTATTGCTCTGATGCAAAGCGCATAATTAATGAAGTTTTCCGCGTCAGACGATTTCAGTGTTTCACCTCGAGGTAAAAAGTGCAAGCCAACCGAACCGCCCGATTGACACCGATATGTTAACTAAAATTTTGCAGAATGTCAAAAACCGCCCACTAAGGCGGTCTTTAATATGAGCGGGTAACAGAAATCGAACCCGTGCCTTAACCTCTTGTCCCCCACAAAAAATATCTGAGCGGACAATGAGAGTCGGACTCATACTTCTACCTCTTGCCCCCACACCGAAATTTGATAAGCGAGGTACGGGAATCGAACCCGCGTCTTAACCTTGGGAAGGTTACATAATGCCACTATACCAACCTCGCGAATTTTAGCATGAAGCTAATGGAATAAACCTTTCACCCAATTCCAACTGCCCGAAACCCAGCCCAGCCAAATTTGAAAACCGCTCTTTGGGGCACTATTAACTTCTTGCGGCTGACTTTGCGGCACTATAAAAGAAACTACTTTTTCGCCCGGTTTTTGCAAATCAAAATCTTCTCTCGCCACTTTATCAATATATTGGCTGTTATCAGTATTTGAAATTTTTTCCTTCAAGGCGTCGTTTTGATCTTGCATGGATTGTATCTTACCCTGCAGAGCCTGCGTTTGCGCATCTACCAATTTTTTTCTGTCATATAACCTGATGTCCGCAATAATTAATATCACTACCACTAAGATAACAAAAAAAGCTCCGAGTTTAAATATAATCTGACGCGATACGCTTTTATTTTTCTTAAAATGTGTTACCATTAGTACTAATACATTATTATTTGCAGCGCAAGATAACAAAAATATACATTAAATATGAAATCTAAAAAACTTTTTAAAATTTTCTGGACGGTTATAATAATTTTAGTAGCTCTCAGTACTATCCTTTGGACTGTCAGCATAGGCTTTCAGCACTAACCCCTTCTTCCATAAGAAAGAAAAAGGCCAGTCTATCATTAAGCTGGCTTTTTATTTATGATATTGCGGTGTTTTTTATAACGGTTTCATATTCGGATAACATTTTTTCAGCCAGTTTTGAATCTAATTTATAATCCGGTTCATATACTATAGTGTTTCTTATTCTATGGTCTTCCATAATTGTATCCGCATCAATACTTATTCTCTTTTTAGCATCATTCAGTAATTCCTCAAAATTTTCTCCATTAAAACCTTTTTCCTCAAGAGTTTGATACAAAAAATCATCAGCATCAATAATCGCCAACTTATATTCGCTCTCTAACCCCGACTGGGTCTTCTTCATTATAGCTTCCCATCGTTTACTTACGTCGCCCAAACCATAGGCGCGCCACGAAAGGAATTCTGAAGTGTCCTGTAAAAATTTATATTTAAGATAAGTGCTGTTATAATAAAAATAAATTACTGCGCAAAGAAAAAATAACGTAAAAGCAATAAAAACTAATTTTATAGGAAAAAGCGCATCTTGTATGCTGGGAGAATCAATGAAGTAAATAAAATCTTTTATTCCAAGTAATTGATAAACTTGATCCCAAGTAACTGTTGCCATCGCAGTTTAAAGTTTTAAAGTTACAAAGTTTATTGTACTTGATAACTTTATAACTTGATAACTTTTAACTAATGCCATTATAGCATTTTTTCTATTTCTTGAGCAATCGACAAAATCTTAGCTTCCTCAAAATGGTTTCCAATTATTTGCAAACCAACCGGCAAGTCTCCGCTTTTTCCGGCCGGTATCGAAATTGCCGGCAAACCGGCCAAGTTGACTGACACCGTATAAATATCCATCAAATACATTGAAAGCGGGTCTCCGGTTCGCTCCCCTATTTTAATTGCCGGAACCGGCGAAACCGGACAAAAAATCAAATCTACTTTTGCAAACGCTTTAGCAAAATCTTCTTTAATAAATTCTCTAACTTGCTGCGCTTTTTTGTAATAGGCATCATAATATCCCGACGACAAGGCGTAAGTCCCAAGCATAATCCTGCGTTTTACTTCAGCGCCGAACCCATACCCTTTTGATTTTAAATATACATCCAATAAATTTTCAGCAGGCTCTGACAAACCATATCGTATTCCATCAAATCGCGCCAGGTTTGCCGAAGCTTCAGACGGCGCAATAATGTAATAACAGGCCAAAGCAAACTCAACGCTCGGCAAACTTATTTCAACAATTTTAGCTCCGGCATCTTCTGCTTTTTTAATTGCGCCGCGGATGATTTTCTCAACCTCAGGGTCAATTCCTTTTACAAAATATTCCTTCGGAACACCAATCCGTAAGCCGTCTAGCTTATAACTTTTAGCTTCTAGCTTATAGTCAACACTGGTCGCATCCATTTTATCTTTTCCGCTAATTGCATCGAACACAATACCTGCGTCCTCAACTGTTTTAGTAATCGGACCAATTTGATCCAACGACGAAGCAAAGGCAATCAAACCATATCGTGAAACAGCCCCATAGGTCGGTTTTAGCCCTACAACCCCGCAAAAAGATGCCGGCAACCTGATTGAGCCACCAGTATCAGAGCCCAATGAAAAGCAGGCCATATTCGCAGCCACAGAGGCAGCCGAACCCGATGAACTTCCTCCGGCAACCCGAGTTTTATCGTGCGGATTTTTTGTTGCTCCAAATGCGGAATTCTCTCCGGAACCGCCCATTGCAAACTCATCCAAATTTGTTTTTCCTAGAATGACCGATCCTTGATGCCATAGTTTTTGAACAACAGTCGCGCTATATGGAGCAACATAGTTTTCTAAAATTTTTGAAGCCGCAGTGCATTTTTGTCCCTCAACCATAATGGCGTCTTTGATAGCACAAGGAATTCCCATTAAAATTCCAAAATCTCCCTTGGCTTGGGCAATTTTTTTGTCAGCCTCTTCTGCCTGATGTATCGCAAAATCTTCATCAACGGATAAGAATGCATTTATTTCTTTATCCGCGTTCTTGATTTTTTCCAAATAAGCTTTTGTTAAATCAACAGAAGTAAAATCTCCTTTTTTAAGTCCTTCGTGAGCTTGTTTAATTGTTAATTCAGTCAAATCCATTATAAAATTTGCTTTACTTTAATATAATCTTCTTTTCTATCGGGTGCCGCCGCCAACAAATTATTTGCCAAACTTGCCGGCTTTTCCGCCGCTTCATCTTTTCGTAAATGTTGGATTTTGGATTTTGGATTTTGAATCTTAATTTCCGGCGCATTTTTGAGAATAACAAAGTAATCCAAAACCGCCGACAGATCTTTCTGCATTTTTTCAATTTCTTGTTCAGTCAGTTCCAGACGGGCAAGTTTAGCGATATGAGCTACCTCCTCTTTTGAAATCATAAACCTTGTAACATGTAACGCGAAATTATTTGTTTATTTTAGCAGAATTGAGAACCCAATAAAAGACTTGACAATTTAGCTACTTATAGTAGAATTAATCCGGGAACGAAACATTACTCTATTTCGAAAGGTTATAATCATGGGGAAAAATCTGTCGGTTGCCTTTTGTTTAATCGGCATAGTTGCCGTTATTATCATGTGCGCCATTACCGTATTATACATCGCAGGAGTAATGTCGGGAAAAGCGTGGGGTGAATGGATGATTCCGTCACTCTTTGCTATGGTAACCTTCTTTTTCTTAGCCGCCTTCATCTCAACTGAAAGCAAAGATAAGCCAAAGCAGCACTAAGAGATAAGAACTAGAATCAAGCAAAAGCCCACGACGCGCATCGGCGCAATGTGGGCTTATTTTTTTTGTATAAAATCCGCAACATTTCCAGTTGCAGAGCCGAGAATACGGCGATTTTTCAGCGGAAAAATCCTGCAACTGGTTTTAAAAAAATAGCGAGGGCGTTTTCGCCAAAAGTGCCTCGCCTAGCGCCCCCGGGCTCTTTTGGGAAAATGCCCGAGCGTCAATGCCTGAGTATTACACCGGTGCTCCCCATTCTTCGTCTTTTTGCACCAAACCGGCAAGCGTATCAATATTTTCCAAAGCAATTCCGCAGCCTCGGACAACCGAAGTTAACGGATCATCAATTATTTTGCAAGGCATTTTTGTTTCCTGCGAAATTAAAACGTCAAGTCCTCTCAGTAATGATCCTCCTCCGGCCAAATAAATTCCGTTAGTCATAACATCAGCCAAAAGTTCCGGCGGAGTTTCTTCAATTGTTGTTTTAATAGCCGCAATAATGTGTTTTACAGACCTTTCCAACGCTCTTTGAATATCGTCATTAAAAATCACCACCTCTTCAGGCAAACCTGTAACCAAATTTCTGCCGCGCATTGGCATTTCTTTTTTCTCTTTTAGAGGCATGCGCCGAACCAATATTTATTTTAATTAATTCTGCAGTTCTTTCTCCAATTAAAAGTTTGTATTCTTTTTGCGCAAATTGAACAATGTCATCATTTAATTTATCTCCGGCGACTCGCAAGCTTCTGAAAGTCACAATTCCGCCCAAAGAAATTACCGCCACTTCTGTTGTTCCTCCGCCAATATCAACAATAAAATTTCCGCCGGCTTCTTGAATTGGCAAGTTTTGCTCCAATTGCCGAAGCTAATGGTTCTTCAATTAAAAATACTGTTCTGGCCCCGGCATTTTTTGCCGCGTCTCTGACTGCTTTTCTTTCAACTTCTGTAACTCCGCAGGGAATTCCGATAATAACTCGTGGAGTATATCCCAAACCAAACATTTTTCTTGAACCTGCCACCGCCTTTTCAATAAAATATTTTAGCATTTGCTCGGTAACTTCAAAATCAGAAATAACTCCATTAACCAATGGCCTTGTTGCAGAAATGTATGCGGGGGTTCTACCAACCATTTTTTTTGCCTCTTCTCCAATAGCTAAAATCTGGCCGGTTTTATTATTTACCGCAACAACTGAAGGTTCATTGATAATTATTCCTCTATCCTTTACATAAACCAAAGAATTGGCAGTGCCCAAATCAATTGCCATATCAAGCGACAAAAAAGAAAACAGTTTTCTTATTGGATTTTTCATATCTCTTATTCTATTTTATAAATTTAACCAGCTGGTTTATTCTTAACTAATTCCACCTTTGCACTTATTTCTTTCTTTTACCTCAACAGAATTTTTTGCAAAGTTTTTTCAGAAACTAAAACTCTATACGGAATTCCAATCAAATCTGCTTCAGCAAATTTTTCTCCGGCCGACTTATCTTCCCTATCATCATATAATACTTCAATACCTTCAGCTTTGCAAATCTTGATACAATTTTTCATGCTGTGGTTTTAACTTTTGGCTTGTTTTCTATCTGCAATAAGTGAACTTTAAATGGCGCCACTGACTTTGGCCAAATAATTCCTTTTTCATCATTATTTGCCTCAACAATAGCCCCCATTGTCTGCAAGACCAATTCCATAACAACCCATTATCACCGGCTTTTCTTGACCATCTTTATCTTTAAATTTTAAATCAAACGGCAAAGAATATTTTGTGCCAAGCTTAAAAATATTGCCAACCTCAACTGCTTTTTTTTCTTCAAATTCTGAACTCGCACTTTGGGCAATTTGGATTTTCTTCCTTTATTTCTTTATTAATTGCAGTTCCTGCATTTTTTGCAAATATAAATTATATCTTCTCCGGCGTCTGTGACCATTTGAAATTCGTCGGAATATTTTGAAAAAGTTCCGCCGGAAGCCAAAGTTCAATAAGTTATTTTCCCAATTCCTATTTCTTTAAAAATTTTAAAATAAACTTTTATCATTCTTCATAATATTTATCTAAGTCTTCCTGGTTTGCATGAAAAGAATACAAATCTTTCATTAAAAATTCTCTGGTTCTCAAAATCCCTGATTTTGCCCGTAATTCATCTCTAAACTTTGTCTGAATTTGAAAAACAGAAAACGGCAAATCTCTGTAAGAAAACACAACTTTTTTTGGCCAAAGGAGCTACAATTTCTTCGTGGTTGGACCCAAAGCATATTCTTTGTCGCCAGCTCCTTTAACTTTAAACAAGAATATCTAAATTATTCCATCTTCCTGTTTTTACCCAATTTTCTTTCGGTTGCAAAACCGGCATTAAAATTTCCTGTCCTCCAATTTCAACCATATTTTTTCTGATTATATTTTCAATATTTTTTAAAACCTTAAAGCCCAAAGGCAAAAAAGTATAAACTCCTGCCATTAGCTGGTCAACATATCCGGCTCTAGTTAATAAATCATGCGAAACAGATTCTGTTTCGGCATTTTTGTTTTTGTTCGTTTTGTAAAATAATTTTGATTGCAACATTTGAATTTATAGAGTGGAACGAATAAATTCACGTCGTAATTTTGGCCAAATATATAATAGTCTTTGTGGCCAAAATTACGACGCTCCACTATTTAATGATTATTTTATATTAAAGTCCAGCCTTCCAAAAGTCCATCACTCTTGGAATATCAAATTTTATTGTTATAAAAAGTGATAATGAAATAATAATAATAAAAAACGTAACGGTTAAATTTTGTTCTACTGCCTCGGATATTGGCTTTTTCCTTATTGCTTCAATGATTAAAAATAACAATTTTCCGCCGTCAAGCGCAGGAATTGGAAATAAATTAAATATTGCAAAAAACTGAAATCAACCCTATAAAATATAGAAAAAATCCGTGCCCAAAGCTTGCTGCTTGTGATAAAAATACAGTAATGCCAACGGCCCGGCAAGCTCAGCGCCTTTTGGCACACCCTTTCCGCTGACTAAATTTGCAATAACATGTAAATATAGCCCAAAGCGATTCCGCTTACTGTTGTCTGCCAGGTAAATAATAACTCCCTGAAATGGAGCCTATACCATGGATATTTTTTAATCAAAGTTCGCCATTCTTTCTAGTACCAACACCGAACGATCCTTGACCTGAAGGGTAATAAGCCCTGGGAGTTAAATTAACATCGAAATTTGCTTGCGTCTCTCATAATATTTAGAGCTATTTGATTCCCTTTATTGCATCGCATACAAATTTTTGAAAATCTGCAACTTTATTTACAGCAACATTTTGTTTCTAGTTATAACTTTAACATCTGTAATTTTATCTCCCGGTTCTAATCCGGCAATTGGCGCCGGGAATTGGCGACAGTTTCTATTACTACAACTGATGCGGATTCCCTGCTCCATACAATATCCTGATCTCCTATCGGCACACTCGCTCCCATTGCAAAATACCACAGAAAAAATAATAATGGCCGCCACCCAAAACGCCGACCACGCCACCTAATACAATTAAAATTCTTTCCAAAATTTAAAATTTGAAAAACTTCTGTAATCATCCAGTCCGCCTTCTTCCCCATAAATTCTAACAAACGCGCCAAGAGGAATCAAGTTTACAGAATATACTGTTTCGCCGATTTGCTTTCCAAAAATTCTTGGCGGATATCCTATGCCAAACTCCTCAACCTTAACGCCAAACTTTTTGGCAACTAAAAAATGTCCAAATTCATGGATAATCATCAAGGCAATAAGACTAAAGAAAGCAATAAGCAAAGTTAATAGCATAAACAATTATTCTAATTATTCTAATTTCTAATTACTCTAATCAAATCCTAAAAGCTAACTCCTAAACTTTTGAACATTGGGATTTAGGATTTATTTAGATCAATTAGTATAATTAGATTAATTAGAAATTCTAAATCACTTCCCCGCTCTTTTTCTCAACCAGTGCCTTTATTTTCTCTGAATATTCATCAATTAACTTCTGTAATCCGTCTCTTCCCTTAAATTTATCGTCTTCAGAAAGTTTCTTGTCTTTTTGAGCTGTCTGAATTTTGTTCCAAGCATCTTCTCTCCAATGTCTAATTGTTTGTCTGCATTGCTCAGATTTTTCGTTTAACACCTTTACCAAACTGTGTCTGTATTCTTCTGTCAATAAAGGCAAACTCAATCTGATGGTATTTTTATCAACAGCAGAAGACATTCCCAATCCTGATTTCAAAATAGCTTTTTCAATCGGTTCAATATATGAAGTATCCCACGGCTGAATTAAAATTTGGTTTAGTTGAGGGCAAGATATAGCCGCCAACTGCTTTAACGAAAATTTATTATCAAAACAGACTACCTCAATATCTTCAACCAACGCCGGTGAAGACCTGGATGTTCTGATTTTTGCAATTTCACCCTCCAAAAATTTGAACGCTTTTTCAAATTCCGGCTTTACGCTATCTATAAATTCTTTGTATGTGGCCATAATTATATTTCCATTAAAACTATTTCCAACGCTAATTTTGGATTGACATTAGAAATACTTAACTGATGATTAATATTTTCAATTAAAGCTAATATACTTTTTATTTTTGACACTGAATATTGTTCAATCGGATACTGCTGTTTTTCTATCGCGCCAATCTTGGCAAGCATTAGGTTTCTGAAATAATTTTGTAATAACACCAAAACTCTGTTTAGATTTTCCCCCTCTACGTTGAAACTTTTTGCAAATTTAAATTTTTCAGCTAAATTAGAATTAATAATTTTCAATAAACTTTGCAAAATTGCCGTTTCTTCTTTTGAATAATCGTGTGTGCTATTTGAAAAAAATTTAATCTGCTGGCATCTTGAGAAAATTGTCGGCAAGAGCAAATCGGGCTTTGAAGAAATAAGCATAATTAAGGTATTTCCCTTTGGTTCTTCAAGGTTTTTTAAAAAACAATCCTGCGCTTCAAGATTCATTCTCTCGGCATCGTATATTATAACAGTTTTATAGCTTCTATAATAGGACTTGAGCGATAAAAAATCCTGCGCATCGCGAATCTGTTCAATGGAAATTTCCATCATATCTTTCCCATTCTTTATAGAACTTGGACTGTCGGCAGATTTTATTATTAATAGGTCAGCGAAGATTACCTTCTCAATCATTTTACAATTTTGACACTCATTGCACGGCTTTTCCTTGCCCAAACAATTAATAACCTTAGCAAAATTTTTGGCAAAATATTTGATAGCCTCTTCGTCTTTCCCGGAAAATAAATAGGCATGCGACAGCTTTCCCGATTCAAATTTATCCTTTAAAAAATTCCACTGTTTTTGATATTCCATACAAATTTCTTGAGTTCATCTTAACAGAATTATCAACCCAGCGAAAGACTTGACAATTTATATTTATAATGATAAACTTTGGTTGTGAGATGGGCTCCGTATATGAAAAATACCTTTAAAGGAGGATGTCGTGAAAAAAGAGAAAACTGTTCGCATTAGTATCGACAGAAATCAACTGAGAAAATGGCGAAGTGTGATTTTTGATCTCCTATACACAACAAATCCTCGGCCTAATTTTACAGAAGATTTGCACGAACGTTTAGTTCTTGCCGACCAAGAGATGAAAGAACGAATCAGAAAGTTGGCTTGAACCGAAATAAAAACCCACGAGCATCACGCTCGTGGGTTTAATTTTTTATATAAATCCACAACATTTCCAGTTGCAGAGCCCGCAGGCAACCCAGCCCTCTAAGCATTTGAACTTTTTCATATAGCATAGAGGGCTGGGTTCTACAACTGGCTTAAAACCTATAGCGAGGGCATTTTCGCCAAAAGTGCCTCGCCTAGCGCCCCCGGGCTCTTTTGGGAAAATGCCCGAGCGTCCTTACTTCTTACTCATCACTACTTTCTTATATTCCTCCAAATGTTCCAAAACAATTCCTGTGCCTTTGATAACGCAAAATAATGGCTCTTCGGCGACAAAACATGGTACTCCGGTGCTTTGCGCAACCAATTCGTTAATTTTTGGAAGCAACGCTCCCCCACCCGACATAATAATTCCTTTGTTCATAATATCGGCTGACAGTTCCGGCGGAGTTTCCGATAACACATGTTTTGCCGCCTGAATAATTTCGGCAAGCACATCGGAAATAGCTTCGCAAACTTCATTGTTTGAAATTTTAATGTTTCTTGGCAAACCTAAAATTAAATCCCTGCCCTGAATTTCCATAAATCTTAACTCTTTTTGAGGCAAGGCTGTACCAACTTTTATTTTTATTTCTTCGGCAGATTGTGTTCCAATCGCCAAATTATATTTTTTCTTTATGTATTCGGCAATAGCAGTGTCTATTTTGTCTCCGGCAACTCTGACTGAATGAGTAGTTACAATTCCGCCCAGCGAAATTACGGCAACTTCTGAAGTTCCTCCGCCAATATCAATAATCATATGCCCGGAACAAGAATTTATAGGAATTCCGGCTCCAATTGCCGCCAAAATTGGCTCTTTGGCAACAAAAGCTTGTTTGGCTCCAGCCGATAATGCAGCTTCAATGACTGCCCTTCTTTCGGTACTGGTAATTCCGGCAGGAACAGAAATGACTAATTCCGGTTTTAAAAACCTGAATCTTGGCATCGCTGTCGTAATAAAATAACGCATCATTGCCTGAGTAACTTTATAATCAGCAATAACTCCATCTTTTAATGGCCGATAAACTCTAATATCAGAAGGCGTTCTGCCAATCATTTCTTTCGCCTCCTCACCTACTGCCAAAATTCTGTTATCAGACAAAGAAACCGCAACCACCGAAGGCTCAGTTAAAACAATCCCTTTTCCCTGAACATACACAAGAGAATTGCAAGTTCCAAAATCAATTGCTATTTTATTATTAAACATGCGAATAATGTGAGCACCCCGCCCTCTAAGCTAATAAAAGAAGGCAAAATGCTTTATTATATTATTTACAAACTAAGCCTACGCTAAAATTTATGACAGCATAGAGGGCGGGGTTAAGCTCCTTGCACTCGCTTAATATCCGCTCCCAGCCTTTGAAGTCGCTCTTCTATTCTCTCATATCCTCGGTCAATTTGAAAGACATTGTCAATTACTGTTTTTCCTTCTGCCATTAATCCGGCTAAAATCATAACAGCTCCGGCTCGCACATCAAGCGAATCAACATTCACTCCTTTGATTTCTTTCGGACCAAACACAAACGCCCGGTGCGGGTCAACCACTTCAATATCAGCTCCCATTTTTTTCAGTTCATGCATATAACCAAACCTTCCTTCGTATAACGGGTCGTGAATTAAACTTTTCCCGCTTGCCCGTGTTAGTAATGTTACCACCATCGGCAACAAATCTGTTGGAAATCCCGGATGCGGAAGCGCCTGAACTTTTGCCGCGCCCAGACTTGGCGAGTTAAAAATTGTCACACTATTTTCGCCTTTTTCAAAAACAACTCCAATTTCTTTTAATTTTTCTAAAAATAAATCTAAATATTCAAAATCAACATTCTTTACGGTGACCTGCCCTTGAGTTAAGGCGCCGGCAACAATAAACGTTCCCGCTTCCAAATGATCAGAAACAACGGCGTGCTGGCATCCGAACAATTTTTCAACTCCTTCAATTTCCAGGGTATGAGTTCCGTTGCCTTTTATCCTGGCTCCCATTTTTAAAAGCATTCTGCCTAAATCCTGCACAGAAGATTCAGATGCCGCACCCTTAATAATTGTTTTTCCTTTTGCTAAAACCGCGGCCAGCATCAATGCCTCAGTGGCAGTTGGGCTAAATTCAGTTAAAATAATTTCTGAACCGATAAGTTCTTCTCTATACACATTATAAAAATCTCCTTCTTTTTTAATTTTAGCTCCCAGTTTTTCTAAGGCTTTCAACTGAATATTTATCGGACGCAGCCCAATTTTATCTCCACCGGGCGACGAAAATTGGAAATAATGAAATCGTGTTAACAGCGACCCGACCAATACCACCGACATTCTGGTTTTTGAAAACTTTTCCAAATCCATTTTTTCCGCATTGATATTTTCAGCCCGTAATTTTACTTTTCGTTCTGAAATAAATTCAACACTCACCCCCAAACTTTTTAAAATATCCAACATGCTTTTAATATCAGAAATCATTGGTAAATTATCAATCACGCATTCTTCTTTGGTAAGCAAAACCGCCGCAAGACATGGTCCTGCCGCATTTTTTGATCCTCTCACTTCAATTTCTCCGGACAATTCCCTACCTCCATTTATGACGAATTTATCCATTTTTCGTTTAGCTTTTAGCTTATAGGTTGTAGCTTTTAGTTGCCGACTAGAGCCCAAAACCTAGCGCCTAAAACCTGTAACGCAATGCTATTATACTATGTGATTTCCCCCGTAAAGTCAAATAGAAAACCTAAATCAAAATTAAAAAATCAAATCTCAAAATCACAATTTAAAATTCAAAATTAACCTTAATCCTAAACCATCTATGCCCTAAATTAAAAGCTTTTAAATTAGGGTATAGCTAAAGTTATTTTACGAAATTTTTAAAATGAAAAGGTCTTCCGCATCTGACGAAAGACCTCTGTTGAGCCGGTTTCAAGTTTTAAACCACTCCCATGGTTTGAGTTTACAAACAAACCAAACCTGAAATAACATCACTCCCGCGATGCCAACCCATATAAGTGTGAGCTGGCCACCCAAGAACCTTGCTCGAAAAATGAACATTGTAATGCTCAGCGCCATCATGGCGGTCAAACAGACAATGACGTTTCCTCGGTTCTCGCCGCTTTCCCATTCTTCCCTTAGCTGATTTGCACCAGCTGGACCGGGGAGGATCGTTGAAACAATGATCATTGGCGCCTCGCCTCGCTTCCCGGAAATCAAGTCCTTTACGTCTTCGGGATTCTTCTTAGCAAGATGGTCAATTGCCCCTGCAATCACGATAAACATAAACACAATCCATGCATATTTTATCGCGACATTTTTTATCTGAATTGTTACAGCTTCCAGTAAGCCGCCAAATCCCTCGCGCTGGTAAATCCACAGCAATAGCCCGATTGCTGCCAAGGCAAGAATGTAAGACATAGCGCCCGACACTATGCCAATGGCCCTTTCAAAGAACTTAATCGCGTTCATCGTAACCTCCTAGAGATAAGAGTTTCAGTTCGTTTCTGTTTTGCTAATAATAACACTATTTATAGTATTTTGTCAATAAGGCGCATCGCAAATAAAAACCACCCATATTAGGCGGCTTTTATTTTTTATTTAATTTCTATTCCCATATTCTTTGCTGTTCCCCCTACTACTTTCATTGCCTGCTCAATGTCGGTTGTATTCAAGTCTGCCATTTTCATTTCGGCAATTTCTTTTAATTGGGCTTTGGTAATTTTTCCAACCATTTTTTTGTTTGGTTCACCTGATCCCTTTTCAACTCCGGCGGCTTTTTTTAATAAACCCGAAGTTAATGGAGTTTTCAGTTTAAATACATAGCTTCTGTCTTTATAAATAGTAACTTCGGCCGGAATCACATAACCCATCTTATCCTTTGTTGCCTCGTTAAATTTTTGACAAAATTCCGCAATATTTAAACCATGCTGAGCTAAAGCTGGACCGATTGGCGGCGCAGGATTTGCTTTCCCGGCTGCGATTTGAATTTTTACTATTGCCTTAACTTCTTTTGCCATATTTACTAATGTAATGAGCACCCCGCCCTCTAAGCTTTTGGAACTTAGTTGAACGAATACGCTACATTATCATTAAATTAATTTTTAAATTATCCGCGCTCCATATTTTATAGAGGGCGGGGTAAGTCTTCGCTACGCTCGCTTATTTAATAAGCTGAATTTGCAATGAATCTAACTCTACCGGTGTATCTCTGCCAAACATATTGACCAACACTTTAATTTTTCCTCTTGCCTGATCAATTTCTGAAACCTTTCCTTCAAATCCCTTAAATGGCCCGTCAACAATTTTAACATTCGCGCCAATCTCAAAGTCAATTTGAAATTCAGGTTCGCCGACATTCATTCGTTTCATCAAATCATCCATATCTGCCTTTGAAACAGGAATTGGCGTAGTCCCCGCTCCTAAAAATCCGGTAACTCTTGGCGTGTTTCTGACCACATACCAGGATTCATCATCAACCACCATTTCCACCAATACATAGCCCGGGATAAATTTTTTCTTCAACGGTTTTTCTTTTTCCGTTTTTAATTTTTATTTTCTTTTCTTTAGGCACAATCACGTTGAAAATTTTTCCTTCCATACCTAAACTCTCAATCCTTTGCTTAAGGTTTTTTGCTACTGCGTCCTCATATCCGGAATAGGTATGAATAACGTACCAATTTTTTTCTTGTTCTATAACTTGTTTTGGCACTTGATTAGGTTTTAGGTTTTAGGTGTTAGGTGTTAGTTGCTGACTATAACCTAAAAGCTATAACCTAGAAGCTAGTTTTTATTTTAATACAAATGATTGTACTGCTGACGAAAAGAAATAATCAAGTCCGCCCAAAAATGCTGCCACCACGATAGTAACTGCCAACACAATAACGGTATAGCGAATTACTTCATTGCGGGAAAGCCAGCTGACTTTTTTCAATTCAACATATACTTCCTTAAAAAAATACTTTGTTTTTTCTATTATATTTACCATATAAATTCAGTTTTAATGCTTTAAAAAAGGCCCGAAGGCCATATTTGTTTATATACATAATATAGCCGAAATAAACCAGTAAGTCAAGTCTTCACTCAAATTATTGCGCAATTTGGGTGAAGACTCAATATCTGTTAAGTATAAGCTGCCAATGCCTTAACGTAACGACAATAATCGCAATCAGCGCCTGCTGGCGGGATTTTATCGCCATTCAAGCAGTTATACGCATCAACAATAGTTTTTTCAACCCACGAATCATCGCCGGTATATGGAAGAACTTTTATATCAAACTCCAATTTTGCATCAAACGCCTCTTTGTCGCTGTCACCATTGCAATATACAAAATATCCCGTTTTATAAACTTTAAACCCATTTTTTCTGAATAACCATTGATATATTTCCATCTGACGTTTATATCCAATTTGCCAATCGGCATCCAAACTTACTTCGTCATCTTTTGATGTTGCTTTATAATCCACAATAATCAATTCTCCTTTTGGATTTACCCATACATCGTCCACTCCTCCGGTTATCATAAAGTTTGTGGCCTTATCATAATAGGTTATGCCTCGCCTGAGCGCATCACGCCATTCATCCATTTTTTCGTGCGCCAAAGGCACTGCATCAATTCCGTACTCTTTCATTAAAGGATGGACTGTACCCGCGGCTCTATGTATATCAAATTCTTTTTTCAAAAGTTTGTCTACTGCGGAGTTTAAACTAAATGGAAATCCCGGCGGCCGGTCGGTGCCAAGTCTTCGATCAATATAAAAACAACGAGGACAATTTAAGAATAAATCAATTCTACTTCTACTTAATCGAAATGGCTCCGATGACTTTGGATCATATAATCCCCTTACTCTATGTGCATTATAATATTTTGACATATTTTTAAAATTAAAACCCGATGCCAGAGGCCATCATTTTTTGCGCCAAGGTTTTTTGAATACTTTCCCTTGCTTCATTTAACGCGCTTTTCAGCGTATTTTGCTGATCTTCAACACCAAGTTCCGAATTCAATTTGATGTCTTCAACTTCAAAATTTCCGTTAAGTGTAACCGACACTCCCTTTTTTTCAACGGTTAGCCTTTCTTTTTTAAACGAATCCTGCATTTTCTTTAACTCGTGCAATTTTTTAAGGTTGTCGAACATATGTTTATAGTATTATTTTTTTAAATTCTTTCTTGAGCGGCGGAATATAATTACCTTGCCACCGCGAAACCCATTCACCAATTTTACCAACAAACCCTATATTACTATATTGACAGCCGGAGGCGCTTCGCCTAATTAACACGACATACCACTAAAATTAATTGAAATTGGTGTTGGGTTGTCTGAATTTTCTCCTTATTTCTTTATAATTCGGAACGGATATTTTCACCAAATCCCAGAAGTTTTTTGAGTGGTTAAATTCCTTCAAATGGCACAATTCGTGTACAATCACGTAATCCGCTAAGCTGCTCGGAAGCAAAGCAATTTTATAATTAAAATTTAAATTTCCTTTTTTACTGCAGCTTCCCCACCGACTCCGCTGATTTTTTATAGTAACACGATTTACCTTAAAATTATATATCTTGTTAAAATAATCAATTCTGTTTTTCACCAATATTCTTGCAGTTTCTTTATATTTTAGATAATCACTTCGTTTGCCTTTAAGACTGCGACGATATATTTTTATTACTCTTTTAAATATTCTGAAATGGCCGGTTCTATGTTTCATTAAGATGGTCAAGGTTATTGAAATAATGAATTTTTGCAGGTTTATCTTTAAAAATTTCTAACACAGTTAACGCAGTATTATCCGGCTTAAAAGCTCTATAGTTTTCTTCGGTAATCGGCTTATTAAATATACTAAGCAGCAACATTCCGATCGTTACTCCATGGCTGACAATTAGTATGGTATCGTTCTCGTGTTTATCTAATAAATTACTGAAAAATGTTTTCACTCTTTTTTGTAAATCTGCATAAGATTCTCCGTTTTTAGGTTTAAAAAGATGAAATGGTTTCTTTGATTTTGCTCTTACTTCTTTCCAAATATTCTTTGGCACTGTTTCGTAAATCCCCAGATTATGCTCTTTTAAATATTCTGTTTTTATTAACTTAGCTTTTGGATGATATTTTAAAATTTCCTTTGCAGTATGAACTGTTCTTATTTGCGGACTCGTGTAAGCATAACTTATATCTTCGCTTTTTAATCTTTTGGATATTTTTTGGGCTTGCTTGATTCCTTCTTCATTTAATTTTGTTTGTAAATCATAACCAACATCATTTGTTTTGACATTTTCATAGGTTTGCGCGTGTCTTACAATAATTACTTTCATGTTTTAGTATTTTATCTTCTTCATCTTACTCTTTTAAATATATTTTTCAACCAATCAAAAACCGCCTAAGGACGGTTTTTTATTTAAATTAAATTTCTAATTTTTACGGTTAAACCATTTCCTATCTAAAGCCTTTTCTAAATCAATATCCAATAAATATGCATTAATAATCACTAAACCCAAAACATCTGCCAATTCTTTTGATAATTCCTCTTTAGATTTTTCCTGATTAATATATTTTTCCGGTCTGCTCTTTTTTCTATGTATCAAAACTGCTTGCGAAAACTCACCAACCTCTTCATATAATTTTAACAAAGCAAAATCTTCATCAATCTTTATATTATATTTTTTACCGTAATCAACCGCAGTTTTTACAACCTTTCCCTCTATTTCCTTAAAATCCATTTTATTAAATATCCATATTTTTAGCTGCTTTGGCGTGCGTTTGGATAAACTTTTTTCTTGGTTCAACTTCTTCCCCCATCAATATATCCAACGTTTTGTCGGCTTCGATGAGCATCTTCAACTTCAACTTCAGCAATAATTCTGTTTTCCGGATTCATTGTTGTTTCCCAAAGCTGTTCGGGATTCATTTCTCCCAAACCTTTATACCTTTGCATGAATTCACATTCGCCCATACCTTTCACAATTTTATCTCTTTGTTCTTCGGAATATGCATAACTTGATAGTTTTTCCTGATTGAATTTTATAAAGCGGCGGCTGGGCAATGTAAATATGACCGGCTTCAACAACTGGTTTAAAATGTCTATAAAAAAATGTTAAAAGCAAAGTCCTAATGTGCGCTCCGTCAACGTCAGCATCAGTCATAATAACAATTCTATGATATCTTAATTTTTCAATGTCAAAATCTTCCGCCAATTCCGTTCCCATAGCAATAATCAAAGACTTAATTTCTTTTGAAGCCAACATTTTGTCTAATCTTGCCCTCTCCACATTTAAAATCTTTCCTCGCAACGGCAAAATTGCCTGAAACCTTCTATCTCTTGCCTATTTTAGCCGAACCTCCGGCTGAATCTCCCTCAACAATATATAATTTCTGATTCTTCAGGTTTTCTTGAAAGCAATCAGCCAATTTTCCTGGCAAAGCTAAACCTTCCAAAACTCCCTTTCTTAAAACTGTTTGCTCTTGCCGCTTTTGCCGCTAATCTTGCCTTTGTTGCTAAAAAACAATTTTCAATAATTGCCCTTGCATCAGCTGGATTTCTTTCTAAATAATCTGATAAACCTTCTGCCGTCGCAGTCTTCAACTGCATTTTTGGCTTCAGGGTTTCCCAATTTTGCTTTTGTCTGTCCTTCAAACTGCGGGTGTTCTAATTTTTACAGAAACAACAGCTGTTAAACCTTCTCTTACATCGTCTCCGGAAAAATTTTCGTCTTTTTCTTTTAAAAATCCTTCGCGCCTTGCATAAGTCATTTAAACATCTTGTTAGCGCGGTTCTAAAACCTGAAATATGGGTTCCGCCTTCAACTGTGTAAATATTATTTGCAAAAGATTCTTCGGTGCATTCCATTTCTTGCGTGTATTGAAAAGCCGCTTCAACAGAAATGCCATCTTTTTCAGCAGCAATTGAAAAAATATTTGGGATGTCTTGGGGTATTTCCCTGAAACTAAATATTTTACATATGAACCAACTCCTCCCTCAAAATAAAACGTGTAGCTTGATTCTTCGCCCTTTTTTCTTTCATCTCTAAATGTTATTCTTACACCTTTTGTTAAATATGCCTGCTGGCGCAAATGATTTAAAATTCTTTTTGGATCGTATTTTATTTCTGTAAAAATTTCCGGGTCGGCTTCAAAAGTCTGAATTGTTCCTGTGTCTTTTGCATCGCCAACTTTTTTTACATTGGCTTTTGGTTTGCCTCTAAAATATTCCTGCTGATAAATTCCGCCATCTCTGTGAACTTCAGACAAGCATATAAGTTGAAAGCGCGCACACAACCGAAATTCCAACTCCGTGCAAACCTCCGGAAACTTTATAAGCTTCCCCGCCAAATTTTCCTCCAGCGTGCAATGTTGTCAAAACTGTTTCCAGGGTTGATTTGCCTGTGTCGGGATGTTTTTCAACCGGAATTCCCCTGCCGTCATCAGAAACTCTTACTCTATTGTCCGGGCAATAAAATAACTTCAATATTTTTTGCATAACCTGCCATTGCTTCGTCCAAACAATTGTCCACAACTTCCCAAATCAAATGATGCAAACCATCAATTCCGGTTGAACCAATATACATTCCAGGCCTCAATCTCACCGGCTCTAATCCCTTTAAAACATAAATATCTTTGGCGGTATATTCGCCTTCTTTCCTGACTTTTTTCTCCGGCATTTTTTCAACTTTCGGCTCCTCTTTTGGCTTTCCTGCCTGCGCAGGCAGGTCTTCAACAACTTCAGTTTTTCTGTCGCTCGGTTTTGCTTCCCATGGTTTTGCCTTAACTTTTTTATCTTCAACTTTAACAGACTCAGTTTTCTCAGTTTGCTTTTCTTTTTTAACTGGTTTCTCAACTAAAATAGGCTCTGCTTTCTTGGCAGCCTCTTTTTTCTCCGGTTTAGCTTCTTTTACTTTTTTTGGCTTTTCCTCTTCTACGTCTTTGATATTTAATTTCATAGCTTCGTTTAAAGTTTATAAAGTTATAATGTTTATAAAGTCCGTCACCTTGATAACTTGATGAACTTTATAACTTCCAATTACGTACATTTTACCAAATTCTTAATCCTCAGGCAATCATTGACAAAGGTTTCAAATAGTTTAATAATCTAATTGTTTACAATTTTGAAAATATTCCCTATTTTGTTCTTTAAGGAGTAACGCCATGGAGCATTGCTACGCTGTAACCGCTGAAGTATCTATCCATCTTCTTGGTCTAGTAAAAAAAACTGAATGGATTACTGCTAAAAGCGCTGAAGATGCACAACATAAAATGCGCCATCACGTTCAAGTCGCCAGAATCATAAAAACCGAAAAACTTCCAGAAACAGACTAAAATGGTTTTTCCGTTCAGGTGATACGCCACACCCAATAGCTAATATGTTATTGGGTTTTTATTTAAAAATTATCTGATTAACGCGCCTAATTCCTTTTTTGTTTTTTCCGTAATTTTATCGTGAATCTTACCCACTTCCCCGTCGGTCAAAGTTTTTTCCAGGGATCTATAAACTATATGAAACGTATAGCTTTTTTTATCTTTACCGAATTTTTCGTCGTTTTCATATTCGTCGGTCAACTTAACTTCTTCAATTAAATCTCCTGCTTCGTCACGAACCAATTCATAATAATTATTCAAATTTACATCTTTGCTGATTATAAAAGAAATGTCTCTTAAGATTGGCGGATATTTGCTGATTTCTTTATATTTGCTGTTTATATCTTTAAACTGACTGATAATTCTTGGATCATCTGACCAAAAAATTCTAATATCCGGAATTTGCATTTTCACCATAGCTAATCTTTCAATCCCAAAACCAAATGCCCAGCCGTTATATTCCTCCGGGTTTATTCCTAAGTTCTTGAGAACTTGAGAATGAACCAAACCCGATCCAACCACCTCCATCCAATCGTTGTTAAATTTAATTTCAATCTGCACAGAAGGATCCGTAAATGGAAAAGCATCAACCAAAAATCTGTATTCAACATCATCTCCAAAGATGCTTTTCGTCATTTCAGTTTCAACCTCTTTTAAGTCATCCAAAGTTATGACTTTTTTTTCTTTTTTGCAAATGAGCAATCCGTCTATTTGGTGAAATGCCGGAAAATGCTTTCTGTCTATCTCATCTTTTCTGAATACAATTCCCGAAGCCAATGCCATTACCTCGCCGTCTTTTTGTAAGGTTTCCAAAACTTTCTTATCTTTTAAATAAAATGGCCACATTACGGTCATTTGGGTTCGTAAAATATGAGAATCGTCAAGATAATAGGTATCAGATTCACTTCGGCTTGGATGGTCTTGCGGCGCGTTTAACAAGTTAAAATTTTGTTCAACCGTTACAATTCTTGGTAAATCAACTAAGTCAAAATTGTTAAATCTTGGCAAACTTGTTATCCGGTCAATTAAAATTTTAACCGGAGAGCGCTCTTTTTTTGTTAAATCTTGAAATTCTAGCAGTCGCTTAATTCTTTCTGACTTAACATCAGCCTTTTTTTTCAATTCGTTAATTAAAACGGCCTCATTAGGGTCATTTATTACAATATTTTTCCTCATTTGATTTACTTATTATATTTTGATTATATCGCATACTCCCCCCAAAATCAACCCGACTGTAAGCATAAAAATAAAAAGCTCTGTCGAAAAGATAACGACAAAGCTTTGAAAAAATCCGGATATTATCCGAAAATTTCCCTCATAACAAAACGGGTTGGTTTGCAGGGGTTGGTGAAAATCGTCCAAGGTTTTAGCCAAACCGGATGGCTGGGAAGGTGTATTGTGCCAAAACTTACGGCGCCGGCGCCCAAGTCTCTGACATGGTCAATGTCTTCAAATTCCATGATACTTGGAGCGATAACCTGAAGCCCTCCCTGCTTAGCAAGAGCTTCAACCGCCGCCCAATTATATTTTTGGGCCGGCTTGCCTGAAACTCCGCCTCCGCCGCCGCCAACTTTCTTTTCAAGCCGCCAAAGCGGACTTCTTTTGCCCGGAAAAACTATTTCCCACGGAACGCTGTTTAAAGATATTGCTTCTGCAATTCCTTTCAAACCCTGGGCAATAGCCAAATAATCTTGAGCGACCGACACTTTTACGATAATCGGATGCCCTGAAACGTTTTTGACTGCTTTAACATCTTCGACAACAATCCCTACATCTTCCATGGGGTGACCGGTATTAGGGCAGGAAGCATTGACCTCAAGGGACTTTACTTCAAATCTGTTAAATGTCTCTGCCATTTGAACCAATTCGGTTCTGGAGCCGTAGATTGACCCCACGATAGAATACTTTTTGAAATTGATGTGTGGCGCAACCTTATCGCACCACCAGTCATTTCCCTTGTTGGTGAGGCCGACTTTGTTGTCCGAACCGCCGGGAATCAAACGAACACATTCCCAGGGCTTCCACCATCGTAAATTTCCTTTGCGTGGTTTTAAGGTCAATGTTTTAAGAACAACCGTAAAAAGCTCCGGCATTATCAGCCCAAGCCGAACGAGGAGCCGTTCCCACGGCCAACCCTTACCGTCAAATGCCAGCGCCCCGCTTGAGACCATATATTCAAAACTATGGCCATTAGAAAGCGTAATCATAAAAACCTGCCTTTCTTGTTAAGTTGTACAGGAACAAACGATTACGATAATGCTATATCAAAGAATAGATAAAATCAAACTTCAATTTTGAGTCACGGAAGGCAAGCTTGATTTTGAGCTAAAAATCGGGTATCATATACTGAATTGCCAATTAATCAAAATGAAACTAAAAACCAAACTAATAATGCTTGCCGTATGTATTCTGCTGTTTGTAATAGTGGTACCGCTTATCATTCTTTACTCTTTGGGATATAGAATTGACCTTATCAACCTAAGGGTTATAGCAACCGGCGGAATATACGTCAGAGAAGTTCCTACGGGAGCTTATATCACTATTGATTCAAAGATAAAAAATACCACCGGCATATTCTCAAATTCTATTTTCGTGCAAAATCTTTTGCCAACACAGCATAACGTCTTAATCCAAAAAGATGGCTATTATGATTACCAAAAAAACCTTCCGGTTAAAGAAAATACCGTTACTAAACTTGAGAATGTTGTTTTATTCAAAAAGAATATAAACTTTACTCCTTTGGCGGAAAATGTTGACTACTTTTCCACTGCGCCAAACAACACTTCCTTGCTAACAGCAGAGTTTAATGCTAAAAACATTAACTTTCAAATAATAGATTTAAACACCAACCAAGCGCAACCTTTTTTACTGGTGTTCAAGAATGGAGCAATAGTAAACACTCAGTGGTCTGATAATTCAAATAAAGCGATACTTGCTATTAACAATACTTATTATCTTTTGGACTTATCTTCGGGAAAGCCTGTAATTTCTGCAATACCATCCCTGGTTGGCGCCAAAGAACTGCGCTTTAACCCTCAAGACTTAAACGAAATATTTTATATAAAAAATAAAAACCTTTATTCAACTTTACAAACCTCAGCAATCATAAAAAATATTATCTCGTATCAAATACAAAACCAAAATATTATATATTTTGCCCAGGATGGGTTTTTGTATAATTTCAGCAATAGCGACAATTCAACCGCTAAAATAACGGAACTGGCATTTTCTGTTAATAAGAATGATATTTACCAGCTAAAAATTATCGGTGGAAAAACATTTTTAGAAGAAGGCGGTTCTTTGTTTATTTTAAATGAAGCAACCGGTAAATTTGAACCTTTCTACCAGCCCATTATTGATATAAAGGGTTCGCCCGACGGGCAAAAATTTATTTATTATAATGATAGTGGCATTATGCTTTATTATCCGACTTCGGTTGATCAAAAAAATGGCATCTTGGCCTCAAATATGAATCAAATTGGTAATTGTCTGTGGCTTAATAGCGATTATATTGTTTTCACATCAGGAGACTCTATTATCATATCAGAGCTTGATACCAGGGGTGCAATAAACAAAATCACCTTGCCATCAACAATATCATTAAGCGGTAAAAGCTTTTCAATTGAAAAACCTAATATCTTTTTCAATCAACAAGATAAAAAATTATATATGTTAACCCAAAATAACCTGCTTGTTTCTGAGCCGATTATTCCTTAACTCAGCATTAAAAAAGAACCTCGAGTGCGAGGTTCTTTTTTTTCGATTATCTCTTTGCCCACTATGGCGTCGCTCGCAAGCTCGCTCCTTAGAAACTCACAGTTTCTAACGTGTCCGCTATTCGCGGCACTGTTTTCCTTCACGGGGAAATACCCAATTTCCCCAACCCCCTTTGTGCCACAGTGGGCAACGATAAAAAAACCTCCGCGAGATGCGGAAGATTTTTTTATCTCTTTGCCCACTGAGGTGCTCCGCTTTCTCACCACAAACGCGGGCGAGAATCGTGATTACCTCAGATTATTTCCACAAAACCAGAGAACAATATCCAATAATCAATAACCAGTTATAACCCAGCAGTCTCCCAAGGAAGCTATCAGCTTCAAGTCCATTATACCGCGATGGTTTACCCAGTCAAGGCCAATTTTGCACAAGGCTATTGTTGTGTTGGCGTTTCAGCTGAAGCCTCCGGCATCGGATCCTGTTGCAGAACTTGTGGTTCTGGTTGAGGCGGCTGGCGAACAACTCCGAAAATTGCATCTAATTCCGAATCTAGAGTAAGATATTTGTCAGCAAGTTTTGCTAACTTTTTTTGAATATTTTGAGATCCATCTAATGCGGTTAAATAAGTATTTCCACCTAATGCTTGCACGGATTCAAAAAGCGGGATATAGTCTCTATCGTTAACTAAAAATACTATATTCGATGCATTTCCGCTAGATACCGACATGAGAACATCACAAATAAGTTTGCCGTCCAACCCTTTTTCTTGACGAACAAAATGATCTCTATATTGAGCATCTAATTTTTGCAATTGTTCATCGGGCACCGCGTCAACCGGCTCTCCGCATTCTTTAATTTGCCAATGATTTTTCTTGCCGGGCTCGTCTTCCGCTGGAATATCAAGCATTGTTCTCAAGCGATTATCATTCTTCTTAAAATAATATACTACACGAATTGTCGCCCCAACCCATAAAGACCACTTTCTCATTAAGGCTTCTGTTAGAAGAGAGATATTCAGTTTTTTCCCGGCATATTCTATTTTCGTCCTTTGCAATTCGTGAATGCTCGAAAACAGATGAGATCCGTCTATAATAAAATATCCTCTGTTATCCATAATTATCTGTCACCACAAAAAGGGTGGTACTTATTTCTAATTAATTTTTCGAGCAGCAAACGAAAATTCTGGTCGTTACTTATGTAAATGTACAATCCGGTTTCACCAACTCCGTTTTTATACCAACACATTTTTCGTTCATGATTAATAATACGAGAATTTATGTCATTCGTTTCTCCAACGTCGACAACTTGATTGTTATTATTTAAAATTATATAAACACAACCAAAATTCTGATTAAATTTTTTTGTGTGATAGTATGGTCCCGAAAATTGATACCCCTCAACTTGTATAGGCATAATTTAATTGCAAATTACATAATGCAGATATTCTGTGGTTTTATCTGCTGTATAGTTCCTATTTTTCGATTTATCGGCCTTAAATCTATTGTATCCCCTCGTAAAGTGGCCGTATTTGCCACGTAGGCTCATTATTTCCTTAATATCATCTATTGTCATCAATCCCTCATTATTATAGCTAAGAAAAATATATTTTGCTTGGGCTTTCAAAATTAAATCCTTAAATGCTTTTTTTACCTGCGTTCTTGAACAATAAAGGGATTTTTCTTTTTCATAATTACGCAACCCTGTTTTCCCGAAGATTTTCGGATTATCATATTTTGCGATTGTTTCCAAAAGGTGATAGTTCGTAGCGTACTGACGTTGATTATATGGCGGATCTAAATATAAAATATCGCCACTCACCTTAGTTGCCATTTCGTTTATGTCGGCATTAAAAACTTCGTGATCTTGTTCGTTTATAATTAATTCGGCTGGCTTAAAAACCAAACTCTTTTGGGCAGTTTTCTTGAGTTGTTTTAAAAAAGCACCATAAACGGAAGCCGTGTTTGCATGTTTATCTATTGATTCAAGCAAGCTCGTAATTAAAAAATAATATTCATCATCAGAAATCAACTTTCTCTCTTTCCAGTTTTCAATTTTTTGGCGAATAGCATCGCAACGCATTCCGTTCTCATCAGAGAAATATTGGCGTGGCTCTTTTTTATTTTTTGTTCCACCGAGGCAATAATTTTTATAAATAAATCCTTTTACACCATTCAGGTTTTCCAGGTGACTACAGACAAAATTTTTCCGATCATTTTCCTTTATATTTTTTAACTCAACAATTTCTTTTGTTAATTTATCAAACTTCAACTCCTTATGATTCCCGATATAATGCCTATTCAAAACATAGCTATAATATTGTATATCATTTGCAATTATTTTATAGCCTTTCCTTTTAAAATAGCTTCCGACAATTCCTGTTCCTGCAAATAGGTCACAAAAAGTTCGGCAGTTTTTATCAACCACTTTATTTATCGAATCTTCCAGAAATTCCAATAATGACAACTTACTGCCGATATAATTCATAATTTTAATTATTTATGCAACAAGATTACGAAACATGGCACCTTATAACTTTTATCTCCCTGAACTTTGTGCTTAAAACTGAAATTAATTTCAATTGGTTTACTCAGATCAGTATTTTTTATTATTTCTCGAATCTTTTGAATCGAAATATCTTCATCCAAATAAACCACCAACAATCTTGGGTCTGCTCCGAATCTTCCCTCATCTTGGTATCTGTACAAATATTCGGCAACGATCCCAGGATTTTTAATTGCTTCTTCTTTCCAGCCATCTTTGAATTTTGCCTTAAACTGATTAGTTGGACTTTTCGCAACTTTTTGATCAAAGGAAATGCCGTCGATAAAAAAGTCGACTCCCCTACGATGGTTTAGCGTAGGTAAAATATTCTCATTCTTTTCAAAAATTAAAGTTTCAATAAAATCATTTCTAACAGTGTTAATTTCCTTAATTCTTCTATATTTAACCGCAGCTACTTTTACTTTTTCATCCTTAACAATCCCGTTATTGTTTTCCGAGTTTATCCTTTGAACGAAACCGTCGAAATCACCTTGTGAAAAAGGCCATTCGATATTTCCTAACTTCAATGATTCCCATTCTTTAACCAATAAATCCATAACATTGTTAGCATCTTTTCCGCTTTTGTATTTTTCCGTTTCCTTAAACAATTCACGTATCGTGTTTTTGCTTAATTCGTAATCCCAGTTATTAACCACAATTTTCCAAATATCTTTAGGGTCGACACAGGGTTTATTTTGGCCTTTGTTTTTACCACGACTACAAATTTTAAAATCCAACCCTACAACCTGTTTATGTTTATTAATGTGCAACAAATACTTTAAAGCATTATCTTTGCTACCAAGTATCTTTTTCGCTAAATCTTCTGATAGTTTCGACTTGATGTATTCCATAGTTATTTCTTAAAAATTAAAATATATTCATGCTTAAAAATATAATAATCGCTTGTAAGCGCTCTATAGCGCCAAATGGCTTCTTTATTTTGCTTCGCCCGATTACCTGCCATGTTCTTGATTATAATGCTTTTTAACTTTAAACCCAACTTCTGTGCTTCGTACATACAATAAAAACTTAAAGGTATCCATTCTCCGGCGGTGTATTTGTCGCCTATCACAATTGCCATATATCTCCCCTTTTCTAATATCTCGAGAGTATTTTTTAAAACAGCGGAAAATTTATCTAAAAATTCTTTAAGAGAATTAGTATTTGATAAGTCTCCCTCCATATTACTGAACTTAATTATATTTGCGTAGGGCGGATGCAGGACTGCTAACTGGACGTTCTCTTTTTTCTGATCTTTTAAGATTTCTTTAATTTTTTCTATCGATTCAATCTTTGTGCTGTCTGCTGCGATTAATTCAGAAAAGTTATTTTTCGGCTCGATGTTTTTTCCGACATAATCAATTAAACTTTTTTGAATATCAACGCCAATAAAATTTCGATTTAAACTTTCGGCTTCGAAGGCAGTAGTACCACTGCCGAGAAATGGATCAAATACAGTTTCGTTTTCTTTTGTGTACCTCAGTATCAACTGTCGCGGAATCTGTGGAATAAAATTCCCGTGGTAAAATCCGCTGTGCTTTCCCGTATTATCCCTTTCGGGAATAATCCAAAGACTGTCAGTCCAAATTTCAGATTCTTTCCAATTATCTAAGTTTAAGTCATTAAAAATCGGCATGTGGTAAATTTTATAGTTTGCTTATTTTATTTTGCTACTTTTTTGATAAAATTTCAACCCGATTAAAAAGCCGAGTACATGCTCGACTTTTTAATCTATCGTTATTTGTCAGAGAGCTAAGGTTTGCGCCATTTGTCGCGTCCGCCGATGTCTGTATCCCGAACACGTTCAACTAGAATAGTTGAATTCGGAAACATTTCCTTGGCTTCTTCGATAGCCTCTTTCTGAGTCGGCGTTACCGTTGAGGCTCTATCGGAATCCGGTTTACGGACTGCGTAATCTCCCTCATCTCGTTGCTCAATGAAAACTTTATTTGGTTCTGCCATAATTATTTAGTTATTGTGACTATTTGTGCCCCTAAGATCGGCCAGAGCAAGTAAATAAAAACTCGCTTCCATAAGGTACGACGTCAGTTATAAAGAAAATATTTGAAATATCCTTTAGTACTGATTGCGACATCATTTCTGACGTCGCACCTCATAAAAACGAGTTACCAATAATTAAGTTGTTATTTCAATTTTACCTTTATAATAAAAATGATATCGCAACTTAATATTACCTTTTCATGAAAACACCTGTCAACAACACATACTGTGGATAACTTTGTTTGTAGTTAGTATATTAGTCTATGTTATTTTATAAGTCAAGACTAAAGCAAAAACCACCCCGAGATGAGGTGGTTTGTTGACAATTCGGACGGGTCGTGTTATCGTTTAGCCCACTGAGGTGCTTTTCTTGCTCGCTTTAATCCGAACTTCTTTCTTTCTCTCATTCTTGGGTCTCTGGTTAGATATCCTACTTTTCTTAATCTCTTTTTGAAGTTATTGTTAAAATCAACTAATACTCTTGCAGTTCCGTGTCTTACGGCTTCTGCCTGAGCGCTCCTGCCTCCACCCCTGACAATCACCATGATTTTGAATTTATCAAGGCATTTCATTTTTCTCATTGAAGCGGTAGCAGTGAGTTGATCTTCTTGTAATGGGAAATATTCTTGATAGGTTTTTTTATTCACCAAAAATTGCTTATCTCCGCGAGTGAAAAGCCTGACACGAGCCACGGCGGTTTTTCTCCTTCCAATTGCCTCAAAATACCTGTCCGGCTTTGCCGCCAATTCTTTTTCTATAGGAAAATCCTCCAAAGCCAAATTATCAAGCTGGTTTTCAGAAAGAATTTCTTTTACCGTTTCTTTTGTCATCTCCTTTACCGGCGCCACAACTTCTTTCGGTTTTTCAATCTCTTTGGTTTCTTTAACTTTTGGTTTTTTTATTTTTGCTTCAGCCATTTTATGCGAATAATGTGAGCACCCAGCCTTCTAAGCTATTATTGAAGCGCGGCGTGCTTTATTGTATTTTTTTCAATTAATATATTTTTCCAGCTTCCATACGACTGCATAGAAGGCTGGGTTTTCGCTATCGCTCAAACTTTAATCGTTTAATTTGTTTGGCTCTTAATTTGTTTTTGGTCAACATACCCATAACTGCCATTCTTAGCACCTCAGGATAACCTTTTTTGATTGTTACTTCTTTCATTGTCGCCTTTTTCAAACCTCCAAGATATAACGTGTGGTGGTAATATATTTTATTTTTAAATTTATTACCGGTAAATTTCATCAGGTCAACATTTTTTATCGTCACAAAGTCGCCGATATCTTTATATGGAGCAAAACCAACTTTGTTTTTTCCTCGCAGCAAAACAGCAATCTCGGTTGCCAGTTTTCCCAGCACTTTGTCTTTTGCATCAATAATATGATTTTCTCTTTTGATAATTTCCATTTTCGTGTTATTTTATAAGTTCAATAATAGACATTCTTGCGCTGTCTGATTTTCTCGGACCCATATTGATAATTCTTGTATAGCCGCCTTTTCTTGCCACATATTTAGGAGCAATTTCATCAAATAACCTTTTAATAACCTGCGGAGCAAAAGTTTTAGCCAAAACTCTCCTGTTAGCCAAAGTATTTTCCCTGGCTCTTGTAATGCATTTTTCGGCATAGGACCTTAACTCTTTTGCCTTGGCTTCTGTAGTTTTAATTTTACCGTTCAAAAAAAGACCGGTGGCTAACGCTTTAAAAAGCGCTACTCTTTGGTTTTTTGGCCTTGAAAATATTTTACCTTTATTATTTAGCTTCCTCATTTTTCATTTCTAAACCTAATTTTTTTACTTTCCTTTTTATTTCCGACATTGCCTTTTCTCCCATTCCGTCCAAATCTTCAATTTGCTTTTCTGATTTTTTAACAATATCGCCGACTGTTTTTATTTTATTTGCCACTAAAGCATTAAGCGTCCTCGCTGAAAGCTTTAAATCTTCAACGCTGACTTCTTTTGGATCTGATACTTCCGCTTTTTCCACTTCTTTTTCTGAAGCTTTTTCAGGAACTTTTCCTTCAAATATAATATTGAAATGTCTTATTAAAATTTCACAAGACTGATAAAATGCTTCTTCCGGGGTGATTGTCCCATCAGTTTCTATTTCTAAAGATAATTTATCAAAGTCTGTCCTATCGCCCACTCGCATATTTTCAACATTAAAGCTTACGTTTTTAATTGGAGTGTAAATGGCATCAAATAGAATTGAGCCAATTTCCGGCTTGGCAACTTTTCTTTGTTCTCTTGGTTCATATCCGATTCCTTTTTCAATGGTAATTTCTATTTCCAGTTCAGTCTTGGCATCGGTTATTGTTGCAATTTTTAATTCAGGGTTTGCGAGCGCAATCTGCGGAAATAGTTTAAAATCTGAGCCGTGGACTTCTTTTTCTCCTTTAACTTTTAATGTAACCTTTTGAGATGTGCCTTCATGTATTTTAAACCTTAAATTCTTAAGATTTAAAACAATCATTATCGCGTCTTCCAAAATTCCGGGAATTGTTGAAAATTCGTGACTTGCTCCTTTTATTTTTGCTTCGGTTACTGCAACTCCTTCAAGCGAGGTAAGTAACACTCTTCTTAGTGCATTTCCAATAGTTACTCCGTATCCGGGATAAAGCCCCTGGACTTCAAAGATTGCCTTGTTTTTGCCTTTTTCAATAACTTTTGGGGGCAATGGTAATGGAATCATAATTAGTTTTTAGGTATTAGGTTTTAGGTGCTAGGTACGTCGAAAGACGATTACCGAACACCTAACATCGAACACCAAGTTAATAATTTTTTTACCTTTATTATTTTACCTTGAATAAAACTCAAATATCAATGAAATTTCTACCGGTGGATTTACTTCTGCAAGACTTGGATCACCAACCGTTTCAGCGGAAAACTTTTCTTTATTTAACTTCAACCAAACCGGGGCTTCTGTCTTTTTTAATATTGCAACCAAATTTTCAAAAACCATCTTTTTCTTTTTGGTTTCTTTTATTGCAACAACATCTCCTTTTTTAACCTGAAACGACGGAATATTTACCGGCTTTCCGTTGATTAAAAAGTATGCGTGGTTTACCAATTGCCTTGCGTGGCTTCTGGATTTTGCAAATCCCAATCTGAAAACTACATTATCAAGCCTTTTTTCAAGCCGTTTTATGAGCTCATCGGAAACGTTTTCAACTCTTTGCATTTTATCAAGAGTTTCCAATACATATCTTTTAAATTGCCTTTCAGAAAGTCCATAAAGCCTTTTAAGCGTCTGTTTTTCCTGTAAAGACTTTTTGTATTCAGAAACGGTTCCTCTTGATTTTCTCCGTTTACCAAAATCAGGAGCCGGTGCGCCTCCCGGAACGGTTGGTTTGCCAGGCTGAGTATTTACTTTGACTTGTGTATCTTTTGTTTCCATTGTTTTAAATATATTGGATTATACTCTTCTTATTTTTCTTGGCGTAATTCCGTTATGTGGAATTGGCGTAATATCTTTTATCGAAACAACATTCAATCCTTGGTTAACCAACGTTCTTACGGCTGATTCTCTTCCGGCTCCAATCCCTTTTATCATAACTTCAACTTTTTCAACCATTAATTTCTTGCAGATACCGGCAATTACTTCCGCAACTTTTGAAGCTGCAAACGATGTTGATTTTTTCGTTCCTTTAAATCCTACCGCGCCTGCTGATTTAGAAGACAAAACTTGTCCCTTAGCATTGGTAAGAGTGATAATGGTGTTATTATACGAAGAAGATACGTAAATTTTTCCTTCAGAAACCTTATCAGCTTTTGCGGTTTTAACTTCTTTTTTTACTTCGGTGGCGGCAGTTTCTTTTTTATCTTCTTGTTTTTTTTCTTCTATTTTTTTTGCCATAATAATTTATGAACGTAGTGAATTAATTATTACCCCGCCCTCTAAGCTTTTGAATTTCTCATCTAGCATAGAGGGCGGGGTAAGTCTTCGCTGCGGCTCGTTTATGTTGGGCTTGCCGATGGCTTTCTACCAGAACCCATGGTCTTTCTTACATTTCCCCTGACAGTTCTTGTATTTGTTTTTGTTCTTTGTCCTCTTACCGGTAATTTTTTAGAATGTCTTGATCCTCTCCAGGTTCCTATGTCTTTCAATCTTTTGATTTGGATCATAACCTGTCTCCTTAAATCTCCTTCAATTTTGTAATTCTTTTCAATAAGATCTTTTAAGTCGTTAACTTCTTTTGGGGTTAAGTCTTTTGCTTTCTTATTGAAATCAATCTGAGTTTCTTTTAAAATTTTCTTAGACAAAGTATTGCCTATTCCATAAATATAGGTTAAAGCAATTTCTATTCTTTTATTTTCTGGGATACTTACTCCCGCAATTCTTGGCATGTTAAATGATGTTTAATTTAAATAATATCTTAAATATAACTTAGAATTAGCCCTGTCTTTGTTTATGTTTTGGATTCTTTTTGCAAATAACATAAATACAACCCTCTCGTTTGACGATTTTGCAGTCATTACAAATTTTTTTTACCGATGGTCGTACTTTCATGTGAATTATTCTAATTATACTAATTGCTCTAATTATTCTAAATAATGCCTAAATCCTAATTTCCAATTTTGACATGTGTACTGGGATTTGATTAGGTCAATTAGAATAATTAGGTTAATTAGCTACTTTAGTCTATATACTATTCTCCCTTTATTTACATCATAGGGAGTCATTTCTAAAGTTACTTTATCACCGGCCAAAATTTTGATTTTATTCAATCTCATTTTTCCGGATAAAAATCCCAGAATTTCTCTGCCGTCGGGCAACAATACTTTAAAAGAGGCGTTTGGTAAAGCCTCCATAACTCTGCCTTCCAGTTTGAATATCTTTTTAGAATTTTGTTCGCTGTTTATAGCTTCTTGCATCAATGAATAGATACTAACAAAAATATATATAATAGTCAATATCTCTGGTGATTATTGGTAACTATAACAGATAATTGTACGAAATAAAAGCCCGATACGAGAATTAAGTATTAAGAAGTAAGTATCAAGAATTTGGAATTTTATACTCTATTTTAAAAGCTTTTAAAATAGAGTATCGGGGCGTTGTATTAGCGGATTTTTGTACAATGTAAAAGCCCTTGGATAACCATCCTTGGGCCTTTAAAATATATCATCCACTTTTGATTTCGCAGTGTGGTTTGTGAACTGCGGCTGAAGGTTTTCCTCATGCCGGCGGGTCGAACGACGAAACTCTATCTTCCCGGCTTACTTGTAACGCAGGGAACAGTTTCGAGAAGACCATGGCCGCAAGCCAATTCTTGATCAGGCCATCGTCCGTATCCTTGGACGGCACGATCTTCTGCTTGGCTTCGTCCCAAACACCCCGCATAGCCACCGTACGCGCTTCGATGTAGACGATACGCCTGTTCTGCTCCTTTCCCTCTCCATAACAAAGGAGGTCCAGAAGCGATGAAAATGTTCTGCAAGTAAAAATCGCCGTTTTTATCGGCGATTTTTACTTGCGTTCATTGTTATTGTAAATTCAAGCTGATATTTATTCGCTTTTGATTTGTTGGGGCGGAATTTACCCATAATGGCCAGAAGTTTACTTTGGTGCTGGCGACTTCCCCACTGTATTTTGAACTGATGATTGCTTTTATATCGGAAGACGATTTTCCGCTTAATGAACCGACCAGGCTTTGCAGATCTAAATTATAATAACTTTTTGCCAAAATTTGCAGATTTATTTTTTCGGTTCCGCCCTGCAAATCAACTGAGTCTGCACTGTAATTTACACTCAAACTTTTCTCCAGCAGACTTTGCCCATCGGTTAATTGAGCTGAAATATCGTTTTTAACAAATTGTTGTAAATCAGATTTTTTAAATACCAGCGCCGAAGCTTGCACTTTTACGCTTTCGTTAAAACTGTCTTTGATTGAGTTTGCATCAGTATCAGAATTCGCGCTTAACATATTTGTTGACACTGCGCCATCAAGCAAAATTTCGTCTTGAGTAAGAGAGCTTTTTATTGAAGAAATGGCATCGTCTGATAGTTTTTTAGTCAAAATGCCCTGAGCAGTTTGTATGTCATCAGCAGTAACCTTTTTTACGTTTCCTGAAAAACCTCCGGACATTGCAGATGTTGATACTGCCCAAACCCCATAATAATATGAAGTACCGGAAAGTCCCGGTACAGAAAAATTAGATGCGCCGATATTAAAATCTGCCCCTGTTTGTTCTGCCTGAACCGCAACACTTACAGAACCGGGTGTCTTGCCTTTCATTGGCGGAATTGTAATTTTGCTTACAGATTTAAAATATTTACCGGAATCTGATAAAAAGTGAGTACCGGCTTTTAGTATAATGGGAGTTGCCGGAGTTACTTTGTTATATACAGTGATAGTCCCTGAAGCATTTCCGCCATTTGTCGCGCTTCCGGTTGCCAAAAAATCCTGGGCGCCGTCTTTTTCAATTTCTATATATTGTGCAGGAATAGTTTTTTGAGTTAAATCTACATTTTGAAAAGATTTATCAGCTGTCAAACTGTCCTGAATATTTACGTCACTGAATTTAGGCGAAACCTGTATTTTAACATACGGCAAAGTGTTATATAAATAAACACCAATTACGATAATAATAACCAAAACGCCGGCAACGACCTGCCAAATCGGAAACTTTCTTTCTGTCTTTCTATGAGAAATTGCTTTCTGCGGTTTACGTTTGCTTATCGTGATACCACCTGCCAACTTGGAATCTTTTTCTATTTTTTTTGCCAACTTTGGCGGTAAAATATCGTAGATTTTTTTCTTCATCGATTTTAAATTTTTAGCTTCTAGGTTTTGGCTTTTAGTTTTGACTATAAGCTAACACCTATAAGCTAAAAGCTAATCACTTTAACCCTGCTTTTATTCTTCGCACCCCAGAACTTACGGCCTCTTCCTTTATAATATAAAACTTACCCAGCTCTGAGGTATTTTTTACATGCGGACCTCCGCAAAATTCTTTGCTGAAAACATTTCCCTTTTTATCTTCAACAAAATAAACGAACACCGTATTACCGTATTTTACACCAAATTCCATTTCTGCGCCAATTTTTTCGGCTTCCTCTTTTGGCATTTCTTTTTTTACCACATCCAAGGCTTCGTCTATCTTTGATTGTACCATATTTTCAATTTTCTTTTTTTCCTCATCGGTTAATTTTCTGTCAAAAGAAAAATCCAATCTTAGTCTTTCAGAATTTATATTGCTTCCTTTTTGCTTTACTTGCTTCCCAAACATTTCTTGCAGAGCAGCCAAAAGTAAATGATGAGCCGTATGTAATTTTATAGTTTTTGGTTCATGATCTGCCAATCCACCCTTAAACATTCCGGCCGAAGCGGTTCTTGAAAGCTCCTGATGTTTTTTTAATTCTTCAAAAAATTGTTCCCGATTATCAACCTCGCGCATTTCTTCCAGCACTTCCAGCGGAAATCCATACGTTTCATACAGCAAAAAAGCTTCTTTGCCATTAATCACATCAATTTTTTCTATGGTTTTTAATCCGGATGTAAGAGTTTTTTCAAATTTATCCGCTTCTTCTTTTATCACCGATAGAATTTTATTTTCATCTAATTCATACAGATCTTTATAAATTTCTATGCATTTTTTTACTGGCTCCAATAATTCAACTCCGCTCACTCCTCTTAGATGAACTATCATTCTTCTTAATAATCGTCTTAGCACATATCCTTGATCTTTATTTGAGGGGATTACTCCATCAGAGATTAAAAACATTGAGGCTTTGGCATGGTCAGCAATAATTCGTTTTTTCCGTTCATCAAACTCGCCGGGAAAAAGGTTCATTATCGGTTCAAACACATCAATTTCATACACGCTTTTTTTATTGTTCAACATCGCAACAATCCGTTCAAACCCCATGCCGGTATCAACATTTTTTTGCTCGGCCAACGCATATGTTCCATCCTGAGTTTTTACGTATTGCATGAAAACATTATTCCAAATTTCAACCCAATTTTTGTCGGTTGGATCAAATGCAACCGGCGCCAGAATATCATTTGATTTCCAATAGAAAATTTCTGTGTCAGGACCGCACGGACCCGAATCTGAAACCGGACCCCACCAATTATCCTCCTTTGGCAAAAACGCAATCCGCTCTTTTTTTATTCCCAGGTTTTCCCAAATATCTGCTGATTCCCGATCTTTTGGCGCATTTTCGTCTCCAATAAAACATGACACCGCCAGTCTTTCAATTGGAATTTCTAGTTCCTTGGTTAAAAATTCAAAGCTCCATTTAATTGATTCATTTTTCCAGTAATCGCCCAGCGACCAGTTGCCAAGCATTTCAAAAAAAGTTAAATGAGTATCGTCGCCAACTTCCGCGATATCGTTTGTTCGAATACATTTTTGATAATTAACCAGCCTTTCCCCTTTAGGATGCGTCTCTCCTAACAAAAAAGGCACCAGCGGCTGCATTCCGGCGGTTACAAATAATACAGTGGAATCTTTCGGAATTAAAGAAGCGCTGGGAATTATCATGTGCCCATGCTTTTCAAAAAAACTGAGAAACTTTTGCCGCAATTCTTGACGATTTCATTGCTCCATTATATAACACAAAGACTTTATACGCAATAACTAAAAAGCGGCTCATTTCCACCATTTGAGACGCTTTTTATGTATATCGATCCGCCACTACTGACGCCGCAAAAGAATATGGTTTTATCATCGGTTCAAATCCGTTGGCGCGAATCAAGCCGGTCACTTCTTTTACCATTTCCCTGGTTTTGCCTTTCTCCCCCACGTCGGCGTGGATATACTGAAATTGATAATTAAAAGTTGGCGTTGCTTTGCCAAATTCTTTTTCTAGAGTCTCGCGCAAAGTTAACGCCAACTCGCAAGACAAATAGACTTCCTGCAAAATTCTGTTTTTCCAATTAGTGGTGACATTTGCAAATTTCTTTAAAAAATTGTCAGGATAATGCATTTTCTTAAGGAAAAACCTGCCACCCGAGCCGGTTCTTAAAACAACAATAGCAATTGGAAAAAACGGTTTTTCCGATGACGGCGAATCGCACCCGACAATAATATCATAAAAAAATTCCGGCTGCTCCGAAATATAATCAAAAATTTCTCTTATTACTTGTTTAAACTCCAAATTACCCTTGGTCGGGCTAAAAAATTCCCCATTTTGCATTTCGCTTTCCATTCTTCAATATACGTCAACCCAAAAAAAAGTCAAACTAATCAGCGGATTTTACTATTTCTGAGAATTCTACGGCGTCCAGCGACGCTCCGCCAACTAACAAACCATCTACGCCAGCATCTTTTAAGTATTGCGCCGAATTTTTGGAGGTAACACTTCCACCATAAAGAATTGGCATTTTGTCGGCCAATTGCCTGCTAAATAAATTTGAAAGAGTCTTTCTTATCAGCAGAATGGATTTCATAGTCTCATCAATAGAGCAATTTTTTACTTTATCCCCCACTAACTTTGAATTTAGTTTTGAACTCATGTCGCCCCTCCCCTGTCTTGATTCAAAGTTAGTGGGGGACGAGCTAATCGCCCACACCGGCTCATAAGCTACAATAATATTTTTTAAGCTATCGCGCGAAATATCTTTCAAGCCTTCTGCAATCTGCCTTTCAACAACCGTTTGCTTATCTTCTCCCTCATTTTCGCCAACACAAAAAATAGGCTTTAGTTTGGAATCAAGCACGGCTTTTATCTTTTTATTTATCGTTTCATCCGTTTCGCCAAAATATCTTCTTCTTTCCGAATGGCCAACTATTACATATTCAACCCTTAAGTCTTTTAACATCTGCGGTGAAATTTCTCCGGTAAACGCGCCTTTTTCTTTATAAAAAACGTCCTGTGCGCCAAGTGTCAGACCGGATATTTCTTCAAGATAAACAAACGGCGGACAAATAACAACATCTATTTTAGTGTTCTTAATGCCCTTTTTTACACCATCAAAAAGTTGCTTAGCCTCTTTTTGGGTAGCTGGATTCATTTTCCAATTGGCAATAATTATTTGTTTCATGTATTAATTGTAATATATTTTTTACAAACAAAAAAGCCCCAAGAGGAGCCAAACAACATCTTATGGATTATAACTCCGTAAGAACTTTACACCCATCTTTTGTTATTGCCAGGGTGTGTTCAAAATGAGCCGCCAGCGAATTATCTTTGGTGGCAAAACCATACCCGTCCTTAGCTTTTTTAATCTGCCAGCTTCCAATTGAAACCATCGGCTCTATGCAAATTACCATTCCCTCTTTTAATTCAAATCCCTTGTGCCGTTCGCCATAATTTGGGACCAACGGATCTTCGTGCACTTCCCTGCCAATTCCGTGTCCGCATAAATCTTTTATAACACCATATCCTTGGCCTTCCAAAAATCTTTGAATAGTATTGCCAATATCTCCAGTTGTAACTCCGGCTCGCGCTTTTTTAATTCCCAGCCGCAACGATTTTTTTGTCGCCTGAATTAATCTTCGCGCTTCAAATGAAATTTCACCAACCGCCAATGTTGAAGCCATATCTGTGTTAAAACCTTTATACAAAACTCCCAAATCCAGCCCAATGATATCACCTTCTTTCAGAATGTAATTTGACGGAAATCCATGAACGACAACTTCGTTTACAGAGGCGCATAGTGTAAAAGGAAATCCTTCATAGCCCTTAAACGCCGGTTTTGCTCCGCGTTTCAAAATCAGAGCCTCAGCGGCTCTGTCTAACTCCAAGGTGGTAATCCCTGGCTTTACCATTTTTTCAACCTCTTTTAAAACCTCAGCCAGGATTTTACCTCCCTCAGCCATAATTTTAATTTCTTCCGGAGTTTTAATTAAATTCATTAACTTATTGCTTTTAAAATCTGATCGTGAACCTGAGCCACATATTTTTCCCCGTTTATTTTTGCCACGTTATAGCCGCTTTTTTTAAAGTAATTAAACAAAGGCAAAGTTCTTTCTTTATACTGATCAAGCCTTGTCTTGATGGTTTCGGGATCATCCAAATCTTTTCTTTTCATGAGATTTGAGCCGTCAAGCGGACAAAGTTTTAAATCTTTAGTTTCATCATTAAACAAAATTGAATGCCTGATTAGCTCGCAAATTTTTCTGTGAGTATTTCTAAAAACTGTGACTTCTGCAGAAATTTCAATCATGGCAATATGAATGTTTTCTTTACCATAAAGCTCCGCCAGCATCGGCATTTCTCTTTCGGCTTCGTAAACGGTTCTTGGAGAACCGGCAATAATTAAACTATCTCCATTATCTGCCAATCGTTTAAATTCTTTCATTGTAAGATAAGTTACCCACGGCGGACTGCATAATTCTCCTTTTTTCCAAATTTCTTTTTCGTTTAAAACATCAAATTTTTCACCTTCAACTTCAACAAATCTTTCCGGCGAATTTTCCGGCATAGCTTCGGCTCTTTTGAATTCCTTCTCAAGCATTTTGCTCGTTTCAAATAAATACAGCCCCATCTTTTCAGATAAGAGCTCTGATTGAGTCCCCTTCCCAGCTCCCGGCGGTCCGAACAAAATTACAACTTGTTTTGGCATTAAATTTAATTTAATATTTAGATTTACGTTTTTATTGTATCAGAATTTTAAATTTCGGCAACCGTTGACATTATATATAAATTATGTAATATTAGAACATAGGGGTGCATTGCCCTTCAAAACAACAAAAACGTCACTAGATTGAAAGGATTTATCATGTTAACTCCCGAACGTAAGAGTGAAATTCAAGAACTCATAGACGAGTGGTATCTGTCTCCCAAAAATGAGGGGCTTCAAGGTACTTGGGAAACTGATCCTGATTATTTTGAGGAACAGGCAGATATAATCGGGGTTGAGCCAGCTGAACTCAAAGAGTTCCTTATCGAAACTGGTTTAGAAATTGACGAGGAGATCCGAGAAGAACTGAGAGAACACAGGAAAGTATGGAAAAAAATCAATTTAAAAAGGAAAATCCGCGCTAAACGCAAAAAGAAGAAGTAAAAGCAAATATCAAAGAACGTAGGTTTAAATAATCAACCGACTTCAGGTCCCCGACGCAACGCGTTCGGGGCTATTTTTTTATTTTTAATTCATCAAAAAATCTGCCAGAAGGCAGATTTTTTGACTAAAACCTATAAGCTAACACTTAAAAGCTAGAACGTATCGTACTCTCTCATTTCCAATTGAGAATTTACCTGACGCATGGTATCCAATACCACGCTGACGATAATTAAAAGTGAAGTACCTCCAATCAAAAAGGTGAAACCGGTAATTCCCGTGGCAGCGGCGATAATGCTTGGCAACACTGCAATTAATCCCAAGAAAATAGCTCCGGTGAACAATACCCTATTTAAAATATGGGCTAAAAATTTTGTTGTTGATTCGCCAGGTCTTACTCCCGGAATGAAATCCTCCCATTTTTTGCAAATTTTCTGAAACCGTTTTTGGGTCAAAAGTAACGGCGGTATAAAAATAAGTAAAGATAATGACCAAGATAAAGTATAAAACGCTATGAATCCAGATATTGTTGAAAAATGCGGCAGCATTGTTTGCTATCGTCCCGACAATCCCGTTCACTCCGCCAAAAAATCCGGCAATCATTCCCGGAAGCAAAAGAATTGAAAGAGCAAAAATAATCGGGATAACTCCGGCCGGATTTACGTTAAGCGGCAAATAAGTTGAAACTCCACCGTACATTTTTGAACCTCTGACTCTTTTTGCATAAGAAACCGGAATATTTCTGCGAGCTTCTGTAACTAAAACAACTCCGGCAACAATCACTACTGATAAAGCAAAGAATAACAGATAAGAAGGAATTTGCGAGGGATTCCAGCTTACGAATGTCTGAAAAATATTAACTGGCAATCTGGCAACTATTCCGGCAAAAATCAGAAGAGAAATTCCATTGCCCATTCCCTGCTCTGTAATCATTTCTCCAATCCACATTAAAAACATCGCTCCGGCAATAATTGTAATAATAGAACTTACCATAATAGGAAACGATAATGTGCCGAATTACGCCCTGTCTTTGAAAAACAGTGATCATTCCATATCCTTCAAAAGCCGCCAATGGAATTGTCAGCAATCTGCCATATTGGTTAAATTTTTGTCTGCCGGCTTCTCCTTCTTCTTTATACATTTTTTCCAAAGCATGGAAAAATCATTGTCAACAACTGCAAGATAATGGTTGCGGTAATATACGGCCCAAGTCCAAGCAATACAATAGAAAAATTACTTAATGCTCCTCCGGAGAATATGTTTAAAAGCCAAAAACCTGGTTTTGGGCAAAAAATTTTCTTAAATTTTCAGAACCAATTCCGGGAATTGGTATATTTGCGGCAATCCTAAAAACGATAAAAAGGACGATAACAATCAGAAATTTATTTCTTAATTCCTTATTTTTGAAAAGTAATGTTATTTTATCGTACCACATCGTTCGTAAATTCCTAATTTTCAATTTCTAATTTCTAAACCGTATTTGAAAATTAGTTAATTGAAAATTTGTTAGAAATTAGTAATTAGAAATTAGAAATTATCGTACGCTCCCTCCCGTCTTTTCTATGGCCATCTTTGCAGTTTTGGAAACCTTACAATTTTCAACTACTACTTTTTTTGTTAATGTTCCTTTTGCTAAAATTTTAACTTCAGGAGTTTTCCCTTTTACTGTTCTGATAATTCCATTCTTGACTAAATTTGCAGGATTTACCGTTTCGCCGTCTTTAAAGTGTGTGCTCAACATATCCATATTCACTACAACTGAATAATCAGGCAAGTTAAAGGCCCGATATCCTTTCAACTTCGGATATCGTTTTAATCAACTCTCTGATAATTGGCGCCATCTTTCTTCCTGACCTTGCGGACTGTCCTTTGCCTCCCCTTCCGGAATAAGTTCCTTTCTTGCCTCCTCTGCCAACTCTTTTTCGGCTCTTTGATATGTTTTGGTTTTAATTCGTGTACTAACATTTTTTTATTATTTTAAAATTGCACGCATTTAATTTTTTCAAAGCTTCCATTGTCGCTTTAGCATTATTTAATTTATTTTTTGAACCTGAAAGAATCTTTGAAGAAACGTTTTTAATTCCTGCCAATTCGCAGATGGTTCTTACAGCTCCTCCGGCAACCAAACCTCTTCCACGCCTTTGCGGCTTTAATAAAATCCTTGCAGGACCATATTTTGCCTCAACCTGGTGAGGAATAGTTCCATCAACAATAACAACGCTGATTAAATTCTTTTTAGCTCTTCTGGTTGCTTTTTCAACTGCTTGCGAAACATCCTTTCCCTTATCAATTCCAATTCCAATCTTTGATTTTTTATCTCCGGCGATAACAACAGCTCTAAATCTCATTCTCTTTCCGCCGCCGGTAACTCTGGTAACTCTTGCCAAATCAAGAAGTTTTGTTTCATATTCATCTTTTACTGCGCCCGGTCTTCCGAAACCAAACTTTCTGACCGGTCTAAAACCATCATTATTTCTTAAATCGCTTTTTTTATTATCCGTATTTATTTTTTTTATTTCTTCAGGCATGCGAGTTTTTCGAGCACCCCGCCCTCTAAGCTGATCTTGAAGGCAGAGCGTTTTTATATAATGCAATTAATTATTTAATTATTCTACCTCCGCCTATCTGCATAGAGGGCGGGGTTTTCGCTATCGCTCAAAATTTTAGCCCTCCCTCTCGTGCTCCATCGGCTACTGCCTTCACTCTACCGTGAAAAACAAACCCTCCCCGGTCAAACACTACCGACTCAATCTTTTTTTCCATAGCTTCTTTGGCAATTTGCTTTCCAATTTCCATCGCGCTGTTCACTTTTGTTCCTTTTTTTGCTTTTACTTTAATGTCAGAAACTGAAGCCAATACCTTCCCCTCTTCGTCATCAATAAGCTGAGCATACATATGCTTTGCCGACTTAAACACACACAGTCTTGGCCTGGCTTTTGAACCAAACATTCTGGATCGTATTTTTCTGTGAATATTGTTTCTTCTAATTTGTTTTTCTAACATGATAATTTATGAGCAGCTGCGAATGAATTATCACCCCGCCCTCTAAGCTTTTGATTTAATTCATTTAGCATAGAGGGCGGGGTAAACTCGCTTAGGCTCGTTTATTTCTTGGCTGCAACAACTTTCTTACCTTCTTTTCTTCTGACTTTTTCTCCTTGGTATTTAATTCCTTTTCCTTTATATGGTTCTGTCTTTTTCGTTTCTCTTATTTCTGCGGCAATTTGTCCAACTTTTTCTTTATTTATTCCCGAAACAGTAATAACATTTTTTTCAACCAAGAAATTAATTCCTTCCGGTTTTTTTATTTTAACAGGATTTACAAAGCCAAGGTTTAAAACCAATTCATCGCCCTGAACTGCAGCTTTATATCCAATTCCCTCAATTTCCAGTTTTTTTTCAAATCCTTTTTCAACTCCAAAAACCATATTAAAAATTAAAGCCCTGTATAAACCCCACAATCCCCTGACTTTATTATCTAATTCTTTTTTATTTGGAGTAACAAAAATCTTACCATCTTTCATTTCAACTTTAATATTTCGATGTATTGTTGTGTTTAATTCCCCCTTTGGTCCGGTGACTTTTATATCCTGACCGTTAATTTCAACTTTTACAGCTGAGGGAATTTCAATTAATTTTTTACCTATTCGTGACATTTTTGTTTGACTTTATGAATTTGTTATTATAGTATATTTATAGCCCTTCGTCAATTATTATAGGAGAAAATTATGAATGCATATGTTAGACAGGGTCAAGTTGGGACCGACACTCCAAGCCCCATGACATTCGGCTACGAGGTAGTATTACCTGTACTTGCTGTAAAATGGCTACGGAAAATAGGAATTGATGAAGTTTTCATCGATAAAGATAAGGTTATCGTGAAGTATTCCAGCAGGAACAAGGACGATGCGGAAACTATAGCCTCTCTGTGGAATAGTCGCAATTAATATCTTATCCGTCTAAGCGCTGGACTCCATTCAGCGCTCTTTTTTTGTATAAAATGTTCTCCTTTCCAGTTGCAGAGCCCGCAGGCAACCCAGCCCTCTAAGCATTTGAACTCTTTCATATAGCATAGAGGGCTGGGTTCTGCAACTGGCTCAAAAACTAAGAGCGAAGTTATTTTCCCGCAAAAGTGCCTCGCCTAGCAAACCCCGGGCTCTTTTGTGGAAAAATAACTGAACGACCCTACCAAATTTCAAGTAAAATTTCCCCTCCCAGTTTTGCTTTCTTTGCCTGATTATTTGTCATTAATCCCTTTGGAGTTGAAACAATTGAGATACCATATCCTTCACGTACTCTTTTTATTTCAGTTGTTTTGGCGTATATTCTTTGCCCCGGTTTGGAAACTCTTCTTACCCCTTCAATCGCCGGCATCCCGCCATCATACTTTAATCCAATTTTAAGCGTTTTTACCTTTCCTTTTGTCGCTTTCTTTATTTCTCCCAGGAAATTTTCTTTAGATAAGACAGATGCCACTTCATTCTTTAATTTTGAAAAATTCAAAACGACTTCTGTTTTGCCAACAGCTTGAGCATTCCTTATCTGATTTAACATGTCTGTTATTGGGTCTGTCATATTATGATACTATGTTTATAATTAATTTTTACCAGGATGATTTTTTAATTCCCGGGATTTCTCCTTTATTGGCTAGTTCTCTAAAACATATTCTGCACAGTCCGAAATGTCTCATAAATCCATGCCTTCTGCCGCACTTAAAACAACGTCTTACTAATCGTGAAGAAAACTTTGGTTTCTTTTTTGCGCTTGCAATTTGTGATGTTTTAGACATAGCAGATTTTAATTAACGTTTAACTTATTTTTTGCTCTTTTCTTCTTTTAATGGGAATCCCAGCAACTTAAATAATTCCAATCCTTTTTCGTGATCTTTCGCATTGGTTGAAACAGTAATTTGCAGTCCAAAAATTGCCTTTTCTTTTTCTGAAAAAATTTCGGGGAAATTTATGTGTTCTTTAAATCCAATGTTTAAGTTTCCGCCCTTATCAATTCCTTTTGGTTCAAGTCCCTTAAAGTCTCTTGATTTTGGCAATGATAAATAAATCAATCGTTCCAACAAATCCCACATTTTGCCTTTTCTCAATGTTACCATTGCGGCAATTTCCAAATTTTCTCTTAATTTAAATCCGGCAATTGATTTCTTTGATTTTACCAATGTTGGCTGTTGACCGGCAATCAATGCCATATCATGTAAAATAAAATTCTGCAATTTTTCCCGTTCTCCGGAATTTTTTGAAGCAACTTCTTTTCCAAACGATGTATTAACAGTCACCTTTGTAATTTTAGGAACCGCCATTGGATTTTTATATCCAAATTTTTTCATCATTGCCGGAATAACCTCTTTATTATATTTTTGTCTTAATGATTCCATGTTATACTTCTGATTTACATTTTTTACAAATTCTAAACTTTTTCTTGCCTGTCGGTAATTTTCTATCTTATACCCTATTCTTGCAGCTTTCCCGCATTTTGGGCAAATTAATTTCACATTTGAAGCGTTCATAGGAGCCGGCACATTTACTACCTGTCCTTGTTCTCCCTGTCTCTTTGGTTTTACATGTTTTTTCTTCAAATTCATTCCTTCAACTAAAATCTTCCCTCTTTTGGCAAGGATTTCAAAATCTTAGCAGTTCTGCCTTTGTCTTTTCCTGATATTATTAAAACGGTATCGCCTTTTTTAACTTTCACCCCCACACCAAACGAGTTTATATTTTATTTTTCACTCGCAGGTAATTAATATTTTTCTATCCCCCCTTTCACAACTCATCTGTGCAAATATATTTTTCGAAAAAATATATTTGCACAAACTCGTTATGGTGTGGGGGTTCATATTTTAAAAAATTATATTTTTTAAAGAAGTTCCGCCGCCATCATCGCAATCTTATCAAACCCTTTTTCTTTTACTTCTTTTGCAATTGGACCAAATATTCTTTCTCCTTTTGGTACTTTTCCATCTCCCAAGACAACAACTGCATTATCGTCAAATCTGATATAAGACCCGTCTTCTCTTCTTACTTCTTTTCTTTGTCTTACAATAACAGCTTTTACCACATCGTGTTTTTTCACCAATTTTCTCGGTTCTGCTTTTTTTACAGTTCCTACAATAATATCTCCCAATTGTCCATATCTTCTTCTGGTTCCGCCATGTACATTAATACACTGGATGATTTTCGCTCCGGTGTTATCTGCAACATTTAACATTGTTCTTAATTGAATCATAGCAACAAAATTTAATTTGAAATTTTACTAATTACCTTCCACCTTTTGTCTTTTGAAATCGGCTTAGTTTCCTCAATCATTACTCGGTCTCCTGTATGGTATTCTTTATTTTCATCGTGGGCTTTATATTTTTTATGGACTTTAAATCTCCTCTTATACTTAGGATGTTCTTTTATTCTTTCAACTTCAACCACCACGGTTTTTTGCATTTTGTCGGAAACCACGATTCCAGTTAATTTCTTCTTTGGCATAATTTTATGAAATCTATTTATTTTTTTCCTCAATAATAGTTAAAATTCTGGCAATATCTTTTTTCATATTGGAAATCTCTTTTACATTCTTCAATTTACTTCCTGAAAATTTAAACCTTATATCACTCAATTTTTTCTTGAGGTCATAGGTCATCTTTTCCAGTTCTTTTGTTTCTTTATTTTTTATTTCTGAAATTTTCATTTTCGTAAATTTAAATTCTACTGTTCTCGTTTAATAAATTTTGTCGCAATTGGTAATTTTCTTGCAGCTCCCTCTAATGCTTCCCTTGAAACCTCTTCGCTCAATCCGTCAATTTCAAAAATTATTCTCCTGGTTTTATCGGAAATACATAATGGTCCACACCTCCTTTTCCTCCTCCCATTGGGACTTCCTCTCCCTTTGAAGTTACCGGCTTATCAGGAAAAATTCTTATCCAAATCTTTCCGCCTTTTTTCATATATCTTATAATATGTCTTCTTGCTGATTCCATCTGCCTGCTTGTTACCCATTTAGTTCCAAGTGATTTTAACCCAAAACTACCGAAATTAACTCGTTGCCCTGTTTCCACGCCCTTTGTTTTGCCTTTCAGCCACTTTCTGTGTTTACTTTTTTTGGCATTAATAATGTCATAAATTTTTGAATGAAATGAATGAATTTTTCACCCCGCCCTCTAAGCTTTTGATTTTATTCATTTAGCATAGGGGGCGGGGTTTGAGTTCGCTAAGCTCACTCAAATTTATCTCCTTTATATATCCAAACTTTTATTCCTATTTCTCCATAAGTACAGAATGCTTCTGTCTGGGCATAATCAATATCTGCCCTGATTGTTTTCATGGCATTCTTCCCTGCTTTAACCATTCTCTTCTGGCAATTTCAATTCCGTTAATCTTCCGGAAACTTCCATTTTTATTCCTTTTGCTTCCTATTTTGTCATTACTCTTTCAATATTTCTTTAAAACTTGCCTAAATGGCATCCTTTTTTCAATCTGCTGAGCTGACATCTGGGCAACCAGCGCAGCTGAAATCCATGGATTTTTAATTTCTTTCATATCTATTTTAATCTGTCGTTTTTTGCTGTCTGATTTCGTATCTTTTCTTAATGAAATTCTTTTGAAAGTTCTCTTCCGGCATGAAGCTTGGCAATTTTAGTTTCAATAATTTTCTTTAAAGCTTCTGCTCCTTCGCCGCCTCTTCCAATAATAAGACCCGGTCTTGCTGTTTCAATTATTATATTTACTTTGTTTGCTGAATGTTCAATTTCTATATTAGCAACTGAAGCCTCAGCAAATTTTTCTCTCAAAAAATCTTTTATTAAAAAGTCCTCTTCAAGATATTCCGCCATTTTCTTACCATAAAAACCTCGGATATTGCAATCTTCCGTTCCTCTTATTCTAAATGATTTTGGGTGAACTTTATGTGTCATAATCTTAGAATCTAGCTTTATTTTTTAACTATTTTTTTAATCCTAACTTTTGGCTTCTTATCTTCAACTGAATCAACCGGTTTGCTTTTAAATTTCACAACTTCTTCTTTCGTTTCTTTTACTTGTCTTGAAGGATTTATTTCTCCTAAGGTCAATGCAATATGTGAAGTTCTTTTCATAATTGGATATGCTCTGCCTCTGGACATTGGGTGCGATCTTTTCAATTTTGGACCTTCATCAACTGTAATCGCAGAAATAAATAAATTGGTTCTTCTAATTTATAATTCTTTACCGCAGCAGCTACTCCGCTGTTCAATAATTTTAAAATCGGATCCGATGCTTTTTTCACAGTAAATTCTAGCAAGGCTCTGGCCTGGGCCACATTTTTTCTTCGTATCAAATCAACCACTTGTCGTGACTTTCTTGGAGCTACCCTTAAATTGTTTAATTGAACTTTAATTTCCATTTTATCTTAAATTTCCTTAACAGTTTCTATTTTTTGCCGGGAGCTGCCGGTTTTGCTTCTTCTGTTTTCACTGCTTCTTTTTGTTGAGCTCCAGCTTCTATTTCTCTTTGCATTCTTCCTCCATGTCTTGAAAACTTTGTTGTTGCCGAAAATTCTCCCAATTTATGTCCAACCATATCTTCTGCAACATACACCGGAACAAATTCTTTTCCGTTATGAACTCCAAATGTAAAACCAATCATTTCCGGGGATATTGAAGAATATCTTGCCCAAGTTTTTATAATGACTTTTTCGTCCTTTCGTAATTTCAGTACTTTCTCCAATAATTTTGGGTCAATATATGGACCTTTTTTTAAACTTCTTGACATATAATTTATTATTAAATATCGTTTTAAATCTTTTATTTTTTCTTTCTTCTTTGAATGATTAATTTATTTGTCCACTTCTTTCTGTTTCTTGTCTTAACTCCCAATGCCGGCAATCCCCATGGAGTCTTTGGATGCTTTAATCCAATTGGCTGTCTGCCTTCTCCTCCTCCGTGTGGATGGTCAACAGGATTCATCGCAGAGCCTCTTACATGCGGTCTTCTTCCTTTTAATCTTGATTTGCCCGCCTTTCCTAACGTATAATACCTGTTTTCCGGATTTGATACCATACCAATTGTTGCGAAACACTCGCTGTTTAATTTTCTGATCTCGCTTGAAGGCATTCTTAAGTTAACAAATCCGCCTTCATGAGCCAACACCTGAGCTGCAGAACCGGCCGATCTTACCAATATTCCTCCCTTTCCCGGCTCTAACTCAACATTATAAACATCTGTTCCAACGGTAATATTTTTTAATTTCGCCCTATTCCCCGGATTTAACGGAGTTTTTTCTGAAAATACAATTTCATCTCCAACTTTTAAGTCTTGTGGGGCAATAATATATTGTTTTTTTACTGCTTGCTCTGCGCCTACCGGTGAAGTGTATTGAATTAAAGCAATAAAAGCTGTTCTGTTTGGATCATATTCCAATGCAATAACTTTTGCCGGAATATCCAAAACCGTTTGGCTAAATTCTATAATTCGGTACATTTTTTTCACTCCTCCGCCTTTGTGTCTTGTTGTAATCCTTCCTGAAGCTTTTGATCTTCCGACACTTCTTCGCACATACTTTAACAGACTTTTCTCTGCTCTCTTTTTTGTAAGCAAAGAAAAATCAATTCCGGTCATTCCTCTTCTCGATGGAGTTGTTGGTTTATATATTTTCATATTAGATAATATCTATTTTTTGCCCTTCTTTAACAGTTATAACTGCTTTTTTAAAACCTTTTTTATATCCTTCTATCCTGCCGATTCTTCTCTTTTTATTTGGAGCTTTTATAATATTTACACTCAACACATTCACTCCGTAGATTCCTTCGATTGACCGCTTAATTTCCGGTTTATTGGAATTTTCGTAAACTTTAAAAGTATATTTATTTTTTTCCCCTAAAACAGTTGCTTTTTCAGAAATATGCGGTCCTTTTACGATATCATATGAAAACCCCTTTCCTTTTTTTGATTTTAAAATTGGAATCGCTTTCACTTCTTCTTTTTCCTTAGCAACCGTATCGGTTTTTTTGGCAACTGAAGCCTTTACAGTTTTCTTCACTGCTTTTTTCGTCTTAGCGTTATCTGCTTCCTTTTTATTTTTTAAAAAATCGAATAATGCCATTTTATTTAAATTTTAGCTGCTACCTTTTGGGTTTTAGGTTTAAAATTTCTAGCTTCTGATTTACCGCCGAATGTGGACTCTATCTCTTTTATTCCATCTTTTGAAACCAGCAAATATTTGTGATTCAATAAATCAACAACATTCAAATTTCTGGCTCTTCTGACACACCCGTTCTTTCAATATTTCTTGCCGCTAAGAAAATTTGACTGTTTCCCTTTGAATATAATACCAATCTGCTGTCTTTTGCTCCCGGTAATTTTTGCACCATCTCATTCATTTCTTTTGTTTTTGGCTTTTCCATTTCCATTACGTCTAATACCACCAACAAATTCTTTTTAGCTTTTTCAGAAAGTACCATGAACAACGCTTTCTTCCTCATTTTTGTGGGAATCGTTTTTTCGTACACCTTTTCGTTTCTTGGTCCGCCTGAAATTCCTCCACCATTCCAAATTGGAGATCTGGTTGATCCGTGTCTTGCTCTTCCGGTATGCTTTTTGAGCCCAAGGCTTTTTTCCTCCACCCCTTACTTCTCCTCTGTTTTTTGTGTGAGCCGAAACCTGTCTTTTATTTGCAGTATGTGAAATAAAAACTTGGTGAACCAAATCAGCGTTCATTGAAACGTCAAATATTTCTTTTGGCAAATTCATTTCACCCGATTCTTTCCTTCTTGATTGTAAACTGCGACTTTCATTTTTATTTTTATTTATAAAATTAACCTCTTATTTCCAGCAATGTTCCTCTGTGTCCAGGAACTGCACCCTTAATAGCTAATAATATTATTTTCTTTATCAACTTTCATCTATTTTCAAATTTTTTACAGTAACTCTGTCAGCTCCCATTCTGCCAGGCATTTTTCTTCCTTTTATTATGTGCTGAGGAAATCTTTGTCCGATAGAACCGATTGTTCTTGCTTCGTGTTTCATTCCGTGAGTTGCATTTCTTCCATGGAAACCGTGTCTTTTTACTCCGCCCTGAAATCCTTTTCCCTTTGAAATTCCAATAACACTTACATTTTCGCCTTCTTTAAAAACTGATACATTTATTACATCTCCGATATTACCATCTTTCTGGTCGCGATTTTCTTTTATATTTTTATATTCCTTACCCTTCATTGTCTTTCTAATATTGGTTTTCTTTTCAATTTTCCCTAAACCAATTTGCAATGAATCATATCCTTCTTTTTCTTTTGTTTTTTTCTGTAAAATAACGCAAGGTCCAGCCAAACCAAAGTCACCGGAGTCAATTTTCCTTTTTCATCAAATATCTGGGACATTTCAATTTTCTTTCCTAGAATAAATTTCATATAAATTTTTTACCTTAATCTGCGCTAATGAAAAACTGGGCCACTGCCCAGCTTCCTCTGGCAATGTTGTTACCGAGTATCATTACTCGTAAGTTAACTATTGTTTAACTCTTGTATTCTATTAAATTTTGATTGAAATGTCAACCCTTCACCCAAATTTTGCAAAATTTGAGTGAAGGGTCAACTCCCTCTCCTAGATTTTTATAGTTATATCTACTCCTGACGGCAAATTCAAATCTCTCAGCGCTTCAATAATATCCTGATTTGGATTCAACATATCAATAATTCTTTTGTGAACTCTCATTTCAAACTGCTCTCTGGCATTCTTGTGCACAAAAGTTGACCTGTTAACAGTATATTTTAAAATTTCTGTTGGCAATGGCACCGGACCTATAACTTCCGCTCCATCTCTGTTTGCAATATCAATTATCTGCCTGGCTGAATTGTCAATAATTTTATGGTCATAAGCTCTTAGCTTAATTCTCAATTTTAGAATTGAAGTTTCAGGTGCTACTTTTGGAGCGTCTTCTTTTACATCCGTTTTAATCGGTTTTTTTCTTGTCACTGGTTTTTTTGTTGTTGGTGCCATTGTAAAGGAGCTAATGGTTAATGATTATTTTATAATTTTTGTTACAACTCCTGCTCCGACTGTTTTTCCTCCTTCTCTGATAGCAAACTTTCCTTTTTCTTCAAGAGCAACCGGAACAATCAATTTAACTGTTAATTGAGCTGTGTCCCCAGGCATAACCATTTCTGTTCCTGCTGGCAAAGTTACGTCACCGGTAATATCAGATGTTCTGATATATAATTGTGGTTTGTATCCTGTGAAAAATGGAGTATGTCTTCCGCCTTCGTCTTTGGACAAAACATAAACTTCTCCTTCAAATTCTGTATGAGGAGTAATAGAACCTGGTTTGCCAATAACTTGTCCTCTTTCAATATCTTCTTTTTTCAATCCTCTCAACAAAATTCCAACGTTGTCTCCGGCTCTTCCTTCATCCAAACTTTTTTGGAACATTTCAACTGAAACAACAACTGTTTTTTGTGTTGGTCTTAATCCAACAATTTCAACTTCGTCGTTTGGGTGAACAACTCCTCTTTCAATTCTTCCGGTTGCAACTGTTCCTCTTCCTTCAATTGAGAATACGTCTTCAATTGCCATAGCAAATGGTTTGTCCAATTCTCTTGCTGGTTCAGGAATATAATTGTCGCAAGCATCCAATAATTCAATAATTGGTTTGGCTGCTGGATCATCAAGCTGAAGTTGCTTCCAATGCTTTTGTAGCAGAACCTCTGATAATTGGAGTTTCATCTCCCGGGAATCCATTTTTCTTCAATAATTCTCTAACTTCTGATTCAACTAATTCCAAAATTTCTGGATCATCAACCATGTCGCATTTGTTCATAAACACAACCAATGATGGCAATCCTACCTGTCTGGCTAAAAAAATATGTTCTTTTGTTTGAGGCATTGGTCCGTCTGGAGCTGAAACCACCAAAATTCCGCCGTCCATTTGAGCGGCTCCCGTAATCATGTTTTTAATATAGTCAGCGTGGCCTGGGCAGTCAATCAAAGCATAGTGTCTTTTTGCTGTTTCAAATTCCAAGTGAGTAATAGAAATTGTCACTCCTCTCGCTTTTTCTTCAGGAGATGCGTCAATTTGATCAACGTCTGATCGGTATGCTTAAAACCGCGCAATTGCGTGAAACTTTCATAATTGCGGCGGACAATGTGGTTTTTCCATGGTCAACGTGACCAATGGTACCAATGTTTACGTGAGGTTTTGACCTCTCAAATTTTTCTGTTGCCATTTTTTATTTTCGCCTAACTATGAACCTGTTAAAAGCGATTGTTAAAATTATTTTTATTTAATACTTGTTATATTATTGTATTATTTATCTAATAGTCAATACCTACTTGACCTTACCTTCTATAATCTCTTGAGCTACATTGCCCGGTACCTGTTCATACTTGTCAAATTCCATTGTAAACGTTGCTCTTCCTTCGGTTAATGATCTTAAAGCTGTCGCATATCCAAATGTTTCAGACAATGGCACCATCGCATCTAAAACTTTCATTCCAACCCTTTCTTTTGTTTCTTCAATTTTTCCTCTTCGTGAATTTAAGTCAGAAATAACTTGTCCCAAAAAATCTTCTGGAGTGATAACTTCCATTTTCATAATTGGTTCAAAAATAACCGGTTTTGCTTTTTTGGCGCCAGTTTGAAACGCCATTGACCCGGCAATTTTAAAGGCAAATTCAGATGAGTCAACTTCGTGGAAACTTCCGTCAAACAAAGTAACTTCAACGTCAACCATCGGATAACCGGCAACAATTCCTTTGTCCATTGCTTCAACAATACCTTTTTCAGTTGGTTTGATAAATTCTTTTGGAATTGACTCCTCCCTTAATTTCGTCAATAAATTCAAAACCGGCTCCTCTTTCCTTTGGCTTAAGCCGTAACCAAACGTGTCCATATTGTCCTTTTCCACCGGACTGTCTGACATATTTTTCTTCCGCCTCTGACTTCAGCTGTAATTGTTTCTTTATAAGCAACTTGAGGTCTGCCATAGTTGGCATCAACATTAAACTCTCGCCTTAATCTGTCGGCAATAATATCCAAATGCAATTCTCCCATACCGGAAATAATTGTTTCACCGGTTTCAATATCTTCTTTAATTCTAAATGTTGGGTCTTCTTGGGTAAGTTTTCTGATAGACATAATCAAGTTTTTCCTGGTCAGCTTTAGTTTTCGGTTCAACTCTCATTGCAATAACCGGCTCAGGGAATGAAATCTTTTCCAACATAATCGGATGTTCTTTGTCGCATAATGTATGTCCCGTGCTGGTATCTTTTAATCCAACCGTTGCTCCAATCTCACCGGCATAAATTACATCCAGTTCTTCTCTTTCATTGGATTGCATTCTTAAAATTCTGGAAATTCTTTCTTGCTCTCCGGTAATTGCATTTAATACATAAGTCCCTTTATTTAATGTACCAGAATAAACTCTAAAGAAAGTTAGTTGTCCTACAAATGGATCAGTTGCTACTTTAAATACTAATGCGGCGAACGGTTCGTCATCGCTAAATTTTCTTTCTATTTCGGCTCCTGTTTTTGGATCAGTTCCTTTTACTTGTCCTATATCTAACGGCGAAGGCAAATAATCAATCACAGCGTCTAAGATAATCTGCGTTCCTTTATTTTTTAATGCAGAACCGCAAAATACCGGCACCAATTTAAATGCCAGCAAGCTTTTCGCATTGCGGTCATCAGTTCTGCAATTGAAATTTCTTGTCCGCCCAACAGTTTGTCAGTTAGGACATCATCTTCTCCGGCAATTCTGTCCACCATTTTTTCTCTCCAAGCTTTCGCTTTTTCAAGCATATCTGCCGGAATTTCTTTCTCAACAACTTTTTCTCCTTTTTCTCCTTCAAAATAAATAGCTTTCATTTTTAGCAAATCAATAACTGCAGAAAGATTCTCTTCTTCTCCAATTGGAATGCTCATAGCCACTGCATTTTTTGTAAGCTTATCTAAAATTGACTGATATGATTTTTCAAAAGATCCGCCCATTCTGTCTAATTTGTTTATAAAACAAACTCTTGGAGTGCCATACTTGTCTGCCTGTCTCCAAACTGTTTCTGATTGAGGTTCAACTCCGGCAACTCCGTCAAATACCACCACTGCGCCGTCTAACACACGCAAAGATCGCTGTACTTCAGCAGTAAAGTCGATGTGACCGGGAGTGTCAATCAGGTTCATCTGAATCCCCTTCCAATGCATCGTAATAGCAGCAGCGGTAATAGTAATTCCTCGTTCTCTTTCCTGGGGCATCCAATCCATAACTGTATCTCCTTCGTGAACTTCTCCGATTTTATGTGAAACTCCGGTATAAAACAAAAGACGCTCGGAAACCGTAGTTTTTCCTGCATCAATATGAGCGATAATTCCAAAGTTTCTAAGTTTTTCGAGTGGGTATTGTCTAGACATTTTTAAAGTTATAATTTTTAGGTTAATTAGAAATTAGGTTAATTAGAATAATTTTCGCGTTGTCCTATCGTGTCCCATCATTGACAATTATACTCAATAGTCATACAATAAGTCTGTATTGATTTGACCATTCACTAGCTTCTTTCTCAAAAGGAGACTCAAAGTGCTGATTCACTACTGGAAACTATGGTTCTTGCTTGCAGGAATCGCAGGAGGTTTTGCGGGATGGGGCATCGTATTCCTCGTTGCCCACACTTATTAGCACCTTCATACCTTTAGGACGCCAACGCAACCCGTTGGCGTGTTTTTTTATTTCAAAATTCTATTCGTATCCGCATAAATCCGCTATCATCCGTATAAATCCGCGGCCCACGCTTATCGCGAACGAGCAAAGTGCGCGAAGGCTTTGTTTGCTTCGGCCATTCTGTGCATATCGTTTTTCTTTTTCATTGCTGCACCTTCGTTATTGGCAACGCTCATAATTTCCTGGCTTAACTTTTCTTGCATTGATCTGCCCTTTGCGGCTCTTGCTCCATCGATAATCCATTTCATTGATAAAAATAATTTCCGTTCTTGTCGTACTTCCATAGGAACCTGATAGGTTGCTCCTCCAATTCTTTTTGGTTTTACTTCCAATAATGGCGAGGCATTTTCAATTGCCTGCTTAAAAACTTCCATCGGCTCTTTCTTTGTTTTTTCTTTGATAATATCAAAAGACCCGTATACAATTTTTTGTGCAGTGGTTTTTTTACCCTCTTTCATTACTTTATTGATAAGCTGGGCGACAGTAACGTCTCCATATTTGCTGTCCGGCGCTATCTTGTGTTTTTTGTAGGCTCTCCTCATTGTTTCACGTATCGATGCCAATATACCAATGAATACTAATTATACTAATTTCGTTTCGTATTTGTATTATTAGTAAATTCGTATATTCGTATCGATACTATTTATTTTATTTTTTTGGTAATTTTGCTCCGTATCTGCTTCTTCCCTGTTTTCTGTTTTCAACTCCGGTTGTATCCAAAACTCCTCTGACAATATGATATCTTACTCCCGGTAAGTCCTTAACTCTTCCTCCTCTTATTAATACCACTGAGTGTTCTTGCAAATTGTGTCCTTCTCCTGGGATATAGGCGGTAACTTCCATTCCGTTTGATAATTTTACTCTGGCAACTTTTCTCAACGCTGAGTTTGGTTTTCTTGGAGTTTGAGTAAATACCTTAATGCATACTCCTCTTTTAAACGGAGAATGATAATATGAAGGTCTGTTTTTTAAAACGTTAAAACCAAAATCCAAGGCAACAGTTTTTTTGTGTCCTTTAATTGCTTTTCTTGGTTTCTTGATTAACTGATGAATTGTTGGCACGGTAGTTTAAATTTATGATTAGTAAAAAATTAAGCGCTATTGCGCCTGTTACAAAAATAAGTCTAACAAATAATCTGGTTCATGTCAATAAACGCATGGCTACAAACCAGTTATCGCCCATAATAAAGTGAGAAATTACTTCCTGAAATATCCCCAAAAAATATAATACGTTGAAAACTAAAAATATTATTAAAATAAAAATCCCGTATCTATGCAAAAAGAATTTTAAACTGTCCAGTTTTCCAGGTAAAAACCTAAAAAGAATCCACGAGCCGTCAAGCGGAGGAATCGGTAACAAATTAAAAATCGCAAGAGTTAAGTTTATAATCACTATATAAGTAAGGATAATAAAAAATCCCGGATAGGACATGATAAATCCGGCAGAAGCAAATCTTATTATAAGTCCAAAAAATACAGCTAAGATGATGTTTGAAATAGGACCAGCAATTGCAACCTTTAAAGAACCCCACTTCTGATCTTTAAAATTATACGGATTAATCGGCACCGGCTTTGCCCAGCCTACCAATATTGGACTGCCCGCCAAAAATAAAAGCAATGGAAGGATGATAGAGCCAAAAGGATCCAAATGTTTAATCGGGTTTAAAGTCAACCGCCCCTCATATTTTGCAGTAGGATCTCCAAGAGAATTTGCGACATAGCCATGCGCCAACTCGTGGATTATAACCGAGAACAGCAGAATAATCAGAGAAAAAATAGTTATGATAATATCCATATCAGAATTTTAATACTTTCATTTATTTATAACAGATATTGCAAAAAAAGGAAAGATGATATAGAATAGGTCTATAAGTTAATAAATTGTTCGTCGCTCTCGTTGGCCTCAATGAATATTATATATCAGACCAACATCGCGACGTGATTTTATTCGCTTGCTCATAATAATAAAGTTAATAAATTGTTCGTCGCTCTCGTTGGCCTCAATGAATATTATATATCAGACCAACATCGCGACGTGATTTTATTCGCTTTGCTACATAAAATCATGGCTTCAAAAATTTGTACAATATGCGGAAAAAAATCGGGAATGTCCTGGTCTCTGGTAAAATTGCGAGGAAAATACAATCCTACACAGAAACTAAGAAAATATCCTAATTTACAGTGGACTCACCTACCAGATGGAAAGAGAGTTTTAGCTTGCGCCAAGTGTATAAAAGCTTCCGCAAAAGTTTAATACTTAATCCATAATTCAAAACAAAAAACGCCTCATCAGCGTTTTTTGTTTTGAATTAGAGTATTGCTCTTTATTTTTTGCCAATAATATTTTTGACTTTAGCGATAATACCTTCCGGAGTAAATTGAGATTTTATCATATAGTCAACCGCTCCAATTTTTAGACCTCTATTAATATCATCTTTATTATCAAGGTTAGATAAAATAATAACAGGAATAGAAGAAGTATCAGGATTTTCTTTGATTCTGGTTAAAACTTCAAAACCGTCCATTTTAGGCAGAAGCAAATCAAGTAGAATTAAAGAAGGCTTCAATTCCTTCGCTTTTACAATCCCCTCTTCACCATTTACCGCCATATAAGTATCAAATTCTTCAAACAGCAATTTTTTAGCGATAAGACCTCTTAAAAAATCATCATCTTCAACAATTAAAATTTTTTTGTTCATGATTTTATGTAGTGAAGCGAATAGAATCACTTCGCGACGTTGGCCAGATATATAACATACCTTGTGGCCAACGAGAGCGAAGAACCTTTTCGTTTTTTAATAATACGGGCGAACCAATTTAATAATATGTTGAGCTGTTGTTAACAGTTAGCTCATTTTATAACTTTTATAAAATTATACAATAGATAGTTGCTGTTGCTTCTATATATTAAACTTTTCCTTTATAATCCCGCTCTTTGAAACATTGATAACCGGCGAAGTGTATACCGGGGTATAAGATTCATCGTTATTCTTTTTTTCTATTTTTACATAATACTTTCCGTTAGGCAATAAACAATAGTATCTGCCATACTTATCGGCAACTTTCTGCGCAATTTCCAAATTAGAATTAACTGATATAATTCTTAAGACGGCAAATGACATTGGACCCCCCGTATTTTTATCTACAACGAATCCGAAAGATCTTGGCTTCAATCCTGCCATTCTCAAAAGCAACAACAATAAATATATAAATGTAATAATTATAGTATAAACATTCGGATCAACTATAGTAGATAACGCTGCCAAAACAAAGCCTAAATAGAATAATACATTCGCAATTTTTATAAACACCACATTCCATTTTGAATATAATTTTATAATATTTTTATCCTGTTTTGCAAACTGGTTCCAATCAAAATGCAACGGATCCATTGGGATATTGCGGGTTATAGCGTCATCTTTAGTTTTGATTTCTACCGCCCCGCCAAGATAAATATCTTCATAAAGTTCATCCTTGCTTTTACCCGCCAACTTTTTGGAAGGAAATACATAGTTGGTTTTTGTAGGGAAAACAGTGTATTTGCCTGGATCCACCAAAAACCCGTAACGTCCGTTAATATCGGTTATTGCAGAGGCGATTTGCCTTCCTTGGCTGTTTTTTAATATTACATAAGCGGGATCGAGCGGTTGCTTTGTAATAGAATCGTATACCACTCCCCAATATTTTCTCTTCTTGGTAAACCCTAACGCACCTAACAAGACGTCAAACATTCTGACTACATCCAGGAACACATCGTAAAAAGATATTGAAGATAACACAACGACTGAAGCTGACGCCGCGGTTCCGACAACAACCCCTACAGTTGACGCTGATTTAACGGTAATATCAGATACATTTGATACTGTCTTTAATATAGACGTTAAATTATTTTTAACAGGAGGAACTATTGTATTCCTGCAGTCCCGGTCTGTTTGGCATAGATTAGATCCTGCTCCGTCAACTAAAATGCATTGTTGATTGGAGTTGCAATCGTTATGTTTTGGAGAACAGCCGGCGCCGGCGGCGTTGCATTGGTCAATCCCCAGCCCTTCTACCGCCACACACTGAGATTGTCGGCATTCGTTGTGAGTTTTATCGCAATCTCCGTTTGTATCACATTGATTGAATCCTTGGCCATACACAGTCTCACATTGTTTATCAGAATTGCATTCATTATGTCTTCCGCCACTACCACAGTTGGTTCCGATGCAACAGTCACTATCAGTGGTACATTGGCTGACACCCGGCCCATTCATTGTTATACATTGTTGGTTAGAACACTCAGTATGAGTTATAGGCAAAATACAATCAGCATCAACGGAACAAGACTTCCCGCCACCGCCAATCACACACTGTTGGAGGTTGTTACAGGTAAGACCACTACAGTCATTATCGCTATTGCACTGGTTGGTATTATCGCCACCTATGATATTGTTGACTGACATACAAGACGAGTTAACACACTCAGTATGAGTTGCAGGTGAACCGCAATCAGCATTACTTAAACAAGACGCCCCGCCACCGCCGATCACACACTGCTGAAGGTTATTACAGGTAAGACCGCCACAAGAAGCCCCAATAATATTACACTCGTCAGCTCCAGCTGCATCAACCAAAGTACACATTTGATTTACACACACATTGTGAGTAGCCGGTATATTACAGGTTTGATACAATGCTATCTGATATGCTCTATTCTGAACTGGCGTATGTTCATCCATAAACGTACACGTCGTAGTCTGCCCAGCTATGACCTGTATTGAAGACGGCGAACCGTTATCGCAGGTTGCGCTTGTTTGAGTCCAGTTTGATGGGACAATTTCAGAAATATTGAAGCCGATGGTTGGAGCGGTAACCGGACCGCTTGTCCATTGGACAGTTCCTCCGCTGGTAGTAAGCGAAGTTAAACCGAAGTTGTCGGAGAAATTAAAGACTGTTCCGTCGCCCTGAGCAGCATTTAAAACAATCTTGATATTCCCTGACGGGGCAGAGAATGTATTGGCAAAATTACAAGTAGTTGTTTGACCTGCAATAATATTAAAAGAAGAAGGTGTGCCATTACTGCAAATCGCCCTGGTCAAAGACCAATTACTCAGAGGGTCTTGGGTTACTGAGTAATTACCCGGACTTAATGATGTGGTAGTTGAATTTGAGCCACCTGGAACTGTAATAGATAGCGTTGTAGGTGTTGGGAGGACTTTGTAAGTGAAAGTAGCGCTTCCTCCGTTTGCAGCACCTTCCATTATCTGAAGAGTGCCTTGGGCTGATGCTACGAAGTTGGCTGTAACGGAAATGTTTTGAGTGACATTGGTGTCGGTTCTTGGATTTGCAGTTGAACTGTTTGACCAGTTTACAAAATGGTAACCGGTAGCAGGAACGGCGGTGACTGCAGTTCCGCTTGCTCCGCTGTTTACAGTTTGAGAAGAGACTCCGGTTATTGAGCCGTTGGATCCGGCGGTGTAGGTTAGGGTGTAGGTCGTTTGACTAGAATAATTTGTTGGACCTGAATATGTATCCATAAACGTACACGTCGTAGTTTGCCCAGCTATGACCTGTATTGAAGACGGCGAACCGTTATCGCAGGTTGCGCTTGTTTGAGTCCAGTTTGATGGGACAATTTCAGAAATATTGAAGCCGATGGTTGGAGCGGTAACCGGACCGCTTGTCCATTGGACAGTTCCTCCGCTGGTAGTAAGCGAAGTTAAACCGAAGTTGTCGGAGAAATTAAAGACTGTTCCGTCGCCCTGAGCAGCATTTAAAACAATCTTGATATTCCCTGACGGGGCAGAGAATGTATTGGCAAAATTACAAGTAGTTGTTTGACCTGCAATAATATTAAAAGAAGAAGGTGTGCCATTACTGCAAATCGCCCTGGTCAAAGACCAATTACTCAGAGGGTCTTGGGTTACTGAGTAATTACCCGGACTTAATGATGTGGTAGTTGAATTTGAGCCACCTGGAACTGTAATAGATAGCGTTGTAGGTGTTGGGAGGACTTTGTAAGTGAAAGTAGCGCTTCCTCCGTTTGCAGCACCTTCCATTATCTGAAGAGTGCCTTGGGCTGATGCTACGAAGTTGGCTGTAACGGAAATGTTTTGAGTGACATTGGTGTCGGTTCTTGGATTTGCAGTTGAACTGTTTGACCAGTTTACAAAATGGTAACCGGTAGCAGGAACGGCGGTGACTGCAGTTCCGCTTGCTCCGCTGTTTACAGTTTGAGAAGAGACTCCGGTTATTGAGCCGTTGGATCCGGCGGTGTAGGTTAGGGTGTAGGTCGTTTGACTAGAATAATTTGTTGGACCTGAATATGTATCCATAAACGTACACGTCGTAGTTTGCCCAGCTATGACCTGTATTGAAGACGGCGAACCGTTATCGCAGGTTGCGCTTGTTTGAGTCCAGTTTGATGGGACAATTTCAGAAATATTGAAGCCGATGGTTGGAGCGGTAACCGGACCGCTTGTCCATTGGACAGTTCCTCCGCTGGTAGTAAGCGAAGTTAAACCGAAGTTGTCGGAGAAATTAAAGACTGTTCCGTCGCCCTGAGCAGCATTTAAAACAATCTTGATATTCCCTGACGGGGCAGAGAATGTATTGGCAAAATTACAAGTAGTTGTTTGACCTGCAATAATATTAAAAGAAGAAGGTGTGCCATTACTGCAAATCGCCCTGGTCAAAGACCAATTACTCAGAGGGTCTTGGGTTACTGAGTAATTACCCGGACTTAATGATGTGGTAGTTGAATTTGAGCCACCTGGAACTGTAATAGATAGCGTTGTAGGTGTTGGGAGGACTTTGTAAGTGAAAGTAGCGCTTCCTCCGTTTGCAGCACCTTCCATTATCTGAAGAGTGCCTTGGGCTGATGCTACGAAGTTGGCTGTAACGGAAATGTTTTGAGTGACATTGGTGTCGGTTCTTGGATTTGCAGTTGAACTGTCTGACCAGTTTACAAAATGGTAACCGGTAGCAGGAACGGCGGTGACTGCAGTTCCGCTTGCTCCGCTGTTTACAGTTTGAGAAGAGACTCCGGTTATTGAGCCGTTGGATCCGGCGGTGTAGGTTAGGGTGTAGGAATTTGCTGCAGCAACTGCAACAGTAACAACATAATTTTGGGTTGAACCGTCAGCAGCAGTAACAGTATAAGTTTTTGGAGAAGTAAAATTTTCAGCCACACCGCTGGCCGGACTTACTGAAATTCCACTGATGACTATGGTTGGGACAAGATTTGAAACATTTGTTCCAAAAGGGACTGTTATAGAGACAGTATTATTGATTACTCCGATACTTGAACCAATATTAAAAGATGTGATTGCTTTGCTTGAGCTTAAAACTGCCGCAAAATTGGCTGTGACAGAAATATTCTTAGTGACGCTTGTATCAATTCTTGGGTTAGATGTCAATCCGTCGCTCCAGCCAGAAAAAATGTAACCTGCAGATGGGAAAGCAGCAATTACAGTTCCGCTTGCTCCGCTGTTTACAGCTTGAGGAGAGACTCCGGTTATTAAGCCATGTGCTCCTGCAGTATAAGTTAAAGTATATGTAGTATTGACGGCGCCTCCCGACGCAATAATCGCACCGCTACCGCCGACAGCCACGAAAACACCCCCACCGTAAGTGATACTATGCCAATTATCGCTCGTTGACGAAGTTCCTACGGTCCAATTAATTCCGTCAGAAGAAGTAACAATAGAGTTATTGCCAACTGCCACGAACAGACCATTTCCAAAAGTTATACTGTTCAAACCGTAAGCCACTCCCATTACTCTGACAGTCCATGTCATCCCGTTAGTTGAGGTTATTATTTTTTTTGATCCTCCAACAGCAACTGCAACAAATAATCCGTTTCCATAACTTAAACCGGACCAAACACTATTGCTATTATTTATCGCAGCACCTCTCCCTGTCCAAGTTACTCCATCATAAGAAGTCTCTATATAACCACCAGAACTGATTAATACAAATGTCCCGGCGCCATAAGCAACATTGGATAGTTGCATCCCATTTACAGAAGACACTTGCGCCCAAGTAATACCATTTTGAGATATCATTATAACCCCTGTACTGCCCCAATAACCGGTTGCCACAAAATTCCCGTTGCCGTAAGTGACACTTACCAAATTTATTGGCCCTACACTGGAATTGGGTTCTATTGTAGCTTTTAATGCCCACGCAGTCCCGTCCTGAGACGTCATTACGCCACCATTGCAACCAACTGCCAAAAATATCCCGTTACCATAAGCGACACTATTCCAACAACCGGATGGAGCAGTTTTTAATGTCCAAGAAATCCCATCAGAAGAAGTTTTTACCACACCATTACTGGCAACAGCAACAAATTGCCCGTTGCCATAAGTCACGCTCGTCCATGCGTTACTTGATGCACCAGTTGCCGAGTTCCAAGACAAAGTGGCAAACGCTAATCCAGGCAAACAAAAAAGCGATAACAGTAAAATTGCAAAAGTTAAAATATATTTTTCTTTAAAATGATTAAAAAACATTATGGATTGTAGTTATAAGTTGTAACTCCGTTTTGAGTGCTTCCGGTGTATGAATTTTGTCCGGGCAATAATGTAATTTTCACAATTGCGTCACTGCCATTTGCAACAGCCCCCGAATGCACCGCCATTGCAGAAATATTGCTGTCATAAGTGTAAGAAGAGTTATCGGCGCCTCCCCAACCCGCCCCGCTATTAACACCCGTAAGCTTATAATAATAAACTGTATTATCCACATCTGAGAGATTGCTTGACATATCAACCGGAGCATTATCCGCATCAGAACAAGACGGGATAGACACTTTAGCATTAGTGAACATACAAGTTGTTGTTTGACCATTTATAATAGTAGCCGTTCCGGAAGAACTGTTATTATCGCAAGTCTCGCTGATCTGATTCCATCCGGGAATTACAGCTTCGGATATATTATATGTTCCGGTAGTTATCGCTCCAGAATCAAATTCGCCTTGACCGCTTTGGATAGTAACTGACGGCGAAGATTGAAACATTGACCCTGCAACATTAAAATTAAAAGTCGTCCCATCTCCTCCTTGAGCATTGCTGATTATTTTTAAATAACCTTGACCAATGTTATTAACATTACCTCTTTCGGTACCACCAGTACTGATTATACGAGTGTTTATGATTGTGCAAGTTTTATTATCTCCGTCGTTCAAAGTTACATTCCCCGATGAATCACAATCACCACTGAATGTCGCAGTATAATTTGAAAGGTCAGTTCCCGTTCCGGCGGCTTCGCCTATAACATAAGAACCTGTATCTTCCGTAATAGCGCCGGTAGTTCCACCGCATGCGATATCCGTTCCCGTACCTGCAGTCACACCATTAATTTGTAAATCAAAATGCCCGCCATCGTCGCTTGGCGTGCAAATTTTATCTATAGTCAAAACTGCGCTTCCTGTGCCAAGAACAGTGGCAGAGATATTAACACTGCCTATTTGCAACTGTGTCTGTGCGAAGATAACCGCTACTGACCCTGCCAAGAAAACACCCACAAAAAGTAAACATAATAAAATGCTAGCTACTTTTAGATACTTCATTATTTATATTACCTTGACCCTGGTTATCATCTTTTGGCTGCATCGACTGCGACGGTCGTGTAGCTTGAGCTGCCTGCATTGCCTGTATTGATTTTTTCACAATCCACTTATCCCATTTTCTTATAATCAAAACTACCAATAACACAATAATTATTAAAATTATAAGAATCACAAGAAGAAGCTGCCATGGGAATATATAAAAGCTATAATTTGCCGTAGCCGTTTTGCCTTGCCCGTAATTTAAATTCAATTGAGCAACATACGCTCCAAAATTAAAATCGTTCCATTCTTTTTTTACCATATCAAAAAATCCCGCGCTGCCTTTGTTTGAATCCGAAATATTTCCCCAATCAATATTATAAGTACGGACACTATTTGGTAGAACATTTCCTTCTAATGCATTAGCATTGAGAGTTACTGTTGTCCATCCAAAACCAAATAGGTTTTTAACATATATATTACCGGTTGGAGCAATACGATCGCCACCGGCATTACTGAAGTTATATTGGAAACTTACAGGAACAGACTGGAAAAATTGTCCATTTGCTTTAAATCCCGAAAGTGCGCCATTAACTTTAATATCACCGTTAACGGTAAGAAGAACCAAAATACCTAGCCTGCCACTTATAGAAACCTGGTTATCAGTTCCGTTATTAGGAGGAGTCTGCCCCCAAAAAATTGCAGCATAATAACCTCCTGGAGTGGCATTGCCGGGTATCGTTATGGAAAATGGCACATTTTGTTGTTCTCCCGACTGTAAATCAACTTCCTGGGGCACAGTCATCCAAGTTCCCAAACCTTGTGTAGCAGGAACGAAATAAGGAGTGCCGGAATTTCCCCTTGCCTCAAAATTAGCATAAGAAGAATAAAATTTTTGGGCTGTATTTTGTTCGTTCGTAAGAATTAAAACGCCCTGTAAAGTTTGACCGGGATTCCCCGAGACTTCCATTCTCACAGGAGAAACGGTCAAAGCCAAAGCCAACTGTGCCAAGGATGCCAATCCAATTACAGATAATAAAACCACAAATATTAGCTCAAATTTTGTATTCTTCATTTTTTTTATTAATAATAATTTTAAATTTTATTTTTAAAAGGTTGCCGTGGCTGTAAGCGTTAAAGCGGTAGAGTAATTTCCTGCTGGAGTTACTGTTGAAATATTTGCTAAATAAGAAATCGTATATGTTGTTGTGTTAATCGGCGCGGTTACATTGGTTATAGTTTCACCAGACGCATTGAACCAGAATAGATCAGGCGAAGCATAGTGAGTTGAGGCTGTTCCGCAGGTTCCCGTACACGAAGGGGCAGCACCAAACGAGCTAGGATTAGCAGCCAGATTAATTCCAAATGCTTCTGTACCCGCAGCCGGCATAGTGGAGTTTGCCGTACCGCAACCGCTACTACAGGCGGTAAGAGTATGGCCTCCCGTGTTTAAGTTGGTCAATGATGCGCCAGTTTCAGCTACAGTCGCCCCCGCAGGCGCGTTGGTGGCAAGCGAGAATGTACTTGTGGCGGTTGATATGCCTCCTGTTGTAATTGGATTTGGGCTAAGGGTTACTGAAGTTCCAGTTAAACTGAAAGTTAAATTTTGCACTACTGTTCCCGAAACGTTAACCACATTGCTTGCGATAATAACTGTCGCACTACCGGTGTCACTTGCTCCAGACGCAATACTTATTACGTAGGTACCGGCGGCAGGATTGTTAAAGTGCGCGCTAGAAATAGTAATTACCACAGCAGTGTTTTGACCGATAACTGGTGTTCCTGAAGTGGGTGCATAGAATGTCATAACTTGACCGGATACGTGTTCCTTCCATTGGCTGGCTGCACCAGAAGTACCATCCACAAGTCCATAACCTGTTGACGTTCCGCCAACTGACAAAGTGATGTCTCCAACCACTATACTGGAAATATTCCACGTATTAGGCGAAGAAGGAAAAGTTATTGCAAAATTTGAACTGAGCGGAACTCCTCCGCCAGAAGCTGATGTGGTAAATGAAATTGTTTGGATTGCCGCTGTTGCAGGATTTACAGTATTCAAGGCAACCGATACGGAGGTCAGATATGTTGCGGCGCTAACTTGACCGGCCGGCAATAAAATTGACACTATCAAGAAAATTACCAGAAACGCACTTAAATATTTTATCCTGTATGCCATAAAATTTTATTATAATTTATTATAAAATAAAACTAATTCCCAAAAAACGGCTAATTTAAAAAGTTGAAGTTGCAGTATATGTCAGGTTAGTTACATAAACTCCGGCTGGCGTAAGTGGTGAAATGTTAGCCATATAAACAACTGTAAAAGTTGTTGAGTTAATAGGGCTGGTGGAACCGGCTATCTGATCTCCACTATTAAAGACATATTTACTGCTAGGAAAGCTATAGTCATCAGGAGTCGTTGTAACTGTTCCTTTTGGCGCTGACCCTGAGGGCGCAGCACCACCCGGAGCACCACTACCTAAAGTAATTCCAAATTGTTCGCTACCGGGACTTGAGGCAGCGCCGGTTGACGAACAAGCTGTAATCGTATGAGAACCACCTGGAGATGTCGTATAGCTAAGAGATGTACCCGTATACGACACCGCAACTCCACTTGGGGCGTTAGTGCCAACAGAAAATGTACTGGTTCCGGTTGATATAGTAGAAGATGATAGGTTTCCAAGGGCGACTGCAGTTGAACCTCCTAAGCTAAAAGACATTGTTTGTGATACTGACGCTGCAATATTTATGACATTAGCAGCAATAGCAACTGTCGCAGAGCCAATATCATTTGCTCCTGACGCAATGCTGAGAGTATATGAACCGGCAGCAGGCGTGGTAAAATGCGAAGAAGCATTAGAGATAGTAACTACTACCGCGGTGCTTGAATTGATAACTGGTGTTCCTGAAGTGGGCGCTGTGAACGTCATAACCTGACCCGACTTTGACCACCCCCATTGACTGGCCCCAGCCGATCCGGAAAGACCGTAACCGGTTCCCGTTCCGCCAACGGTAATAGATACATCTCCGATAACTACCGAGCTGATATTCCATGTATTAGGCGAAGAAGGAAAAGTTATTGCAAAACTTGAATTGAGCGGGACTCCGCCGCCAGAAGATGATGTAGTGAATGAAATTGTTTGAGCGGTACCTGTTGTAGGGGCATAGCTGTTTGTCAATACCCAAGACAAGTTATTCAAAGCATATACGTTTGCGGCCTGCACCTGCCCCATCGGCAATAAAATAGATACCACTAAAAAAACAATTGCTACTAAGTTTGCAAAAAAACTTATGCTTTTTGTCATATATTTTCTATTTTAGTATAAATTTATTCTTTAACTATTATTTTAATATGAGATTAAAGTAATGATATTGATTTATTATATATCTATAAAAGATTATAGCAATACCATTAATATTTTTTGCCTGTGGATAACTTCCTGCTTTAAAAAACACCTGTAACGGTAAACATTAAATTAGTGTTGTAGATTCCGCTCGCAGTTGAATTAGAAACATTACATATGTATCTTACTCCAAAAACCGTGGACTCTCCATCATCTTCTCCCGAGGCAATTACACTTGGGAAAGCCAGCGCCCATTTGACCGGGCTGACATTGTTGTAAGGCGAAGAAACCGAACCCGTTTCTGAATTATCATTAATAAGTCTCATTCCAAATTGACTTGAACCCGGAGAAGAAAGCGCGGCGGTTGCCCCGATAGCAGAAATTGTTTTTGTAATATCATTGCTATCTTTGAGCGTAGAACCGTCAACTGTAATTATATATCCACCCGTAGCAACGGTAGAGGCAGATAATGTTAAGGCATCTTGTAAATCCGAAGACGAACCATGTGAATCGTTTGTCGCATAACGAGCCCCGGAAGATGAGAGATTTCCAAAACCGACAGAAGCGTTAGAAAGATTAAATGTAAGAGATGAAGGCCGCCAATCTGTTACAACGTTGCATTGATCGCAACTGAAATTAATGATACCGACAACGTTGTTATTGCCGGGGATATCCCCTGTTGCCGTACCGGAAAATTTTCCGTTAGAAGGATTAATAGAAACTCCATCGCTAATTCCATCAACCGGACCAAAATCAATCCAACCGGTATTTTCGCCCCAAGCATATCCGGATAAATGTCCGTCTCCATCACTTATAACCGGCACATTTCCGGAGCCCATATCAGGATCAAAATTTATCCAGCCCATTTTATTGCTCCATGCATAACCGGTAACATTAAAATCGCCAACATGGAAATTTCCATGAGGAGCGTTAAAATTTATCCAGCCGATATTATTTGACCAGGCGTATTGACCGGTATCAACTGTCACTGTCACAGTATAATTTTGAGTTGTAATCCCATCTTGAGCTGTGACTGTGTAGATTTGAGGGTTGGTGGTAATAGGTACTCCTGAGGCTGGAGAAATAGTAGCTCCTGTGGGAACTAATATTGTAGGAGTTAGACCGATAACAGTCGTTCCGTGAGGAACAAGCAATGCAACCGTATGGTCTGAGTTGTCCACCGTGCCAATTGTCAAAAGACTGTCAAAATTAAAGGATATAATAATTGTTGCATTAGGATTAATAGTCCATTGCGCATACAATATTACATTAGAGGTAAAAGAGTAGGTGTCACCATCAGCATAAGTTGTCCCAGAATTATCGGCGGCAGTATCCCAATGATTGAAAGTATAACCAATTCGTGTAAATGTATCAGCAGTTAAAGCTGTTGGCGCGTTGTTAATTTGGGCAGTCATAGACCCTGAGCCGCCATTGTTGTTGAAAGTTACGGTGTGGTTTGGAAGAGCAGTCCATTGCGCATAAAGTACTACATTGGCACTGAAATCATAAGTGACACCATCGTCATAAGTTGTTCCGTAATTATTGGCGGCAGTATCCCAATGGCTGGAATCATAACCTGCTCGTGTGAATGTATTAGTGGTTAAAGCTGTTGGCGTATCGTTGGTTTGGGCAGTCATAGACCCAGAGCCACCATTGTTGTTGAAAGTTACGGTATTAGAAGGAGAGGGTGCCGTCGTAGGAAACACTACTGTTACGGTTCCCGAGCCGGCGCTATTGGTTACTCTTGTAGCTCCTGATACTGTAAAAAAGTTTGATGGTACTCCTGTCAAATCATAGCCCGGCGCCGGAGTGACTGTGATGGTAGCTGTGTATGTTGTGTTCCCTGCGAATACGCCAAGTACTGCCGGAGACCATGAGACTAAAGCTGTATACTGGATTGAATTGGTTGCCAATGTCACGGGGGTCACTTCTGAGACCGGAGGCGTTACCCCAGTGATTGCCGGGGATGTGACTGAAGTCCAATCTTTGTTGTCACCACCATCATTGCAATCTGGCCCACAGAATTGGGAATAGACTACTCCACTACTGTTCTTTACTAATACATCAGAGGTGGTAGCGGTGCCCGACAAATTAAGATGCCATATATAAGCAAACTTTTCAATTTCACTGTTAGTACCGTTGTTGTAATTGGCGTTATCTACATACAGATCTCCTGACGAATTAAAAGACATACCCATTGGATCATCAAAGTCAGAATCATTAAGCGTGACGAGAAGATTGCCACCAGAATCAAATTTTTGGATTATCATGTTATTGCCGGAACCTACATATACATTATTTGATGCATCTGTGGTAATCCCAAATATATAATATGCATCAGGAGTACTCCACGAAGTGAGAAGGCTACCGCTAGAATTAAATTTTTTGATATCTCCACCCCAGTCTCCAACATAAACATTGTTTAGCGAATCAACAGCAATAGGAAAGGGATCCCAGGATGTACAACCACCAGTGCCAGTAGAGCCAGAGCTGAATTTCCACTGAGTTAGAAGACTGCCACTAGAGTTAAATTTTTGAATCGTATTATTGCTCTCTTCAGCTACATATATATTTCCCAGCGAGTCAACCGCCACGCCACCCGGACAGTTACCGCCAAAATTAGAAATATAATTTCCGTTAGAATCAAAAGTTTCAACCCCATGATTAAAGGTGGCCGCATATATGTTCCCGGTAATCGGAGAAATGGCAATACCGGGTGTCCACCCGCCTCCGCTTGTTAAATCCCATGAATTAAGTACAGTGCCATAAGGATTAAATTTATTGATAGCATCACCAGAAGTTGGTACGAATATATTCCCCGATGAATCGGAGACAAGGTCGTTTGAATAACCTCCATTGGGCCACCCATACAAAAAAGATAACGGCGTGGTAGGAGATGCAGGAGCGTTGCTGACTGTAAGAAGTTGCCCCGAAGCTCCATTTAGTATTAATGAATGAGTGACGGATGTGGTAGCACCAGGATCAAATAAAATTGAGGAGGCAGATGTTTCTGATTTAGTAAGGTTATAAAAAGTGTTTGTACCCAAAACGGTGTTAGAAGACCCTTTGAAAATAACTGTTCCCGTGCCAGCGGAAAAAGTGCCACTATTAGTAAAGTTGCCATTTACTGTTAATGTATATGTGGATAAAGACAGTCTTCCACCGGTATTAATGACAATGGACAAAACTGATTGGTCGTTAGATAACGTGACTATGTGAGAACCAGTATTGGCATTATCACTTTGTCCGGGATAGTCAGTGCCTGCGACACAGCTGCCGGAGCATACTTTACCCCACATGGCTCCGGCGTTCCAATTTCCATCAGTTACAGCAGTGAATGTAGCAGCGGAAGCACTATCATAAAACAAAAATGAAAAAATAAAGAGCCAGACACAGAATAGAGTTATTGTGGATTTTTTTGATTTAAAATTACGGCGAATATTATTTACTAGTTGGAATAAATCTTTCATTATTATTAATTTGATTTGAAACAAAATCAACGGACATTTCGGTCGCAAATTATATTTTTTTATTTTATCATTTTTAAGTACTGCCAACAATTGTGAATAACTTTTTATATCCGATTCAAAGATTTAGCAGAGCGGTGTCATACCTGGCAATAACCCCAGCTGGTTACTAGGTCTGACACCACCAATAATTATTGCATTAAAAAACACCTACAATAGCAGATGTCCTTTAAAGCTCCGGTGTTCCCTTTAAGATTTCTATCTTACTTAAAGTGGGTGTTCTCAAGTATCAGCCAAGGCCGATACAAATATTGAACTCCCTTAAAAAAATTAATATAGAATCAATTTTGAAAACATCAGAGCCAACTTTATTATAACTTTTTAAAAATACCAGTCAATATCTATTTATCAACAACTAAAGTCCGAGTTCCTTAACTAGTTGTTTTATAAGTGAAACAACTACCGGTGGTGGCATTAAACTATTGCATAAAACTCCCTCATCATCTTTTACTTCCCAAAGTTTTTCGGTGACTTCAACTTTGTTAGTTTTTTCGTTAAATTTATATTGATACTCAGGAGTAATTTCGTAATTGTCATAATTTTCTTTTGCCTTATCTGTCGGAATTGAATTTCTTAGCAATACTTTTGAAATTCCGTGCATTGCATACACTTTTCTCATTAAATTTTCATCTTTGTCCAGTCTCTCTTTTATCGGGGCGATCCCTAATTCATCACCCTCCTTTGTTACCATCCTCGCTTCCTTACCTGTCTCAACTGATTTACAGCTTGCATTATCGCAAACTAAGTAGAACTCGTTATTTTTAGAATCATATCTTACTCTAGATGTAGGCAAGAGTTTCAAACTTCTTGATGTATTGCAGATAGGACAAATAACCCTATATTTTACTCTTTCGTCAATAATATTGGTTGGGACATCTATTAGGACAAAAATGTCCGGGTCTTTTCTGTAATCAACCAGGTTTTTAAAAAACAACGAATACGAAACTTGGTCCAAATCTCTCGGGAAACCATCTAAAAATATGGCTTTTTTACCCATATTGGTAATTTCTCTCTCCGTTAAGGCAAGAATCAGTTCCGAAGGCAAAAGATTTTTTGTAGATCTTCCTTCCATCGCCTTTATAATGTCATCAACCGAAACAGGCCCACGATACTTGCTATGTAAAAATTTAACAAGCTCTTTTTTCTTCTTGGGACTTTTTAAGACTTCGTCAAATGATCTTATCATATCCCCTATTGATAAATGTTCTATCTTATCTTTATCAATTATTTCTTTGAGCATTTTGGCATATGTACCTTTGCCAGAGCTTTTCTTGCCTAAAAGATATACGATAAAAGTATTTTTCTTTAGGTAGTCCTTCAATTTCTTAATTTCTTTACCGGCTTTATACTCAAAATATGCCCGTCTTTGAACAGTATCGGTCAAATCAAATTTCTTACTGTTTTTAGTTTTAGTTTTAAAAATTGGAAAATTTAAGTCTTTCATTTTGCTTTTTTATTGATTTAATCAAGTTATAAAGATAATGCCGAACGAAAGAGTTCGGCATTATCAAATACATAATTTTAAATTATGCTTTTTTCATTCCCATTATCCTAAACATCTTTGTTCCGCACTTTTCACAGGTTCCGGTCATTGCCATTCTTGTCTTTCCTCCCTTTCCTTTCATAGTTACCTCTTTAGGGTCTTTCATATTTCTTTTTGCTTTGCACTTTACGCAATATGCTTCTGTTGCCATTTTTTCTTATGAATCTAGAATTTAGAAAATATGCATTGTATATTCTCCATTTTCTATTTTATAGTTTAAATCGACCTTGTTTTGTAATACTAATATACGTTACACTATTGTATCTTATGGGCAAACCCAAGTCAATCAATTTTAACGTTGACATTAAATAGTATATATTGCAGCTTATTTTTTTACCGAAATAGCCGATTTCAGGAAATTATCAATATCCACATAACCAACTACACACTTTTTATCTTTACCATCCCATAAAAATGGCACTCCAACATAAGAAGTCGGAAGTCCACACGCCTGAACTCTATCAGATAATATATTTTTATTATTCGCGTCGTTGATAACATTTAACTTTGTTATTGCAATTTTACTGTCAACATTATTGCCTTTTATGAAAGTGTCCACTTTGGCGCATGGCTGGCAATTATCTTCGTAGAATAAAACCATACTATTTTGGTATTTATCATGTTCTTGAAAATAAGAAAGAATATTCTCAATTTTCGATGCAGAATATAATAAAATTATGAAAACTAAAAGAGCTATACAGACTATTATCAATACCGTAAATATTTTTTTGCTGTTCTTATTATGGTTTTTTGATTTCATCTATATTTTTCGGCCTTTGAAAATAAAAAATGTATACAATTTCCAAAATGCCGAAAGTATTTAAAATTAACAAAACAATAAACCAGTTTCTCTGTTCATTGTGAGAAGATTTCCATAAGGCAATACCCTTCCATATCAGCGACCATATAAGCAGTACATAGAATACCGCCTGGCTGAAAGGATTTGCCAAAAGCTGATCAAATACATTTAAATCCATATTTCTATGTTTTATAGACGATTTTTGTTTATCTCGTATCCTGCAATGCCAAATGAAACTGAAACGTTTAACGATTCTTTTTTGCCAAGCATCGGCAGATAAATAATGTGATCGGCCTTTTTTAAGATATTTTCTGAGATTCCATCAACTTCATTTCCCAAAATCAAAGCTAAAGGAAATTCCGGCTTGAAATTTCTATAGTCAACAGCCCTTTTATCCTGCTCCAATGCGATAATATTTATTTTGTTTTTCTTTAATTTTTCCACTAACCGCCAAGTTTGCTCAATATATTCAAAAGGGACCGTTTTCTCGGCACCCAAAGCCGTTTTTGCCACTTGAGCGCCCTTCCCTTCAAAAAAAGCGGCTTGGCTTTCTCCAACTGGTGGCTTGTCCCCCACTAACTTTGAATACAGCTTCGGATTTATCCTTTTTTTCTCTCTACTTAACCCAAAGTTAGTGGGGGATGAACCAGAGATTCCGCACAAGAATATTTTTGAAACCCCTAGAGCATCCGCGGTTCTAAAAATAGAACCGATATTTTCTAGACTTCTAATATTGTCGCAAATCACATAAAACTCCGATTTCATTTGAAGCGTTTTTCAACTTCCTGCCAGTTTATGATATTCCACCAGGCCTTTAAGTAATCTGCCCGCACATTTTTATATTGCAGATAATAGGCATGTTCCCATACATCATTTGCTATAAGCGGTGTATGGCCATCGCTCATAGGATTATCTTGATTTGCGGTAGAGACAACATCAAGTTTGCCGTCTTTAGTTTTAACTAACCAAACCCAACCTGAACCAAAACGCTTTAATCCCTCATCATTAAATTTAGCTTGAAAATCTGCAAAACTGCCAAAATATTTTTTAATTTCTTCGGCCAGTTTGCCAGAAGGCTCTCCGCCGGCATTCGGCGCCATAATTTGCCAAAACATCGAATGATTTACGTGCCCACCCCCATTATTCCTAACTGCCATGCGAATATCTTCTGGTATTTGGTTTAAATTCATCAGAAGATCCTCAGGACTTTTCTCAAAAAGTTCCGGGTGCTTCTCAATGGCGGCGTTTAAATTATTCACATAAGCCAAATGATGCTTGTCATGATGCAACACCATTATTTCCTCAGAAATATACGGCTGAAGCGCGTTATACGCGTACGGCAGCTTTGGTAATTCGTATTTTTTAATATCCATATTTTTAATTTTAATTATCTGCCTTTTTATTAGTTACTCTTAATAAATAAACAGATATTAAAACAATAATAATAGTCACCAAAAAAGCATAAATAAACTTTGGCAGAACATCATTTCCTATATTCGGAAAAAATAAAGCTATCAATGATTTTATCGCTTCGTTCCAAGCTAAACCGGCGACCAACCCAAATGCCGCCAAAATATATCCTACAGTCTTTTCTTTAATTTCTTTTCTTAGTTTCACTTGCTCTTCCTTAATTTCGCTTAACATATTTTCATTATATCAAAAAATAATAAAATTACATAAAAAATACTAAATCTCTCCTTCTTTGATTTTCTGCCTGATATTTTCTACAAAATTATTGAAGTAGCAAAGGTTATGGAACGTTATCAGTTTCAATGCGGTCAACTCCCCTGCTCTCAGCAAATGACAAATATAATCTTTTTTATAGTTTAAACAAACATTGCAAATACATCCTTTGTCTAACGGCTCTCTCTTTTTTAGAAACTTTACCTGTTTTAAATTTAATTTTCCTTCAGAAGTAAATGCAATTCCGCGACGAGCGTAATGAGTAGGAATTGTGCAGTCAAACGTATCAACTCCTGTCTTTATTATTTTTTCCATATCTTCAAGCTGTCCAATGCCCAGTAAGTGCCTTGGCTTTTTTTCCGGTAGCTCCCGCATCACCCATTTTAACATTTCAGACATTGTTTTTTTATCGTTTCCAAACTCGCCACCAATTCCAAACCCGTCAAAGTCTAAGCCTCCAATAAATTTTGCTGAATCTATTCGTAAATCTTTATATCTTCCGCCCTGAATAATTCCATATAAAGCTTGCTCTGATTTTTTTGCCTTCAAACAAATTTCCGCCCATTGATGAGTTTTTTCCAGTGATTTTTTGGTGTATTCATGATCTGCCAAAGGGGCTGTACACTCATCAAACGCAAAAATAATATCGGCTCCAAGTTTTTCCTGTATAGCAATTGATTCTTTCGGACCCAGGAATAATTCTGACCCATCAAGCGGAGATTTAAAATAAACTCCGTCTTGCATAATTTTCATTTTCTGAGGCTGAGTTTTTATTTTTATTTGGTTTTGATTTTCTTTTGACTTTAAAATTTTACCAACGCCAAAATCCCTGCCAAATCCCAAAGAAAAAACCTGAAAACCGCCTGAATCTGTCATTAACGGTTTTTTCCAATTCATAAATTTATGCAAACCACCCGCTTTTGCAATCACTTTCTCTCTACCGTTTAAATGCAAATGGAATGTATTGGAAATCAGCACCTGAGATTTTGTATCTTCAACTTCTTTACTGTCTAAGGTTTTCACCACCGCCTGAGTTGCTACAGGAACCAAACACGGAGTTTCTATTACCCCATGACTTGTTTCAATAAAACCCAACCTGGCATTGCTGATTTTCGATTTTTTAAGTATTTTGAAGTTCATTTAAAGTTAATTGGCAATGTAAATGTTTTATCTTTTGTCGGATCTCCGCTTGGATTTTCGTTTTTAAAAACGAGGCTTCCCGATTGACCAGATGCCGACGTAAAATTTAACTTAGTTTCAAAAACTGTTGGCAAAGACGTCCACTCCGTAGTTGCAGTCAAAACTCCTGACGCCAATTGATTGCCATTATTATCCAGTAATTTTACAGTTCCAACCTGTCCTTCAAACCCTGCCCAGCCATTTCCGGTGACAACTCCGGAGATTTTTAACAACGAAGAAACTTCATCATTTGCTTTTGGATAAATCACCTGTATACCTTCTACTACATTAACCTGATTGCTGACCTGATTATCGGTTTGGTTGTTACTTTTCGGCTTAGTCGGCAAAACCAATAAGACAGTTAAGACAATAATTATAATAGCTAAAATTACTACAATCCAAATTTGTTTTTTCATATGATTTATAAGTAAAGCGAGTAAATCACGTCGCGATGTTGGCCAGATATATCATATACCTTGAGGCCAACGAGAGCGACGTACAATTTATCAACTTAATTTTAGCTAATCATACACGTTGAAATATAAAATAAAAAGACTTGACCCTTCACCATAATAATTTTGTATTATTGCGACAAAGGATTGACATAGCTGGCGCAAGGCGTATACTAAATGCAGACGATAAGTCGTAGCATTAAGACGACTTTTGAGTCAAAAGGTCGTTTTAATTCTATTGCTGATCAAAAAAAATAGAGGTCAGTGATACATAAATGCAAAATAATAGAGATTTCCAAAGCAGAGGCAGTTTTGCCCCTCGCCAAATGGTACAAGGAAACTGGATTTGCGGACAAGATGCAAAAGAAGGTGATTTCAAGGGTTGTGGAAAAGAAATCACAGAAATGCCTTTTGAGCCAACTCCAGGCAGAGCAATCTATTGTAGAGATTGTTTCAAAAAAATGAGAGAAGAAAGAGGATTCAGCAGACCAAACAGATACTAAAATTATCTCACAACAAAAAACGACGCGTCTGCGCCGTTTTTTGTTTATAGAAAATTTCAGCTGTTTACTAACTTTTTATTATTTACCACGTTAATCTGTTCAACCTGAATTTTTTTCAAAACAATATCCTGAATTTCCAAAGCAATTTCCCTGCTGACAGAAGGCAAAACCATCGTAGTTTTATTTTCAGAAAATTGATTATCTTCTGAGCCCAAGACGGTTAATATGATATTACTTACACCAAAAATCTGGTCCAATAAATCTCTCTCAATTTTTAAATCTTTAATATGTCTATAAGGGACTCCCAGCTGTTCCACTGAAATCAATCCTCTTTGCAATTTTAAGTCTTTATCATTTACATAAATCTCATAGCGGACATACCTTAGCCAGCCGAAGAAAAACGCCCAAACGAAAAGCAACAATGTTAAAAAAGTAAAACCCCAAATTATATAAATGGCAAGATCAAAATATTGAGAAGGGACATATTGTAAATAAAATATTCCGGCAAATAAAATAACCAAAAGCGGAATTTTTGAGAAACATTCCTTAACCATAAATACAATAAGCGTTCTTCGACCAAGAGGATGATATATTTTTATATTTTCTTCTTCCATATTATTCTATTATACTTTCCTGAAAAAAAATTACAATACAAAAGACGCTTTATGTCGCGTCTTTTGTATTTAAAATTTATTTTTCTTCTTTTTTATTATATTTTTTGTAAGCCCACCATGCAAGCGCTGCCAAGCAAACTACAATAATAACTGTTATGATATTGGAATTACCAAATAGTTTACCCGCATTGTTCGTAGGCAAAGCAGCCAGTCCGGGATTTGCCGTAGTATTATTATCTTGAATTGGTTGAACGGCAGAAACCTGGCCCTCAGTTGGCTTTTTAACATTTTGTACAATCTTTGCCGGCGCAGAAGCTGGAGTTGTAACTGGTACAGGAATTGCAACAATATCATACGTTCCATCATTAACTGTGGAAGCAACTATCGTACCTGCTCCGATGACATCGATTCCAGAGATAGACACTTTAGCTTGAGAAACACTACTACCTAAAGCGGAAACTGTCATTAAATTCTGCAAATCAATAATGCATTTTGGAATTCCCAGAGTAAAGTTCGGGCTGGCACAGGTTGGTGTAGTTTGAGATATTAAACCTGAAGCCACAGTAATATTCTCGCAAGTTAAATTGGTAAAATTCAATGTACCTTTCACCACGCAAACTTTGTTTCCTTGCGGATCCATTTGAACCGATAAACTAAATGTTTTCCCAATATTGCTACTGCCGGTGGCAGGCAGAAAGGATATATTCGCATTCGCCGCATAAGCCAATTGAGTTAAAGCGATAATACCTGTCATTACTAATGTTGATAATAAAATTACTTTTTTGTTCATTGTTTTTTTAATTTAAATTAATGTTATTTGAATAATTTTATTATGACCAATTTGCCATTAATATGGCGAAGTCCAGTTCGTCAACCACGCCATCATGATTTAGATCAGCAGAAAGATTAGATCCCGTTTGCCCCCATTGTGACATCAACAAGCTAAAATCAATTTCATCCACTTTGCCGTCGCCATTAACATCACCTAGATGGCAGGTACCCCAAAATTCGAACACCCTTTCTACGGGTTTGAATATTAAAAATGTAAATGTATAATAGGGGTAATGAATATGACAACAACTAAAAAAGGCTACCATGTAGCCAAGGAAGTAAAAGACCAAATACTAAAACGAGTAAAAGACGAAGGCGTGAGCGTCTCGCAAGCCAGCCAGGACCACGGAGTTTCCGAAGCCACAATTTACAAGTGGCTGACCAAGGGGGTTTCGGGCAATCCATCGTGGGCCGAGTTTGCCAGAGTCAAGAAAGAAAACAAAGGATTACTGGAATTAGTCGGATCGCTGACCATAAAACTGTCCCAAGCCCAAAAAAAGGATTGAGCAAGGATTGTTCGTTGGACAAAACGCAATTCAGCAAAGCAACGCAAATGTCCCGTTCAATGCTGTATTATCATCACAAACAGCCGGATAAAGATTGGATATTAAAACAGCAGATAGAAATTACGCTCAGAGAATTTCCCAGTTACGGACACAAACGTTTGGCGATGCACTTGAAAATCAACAGAAAAAGAATACTGAGGGTAATGAAAATATTCGGCATCAAGCCGTATCGCCGCAGAGGTAAAAAATGGAAAAAAGTAAACAAAGAATATTCAGAGCAATTTCCAAATCTGCTTTTAACAAACTGCCCGAGCTATCCGAATCACATCTGGACTTCCAACTTTACCTACATCCAATTCAAAAAACGAACTGTGTATCTCGCAACCGTACTGGATTTATTCACAAAAGAAATTGTCGGATTTTCCGTCTTGTTGAATCATTCTTCCAGTCTCGTAATGAATGCCCTGTTATCTGCCGTGAATAACCATCCGGCTCCCGAGATTACCCACTCAGACCAAGGTTCAGAATACGCTTCAAAAGATTACGTGGCATTAGAAAACAATCTCGGGATTCAGCCGTCTATGAGCCAGAAAGGATGCCCGTGGGAAAATGGATATCAGGAATCGTTTTATTCACAATTCAAAGTTGATTTAGGAGACCCGAACAGATTCAATCATTTAGGAGAACTTGTATGGGCGATATACAAAACAATTCACAATTACAACAACACCAGAATCCAAACATCGCTTAAAATGCCGCCAGCGGAATTTGCGAAAAAGCACTACGAAAGGTCGAGCTTATCTGTATAATCGGTGTCCGAAGAAATGGGTACCTTGCACTTCTTACATATCCGGCCACGGCAAAAATAGACTTATCTTGCATATCTTTTTCTATTATTGATATAAAATCTTTCTGCAATATCGTATCTCCATCGGTGGCAATAAAGATGTCCCCTGTGACAAATTGCAATCCGTACTCTTGAGCATAGCTTTTATTACCGGTATTTTTGGGAGTACGCACAACTTTTATTTTTGGTGATTTGAATTTTTTAAGTATATCATGGGTACCGTCTGTGCTTGAATCGTCAACAACTACTATCTCATCTGCCGGTCTAGTCTGGTTTATACACGAGTAAATGCATCTTTCAATGGTAAGCTCTTCATTATAGCAAGGAATAAGTATAGAAATTTTCATTTTAATCTATTAACAATCTGCGTTTGTTTAAAATACTAAAAAAATAATTTATTAAAAATAACCTATCATAGATATTTGCATAATTCATTTTCATTGTCAAACAAAAAATTACCGGCGCGGTAATTTTTTGCTTGATCGTCGCTCAATTTATATAATTTTGACCTACCATATTGTTTCATTTCCTATCTGCAACTAATTTATCGGCGGATTACAGGATGTTAATGTCCCATTACCCCAACAAGTGTTAAAACCATTTTTAGCAATATTCGGCGCCGAAGGATTTGAGGTTTCTCCATACGGATTTATCATAACAACCTCATCAGCAACATCTAAAGAAGGGTTATTCCCTCCACCAATGGTATTTGGAACAAACGTCACCATATTATAATCAGCAAGAGGAAGGGTACCGGAGTAAGACGATGGAGCTTCTTGAATCCAATCTGCCGAAAGTTCAGAAGACTGATAATTAACATTTTTCGTCCATGTGGCACCGGTTGTCACATCGGACATTGTGAGTTTCCATACTTGTTGCCTTTTTACAATTCCTCCAAGCGTAAGAGAAGCTGTAATTTTATCTCCCGGATGCACGACTAAGCCGGAAATAATCGTTTCTGATTGCGGCAACATTTCGTACCAGGCATAATAACCTGCGCCCGATTTGCGAAAGTCTGATTCTGTACCAAGCTGGATTAATGTCCCATCACCTCGTCTGCAACTAGCGCTTTCACAAAATCCTCCAATACCTACCCATGAAGAAGAATAACCCATAGACTGACCGGGCGGGACTGTAGCCGAAGAGACAATCCACGTTGACGAAGCGGATGTATAAGTTTTACCGGTTTCATAATTAGCTAAAACATATCCTGACCAATTACCGGAGTAAAGCTGGTTATCCACACCGCGGTTAAGTCTGTCATTTTGATCGCGGAAAACTTTTAGCGAATGCGTTCTTTCGTTTTGACCAACCGGAGAAGATATCCCATCAGGTACAGATGTTTTCCAACTAGAGAATCCATTTGGCAAGGATAAACCATGGTCTTCATTAGCAGATACAAGCGACCCGGCAAAGATTGCAACTGCAGTTATTACCACACCAAGAATAATACTATAATTTTTATTCATATTTATTATTAATAAATTAATATTAAATCTTTTAATTATAATAAATATCTTACATAATAACAAGAAGCCATCTACCCATATTACCAATCGGTCTATAAAAAAATAAAATGACCTTAATAAAAAATCGCTATTCAATAATACATCGTACCTCATTACCTGGCCTAACCTCCAAAAAACCGGAGTTTACTTCAAAAAAATGTTCTTTTGAATCTTTGTCCAACACTTTCAGAACTCCTTTGACCAAAACCCCAATCAGTGTTTCATGATTGTCTAATACCGTAATCTCCCCCACTTTCGTTTGGCAGTTTAATGATGTTGCCTCTCCTTGAAACAATACCTTTTTTAGACTATATATTGATAGCTTCATTTAGATGCGACCCGAATAACCCGAATTACCCGAATTATAAAATTTAGAATTTAAAACTCTTTTTGGTTTTAGATATGTGTTTCTAAAATTAATTATCATTCCTAATTCCAACGATGCCGATTCCAGATATCTCAACATCTGATAATAATCTTCCTTTGTAACAAACTTTTTCGCTTTAAAATCTAAAATTATCTTATCATCAATTAAAAAATCTACTTTATTCCCCAAAATTCCATTTACGTTGCTAATTTCATATTCTCTCTTGTAATTGATATTATTTTTCTTCAACAGCGATTTAAACATATCTGCATATTGTTTTTCTCTGCAGAAACGACCGAGTTGCTTATGAACATTGAAACATAAACCCGTTAGTTCATAAGATAATTTTGGAAATAGAATTTGGGTCATTCGGGTGTAATTCGTAAATTAGGGTCGCCTTATTTTGTAACTTCGTCTATTCCTCCTTTCAAATAAAAATTTTCTTCCGGGACATCGTCGTATTTTCCTTCCAAAATTTCTGCAAATCCCTTAATAGTATCTTCAAGCTTTACGAATTTTCCTGGTTCCGGTAAAGTTTTCTGCAACGAAAGAATGGCTGGGACAAAAATCTTTGAATTTTTCTTGCGCGGTTAACAATTTTTTTATCGTCTTCAGAAAGTTCTTCCATTCCCAAAATAGCAATAATATCCTGCAAGTCTTTATATTTCTGCAAAGTTTTCTGAACGTCTCTGGCAACTTGATAATGTTTTTCTCCAACAATTTTTGGATCAAGCGCGTTGAAGTTGAAGCTAAAGGGTCAACTGCAGGATAAATTCCAATTTCTGTTAAAGCTCGGCTTAACACAATTGTTGAATCTAAGTGAGAAAATGTTGTGGCCGGCGCCGGGTCGGTAATGTCGTCGGCAGGAACATAAATTGCCTGAACAGAAGTAATTGATCCATTTTTGGTTGAAGTAATTCTTTCCTGAATTCGGCCATTTCCTGACGCCAATGTTGGCTGATAACCTACCGCCGATGGCATTCTGCCAAGCAAAGTTGAAACTTCTGACCCCGCCTGTGAAAATCTGAAAATATTATCAATAAAAAGCAAAACGTTTTTCTTTTCTTCGTCTCTGAAATATTCGGCCATTGTAAAGCCGCTCAAAGCAACTCTTGCCCTGGCTCCCGGCACTTCATTCATTTGCCCAAAAACTAAAGCTGTTTTATTTATAACTCCCGAATCTGTCATTTCTTTATACAAATCATTTCCTTCTCTGGTTCTTTCTCCAACTCCGGCAAAAACCGAAGCTCCGCCGGATTCTTCGGCAACGTTTCTGATTAATTCCTGTAAGAAAACTGTTTTTCCAACTCCCGCTCCTCCAAACAATCCAATTTTTCCTCCTTTAATAAACGGAGCAATCAAATCAATAACTTTAATTCCGGTTTCAAAAACTTCTGTTTTTGTTGCTTGGTCTATAAACGGAGGCGAGGCTCTGTGAATTGGCCACATCTTTTGAAACTTTTTATCTGATTTATTTAATGTTTGTCCCAACACATTGAAAATATGTCCCAAAACTTCTTGTCCAACCGGCACAGAAATTTGCGCACCAGTGTCTTCAACTTCAAGTCCTCTCTGCAATCCGTCAGTTGAATGCATGGAAATTGTTTTAACTGTTGTTAAATCCAAATGTTTTACAACCTCCAAAACCACCTCCCCTTTTGGACCCTTAACTTTTAAAGCATTATAAATCTCCGGAAGTTTTTCATCCGGAAATTCCACATCCACCACCGACCCAATAATTTGCAAAATTTTTCCTTTCATATTTTTAATTTTCTAATAAATCTTTAATTAAAGAACTTAATTGATAAATACCAGAAGGGTCAATTTGGTCAATAACCTTCTTATCTGCTTTCTGGAACCCGTCAAATACTTGGTGACAAAATTCCCCAATATCGTCTTTGTTGTTTTTTAAAAATTCTATAACCGCCGGCCTATTACCATTATCAAGGGCACGAACCGCATCTTCAATTGTGTTTATTTCTTTTGCCTCTAGATTTTCTATATTACTTTCTGTCATACATTTTAGAATTTAATAATTATTTAGAGTAATTAGAAATTAGGTTAATTAGAATAATTTACGAAAGTGCTTCCGCTCCTGCACTTATCTCAATAATCTGGTTTGTAATTGCCGACTGTCCGGATTTGTTATACTGCAAATTTAATTTTTCACCTAATTCAGAAGCATTGTCAGAAGCGGTTTTCATTGCCATTCTGCGGGCCGAATGCTCTGAAGCATTGGCCTCTAAAATTAAATGATAAACTTGCATAAAAAACAAATGCTCCGCCAATTTTTCTAAAACCTTTTCCGGTTTTGGTTCAATTGTATATTCTTTTAACTTTTCTTTATCGGGCACAAAGGTTATGTGATGCTCTTTTATTAAATCAGCAAATTTTCCGCGATCAGGAATAATCTCTTTTATTGTATCTGCAATATGATCAAAATCTATTGGCAAAATTCTTCTTACGTGCGGTTCTTGCTTTAATGCAGATCTAAAATGAGTTGAAATTACAATCACCCTGTCAAATTCTTTTTCTAAATATCCTTTTACCAGAAAATCTGATAACGGTTTTATTTGTTCTGTTGCAATATAATCGCCAACTTCAATAAACTTTTTTAAAATATTAAATCCTCGCTTATTTAAATAATTAAAAGATTTTTCTCCAACTGCAACAAAAAGCTTTTCCTCTTTTTTATACTTTTCTTTATCTCTTTCAATATGTTGCTCAAATTTTTTAAAAACAGAACCATTAAATGCGCCTGCTAGCCCTTTATCAGAAGCCACCAAAACGAATAAAACCTTTTTAACTTTTCTCGGTTCAAATAGCGCCGTTAATTTTTGGTTTTCTAAACTCGAAATTGTAGCCAAAAAATCCAACGCCGCAAAAGCGTATGGTCTTGAAGCCAAGGCAATTTCCTGCGACCTTCTCATTTTTGTGGCCGCAACCAATTCCATCGCCTTGGTGATTTTGTTTATATTGCCTATTGATTTAAGGCGTTTTTTTATATTTTGCGGACTATCCATTTATGTTTGACAATTTTTTATAATAGGCTTAAACTAATGTATCTTTAAATTCCGCCCTTTACAACCCTATTTGGGCTAGTTGTTGCCCGTAAAACAACAAAGGAGATTTATGGAAGTCAAAACCTTCGTCGTGGATACTAGACAGGGTCTTGCGTCAGCTATGGCCACACTGGACAAACTGGCGCATGACTACATGCACGAATTGGGAAGGATGCATGGTTACAGCTACTTCATCAGGTCCGTTGAAGACAAGGTCTTCGATGTCGGAGAGGGTCCAAGTATTTGTCGTGTCGTCATTTATTACTCTCCATAACCAATAAATCTGAATGTTTCACCAACTCACTTAGCCAGACATGCAACATGTCTGGCTCTTTTTATACACTCTCAATAAACTTCGTAATTGCTAATTTCATCTTTCCTTCAATGTCTTCTGTGAGTTGTTTTTGTTCTCTCAGTGAATCCAATAAATCTTTATGCAATTTTGCAATATATTCCAGAAACTTTGATTCGATTTGTTGAATTTGTTCCGGTTGGAATTTGTTGAAATATCCGTTAAGAGCGGCGTACAAAACCAAAACTTGCTTTTCAAAAGGTATTGGAGCCAAATCTGATTGTTTTAAAATTTCTGTAACAATTCTTCCTTTGTTGAATTCTTTCTTTGGTGACTTCGTCAACGTCGGAGGCAAACTGAACGAATGTTTGCAATTCGCTAAACTGCGCCAATTCAAGTCTCAATTTTCCGGCAACTTTTTTCATTGCTTTTGTTTGAGCTGATGATCCAACTCTGGAAACCGACAAACCAACGTTTACGGCCGGCCTCATTCCCTGATAAAACAAATCTGATTCCAAATAAATCTGTCCGTCTGTAATTGAAATTACGTTTGTTGGAATGTAAGCTGTAACGTCGCCAAGCTGAGTTTCAATAATTGGCAATAGCGGTTAAAGAACCTCCGCCTTTTTCTTTTGCTAAGTTTGGCTGCCCTTTCAAGTAATCTTGAATGCAAATAAAATACGTCTCCAGGATATGCTTCTCGTCCCGGCGGTCTTCTTAAAAGCAAAGAAATTTGTCTGTATGCCCAAGCGTGTTTTGACAAGTCGTCGTAAACTATAACAGCATCTTTTCCTTTGTCTCGGAAATATTCTCCAATGGCGCATCCTGCAAATGGAGCCAAATACCAATAAGCGGCAGGGCTTGATGCCGAAGCTGAAACTACAATTGTATAAGCCAACGCGTTATTTTTTTTAATGTTTCAACAATTTTTGCAACTTTTGATTCTTTTTGTCCTACCGCCACATAAATACAATAACGGGCTTTTGTCTGGATCCTGAGCCGCGTGAAGGATTGGTTAATTATCATATCCAAAGCAACTGCAGTTTTTCCGGTTCCCCTGTCGCCAATAATCAATTCTCTCTGTCCTCTGCCGATTGGAATCATAGAGTCAATGGCTTTAATTCCGGTATGCAAAGGTTGATTCACGCCTTCTCTGCCAATAACATTTGGCGCATCATTTTCCAAAAAATTAAATTGCGGTTTTTCTTTTTCTGAAAAAATTGGGCCTTTTCCATCAATCGGATTTCCCAATCGGATCAACAACTCTGCCCAACAATTGTTCCCAACTCGCAATTGATAATAATTGTTTTGTTCTTTTCACTGTTTGTCCTGATTTTATCCAAAGTTGCATCGCCTAAAACCAAAGCTCCAACAGAATCTTCTTCCAGGTTTAAGAGCAACAGCTCTTATTGTGTTCTTTTCAGTTTCTATAGTTAAAACCTCCTGGCTTTGCACATTGGTAAGCCCGGAAATTTTAACAATTCCATCGCCAACTTCAGAATTTTTCCGATTTCTTCCCATTTTTGGTCAGCTTGGTACCCCTCAATACGTTGTTTTATTTTTTCTATAATTTCTTGAGACATGATAATTTATGAATGAAATGAATAATTATCACCCAACCCTCTAAGCTATCGAACTTTACTAGCATAGAGGGCTGGGTTTGAACTCGCCTAAGCTCGTTCAAAAATTTTGTTTAATTGACCTATTAATGAAAAATCCAACTGTTTTTCATTGTTGATAGTTATTTTAGCTCCCGCAACAATTTCAAGATTTATTTTTTCACTGACAACATCTCCCTCTTTTACTAGTGATTTTATTAAATTGCTGACATCGGTTTTTCTGGCGGTTTCTAAAATTACATTTTTATTCCCAGTCTTTTTCAGCAAAAAACCTTCCGCCAAGTCAATAATTTTTTTTGCTTTTTTTATATCGTTATTTTTCTCCAAAAGCTTCAGAAAATTATCGGTTATTTTTTCTGCATCTGCTTTTTTATTTGAAAGTGATTCTGCCAGTGCCTTTGCGTAAATTTTGGTTTTATACTTCATATTATTGCTCTTTTACTTGAGAAACCGCCTTTTTTATCAGCGCTTCATCTACCGCTTCCGGTTTCAATTCAACTGTTTTTATCAAGGTTTTTTTCACCAGCTCCAGAGCCTCGGAAAATACAAGTTTTTTAGTTTCTTCCTGCTGATTTTTGTAATTCAATTCAATTTGGCGCATTAGTTCTTTTTGATGATCCTCCGCCTTTTTTTGTAAGGATTGCTCCAACACCTTAGCCTTATTCTCCGTATTTTGAATAATTTGAATTGATTCTTGGTCTGCCTTTTTTAATTTTTCACCGGCGATAATATCAACTTCTTTTAATCGCACATCCGCTTCTTCGGCTTTCTCCAGAACCTTCTTTAATTTTGGCATTTCTTTTTTTAATAACCCTTATTAGAGGCTTATAAACAAAAAACGTAAGCATTGCCAAAAGTATAAAAAAATTAACTATCTGGCTTACAAATAGCGGAAGGTTAATTCCTAATTGGTCAAGTAATGCGTTCATCTTGATTACGATTTTAATATGCGAATATTTTCTGAAAGTATATTCGCATCATTAACACCACAATTAAGCGACGAATTTGATAATTGGCCGAGTGAGTGAGTAAAAATAAATAAAAAATTTATTTTTACGAACGACGAAACAATTATACAGTTTACGCAACGAACTTTATAACTAAAGCGATAACCAAAGCATAAATAGCGATGGCTTCGGCAAATGCAACGGACAACATCATGGCTGTCTGTATTTTTGAGCCTGCTTCAGGATTTCTGGCAATTGCTTTCACTGAGCTTGAACCGATCCAGCCGATTGAAATTGCAGGGAATATTGTTCCGAAAGCAATTGATGCGACTGTTGCGTATAGTCTGATTGAATCTATATCCATAGTTCTTGTAAAAATTAATTAATATTTTATTGACCTTTAATGTTCTTCGTGAACCTCATGGGCTGTTGTATGAAGCGAAATTGAAACTAAAGTGATCATTGCAAAAATAAATGCCTGAATTGTTCCTACGAAAACCTCCAAAAATAAAAACGGCAAGGGTATAAAGTATGGCGCCAAAAAGGAAATAATCGTTAAAAGAACCTCTCCCGCAAAAACATTTCCAAACAACCTGAACGATAAAGAAATAATTTTAGCTATTTCGGAAACCATTTCCAGTATTCCAATGAAAAAATCAATCGGCCCCTTAAAATTCAAGTATTTTCCTATGTGCGCGAACATGCCGACGGACGCCATCCCCAATACATTTGTAACTATAACAGAAATTACCGCAAATGCCAACGTAAAGTTTAAATCAGCTGCCGGTGAACGGAACAGCGGAACCGAACCATAAGTTAAAGAACCGACACCGGGAAAAATTCCAAGCAAATTTGAAGTCAGTATAAAGATAAAAATAGTCGCAATCAACGGGAAATATTTCTCGGCGGCTTCCATTGAGCCAAGTGTTGATTCCATCAATCCCAACAAACTTTCTACTCCCATTTCAACTGCCGACTGAAGTTTCCCCGGTATTAATTTAGCTTTGCTTCGCATCGCCAGTGAGAAAGCAATTAAAATAAAACAAACAACTAGTGATAGAAAAAAGCTGTTTGTAATGCCAAAACCTCCAATATTGAATATTTGTTGCGCCTTAAGGGAAATCTCCTCCATAGAAAAATGCTAACCTATTTTTTTATTTCTTGCAACTTTTCAACCCCTTGACTGGTTTTATTTTTCAGCCGCTTGTACTCCAACCAGGTTAAAATAGTAAGACAAATATCAAGGCACGTAAGAAATATCAACATAATAGAATGGCGAGCATATAGTCTGAATGCCTGATATACCATAAATAAAATAAAGAAAAATATTGCCACCGGATAAGCCCATAGCTTCCCCCTGTATAAAAATACCACTAAAAATATATTCAAAACTCCATAAAAAAGCAGATAGATTGCCAAAAATCTTTGCGCAGAGAAAGAAAAATTATTGACGTGGTTATATATATAATTTCTTGCAAAGTTCCCCGAACTTAAAGCAGCCGGCTGGCGTAATATAGAAGATGTTATTTTACGCACAGTCGCTCTGCTAAAGAAAAAAAGCATAGAGCCAAAAATTATTTCAAAAACTCCATTTATACCTTTAAGTAAAATAGTCAGCTCAAAGAGATCATGGACGATTTCGTTTTTTATTTCGCTTTTCTCCATAAATTTGGCTATCTATTTTAAACTTTGTTTAATAATTTCAACCAATTGCGTAGGAGTGGTGTTCGCCTTAATGATAAATTTATCAGGCCTTACCCCATCTATTTTCTGCACAACCGATTCTTCCTGGTTGGTTAGTATAAATGCGGTTATGTCTTTAGTCAAATTATTTTTCTTAAGCTCTTTTAAAATTTCCATGCCATTCATATCCGGGAGTATCAAATCCAGAAGGATAATATCCGGTTTTTCTTCTTCTTTAGATTCAATGTTTTTTATTTTTTTTAACACTTCACCGCCTGATTCTATAATCTCTACATCAAAATGCTCTTTTCTCATCAATATAGAATATACATCCGCTATTGCAGAATCGTCTTCAACTAAAAATATTTTTTTCTTTTTTTCCATATTTTTTATTCACGAGTAAAGCGAGAAAATCCCGTCGCGATGTCGGTCAAACATATAATGTACCTTCAGACCAACGAGAGCGACGAACAATTACTGCGCGTTGTTTATCTGACCATTATTATTAACATTATTCTGCCTTGCCTGCCATTCTTTTATTACAGACTGATAAGTATTCTCGTGGAATTTTAACGATATATCAGCAATATTTGGCTCTTGCATTTCAACCATTATAACATATTGATAGTATAGCAGTTCTCCAAAAATTATTTCTAAAATTACGAATATCAAAATAAATGAAAATGCGTTCTTGCCCAGCTTCCATGGGATTTTTTTAAATCCGGCGGAAAATGAATTTAAAAATAAACTGAAAAAATCATGCGATGCCGGTATTTTATTTTTTTCTTTAGTGTAAGGCATATTAATCCGTGATTACATTTATTAAAAAGTCCACCGAGAAACTGCTGCCGATAACTTTTCCGCTATTATCAAGCTGGTTCACTTTTCTTAAAGTTACATTCTGAATTGTCAGCAAATAAGGGCCTTGTTCTATTTTTTCAGAGAAATTCAATATGTTTTTCAAGTTTCCCTTGGTAATAACCTCAAATATCAAAGGCTGAGGGTTGCTTGGATTATTGCCGGACGCATTTACTATACTGATATCTGAATTAAGATTTGCATTATCTGCAGAACCTTCTAGAAACTTTATAAAATCAACCGGATTATTAGGGTCAACAAATAAATTTTCGATGGTATCCAGATTATTTTTATATCCGGGATAATTTTCTTTGAAAGAAACCAAATCCAAATTTTGTGCATCCAGTAAAGCTATCTGCTGTTTCGTTGCAGCAATTTGACTGGAACTGTCTTGAACATCTTGAAACGTCGGGTATATTAAAAAAACAATCAAAATTAGCGCAACCAGTAAGAATACCCCTGAAATTATATATGATTTATTGATTTCCTTCATATTATTTTAAAACTTCCAATGTAAGATAAAAATTTACGTTATCGGGCTTAATCCAGCTGTCGGGAGAGAAATATACGTTTTTTATTTTATTGTTTTCTCCCAGCGCATCTTTAAAAAGTATCAAATTATCTCTTGTGTCAGCGGTACCCGAAATAGTTATATTGAAACCGGTGTTATCATCTGCTTTTTTCATTGACAAATCGGCAATAGAAATACTATTAGCAGGGTTAATACTCAGCATTGTTTGCAATATACTGCTTGTATACGATTGGTTTTTGTAAAAAGTATCAGCTTTTGCCAAATCATTGTTGTATTTTTTTATCAAAGCGGTGTAAGAAGAAATACTGGGATCTTCGTTTTGATGCTGGGCATCAGATAATATACTTTGTTGCACTACCAGTTCCTGTAATATATAAAATTTTAACGCCAACAGCACCATTGCGAATGCAACTAGAGAAATGACTAATATCATGCCCAAAACAACAGAGAGCTTCTCTCTTTTTTTATTTGACAGATTTTGTCTTTCTTCTTTGGGCAGAAGATTAATCGTGTTCATTATTATTTGATCCCCTGATTGCCAGGCCCAATGCGGCGGCAAATGATAATTCTTTTTCAGGGAAAAAGATTTGTTTAATATCTTTTCGTAACGGCAAAACATTCACCAAAGGATTTCCGACTTCCACGTTTACATTTAACTCTTTCGCCAAAAAGGGCGAGAGGTCTTTAATATTCGCTCCGCTTCCCGACAGGATAATTTTTTCTATTTTAGCATCAAAAGAAAAGTACTCATTGGCAATATGACCCTGATAAAAACTCAAATATTTTTTTACCTGTATTGCGAGATCATTTAAAAACGGCTCAATAATGCCTTTGACATTATGGTCTCCTTTTTTACTTTCAGATAAACCGTATTTGATGTTTAGCGCCTCAGCTTGACCAACGGAGATACCCAATTTATTTGCAATATCCTTATTTAATTTTTTTGAAGAAATAGGCATAGACGACGTAAAATGTATGTAATTTCCGGAAAAAACTATAAAAGTCGTATCATCATCTCCAAAATCAACTATCGCAGAAGGAGCCAAAGCTGTGTTGCTTTTTAACAATGACCTTGCAATAGCACAAGACTCAACTTCCAAAATATAAGGAATAAGCCCGGCTTTTTTAAGGCACAACACATAAGAATCTATAATTGATTTTGGCATTGCATTCATAAGCAAATCAATGTGCTTCAGATTGGTATGAGCGCTGATTATTTGATAATCCAGGTAAACTTTATCAATAGAAAGAGGTATATAATTTGCCGCTTCGTACGGAACGGCCAAGGTTAATTCTTCACGCGACATTTTTGGCATTTGAAGTATTTGAGAAAAAGATTTTTCTTCGGGCAAGGCAAGAGCGACATAATTTGTATCAAGTTTTTTACCGGTTACAGAAGCGCAGGCGTTGCGTATAATTTTGGCCAGCGCATCCTGATTCTGAATTGTTCTTTCTTTCAGTATGCCGGGCCTTATCAAAACTTCGTTAAAGGACACCAAATCAAAACCGTTCTTCCTTTTTTCAAGCTTAATAATCTTCAAACTTGAGTCGCTGATATCCAATCCGAAAACCTCCGGTTGTAAATTTAAAAATTTAAACATATATTGCAATTATACCACACGATTCAATAGCTTAAAACAACGACTATTTTAGCAATTGCCAGGATTGGTTTTGCAGCTGCCAACCACCACTGGGACCTGAAGCAAAAAATATATTAACAATGCCGTTGCTGTACTGTACCTTAGCATTATTTTGCAAAATCACACTATATCCGGTTGCTTCGGTTACAGAGGTAACATTGTGTATAGTTATCCCTCCATTTTCAGCATAAAGAACTACTCCCGTAGCGTTATTTTGAACATCAATCGCAAGGCTTGCAGAGCTGGTAGAAAGAAGCATAATATAACTTCCCGATTGGCCCGATCCGTGGAATGAATCTCCGTTGTTAATGGTAATTTTACCGTTCTGATAAGATAACTTCTCCTAAAGAGCCATACGAGGCACCCAACTGAACAATATCATTATTTTGAAAGGTAATATCCCCGGTCACATAAATCGGTCCGGTCAAAGTTAAAGTTACACCCCCATTAACTGTAAGATTGCCGATAATTTTTTCCGGCCCTATTGATTGATTACCATTGATGGTCGTATTACCATTGACCACTTTTGATGCAGCAGCACTTTTCCAAGCATCAATTTGACTTTGAGGAATAGGCATTGGCTGCTCAGCAATGTGTCCTGATTGGGAAGAAACACTGCCGTGCACGGTACATGTATGAGCGCCTCCAGTTACATAAGTTAAATTCCCATCAACAGTAGCTCCTGAAAGACAGCTATAAGACAAAACGTTTCCTTTAACGTGAACACCGCTTATGCTTACGCCAGGGTTCTGAAACTACTGCATTATTATCAATCGTTCCTGAACCGGAAATATTACCCGACGAAAATACATTTCCCACAACCTCGCTTCCGTTTTGCGTTGCAAGACCACCTCTTCCCACCTCTACACCATAGTAGAAACCAACATTAGTGGTTCCAACCGTAGCAGTAATTTGGATAATACGATGCGATATAGGATTCGTAGCATTAGGTATATAAGAGTCAACTTTTATCAATTTTGAAGCGCTGTTTACAGTTGTGACGGTTGCCGTGAAAACTCCGTTGCCATAAGAAATATTGGTTTCGCCGCTATAATTTGCCTGGTTATTTAATTTCCAAATTGCCACTTCGACTCCGGCTTCGGCGATATTAAGTCCCTGCTCCTGATATACAGAATCTCTATGGGCAGCTATTTGAGCGCCGGTGTATCCCAATAAAGTTCCCATCGTTACAAGAGCAACGACCAGCAAGACCAGCGCCAAAACCAGAACCTGACCCGATTCGGAATTATTTTTTTTACGTTTGGAAAGCATTTTAATAATCTCTTAATTTTGATTGCGACGAAAGTGTAATTGACCTGGTTTGATTGATAACATTTTGCTGAACGGTAATATTGATTGTAACCTGCCTGACCAAAGAAAAATCCGCGTTATCATAGGTGAAAGAAAAACTGTTTGGATCAACGCCACCTGATAGAATTTTAGTGACTGCCAGTCTACTGCTGCCGGAATACGGAAAAACCTGCCTGATTAAATTGCTTCCGGATAAGTAAAAAACTACGATGTCGTAGCTCCCGGCGATAAGCTGGTTTGAAGAGTCTACGGATTGTATTTGTAGAATTAATGTTTTGGCTCCCGTTGTGTAACTTGAGTAACTTTGGACCACGCGATTTGCCTGCCGAACATAATTGTCTATGTCGTCCAGCGCTGTTCTGGCGGAATTGCCAATTGACAAATCCGCAGTTCCGGTATTATAAACCCAGTATTGATAAGACACTAAATATATTACAAACAGACTGACAATTAAGGAAAAAGCCAAAACAATTATCATTTCAACCAGGGTGAATCCTTTTTGCTTTGAACTTAAATTTTTTGGCATTTATTGTAATTTATTGAGTTGGGTTTATACCGCCCGTGCCGGCCAGGGTTTTTAAAACAACTGATTCGCCCTTACCATCGTTCCAGCTTACTGTTACAATAATCTCTTTCATACCGGAATATAGCGAGTAGCTGTTTACAGTAAAGTTTCCGCTTCCAGATGGAATTTGCTGTAAAGATGAATCTGAGATATTGCCCGAACCCGGCAAGCTTGCAAAAACCGTTGCCCGTAAGGTTTCCATTTGCTTATTGGCTATATGATAAGCGATATCTTCATAACGCTGCTTCCTGCTGATATTTAAAGAACTTACTTCCGCTAAACATAAATCAAAAATAATTAAAATAATGCAAAGGCAAATTATAATTTCAATCAAAGACATTCCTGACTGAAATTTTTTGGCTTTAAATTTTTTGCCGATTTCTGTTGCCATCAAATCTATTGATTTATGAACTTTAACGAAGAGTACATCGGCTCAATAATTGAAAATGCAAAAAATCCGACCGCTAGGCCAAGCACGATAATCAACATCGGTTCAATTAAAATTGCCAGTCGCTCAACGGCATTGCCGGCTTCCTGTTCATAAAAATCCGCCAGTTTTTTTAAAATTACATCGGTTTTGCCGGTTTCTTCGCCGACTTCTATCATTTCAATCACGCCGAAAGGAAAAATATTCTGATAAGTTTTTAAGGCATTTGATAACTTATCCCCTTTTTCTGATTTTTTCTCCGGCGGTAATCAATGCTTGCTTGAAATAATAATTATTGGTTGTTTTTGCGGAAATTTCTAAAGATTTTGTCAGCGGAACTCCTGAAGCAACCAATGAACTAAGCGAACGTATCATAAACGCCGAATTATTTTTTTTGACAATCTGAGATATAACCGGAGTCTTAAGCAATAATCCGTCCAGCGCTTCTTTGCCTTTTTTTGTTCGGATAATGTAAAAAACTGCGCCGATGAATGCAAACAAAGCCAGGATAAGCCAATACCAGTTATTGGAGATGAATGCTCCTCCCGAAAGAAGGATCTGAGTATAAATTGGAATCGGAACCGCCAAAGAAGTAAAGAATATATTCAAGCTTGGCAAAACAATAGTAATAATTACAATCCCCACCGCAAGCATAACCATCATGATAATAGACGGGTAAATCATCGCGTTCTTTATTTTGGAACTTAATTCATGCTCTTTACTAAGTTGCAGGGAAAGAATTTGTAAAATATCTTCAAGAGTTCCTGATTCCTCGCCGACTTTTATCATATTAACAAACAGTTCAGAAAAAATATCGGGATAATTTGCCAATACATCAGATAGATTATCTCCCCTACTGATACGTTCTTTGATATCCAGCAAAGCTTTTTTCAGCTTTTTATTTTTTGCCTGTATGGCAAGAATGTCAAAACTTTTTACCAAGGATAGTCCTGTAGAAAACATAACGCCCAAATTTCTGGTAAGCATTATCTTTTCCGCTGCAGAAACCCCCAGAAAAGGTAAATTAATTTCAAATCTTGATTTATCGTGTTTCTCCTGAGGTTCCGCTTTTATCAAAACCATTCCTTCATTTTTTAAACTTTGGGCAAGCTGAAATTCATCCTTTGCGTTTGTAATTCCGACTTTCGTCTCTCCGTTGAAAGATTTTGCTTTATAGATATAATTTGGCATATTGAATTAAAATTTTTAATCCACAATCACTCTCAACACCTCTTCTAGTGAAGTCATCCCCTGAGCCGCTTTTATAAAACCGTCTTCAAACATTGTTCGCATCCCATCTTTAATTGCCTGAGTGGTAATTTCTTTGGTTGAGGCTTTTTGAACAATCATTTCTTTTATAGTATCTGTTACGGATAAAATCTCAATGATTCCTATTCTTCCCCGATATCCGTCAGGAGAATCCTTTGAGGGCGACGGCCGATAAAAATTAATGTCTTTTAAAGTTGCATTTGCTTTCAATATTTTTTCTGACCGTAAAATCGTAGTAATTCTGCTTAAACTGCAATATTTCGCTAAATTTTCCAATTCAGCGTTCTGCAATTTATATTTTTCTTTATACCCGAAAAATCTTCTGACCAATCTTTGCGCCATAATTAAATTCAAAGTTGATGAAATCAAAAACGGTTCAACTTTCATATCAATCAATCTTGGAATTGCGCCGGCGGCTTCAGTTGTGTGAAGAGTTGATAAAACCAAATGCCCTGTCAAAGCGGCATTGATTGCCAACGACGCAGTCTCGGTATCTCTGATTTCTCCCACCATAATAATGTTTGGGTCTTGTCTTACCAGCGCCCTCAGCCCTGAAGCGAACGTCAGTCCGATCCTGTCATTTACTTGAGTTTGGTTGATTCTTTGCATCCTATATTCAATCGGGTCTTCAATTGTAGAAATATTCACATTGGTGGTGTTTAAAATTTCCATCATCGCATATAGTGTTGTGGTTTTTCCTGAACCGGTCGGTCCTGTGATTAAAATCATCCCTGTCGGACGTTTTAAATTATTTTTTACTATTTCAAGAGACTTGCCCCAAAACCCCAAACTTTCCAAATCCTGAGATTTGGCGCTTTCGGATAAAAGTCTCATGACAATTTTTTCTCCATTAAACACCGGCAGCACAGAAACTCTGACGGAATATTTATAATCATCAGTTTCAATTTTAAATCTGCCATCTTGAGGCAGCCTATGCTCATCAAGCTTTAAATTAGACAAAACTTTTATTCTGGCGACAATCCCCAGAGCCGTAACAATGGGTAAAACGGTAATATCATGCAAAATTCCGTCAATTCTAAACCTTACAACCACTTCTTTCTCTGAAGGCTCAATATGCACATCAGAAGCTTTCTGTAAAATTGCATGCTTCATCAAAGAATCAACCATTGACACAATCGGAAGTTCTCTGGCGGCTTTCATTAAATCTTTGGCGTTATCAACAACTTCATCAGAACTTCCGTTATAGTCGGACGGCTTCAAATTTGCATTTAAAATATCGCCAAACTCAACCTTAATATCTTTTTCATATTGGTTAAGCGCATTTTTTAAACCCTGAACAGTCGTTAACCTAGGTAAAATTTTTAAAAATGGATCTGCTTTTTTTATAAACTCAATGGTTATCAAATCCTCCGGATCAAGCATCGCAACCTCCAACTTGTCATCTTTTTTCCTAAAAGCTACAATATTGTGAGCCCGGGCAATTTGTTCAGGAATGATATTTAAAACTTCCGGAAGAATAGTCTCTTCTTCAATATTAACAAACGGAATACCCAATAAGTACGCTTCAAACTTTGTCAGTTTTTCTGAATCTATAAGACCCTTAGAAACCAAAACATCTCCCACATTTTGGTGAGTTTTAACACTTTCCTGATAAGCTGCTTCAAAATCTTTTTCTTTTATCAGGTCAGCATCCAATAGAAATTTTTTTAACCTTTCCGGTTCAACATTCACGTATTTAAGATTTAATACTATTTTTTAATTTCTGCTTCTTTTTTATCAGCTCCGCCGATCGGCAACTCAACATAAAAAGTTGAACCTTTCCCCTCCCCTTCCGATTTCGCCCACACTTTACCATTATGAAGCTTGATAATCTGCCCTGACAAATATAAACCTATACCACTTCCGACAGCAGAAACTTTCTTTGCTGCCTCGCTTCTTTCAAACTGCTGTTCAAATAACGTTTTTGCTTTTTCGGGGTCAATTCCAATCCCGGTGTCTTTAGTTTCTATTATCACAAATTTTTTATCATCGGAATTATAAATTTTTATCGTCGCCCCACCCTTAACAGTATATTTAACCGAATTATCTATAATATTAAATAATGCCGCTTTTAATTTTTCCGCATCGGCATTAATAACAAAATCTTGTTTCGATTTTTCCAGTTTTAAATAAATCCCCCTTGACTCTGCTTTAAAACTGAGTTCTTCAACTAACTCTTGCAATATCGGGGGAACCTTCACTCCCGGCTTTAATGTCACAACGCCTTTGCCCAGCTGGAACTGCGCCATATTCAAAAAGTCATTTACCATACGTATCATTCCTTTGGTTAAACTTTGGAATTTTTTTTATAACTTCGGTGGTCTTTTTATTCTGCTTGCCAAAAACCCCATTCACCAATAAATCGGAATAACCCATCATTGAAGTCAAAGGCGTTCGTAAATTGTGCTGAGTAGTCATTAAAAACTGGTCTTTGAATTTATCTATTTTTTCCAATTCTTCTTTGGCTTTTTTCTCAATAACATGCGCCTGCTTTTCAACTTCGTAAGAAATCTGCAAATTTTTATATAAATATGCCTTATTAAGCAACAACGCTATTATATTAATGAAACTTTTTATAGATGACTTCTCAAAAGCGCTAAGAGTATCATAATCCCTGTTAAAGGCCATAACCAATACGCCCAAAACCTCCTTATCCATATCAAGAGAATAAATCAGCACAGTTTTTATATTTGAACTGTTTTTTATTTCTTGCGCATCTTTTTGGTCTACGATATTTATTAAAGCTTCTTCAACGTCTTTTGTAATAACGGGAGTTTTTTCATAAACTACCTGCTTGAATAAATTATGATTTTTAATATTTTCTACCTTTAATTTATCTGAAAGCAAGTTTAACCCGCTTAAAATCTTATCCAACCGTTCAGATTGCGATAAGGCAAGCGAATTAAGGCTGTCGGATTGCTTATCAAAGTTAAATATTCCGGTAAATTCAAGGTTTAAATCTTTTTGGATAATATCAGTTATCTTTTTCGCCATTTCCTCAGGGGCCAAAGTTAAAACACTGGTTTGATATAGTGTTTCCAACAAAGAAAGCGTTTTATTTTTTACCGCAAGTTCAAGATTTTGTTCGTATAATTTTTCGGTTATTTTCTTATTCTCAAAAAAATTAAACATACCTGATTAAATTTAATATTGATTTTAACTAATTATATCACAAATAAAAAAACGGCAACATAGCCGTTATTAACATAAAAATATTACTAAAAAATTATCTCAGATAAAAAATAACTGCTTAGTTTTTAAATATAATTTTATTTCGCAAATAATCATGTTCGATAATTAGAATCCTCCAGTAACAACCATAAGGATTGCAAAATAATTGACAAAAATAAGATAAAGATTTAATATAATGGATTATTTTGACTACCCTCGTGGGTAGATAGAATAATAGTTCCCCCCCCCACTCGGCGTCCTAGTTACAACCGAAAGGGGTGATAGCTCAAGTAGCTACCACCCCTTCTTATTTTAAAAAGTTTATTTCGACAAAATTTCAGATAACGGTCTTAATTCTTTTTCCTGGTTTATAACTTCTTCATGAAACTTACCCTTGGTCCAAAAAACCTTATAAACATTTGCTTTCTTTTTTGACTTAAGAATGCGGTATTTGCTGTCAATGATTTCAATAGCAGAGCAATTGTCCAAAGCGATCGCAACCCCCGAGTTCTTTTGCAACAATTTTTTAAGCCATGGTTTCCTGAGCGGTTCGAAATCATAATGAGGGCAATACATTAAATTTACAAGATTCATTCCTGAAACCCTTATAAAATCAGCATTTGGATTGCTGAACCTTCTTGAGTCAGATAATCCGTATTTATACCAGCAAATTGCCCCAGCACTTATTCCCGAAAGTATAATTCCTCCCTCGCTAGCTTTTTTCAAAATCTTATCCAATCCCGTTTTTCGCCAAACCTTCATAAGCTTGGCTGTATTCCCTCCGCCTACATATATGATATCTGCACTAAAAACTTTTTCTTCAATCTGTTTCTTAGTTAAATTTTGTTTTATCAAATATAAAACATCTGTTTTGCAACCCAATCTCTTGCCGAAGTGTTTCTTAATTACTTCGTAGTAAGATTCAGAGTCAAAGCTTGCTGTGGGAACAAAAAGTATTCGGGGATTTTTTTTACCGGTTAATGCAATAGCCTCTTTATCTATTTTGGTAGTTTCGACGGGATAACCAGGTCTACCGATTTCCCCCCCACCAATAGCAATGATTTTCATAATAAGTTTATTTATGATATTGGATATCTTAACTCATTTTTTATATTTTGTAAATAATATATTAATAAATTACGATAAGCAAAAATCCGCTTTGATGCGGATTTTTGCTTAAACAATTTATTTTAAACTGGATGGAATTTCGTCTTGAGACATTTCGGCAATTAAATCTTGAACCGCTTCTTTGCAAACTTCGTGAGACGCTTTACCAAAATTCTTTCGTACTGGGCAACCAAATTGTTAATAATGCCTTTGGCATCGCCATTTTGTAAATTCACTTCTCCCTTTTTCTGGTCAATTATTTTGAGTCCCTGCACTTTTCGCGCTTCATCCCACGCCAAAGGACCGATAACGAGCTCCTGCTCCTTAATTATCCTTGATGCTATTTGTGGGAATAGGGTTGTTGTATCCATAAATTTACTTAACTATTTTTAATTCTTTCAAAGGCAGAGTTAAGTTGAAGAATAGCCAACGACATAATGAAATAAGACGTGAAATACATAAAATCATTCACCCCGCCTGCGTACCAAGTTCCTGCATTTGCCTGATACAAAAAAGTAAATTCAGATGAATACTGAGCAACTAGGGCAAACATTAAGAACAACATCGGCTTTTTCATAATTCCACCCAAATATTTGAAAGAAATTAAAAACGCCAATATGGCTATGGATACATAGATTGCCTCTCCAAGGGGATAGCCAAAATCAAGGAATATTTTTAATGGGTTGGACCAGTCAAACGTGTAACCGTTCAAGAAGAAGAAATAGGAACAAATAAGAAGCACTAGTGGTATAAATATAGAAATTAACTTACCTTTTAATGACTTAAAAGAAAATTGAAATCCAACCGACTTCAACGTATAAATCGCGCCTATTATGTAAAATACAACACTTCCAAAGAATCCTATATCACCTACTGATGGATAAGGAATTTCAATATTTTTTATGACATTCAAGTAACTGTCAAAACTTTGACCAAAAACTTGCATTAATAGACCCAAAGAAAAAAATAAAGTCGCCTTTCCAATAACGCTTTTATATCCACCCCACTTTCTTGCAACAAAGATACCAACCACACCGCCGAACAAAGCAACGACCTGGTAAACAGAAGCCCATATCTTTAAATCGGATTTCGTTGAATCTAAAACAAAATTTAAAAATAAATGCAGATATAAAAACCATGCAGCAATTAATAGATATAATGCAATTAGAATTTTTGGCATAATTTTATGTTTAGTCATATATGTTTATAATATAATTAATAAAAATTTATGCAATAGGCTTAATTGTTATTATATATTTCTTAAGAAAATTAACCGGCTCAAAACTTTCCTTCGATTGCCTCAGATTAGATAAACCGAGATCCTGTTCGATATTTATATATTTCTTACCTACACCTGATGCCATTCTACTTGTTTCTAAAAATAAGCAGGAGTAGATGCCCCTAAAAACACTATCCGCTTTCATAAAGTGACAGAGGCAATAATCACCCCCCAAAACATCATTAATACTGCAACCGATAAGTTTATTATTATAAAAAACTCCTAAGGAAAAATTATCCTTTACTTCCATTAAAAAGAACCTTTGAATGGCATCTATTTCTATAGAAGAGACCGTGTCTTTATTACTGGAAGCTTTATTCTGGATCCAAGTATTTGTTAACGCCAATATTTCTTTTTTACGTTTTTCGTCACTTAAATCTATCGCCTTGATGTTTAATTTCTCGCCGCATTCGGCTATTAATCGCTTGCTTAAATTGAAATGGTATCTTAATTTTTTGCCCTCATGTTTCTGAAGTTTTTCAACGTCCAAAATATAATCAAAATGATTTCTATCCTCTGTCGCACTGAACTTGTTTATATCCAATTCCTTAATTGAATCCTCTGGAACTAATTTAAGTCTGGCAGGCAACCCCTCTTTTTCAGAAAGTTCAAGCAAGCTTTTTACCGTATCATTCACCTTGTTGCCTCCCAAAAAAGAATAGAATGGCTCCCCCGTAAGATAATCTGTAAAACGAACCACGAGATTATCGTTTAGCATAGAAAAGCGCATTTCACTTTTTATATCCCAAGACCACATTGATAAAAAGTTGAAATCTGAGTATGGCGGAAATTTGTGAGTTATTGTTTCTATATCATTTTTATCAGACAGTTCAATTGATTTGAAATTTGGAAATTCTGGCAACATACAATATTTTTTAGCCCTTCGGCTTAATTATATAATATTTATCACACAAACAACATAATACTACCGACAACAACAACCACAACAGCGATTAATTTAGGTATAATAACTTTTTTGCGTAAATCCTCTTTAACAATATTCGGCAAAAAGAAGGTGCAAAAAATGGTAATCAAAAGAATAATTGCCGGTTGAAAACTATTGATAGTATAAACTATTGCAACCGGAGCTAATAAGAGCGCGTAGTTGCTAACAAGGTTTCCGCTGATATTTAGCAACTCGCTGCCGGTTGTTAAAGCAAAAATTTTCCCGCCGGCGTTTTTAATCATCGCCCTGAATTCGCCTCTGTATTTTGGAACAAATAAATAAATTAAAATTCCTGACGATCCAAGCCCGCAATACTGCCAAAACGACGACACCCAAAAGCTATTACCCACGGTTACATATTTAAAAATAACTCCGCCAACCGCGAACAGAAAACAGCTGCTTAATATATATGCCAAAAACTTAAACTTAAATTTTTGTTTTTCTTTTGAAAAATCAACTGACACAAAAAATAAGCCTGCTAAAATTATTAAAGACCCAATCAGTTGCTGGACAGAAAGAGTTTCTTTTAAAAATATATATGAGAGTATATAACCAAAAACCGGAATAGATAAAAACCATAAGGCAACCGTAGAAACACTTTCAATACTTAGAGCAAACAAATAAAGGATAACCCATATAGCAGTAATCAGTCCGACAACAATAAGGAGCAGTTTATCTAAAACGGGGATTTTAAATACATCGCTGGCAAATATTCCGATCAGTAATGCAACAGGAATATTTATTAAATTAATAAATATTATCAACCCGCCAAGTCCCCTTTCTTTGTCTGCATATTTGGCAACAACATATTGGTCAGTGATATTTACCAATGACCATAAAAATGGCGCCGCTAGCGCTATAAAAAACCAATTCATATTTGATTTGCCGAACGGCTAAAATCCACCATTTTAGCCGTTCGGCAGCTTGATTACCTAAAAAATATTATTTGCCGGATAGCGCTTCCCTCTTTTAATAAAATGCTTTTCTATATCTTTTAAACTAAAAACTTCCTTAAAATAATTTACGACAAACTTGACGTCAAATCCGTTTTTGCAGCTGTAAACATCGGCGCTAACAAAACCTCTAGCCGGAAAAGTGTGGACACTAATATGGCTTTCCAAAATAACAACAAAACCGCTCCAACCGCCGGGATCTTTTGCGCCATTACCTTGAGCGAAATAAACCATAGGTTCTGCAAGCTTATGCATTCCAATCTTTTCAGGTAATTCGCTTAAACATTTTAAAACAATCTCCTTGTTATTAAGACTCTCAAAATTTCCACCGTATCCATCAATTGTGAGATGTTCACCAAAATGCTTAGGCATGATTATTCATTATATTAAAAAATACAGAATAAACAAGCGGATAATATTGTTTAAGCAAAAATCCGGTCATCAAAAATATAAATAAAAAAATCCCCGCGTCTATTGATCGACGCAGGGATGAAAGAATGTTTTACTATTTAAAAAGATAAGGAGCACTAAGGGCAAGCCCCTCAGCCACGCTGGTAAAAGTATCGCCTGATCGCAGTTTTTCTTCGCCGAATTTATCACCCATCAATTGGTGGATTCGCGGCGTCTGCGAAGTTCCACCAGTCAGAAATGCAGCATCCACATCTGTAGCATTTATGTCGGCCGTCGCGAGCGTCCTGTCGATACAGGATCCAAGTTTTTTGATACATCCCTCGATCATCTCCTCAAAACCCTTTCGAGTGATTTCTTCGTCGATATTGATAATCGAACGATTGAACTTAACCCGCGAGATCTGATCGGACGAAAGGGCGCATTTTGCCTCCTGGATACTTTGAAAAAGCGAATATCCGAGATTTTCCTCAACTAACGCTTGTAGTCTCATGAACCCTTGCTTATCATCGGAAGAATGGATCATTCTTCCGATGAGCTCGCGCCACCGGCTTCCTTTTAAAAAAGGAATTTGGTGCCATTCGCAAAGTTCATAATGGGCTGAAGTCGGAACGTCAAGCCATTTATCACCAAGGGATCTATAGTGGGCGTGATAACCAAAATGCTTCAGCAACTGATCTCGCATGATTGCGCTATTGAAAGTGTCACCAGCAATTGATACACCGTTAACGGCAAGGATTTCGTCATCGACGTCGCCAATGTGATAAGGCGATAGGCGCATAACCGTAAAATCGCTCGTGCCTCCGCCGAAGTCACCGACAAACACCAATTCCGGCTTCTGGAGTGAGTGTTTATAGGCCAACGCCGCGGCGATAGGCTCACGTTGAAAGCGGACATGTTCGAAACCAGCTCGCTTGGCCGCCTTCAGTAAACGTTGCTCCGCTATTTTATCCTCGTCCTCGTCCTCAGAAAAAACAGCCGGCCTGCCCAATACGACCGCAGCGATGTTTTGACCAATGATGGGCTCAAACCGATGCTTCATTGCTGACAATATACAGAAAACTATGTCTTCGATCGTGTAACTCCCCCACCCACTAATAGCTGTGCTAGTAAAGGTAGTATCGGGAAGCAAAGTCTTGATTGACTGTACGAAGCGCCCCTGCGCATTATCGCTCAAGTAATGTTCAATCGCTTCATCCCCGAGATAATATTTCTTTCCTTCCTGGGGAAAGAAGAGATACGACGGGATCGTAGTTGATCCATTTTTCCCCAAAGGCAAGACAGTCGCTTTGCTGGTGGAAAATATGCTCGATTCACCTTTAGGTAGCAATGCAACCGCCAAATTTGATGTTCCGAAATCTATTCCTAAGTAATACTCGTTTACCACAGTTATGCCTCCTAAAGAAGTTGTTAAAGTACGTAATTCGTAGTCACTGTACCTTACTTATTATAATATGTCAATTTTAAAAACTTTCATCGAAAAGCCTTCGTGAAAATTTTCATAAAGGCTTTTACCTAATTATTTCTGACTTAAACCATTTTTCTTGGAAGTTAATCAATCCAAGTATCTCCTCATCACTCATATCTTTGGAGTTTTCAGGAATAACTACCAACTTATCGTCATCATCGTTCTGATCTGCGCACTATGGCTATGCATTTTCCAGTAAATGCATCAACGGGCTTATCTACTCCCAATAAATAAGCGTCTATCTCTTCTCCGTCTGGAGCTTTTGTATCCGGCACAAAACCATAATTTACTTCATAAGTCATTTCGTGTTTTGGATGCTTTGAGCCAAGAGGTCTGTCAATTTTTATTTTTACAATTTTGCCCAAAAATTCAGCCGCATAATTTTTAAAATTGTCATTCATAAATTTATTAAAGTTAATTTTCTTTTTAATAATATGATATTAAGCAAGTTAAAGCAAATTTAGTATTAAAAAAGCGAGCTATCCATAGCTCGCTTGTCTTATGCAAGAAAAGGATTGAACTCACCATCATAAGTTAAGCCCTCTCTGACGTAGACATTGTTTATTTTTTCTCTTATGCTTGCATGGACACCTGCAGTCAGACGGATTTCAGATTCCGCCATTTCTGCATCGTCAAATATACCAGTTGCAACGTGCGAAAGAGTTTTCCCAAAAAACTTCATGTCAAGCGCAAGGAGATTTATGCACAACCCGTGAACTTCCTTGTATCCGTTCTCAGACATAATCTTTGGAGCGGTTAAAGGGTCTATCACTTGGTCATACAATGGAGCGTGTGATTTGTGCCAAACCTTCAGCATTGCATACACTCTACGCACCTGCGCATCCTGTATCGCATAGCCATAGTTCTGGTTTTTGTCATCGCCACTCAGTAAATGAGCACCTTTTAGGCCCTGTGTAAAAGCAGTCCCCTCTGCCGCAAACATTTCCGTGAACACTCCCTTGATAATCACCCAGGGATGCTCGAGTAATGCCTGATAATTTTCCGACAACTCATCAATAGTTGTCATGTTATCAAACATAATCAAGCCTATTTGCGTGTACACATTATACTTGCGTAGAAGACTAAGCGCCCTGATATTATCAGCTGAACGCGATGGTTTTCGCATTCGGGATAGAGCAGAGTCGGAAAAATTCTCTACACCTACGCCAGTGGCAAACCAGCCACAACATACCAAGCTTTCCACGATGGAATCAGTGAGGCGGTCAGCACGAACTTGTGTCCTAAAACGAATATTGAGCTCAGCCACTTTAATAGCGGCTGCAAAATCCTTTGCCCAGTTTTCGTCTCTTGGCGGTTCTATAAAACTGTCGTCAACAAACTTAAAATGAGTTGTCCCGAATCTCGTTTGGATGTCACGGATTTCTTTAACAATATTATTTATTGATCTGCCTCGCCAGCGCTTCCTCATAACGCCTTGATTAAATGCGGCAACAGAGCAAAAAGAACAATTACCGTTGCATCCTCGTGACGTGCAAATGTGAACAGGATTTTTCCTTCGTACGATAAACGGCATTTCATCTCGTTCTGGAAAAGGGATCGAATCCAAATCGTTGACTGACTCCTTTCTTTCGGTGCGTATTATTTTGCCGTTCTCTAAGAAACTAACACCCGGAACACCTAACAAACTTTCTCCAGACAACATTCGGGCAATCAAGCCTGTCAGAATTCCCTCTGCTTCTCCTCGCACAGCAACATCAAAACCTGCTTGTAGAAATTCTACATCATGAAATGTTGGGCCATATCCTCCGCAAACAGTAAAGACATTCCGTGACATGACCTTTGCAAGTCTTATCATCTCGCTCGCCCGATTTATGTTTGAGCGATAACAAGACATGCAAATAATAGATGGACAACCTTTTTCAAAAATGAGACCCACGGCTCTTTGGCAATCTATGCCTCTCAGCCATGCATCTACAATAAAGGTTTCGTATCCAGCATTTCGTAGAATCGCAGCTAAATATTCCAAAGCAAGAGTTTCTTCAGCTGTACGTTGAGAGGTTGTCGGAGGAGTTACAAGAACTATTTTAGGCTTGCTCATTTGCACACCTCCTTAGTAACTTTATTGTCTCAAGCCAAATCCGTTTTGAAATTCGGTCGATACTATTGTTGGCGTTTATCCGTATCCAATTCGGAAATTTCTTGCTCAGTTTTTCATAAGAAAGGGCTTCCCGGACGCTGTTCTGGTGTCAGAACATCCAGCCGGTTTTTGTTTACGACTCCTCTCTTTCTCGCAACCCCTTCTTCGACAGGAAGCGACAATAGAAAGGTCAGGTTGGGAAACAAAACATTTTCCTTGTTTATTTCCGTCATTATTTCTGCAAATAAACTCTCACTGATTGCTCCTTTGCAGCGATATAGTGCATGTGCATAAGCAGAACCAATTCCACGATCTGAGACCACGTAAATCCCTCTTTTCATAAATGGGATAACCAATTCATTGGTCGTTTGGCAGAAACATGCAGCAAAAGCAAGAATTTCTGTTAACTTGTAAGGTGATTGCAAAAGAATTGCATCCATCACAACTTTGCTAAACGCTGCACCATTTGGGTTTTTTACATATTCTGCGTGGATACCGTAATCACAAAGACGTTTTACTAGTATCTTTGCTTGCGTTGATTTGCCGGCACCATTCGTACCTTCAAAACTAATTTGAAGCGCTTTCATAAACATTCTCTCCTTTCTTGGTTAAATGTCAGCATGCGGTTTCATGATTGTAGTACACAAATAACCTTCGTGAACCAAATTGCCATGTTTATGTAGAGCAATCTTTTTCTGCGCCCTTTCAACTGTCTGCATCTGCTTGTAGCGAATAGGGCAGTAATCATCAACTTCATTAAGTCCTCCGTTGTGCAAGATAGATCTTGTAATACAGCCGCCAGCACAAGAGGAAATAAATTTGCATCCGGCGCAGTAGAACACATTTCTGGCCCGCAGGTTTTTGAATGCTTCAGAATTATAGACCCCATTTAAATCAACTGACGGATCAAGGATATTACCGGCAGACCATTTCCTTCCTTGGAGAAAAGGATATGCGGTGACACTCATATCTTGGTGGATTCTCGCTGAAAATTTTGCTCCAGGACAAGGCATTGACTTCATCCCCAAAGGGCCAGTGAAAATAGAATCTAAACAACTAAAGACAGCTTTGTCTGACAAAAATTCAACAATTTGCCAGGCTCTCTCTGCTGTAAGTCGCAAAGATTCTGAACCCCTACCAGTGTGCCTGTACCAATTCAACCTTAAGCATGCCCCATATCGGTCTGCCAATCTAAGCATCCCTAAAAGGTCGTCGTTCGATACCCGACTTGTCACGCACATAGTTACAGTTCTTTGTTTTCTGATTTCGTTAAGAATTTCTAACGCACGAATAGCCCATTCCCATGCCTGGGGATGTCTGCGAAACTCGTTATGTCGCCCTGCGTCAGGAAAATCTATGGACACATCGACATCGCTAATCCTTAGTTTGATATCGATTAAGTCCATTTTGACTACCGAATAACCATTAGAAGTCAGCGCCAAATCAATGTGAGGATAATTATTGGTTACGTAATGAACCAACTCAACCGCATTTGGATTGCAGACCAATTCGCCACTACCAAAATTTATATCTCTTATGTGCGGACAAACTTTATCCGCAACATAAATCAGCTGATTGAGTGTATATCTTGGTATAGAGCTTTTGGCGCTGGAACTGTTATAGCAGTGCTCACAATTCATATTGCACACACCAAAACCCCAGCCAATTTTCTTAATTCTTGAGGTTTCCATGCATATCTCCTTATCTATTTGGTTGTCAAGGTCCAAAATCAGGAACACTCCCGATTCATTATGAATCTTGCATAAAATCATGAAAAAAGTCAACAGCACGCGTATCGCCTAAGTAAAAATCCACCACTGGGCAGATTTTTGTTTACTATTATTTATTTTTTAGACAATATCTCTTTTTTTACCATCTCAACAAAGCTGGCTGTTTCCATGGCACCTAAGTCCCCTTTTCCTCTTTGTCTTACTGAAACCGAATTTGCCTGAATTTCTTTATCGCCGATGATTAACAAATATGGAACTTTTTGCATTTCGGCCGTTCTGATTTTTTTGCCCAAGCTTTCGTTTTCGTCTTTTATCTCAATGCGAACACCGGCTTCCCTCAATTGTTTCTCAACTTTTTTTGCATAATCCAGATGTTTTTCAGAAATCGGAATGATAGCAACCTGAACCGGCGACAGCCAAACCGGAAACGCCCCGGCATAGTGCTCTATTAGAAATCCAATCGTTCTTTCGTGAGTGCCAAGCGGTGCGCGATGAATACAAATAGGAGTTTTTTCCTCTCCATCTTTATCTACGTATTTTAACCCAAATCTCTCAGGAACGGCAAAATCAACCTGATTTGTGGCCAGTGTAAATTCCCTGCCGATTGCCGACCAAACTTCCACATCAATTTTCGGACCATAGAACGCAGCTTCATTAGGAACTTCAACAAACGGAATATTCTCTTTTACCATAACATCTCTTACCATAGCCTCCGTTTTTTTCCAAAGCTTTTCGTTATCAATATATTTTTTACCTAAGCCTTCTTTTGAATGAGTGCTTAAGCGCATGATATATTTTTTAATTCCGAAAATTTTAAAATATTCCAGATACAATTTTACAACATTCAAAAACTCTTCTGCAAATTGCTCTTCTGTGCAGTAAATATGCGCATCGTTCATCTGCATAGATCTGACTCTCATTAATCCAAATAGCTCGCCTGATTTTTCATAACGATAACAAGTTCCGTATTCAGCTAGTCTCATTGGTAAATCCCTATAGCTTCTTGGTTCAAAAGCAAAAATTTGATGATGGTGCGGACAATTCATTGCCTTTAAATAATATTTCGTTTCTTGACCGTCTTCTTCTAAAACCATCGGCGGAAACATTGTATCCGCATAATATGGAAGATGACCGGAGGTTTTATACATTATTTCTTTGGCAACATTCGGGGTTCTAACCTGCAAATATCCACCCTTTGTTTCCATTTCTCTGGCAAGTTTTTCCAACTCACTTATTATTACTGTTCCGTTTGGTAGCCATAACGGAAGCCCTGGACCAACATAATCTGAAAATGTAAAAATTTTTAAATCCTTCCCTAATTTCCTGTGGTCTCTCTTCTCGGCTTCGTCCATCATTTTTAGATAATCCATCAGCTCGTTTTCTTTTTCAAAAGCAATTCCGTAAATTCTTGTCAGCATTTTATTTTTTTCATCTCCTCGCCAGTACGCTCCGGCAATTTTTGTCAGCTTAAAAGCATTCGGGTCAATTTCTTTGGTATTTTCAACGTGTCCTCCCCTGCATAAATCCAAAAAATTTCCATTTTGGTATGTCCCAACAGTTTTACCCGGCAATTCCTTTATCAGTTCCAATTTATACGGCTGGTCTTTGAATAATTTCTTGGCAACAAGTTTGGTCACCTTTTTACCGACAAATTTTTGATTTTCCCTTATCAGCTCTTTCATCCGGCCTTCAATTTTCACTAAATCTTCCGGTTTTAAGTCTTTGATTTCAATATCGTAATAGAAACCATTTTCAATCGCCGGCCCAATTGCCAACTTTGCCTTAGGCCAAAATTCCATCACCGCCGAAGCCATAATATGCGCCAACGAATGCCGTATTTTTTGAACTTTTTCTATATTTTCCATATTTTTTTCTTGAATAATATTTTGTAATAGTATCACCTATACAATATTTGGTAAAGCTTGACAATACAAAATTAAAATTACATTTTCGTGCCTTATCAAAAATTGCAACAAAAAAAGCCCTATTAACGCGCTTTAATCCCGAAAAAAATCAAACTATTTCGGTTCCCTCCGCAAGTTCAAAATCCCGTTTGAATACTTTTTTGGCAATCACAAAGATACCGTAAGTTATAAATGGAGCGGCGAAAACATCAATTGAATAGTGCATATGAGCCAAAATCATACTCGCTCCCAAAATGAACGAAACGGTAAAAAAGAAATATCTCCACACTTTTTCATTGTAAAAAATAAGGGCGAATAAAAACGGAGTTCCCGTATGGGCAGAAAAGAAAAAGTCGTTTTTTGAATTAAACAGAAAGTTATAAAGCCCGAAGCCGATACTGTCGGTGTCCAATGTTATTTGATGAAGATTTGCTCCCAAATGGGTCAAGCTGAAAAAGAAAGACCTTACTATTATGTATAAAGCGAAGGTTTTAATGGAAAATAAAATATATTTCGGCTTTACTGCCATTAAAATAATGATGATGAAGCTGACAATTAATGCGCCCTGAACAATAAAAAAGTCCAAATCTAAAGACGGCAAATTATCCAGGAGCAAATCACCCACGCTGGTGCCGGTTACATGGAAATCTACATAATTATACGCAAAGTGCTGGATAATCAACGCAAAAATAAAAAATAAAACACCTTCCAGCAATAAAATTTTATTATTCAGCCAGAACTTTTTATGCTCCAAACATATGTTACTGATTGATTTTTTCATTTTGATAGTTTTTTGCAAATATCAAGAAGATAATAATCATGGCAAACCCGGTCAGGGCAATTAACGGAATGGTAATATATCCAAATTCAAAAATATAGCGTTTAACACAGGAGACTCCGCCTCCAAGCGGACAAGCAGAATCAGTTCCACTAAAACCTAAATAGTTTTGGTAAAAAGCAATCAAAAATCCGACAGCAGAAAGAGACAATGCATAATCAATAATATTATTGTCTTTTTTGATCAGCGCCAATCCTGAAATAATTACCAGGGGGAATAAACAAACCCGCTGGAACCAGCATAATTCACATGGAGCAAATCCCATAACCTGAGAATAAAAAAGACTGCCGCAGGTTGCAACCAGCGAAATAATAAACACCAATAGTATTCCGTATTTCCCGATAAAATCAGAAATATTTTTGTATTTATCTTTAAAAAACATAAAATAAACAACTAAAAATAGTATTCCTATTTGAGAAAGAACAGTTCCGATGGCAAGCAGTTTATTTACTAAAAATAAGATGTCCATATGATGGTTAGTTAGGCAACGCGCAGCCTGTTTTAGCGGATAGTTCCTTAAAAGTCAAATCCCCTTGTTGGACTGATCCGTCTTTAAATATCCAAGTAGGATAGGCAGTAATCTTTGCTGTATTACAAACATCAAGCTGGCTGTTTCCGTCAGGAGCGGAACATTCAACATAAGGCAAATATTGCTCAGAATTTCCAAATAACTTTTTCTGATCCTGGCAATGCGGACACCAAAACGCCCCATAAAAAATCGCTCCGCTGTCTTTTATGCATTTGGCAAACGCATCAACTTTCGGATTAGGTTGATTATTGCTTTGATTGTACCAATAAATTCCGCCAATGATTATAACTACCAAGATAACTACTAAAATTATTATTGACTTTTTCTCCATATATAAAAAATTAATTATATTAGACTCATTTGATTCTTCAGCGCCTCGTTATGGATAAGTTTTCTATAAGCGCAATACTGGCAGTTTTTATTGGAGGCGGGAATTTTATCCGACTCAAGACATTTTTTAATTTCAAAAATAATCGGCTCTATCCATTCATCGTTTGCCACATAAGGAATGATAGAATTTTCAAACTCAAGTTTGTAATTAAACCCTTCTTTGTCTTTTATGGCATTAGCAAAAAGAAAATATCCGGTTTTAGAAACATTAAAGCCAAGTCTTTTAAAAATCCACTGATACACTTCAATTTGTTTCTTATATCCTTCTTTAAATTTGCTGTCCAAGGTTATCGGGTAATCAGTACTGGTTGACTTGTAATCGACAATATATAGTTCTCCATTTTTTGTATTCACCCAAATATCATCAACAATACCGTGAATATTTAAATTGGTTTCTTTATGCAGCGTTTCGGCTCCAATCCTTTGACCGCTGTCATCTCTCCATATATGAAAATTAGGATGCCAGAAAGGTATAGCATCAATTCTGTAATAGGACATTAACCTATGTGGCTGTTTTGTCTCACGAAGCAAATCAAATTCCTTTTTTAGCAATGCATCCACCGCATTATTTAAACTGAAAGGAATTGTGTCCGGCCTGGCAATCCCCAATTTCCTATCTAAGTAAAAACACTGCGGACATTCCATAAAAAGTGCAATCTTTGACCTACTGACATTATACGGTTTGTCTGAATCAGATTTGTATAAATTTGTTCTTCGTTTTTGAATCATCAATCTGCTGATTTATTCTGTCATCACGCCGTCAAAATGATCTCTTGTGTCATCCATCGCATCTTGTTTTGTAGGATGAATTGTGGTTTTTAAATGTTCTGCAGGAGAATAAATGGTATATAGTTTCATTTCTCCGTCGCCGTTATTGATAATATTATGTTTAGCTCCTGCCGGAACCAAAATTGCAGAGCCATCTTCAATTTCGTGGATTACTCCGTCTAGTATTGCCTGCCCCCTCCCCTTTTCAATTCTAAGAAACTGGTCAACAGTATGCACCTCCTCACCAATATCCTCATTTGGATTTAAACTCATAACCACCAGTTGACTGTTTTTACCGGTGTAAATAACTTTTCTGAAATTATTATTTTCTAAAGTTTCTTTCTCAATATTTGAAACATATCCTTTCATAACAATCTTGTTGGGTTTATATCTTTTTTTTACAAAATAAAAAAAGAATTTCACGCAACAAGTATTCTATACCATACGAATATTCTTTGCGAATTGTTTAATTATACCAAAAAAAACAACCGATGCAAAGAAAAAAGACTTTAATAACTAAGTCTTTTCTCTTTTTTTATAAATTAGATTAACAGCACTTGCACTTTCTTGACATGAGCTTCTGCAATCCGGCGAGTATTATCAATACCGGCCAGATAATTCCTACTGCACCCATCATTATCCATCCCATATTACCAAAAAGGAAAGTTAAGCCAAGCAATATAATCAGTATTGGCATAACTTTATGGTGCGAGCAGTTGCACACATTTTTTGCGCCTCCCATATTTTGCATATTGTCCATAGAATTAAAGAAATTAATTAATGTGACTTTTTGCGACCTTTATTCAGCCAAATAAACTTTTCGCTATTTGACTGAATGTATATAATTATACCACAAATTAAACAAAAAAGTCCTCAACAAAGAGGACCCTTAGCCTTTTATCACCGAAGCTTCAGAACCATTGTATGATTTCCGTTATCAACAAAGCCTAAAACCTTGTAGGTATTTTTGGAATCGGGACACGTCGCAATTTCAACGTAACTCAATCCTTTGTTCCTAGCTAATTGCAACAGATTACCGACCAACTCTCTTTCAATGATGATGTGACCTTTAAAGTTATGTTGCATACTACAAATTGAATCTCTAATTTGCCCTATCCAACCCATAGAGGCGGTCGGATACCACACTAGTCCGCTGAAAGCAACAATTTCTCCTTGTCCGCGTTCGGCAACCACATATTGCCAATATCCTTGACCCGGCTCGGACAGTTGTTCAAGCCACGTAGAAAGATTTTGATGATTGACGATATTTTTCGTCAATTGAGGGATAAGACGCGCTACTTTATTCGCATCGGATTTTTCAAGATTACGAATGATGGCCGACATATTAACGTCTCCTTTAAATTGTGAAGAGAGCCAAAAATAAGTTTCTACCCCGAGCATAACAAACAAAATAAAAAGATGCAACCAAAAACCGCTCTTTTTAGGAAGCGGGTTTTGGTTATTATATTAAAATAATATTATGCTTTTGGTACCAAGGTTACGTTTTTTGCTGCTGGGCCTTTTTTGCCTTCTTCAACATCAAAACTTACCATGTCACCAACTTTCAATTCATCGAAAGAAACTCCGGTTACATCATTAGCATGAAAGAAAAGGTCTTTTGCCTCTCCTTCTCTCTGAATGAATCCAAATGTTCCTTTGTCAGAAATAATTGTTTTAATTGTTCCTGTCATCTAAGTTAGATTCTAATTTTAATTTCTTGTGATTGAGAAACCCGACCCCGTCTCTTCTACAATTAACCGTATCGTATCATATAAAATAAAAAATGCAATAGTTTTTAAGGTTATAATATCATTAGTTTGCCCAAGTTTTAAATTCGCTTTTTAATTCCTTAATGGTTTGGGGATCAAGATTGTTGTAAATAGAAACCCAATCGGTCGCAATTTTTTCCCGGGCAACGCTTAGTGCAATATGGCCGGCGCACACTTCCTGGTGCAAATAATTCTCAACCACATCTTTTTCTTTAAATCCCGGGTATGGGTCAGCCGCTTCAGGAAACAAATTGGCAATACTATTGTCCCCGCCCAATGCAAGCGGAATTAAATGGTCGGCTTCATAAGTTCCAAAGGCTGGTGGATACGCAGTGCCATATTCTTCATACACTTTCTTCTTTTCACTTGCGGAAACACTTCTGACACTTTGCGCATATCCTGAAACACAAATTTTATCCAGCGTAGCATCAGAAAATACCTCGCCCGGAGTACATTCGTGATCGGGCAATGGTCCATTAACTTTGCAATCAGCAGATTTTGTCTGCTGGTCAAGACTTAAAACTCCATCAGACCCTGCAAGCAACGCCGACAACACACTGGTTTTTTTAATTTGGTCTTGATGGGAAAAGATATAAATCGGATATAGCACCATTAAAATCGCCGCCGCTCCCAAAAATAATAATACTTTTTTTAAAAATATTTCTTCCATAAATTTATTCTATCATAAAAATTCCGCCTGTAAAAATTTGCTTTAGCATAAAAAATGGCCGCCGGATTAAACCAAAGGCCATTTTGTTTTTAAGCGCATTCCCTCTGACTTCTAAGTTGCATAAAAGATCCTTCAACTTCAACGACAGAAGTTTCGCTTACTCCGACGAAAAACCCTTTTCGGGTTACATCAGGTTCTACTGTAATAGAAACATCATTTTCTCTTCTGTTTTCAATTCTGACCCCTTGATTCAACGTACTGAAAACTCGTATATGCTCATTTTCAAATACAAGATAATCTTCATTACTCTTTTGCGCCATTTTGATGCCTCCTAGTGTTTTTTTTGCAAAGATGCTACCTGTATTTTACACTAACCCTCTAAATTTTCAACAAAAATAGTGTGAGCGCAGTAAAAATTGAATATATAAGTAAGTATTAAAATAGATTGAACTACGATGCACATATAATAAAAACAGCCCCTCGCGTTCGAAGGGCTTATGTGACCTGGCAGAGATTCGCCTACCGCTAATTGAGGCTCGGCTTATCGCCGAAAATCCTTTTATAGCCTTCAGCAAACTTTCTGTCGCCACCCAAACAAACTTTGGTCGCGGAAGTCTTACGCTCAGCCTGCTCAATCGTCTCAATTTCAATGAGAATACCCAGGATTTTAACCATCCTTGGTTCCCCGGCTTCATTCCGACCGCCGTCCGGCTTTGACATGGCGCTACTCCCTTTGTTTATGTTTGATAAAAGTAACTAACTACAATACTATTACAACAAAACATTCGTGTCAATAAAAATAAAACCGCTCCGTTAAAAATTATTCCTTCAGGCACAGCTTATAAATTGTAATATTATCAAGGCAGAAAGAACCAGTTCAAATCTCTCTATACCATTTTGTTCGCTATAAGAGTACAATTGATATATTAATGTTATTTATATATAAAGGTTGGGTTCACTAATCTAAAAATTATCAATAAAAATTTATGGAAAAAAATAATCTCAAAATATGGCTTTGTATAATAATTGCAATTGCAGTTGTTGCTATAATTGTTCTCTTTTTCAGTCTTTCAAATAAACAAACCGCTAGCCCGGTGGCAACAGTCAATCCGACAGCAAGCGGACCTCAATCGGTTCAAGATATTAGTCCTCAAGATATCGGCGCCGGAGCTGTGTCAATCGCATATGCTGATGCCCTAATAAAATATGCCGACCGAAGAATTCAGCTCAATACAACATGTCAGGCGATTCCAAACAACGTAACTTATAAAGACAATACCGGTATTATGCTTGACAACAGATCTCCACAAACTCGTACTGTCAAGGTTGGCACAACCTTTACTATAAAGCCTTGGGGATTTAAAATTGTGGTTCTTCCTGATGTTTATCTGAAGTCAAAAACTCTATTAGTTGACTGTGATAAATACCAAAATGTAGCAACAATTTTAGTCCAGAAATAAAATCAAAGTCCAAACCAAAAAATCCCTTTATAGGGATTTTTTGGTTTACTTGCTCCGCACCCTGAACGAAGTTAGAACCCAATTACTGACATTTTAATCTAACTTCATGTAAGATACGTAATATGTAATAGGAATTAAAAATATTGATTAAATTGTAAATAACTGGTAATATAAAAATGATGAAATATGTCAAAAAATGATCTTATTAAAAAATTGGAAAGTGACCGCAAGTCTCGTCTTATTTGTTATATCAATGGGGATAGAATACCATTTGCTACGCGCATAGCAAGCGATTCCGTTCCCCTGCTGAGCAATATTTTAGATAAAATTGGTAAGGTGGATAAAATAAGTTTATTCCTTTATACCGCCGGTGGCGATATGCTTACCCCGATTAGGATTGTAAAATTAATTCGTAACCATTGTAAAAACTTTGAAGTTTTAGTTCCTTATAAAGCTAATAGCGCAGGAACATTGATTTCCATGGGGGCTGACAAAATAGTGATGAGCGAATTGGGTGAATTAACGCCTGTAGATCCAACAACTGGACACCCATTTAATCCTCAGAATCCAGTGAACCCTCAACAACGCCTTGAGATTAGTGTAGAAGATCTAAATTCTTTTTTTCTTTTTGCAAAAGAGAAGGCCGGAGTAAAGGATGAGCAATTAGGAGACGTCTATAAATTACTCGCAGAAAAGTTACATCCACTTTCTATAGGAAATGCGTATAGGGCATATAGAATGGCCAGAATGATAAGCGAACGCCTTTTGTGGTTACATATGGATAAAGAAAAAGATAAAGAAAAAATAAAAAAAATTGTCAAAGAAATTACGGGGGATATTACCATACACAACTACCCGATTGACAGGGATGAGGCAACAGACCTGGGGTTGAATATAGAAAAAGCAGATGACAATTTAAATAAAGATATGCAAAATCTTTATATGGAATATGCGACCTCAATGAAACTTGGTCAACCATTTAACCCAGCTGAACTTCTAAGCGGAAAAGATGTGGCCGAAATTAAATATAGTGGAGGGTATGTGGAAAGTTCTGATTTATCTTATAGTTTTGATTTTTCTGGAAAAGTGCAGAAAAGTATTCGCAATAATCAACCCGCCATAGATATGAGCATAGACTCACAATCTTGGGTTGAAAAAAAATAAAATATATGAACACAGATTTACAAATTTTTGAGTATCAAAAATTAAATGAAATCAATGCCAATGAATCTGGTTTGGCATACCCAACTATTGAAACTGAAAAATTATTTATTAATGGAATTAATGGTTTTGACGGCATCGCCATAGAAATAGGAAGAATATGGTATCCGTGGCGTCCTATTTCTTTGCCCGAAGAAATAGGGATGGATGATGAAGCCATGTCACATTTTGTGTTACATGGCGGTAAAGACATTCTAAAGGAGATAGGACCTATTTCCAAGGAGGACTACGATTACTATGATAATCTATGATTCAGAAAGGAGATTTAGAATTTGGTGATGTTGTATGGGTTGAATTTGATCCGAGTGTTGGGCATGAATATCAAAGCACAAGACCAGCTATTGTTATTCAATCGGATGAACAGCTAAAAAAGTCAAATTTAGTTACAATCATTCCTTTAACATCGAGCTCGAATATCGTCTCCGACGATATTTTAGTTCACGCGGATTCAAATAATAATTTAAGAACCGACTCGATTGCTAAAGTATATTGTATAACTTCTTTTGACTATTCTCGTTTTAAAAAAAAGATAGGTAAATTAAACCCAAGTATTTCGTCTGATATTAAACTATACCTACAGAAGCATTTCGATATATAGAAGTAATAACAAAGCTCGGGTTAAAACCCGAGCTTTTAGGTTTGCGGAAAGACAAAATTTGTGGTTAAATAATAAAATATGGAAAAAATAGTTTCAAAATCAAAAATATGTTTTTAAGTGATAACGAAAAAAGAGATCTCATAAAATACATTGAATCCGGCAAAGAACTGCCGGAGAAATACCGTTTTTTGTTGTTTGAAGATAAAAAAGAGGTTGAACTTGTTTGGAATGGTAAAACCAACGAGGTTACCAATGTCGTTTTGCCTTTTCAGACGATTGAGCAAGTCGACGAACCAAGAAGTGAAAAAGATTTGAAACTGCAAGGTTCGCTTTTTGATATTGATAACAGAGGCAGGCAAATTAAGGGCTGGACCAATAAACTAATTTGGGGAGATAACAAGTTGATTCTTTCCAGTTTGAAAAACGGACCGCTTCGTAAAGAGATTGAAGACCAAGGCGGAATCAAACTTATTTATATTGACCCACCTTTTGATGTGGGAGCGGATTTTTCAATGGATATTGAAATTGGAGACGAACAATTTACTAAAAAACCGAACGTGCTGGAAGAACTGGCATACAGGGATACTTGGGGTAAGGGAGCGGATAGTTTTATTGCAATGATTTACGAAAGATTATCTATAATGCGAGATTTGCTTGCTGACAATGGAAGTATTTATGTCCATTGTGATTGGAGAGTCAGTGGATATTTAAGGTTGGTTTTAGATGAATTATTTGATACTAATAATTTCAGGAATGAAATAATTTGGAAAAGAGGGACCGTTAAGGGAGCGAAAGCAAAGGGAGACCAATTGGCAAGAAACCACGATGTTATTATGTATTATTCCAAATCAGAAGATTGTTTGTATAATAGGCAATATCTCCCTTTTTCAGACGAGTATAAATTAAGATTTAATAAAAATGATAATGATGGAAAGGGTCCATATAGAGATGACCAACCAATTGGCACCCGTTCAGATATTTCTATTAAAGAAATGAAAAAAACGGGAAATGGCAGGTACCCCAAAATTCAGACACCCTTTCTACGGGTTTGAATATTAAAAATGTAAATGTATAATAGGGGTAATGAATATGACAACAACTAAAAAAGGCTACCATGTAGCCAAGGAAGTAAAAGACCAAATACTAAAACGAGTAAAAGACGAAGGCGTGAGCGTCTCGCAAGCCAGCCAGGACCACGGAGTTTCCGAAGCCACAATTTACAAGTGGCTGACCAAGGGGGTTTCGGGCAATCCATCGTGGGCCGAGTTTGCCAGAGTCAAGAAAGAAAACAAAGGATTACTGGAATTAGTCGGATCGCTGACCATAAAACTGTCCCAAGCCCAAAAAAAGGATTGAGCAAGGATTGTTCGTTGGACAAAACGCAATTCAGCAAAGCAACGCAAATGTCCCGTTCAATGCTGTATTATCATCACAAACAGCCGGATAAAGATTGGATATTAAAACAGCAGATAGAAATTACGCTCAGAGAATTTCCCAGTTACGGACACAAACGTTTGGCGATGCACTTGAAAATCAACAGAAAAAGAATACTGAGGGTAATGAAAATATTCGGCATCAAGCCGTATCGCCGCAGAGGTAAAAAATGGAAAAAAGTAAACAAAGAATATTCAGAGCAATTTCCAAATCTGCTTTTAACAAACTGCCCGAGCTATCCGAATCACATCTGGACTTCCGACTTTACCTACATCCAATTCAAAAAACGAACTGTGTATCTCGCAACCGTACTGGATTTATTCACAAAAGAAATTGTCGGATTTTCCGTCTTGTTGAATCATTCTTCCAGTCTCGTAATGAATGCCCTGTTATCTGCCGTGAATAACCATCCGGCTCCCGAGATTACCCACTCAGACCAAGGTTCAGAATACGCTTCAAAAGATTACGTGGCATTAGAAAACAATCTCGGGATTCAGCCGTCTATGAGCCAGAAAGGATGCCCGTGGGAAAATGGATATCAGGAATCGTTTTATTCACAATTCAAAGTTGATTTAGGAGACCCGAACAGATTCAATCATTTAGGAGAACTTGTATGGGCGATATACAAAACAATTCACAATTACAACAACACCAGAATCCAGACATCGCTTAAAATGCCGCCAGCGGAATTTGCGAAAAAGCACTACGAAAGGTCGAGCTTATCTGTATAATCGGTGTCCGAAGAAATGGGTACCTTGCATTAAGGTTCAAAATAAAAAAGGAGAATTGGAAGATTTTTGGACTGGTGATTATATTTTTGAAAATGAATGGCAGGATTTTAGAACCAAAAAGAAAAGAGATTTGGAGTTGGAAACTCCGCTTATTGAAGTCAAGAAAGGTAAAAGAAAAATTGCCATAAAAGTCGTTGATATTTTCGGCAATGACACAATGAAAATTATTGAGATAACAGTGTGAGTTTTGAAAATAAGCCAAACTATAGAGTATATGCACTTGTGATTGGAGAAATTATTCCGACTGGAAAGATTTTTGATTGTGAAATTATAAAAATGAATTTTGAAGAGCAAAAAAAGAGAAGTTTTTCTCCAATTCAAAGTATTTTTTCCGAGGATAACGAATCCGATTTTTATAAAACTTATGCTACATCATTGCCGTATATTGATCCGCTTCGTATTAGATCAGAATATATTATAGTTTGCGATATTGAAGAATATGATGAAAAAGCCGCATTGGGGGGAGCAATAAGGCGCATAGAAAAAATCTGCAGATTTTTAACATTAGCGTATGCAGAGGATTTCAAAAATAAATTTAACAGGGAGCGTAATTTTTTAGCATATTTATATCAGGTAAATAAAATTTATCTTCTAAAAGAAGACGAAGAGCAGGATATAGATTTCAAATTAGAAAGCGGATACACATATTTACCCAATAGGCCAGAGTTTAGCGAATGGAGGCATAAAGAAGCGGGAAAGTTTTTGCAAGACGTATTTTATTTTCATGATGAAATATTAGAGCGTTCAATAAAATATCTGTATAATTCATCTATAGGGATTTTTATAAAAGATAGTCCCGAAAAAATTGCTCTTGACCACTTTAAATCCATTGAAATTATTGTAAATTATTTGGGGGGTGGAGTAAGGGGCTTTAAAAATAAATTAGATGTTGTTGCTAAAAAGATTGATTTGACTGAAGAAGAAAAAGAGAAGGTTAGAAGGTGCTGGGATGATAGATCAAAATATAGCGATACGGCCCATCCCTCTTTTTATGATCAAGCCGAGCGTTATCCTAATCAGTTCCCAATCCCAAGTAATGTAAATTACCCACACGGGTTTACCGATTCTATTGCGGCAGATGTTTGTATAAAGTATTTCTTTTATGCAAAAAATTTATTTAATATAGATATTGAAGAGCCATTTTCCGATGAGAAAGAATGTCTTGGCACCGTAAACGCGCAATGGGAAAGTAATCACTTATTTTTTAGGACACCAGAAAAAGACGTGGAAAAATTAAAAAAAAATATATTAGAACATTTCATAGGCGAATTTAAAATTGAAAGAAAAAATGTTCTTGAAATCGCCATGGCTAATAAAAATAAAGTAATTTTAAGGACTAAATATAAAATATAATTTATGGCATTACATCCAAAGTTTCCAAAGAATCCATATGCAATACTTGACCCGGAAGTTAGGTGGTTTCCGGCTGATGAAAATTTAAGAGAAAAAGGATACGAAAAATTATTGCCGCCGTTGGTTGCAGAATTACGCAAGAAGGTTCATCAGTGGAGATTAACTGGATATGAAGGAGCGAGCGATACCAGTAAAGCACTACTTAATTGGTGGTTTTTAACCGACCACCCAATAGAAAATTCCAACGGAGAAACTTTACTGTTCCGATATTATTTCTCCCAAAGGGAAGCGGTTGAAACAATTATTTGGCTTTACGAGGTTGCAAAAGCAAGAGACAAATATGATTTAATTCGCTTCGACAGTTCCGGCGCTGTTTCAGCGGGAATGTTTGATGAGACATGGACTCGATATGTTATCAAAATGGCAACTGGGAGTGGCAAGACAAAAGTTTTGAGTTTGGTTTTAGCTTGGAGTTATTTTCATAAGTTATATGAGCTGGAATCTGCATTGGCTCGCAATTTTTTGGTAATTACCCCGAACATAATTGTCCTTGATAGAATTCGCACAGATTTTGACGGGCTTAAAATTTTCTTTGAAGACCCGGTGTTGCCGGAAAATGGATACGAGGGCAGAGATTGGAAAAATGATTTTCAGATGACGCTTCACATACAAGACCAAATCGGAACAGTCAGGAAAACTGGTAATATTTTTCTAACAAACATTCATAGAGTTTACGAAGGGGCCACAGAATCCGCAAAGTTTGGTGACAAGGATACTGCGGATTATTTTTTGGGAAAAAAACCAGTTGGCGCAACCAATGAATCAAAATTAGACTTGGGAGATATTGTAAGAAGTGTTGATGAATTGGTTGTTTTAAATGACGAGGCACATCACATCCACGACCCGCGTTTGGCGTGGTTTAAGGCCATAGAGGATATAAACAACAAGTTGAGAATGAAAGACGGGCAATTGGGTCTTCAGGTGGATTTTACAGCCACTCCGAAACATGATAATGGCGCCATTTTCGTTCAAACAATATGTGATTATCCTCTCGTTGAAGCTATTCACCAAAACATTGTTAAACATCCGGTTCTACCGGATTCTGCCAGCAGAGCAAAACTGCAAGAACATAAAAGCTCTAAATTTACAGAAAGATATAAGGATTACATTCACCTTGGTTATTTGGAATGGAAAAAAGTTTTTGAAGTCCATGAGAAACTTAACAAAAAAGCAGTTTTGTTTTTGATGACTGACGATACCAAAAACTGCGATGAACTGGCAAAGTATTTAGAAAATACTTATCGGGAGATGAAAGATTCGGTGCTTGTAATCCACACAAAAGAAAACGGTGAAATATCAGAAAGCGCCACCGGCAAATCAGAAGAGGAATTAAAAATATTAAGAGAAGCGGCAAACACAATTGACCGGCCAGACAATCCGTACAAAGTTATTGTTTCTGTTCTTATGTTAAAAGAGGGTTGGGATGTAAGAAACGTTACAACGATTGTAGGATTAAGAGCATATGTGGCAAAAAGCAATATACTACCGGAGCAAACGCTCGGCAGAGGACTCCGCAGAATGTATAGGGATCCTGATTTGGCGGAAAAGGTAAGCGTAGTCGGGACAGATGCTTTCATGGATTTCGTTGAGTCGATTAAGAGCGAAGGAGTTGAGTTGGAGCACAAAAAAATGGGAGAAGGAAGCGAGCCGAAAGCTCCGCTTGTTATTGAAGTTGATAAGGAAAATTTGAAAAAAGATATTGAAAAATTAGATATTCAAATTCCAGTTCTTACTCCAAGAATATATCGGGAATATAAAAATCTTTCCGGACTCAATGTCGCCGGATTCAAATTTCAAAAGATTGCATTGCAAGAATTTTCAGAAAAGGAAACCAGAGAGATTGTTTTTAGAGATATAACCAGTGGAGAAATTACCCACAAGACAGAACTGGACAGTAATTTTATTCCGGATTACCAAAGCGTAATAGGATATTTTACGCAAATAATAATGAAGGAATTAAGACTGGTCAGTGGCTACGATATTTTGTACGGCAAAGTTAAAGAGTTTATCCAGGATTATTTATTTAATAAAAAAATAGAACTGGATAATTTGAATTCGTTACGCAACCTTTCCGAGATTGAGGCATCAAGGACAATCCTTGAAACCTTTAAAAAAGAAATCAATGCACTAACCGTCCTTGATAAGGGAGAGGCAGAGATCAGGGATTATATTAAAATTAGCAATTGCCGGCCATTCGTTATTGACGACAAAAGTTATATTATTCCAAAGAAAAGCGTATTTAATAAAATAGTTGGCGACAGCCACTTTGAACTTGAATTTGCCAGTTTCCTTGAAGGATGCGAGGATATAATTTCTTATGTAAAGAATTATTTTTCTGTTCACTTCAAAATTGATTACAAAAATGCTGATGGCAGTATTTCTGAACTACTATCCAGATTTTGTAATAAAAATTTCTTCCAAGGAGTATTACGTTGTGGAAACCAAAGGGAGAGAAGATCTTGATGATATAGAAAAAATCAAACGGCTGAAACAATGGTGTGATGATGTTACGGCAAATCAAAAAAATTTTAAATATAGTATGCTTTATATCAAACAAGAAGATTGGGATCGGCAACAACAAAAACCGAGAGATTTTTCAGAAGTAATTAGAATTTTTGAAAAAAAATTATTATAAATATAAAGAATATGTAAGCATGGCAACAATAGAAAAATTTGTAATTTAGTGATAGTATAAAATTAACAATTTAATAATTCGCCTAAACTCGTAGATTTTCTACGGGCATGGCACAAAAGACGATCAAACATAAAGAACCCATCATGGGGTTGTGTTTGATCGCCATATCGGGAAACCGGTATGAGAGGTTTCGGCCTCTACCCGTGGTGGGCTTTTTGTATAACAAAATCCTTCTATGGGTGAAAAATAAAAAACATGTATTATGAAAAAATTTGGGAAAAAGTTCTTACTGACGGAGAAAAAGTAGAATATGAATTTTCTTACGGAGAAAGATTTCTCAAAGTCGGCCTAATTGGCGGCATCATATTAAGCGTTCTATTGATGATTGGAATTATAGGATTTATCTTACTTCCAATCGTGATTTTTGATTTTGGTTTTTATTTAAAAAAAGCGAACGCATACGCATTTACAAATAAAAGGGTGCTTATCCATAAAGGTTGGTTGTCAACACATACAACGAGTATTGATTATCATAAAATTACGGATGTTTCTGTGGTGGAGCCATTTTTGGATAGAATTATGTACCACACCGGAAGTATCCTCATTGATACGGCCGGCATGAGTGGCGATGACATAATTCTAAAACATATTGAAAAACCTTACGAGGTTCAGAAAAAATTAAACTCATTAAAAGATAAAGTAGCGCATCAAGGGATATAAAATTAACTATGAAAAAAATAATTTTATCAATTGCTATTTTTGTATCAGTCGTTATTGCTCTGCCAGTTTCGGCTACTTACGGCGTTCAAATAAAAACATCGGGTTGTAAAGCAAATCAAATCTTGCCGGACTCGGCTTGCACGCCCGGCGCGGTTTTAACGACTAATATAAAAACAATTTGCACCGTCGGATACACAAAAACAGTCCGGGACGTTTCGGACACTACAAAGAAAAAAGTTTTTGCAGAATATGGCATCCCATACAGCCAGCACAGCAACTACGAGGTTGATCACCTAATTAGTTTGGAAATTGGCGGTGGTAATGATATTTCAAACCTGTGGCCGGAAAACTCAAAAATTACGGACGGCTCCCTCACAAAAGATAAATTTGAAAATTATCTGCATAGCCAAGTTTGCTCTGGTAAAATGACTATACAGGAAGCTCAAAAAGAAATATCGGCTGGCTGGCTGACTTATTATCAAGCGGATACCGGCGTTAAACAAACTACTCAAACGCAAACTACTCAAACACATACAAGCTCTACCATAAAGATAACTCCCGTTCCTGTGCCAACTTCGACGACATCTGTTCCTACTGGTGCTACGGGAAAATGTAAGGACGGAACTTATACCTATGCAAAAACCCATAGTGGTGCGTGTTCCCATCATGGCGGAGTAGCAGTTTGGTATTAAATAATCTTGTATAAGTTAACATACATTTGACAAAGTGTTTTGTTTTTTGGTATGATGTATTTGTAGATAATTTAATTAGAATTTTTAGTTGAGAGCTACCACTCATCTCACAAGTGTGATTTGTATTGGTGGCCATTTTTTTTGCCATAATACGCCGCGATCTCATCGATCGTGGCATTTTGCGTTTCAGTAATAAACAAAACCATTCGCGACTACCACCGCAAATTTAGAAAATGTACGCATTGAAAAAGAGTACGAATGAAGAACTGAGAAAGATAATAAAAAAAGATTACGGAAATTCAATAAATGAAACCGAGGCAAATAGCTTGGGCGTCTGTCTTTTACGTCTTTCAAAATTGGCTCTTATAGGAATAGCCAGGGCGAAAGAAAGAGAAACAAATAAAAAAATAAATTTAAAAAAATAATTAGGGATTCTTCTGGAGCGTGGGCTTAGTTAAGCGCTTTCCCCATGTTCCAGAAGGCTCGAAAGCGCTATATGAACAACAAACTTTTATGTGAGGCAATTAAGTATCTCGATTTGGGATTTTCAATCATTCCAGTCGGCCAAGATAAAAAACCATTAATTCAGTGGAAGGAATTTCAAGAACGAAAACCGACAATTGAAGAGTTAGAAAAATGGTTTGCAAATCCATCTGCCACCGGAATCGCAATAATAACAGGAAAAATTTCCGACCTGATTGTGTTAGATGCAGAATCGGGGGCAGATTTTACGGGACTTAAAATTCCTAAAACGCCCACCGTAAAAACTGGCGGAGGCGGAGTCCATTGCTATTTTAAATTGCCAAAAAATTTCGTAGTTCAAAACTCGGTAAGATTCCGACCGTTAATGGATATACGTGGCGAGGGCGGTTGCGTTGTCGCTCCGCCGTCTCTGCATCCCTCCGGTAAATATTATGAATGGGCAATTGATTTTGCATCAGCAGAATTAGCGAATATGCCAAAATGGTTAATAGAAAATTTGGAGCATAAAAAATCTGAAGCTACCAATAAAGATTGGGCAGAAGTTTTGAATGGCGTTGGCATGGGAGAAAGAAATGAAACGGCAACATCTGTGGCTGGTAAACTTCTAATTCATTTTCCGACTACTGAATGGGAAAGTGTAGTTTGGCCAACTTTAAAAGGTTGGAACCTCCAAAACAAACCCCCTCTGCCGGAGTCAGAATTGAGAGCTACTTTTAAATCAATCGCCGATAGGGAAATTTTAAGAAGAAGTGGCAACGGAGACGAAATTTATAAAGAAGGACAATTCAATCCTCTGCCTGTTTCGGAATTAATGAAAAGGCAATTTAAGGATACGGAGTGGATTGTTGACGGTTTAATTCCATCAGGAAGTATTGTGGCAATATCCGGCGCTCCGGCAAGTTATAAAACTTGGTTAGTTTTGGATATGGCTATAAAAATTGCCACAGGAGATATTTTGTTTGACAAATTTGTTGTCACTCAAACAGGAGTTTTAATTGTTGACGAAGAAAACGGCGAACGCCTTTTGCAAAACAGATTTAAAAAACTTCGGACAAATTTTGATTTTCCAATTTATACAATATCTTTGGCAGGATTTAAACTCATGGAAAAAAGTGTTGAAGATATAATAAATTTTTGCAAAGTAAACAATACAAAACTTATTATCTTTGATTCGCTGGTCAGGATCCACAGCGAGGATGAAAACGATGCGATGAAAATGTCGAAAGTTTTTAATCTTCTTAAAAAATTTGTGAAAGAAGGGCTGACTGTTATTTTTACCCATCACAACAGAAAAACAGGAATTCTCCGTTCATCAAATCCCTCCCAAGACATGCGCGGTTCGTTCGACATTTTAGCTTCTGTGGATTGCCATTTGGCCATAGACAGAAAATTCAAAGAGGATTTGATAACTGTGCATCAGACAAAACTCAGGCAGCAGGAAGAAATGAAGCCGTTTAAACTGAATGTTATCAGCGATGAAACTGAATTCAAATTGGAGTTCGCTGGAGATGTGGATGAAGTACAAAGTAAAAAATCCGACATCAAGGAAGCTGTAAAAGATATTTTGAAACAGGAAAACAAGCCGATGTATAAAAAAGAGCTTTCCGTCGCTCTAAAAGATAATGGCGTGGAAGGCGGGTATTCAACCTTCAAAAAAGCTATTGCAGAAATGGTAGAAAGTGGCGAGATTTTTGAAAAAAAAGCCGAGAAGAATAAAGTTTTCTGTTCTTTGCATCCTTTTGAACCTGAAAAAATAGAACAACTAACTATGAGTTAAAATTCCTATACTATATAAGAGTAATAATTTTAACCCTCTCAAAACAGACGAAAAGGGATGGGTTAAAATTACGCTACCTATATAACCATATAATTTTAACCATTACTAATAAAAACTATGGAACCAATAAATTGGAAAACCGAAAAAAGAAAAATTAATGACCTTGTTCCGTTTGAGAACAACGCCAGAAAAATGTCAGAAAAACAAGTTGCAGACCTGCGGAAGTCGCTGGAAAGGTTTAACTTAGTTGAGATTCCGGCAATTACGCAGGACAACGTAATTTTGGCGGGCCATCAGCGCCTCCGGATTTTACAGATTTGCGGCCGGGGAGAAGAAATAATTGATGTAAGGGTGCCGGACAGAGCGTTAACGACAGAGGAGATTCAGGAATATAATCTGAGGAGTAATAAAAATTTGGGAGAATGGGATTTTGATTTGCTCGCTAACTTTGATGAAAAAATGTTAACGGATGTTGGCTTCGAGGGGTTGGAGTTGGATTTGGTGTTTGGGTTAGAAAGAATGGAGGACTTTGACGTGGATGCTGAAATAGAAAAAATACATAAACAAAACCAAAAAAGAGTTGCGCAAGGAGAAATTTGGCAACTGGGAAACCATAAACTTCTTATAGGAAATTCAACAGACAAAGAGAACTGGAAAAAATTGTTGGGCGAGGAAAGATTTGATTTTATGTTTTGTGATCCCCCGTACAAAATTAGCTACGGAAAATCCCGTGTGAGAAAGGTTAAAACCTCCGAAGGGTGGAAGCTAAAACAACGTAGGCAATACGAAACGGTTGGCGAAACAGACGGTCAGGGCAAACCACTGCACGGCTTTGGCGCAAAGGGCAACAGAATTTATGAAGGAGTAGAAATGGCCGGTGGAGTTCCAGAATACGACCAGTGGCTTTCAATTGCAAACGAATTCCAAAATCCAAAAGGAGTGAACATAATGATTTTTGAGTATTGGAAAAACATGGTTGAGCTGTGGCAGGCAATTGAGAAATACTGGAAAATCCGCAATATGGTAATCTGGCACGCACCAAACAGACATCAGGGATTCGGAGCCCGAGGACAGTTTTTTAATAAATACGATATAGCTCCCATGGCCGGAGACGGGCCGGTAAACGAAGAGGAGGAGGTTGAGTTGAATAATTATCTGAAAGAAAACGGCCAGAAAGTTTTGGATGCATATGACATATTTATGTTCGCTTCAAAAGGCGATGCACAATGGAATAAGAAAAAAGGAATTGATACATGGACCATGTTTGACCACATAACAGCCAACGTGGGGACGGCAAAAGAAAGCGGAACCGATTTAGTATTCGGAACCAAGCCCCTTATCACGCTCGTGCCTTATATAAAAATATTAAGCCCTCGCGGTGGAATAGTAATGGAGCCGTTTGCGGGGTTGGGGAGCACATTGATAGGATGCGAGATAATGAAAAGGAAGTGTTATGCAATCGAGCTTTCCGAAACCTACGCAGAGTGCGTTATCAATAGGTTTGAGAAATTTAGCGGCATTCCGGCGGTAAAGCTGGATTTGAAGGCATAAACTTGCAATTCCTTGGGGCTCCCAAGCGATTTGAATTAAAAAGTCGAAGAATGACAAATAGGGCTAAAAAACAAGCATAAACAAGCAAAAATGCCGGCATATAGCAAAGGAATGACAGCTTTCCATAGGGAAAAGGTAAGACAAGCCATGGTTATACTTGGAGCGAAGGCATCACAGCAAGACATCGTGGATTTTTTGTCCGTCAACAAATTTCCGCTTACCAGGAATTATGTGGCTAAGCTCAGGGAAAAAATACTCAAAGAAAGAAGAGTCGGATTGGACTGGAAAATATTGAATGAGCATTTTGGAGATTTAGAGGACAGCATAAATGAAATAATAAAAAGGTGCTGGAAAATAACCTTGAGTGAGGATTCATCGACGGCTGACAAGCTAAAGGCGATGAAAGAGATCAGGGAGGCAAAGACCGAATTATTTGAAACGATAAGAAGTGCCGGCATTAAAACAAAACTCGGCGAGACAGAACAGAAAAAGGAACCAAGTCCGCAGGTGTTGGCGGCGATTGAATGCATTAAAATGCAGTTCAACCAAAAAGTGAAACCAGTAATTTACGATGAGGATCCGATAAAAGAAGAAAAACCAAAAGAGGAGCCGAAAAATCCAAACATCCACCAGCTCTCAAGCGGCGCAACCGTTGATGACAAGGGACCGGCGATTGAATCACGATAAATGTTATTTGCTAAATTGCCTTGACTTATATGCAAGACAGCGACATCATCTCCCTTGAAAGGAGATCGACAAAGAGGCTGGACCATCAGCCATTAAGAAAGGCTCAGGCGATGGTCCGCCCGAGCCTTTCTTAGTAAGTAAAAATATTATTAAAAATAAAAAATATGATAACAAAAAAACAATTTCAAACTTATTTGGAAATCCGGGACAGCGGAGCAACTAATATGTTTGACGTAAGAAAGGTGGTCGAATTAAGCGGCGGAATATTAAAAAGAGAAGACTGCATATTTATTATGAAAAGCTTTAACGAGCTTTGGGATAAATATGGAGAAAAATAAAATGGGGAAAGAAATAAAAATTATATACAAAATTTACGCGCGTAAATCAAGCGAGGCCGAAGAAAGGCAAATGCTCTCAATCGGATCGCAGATCGATGAGGACAAAAAACTTGCGGCACAACGAGGTATTGAAATAACAGATGCCTTGGTGATAAGCGAATCAAAGTCAGCAAAGAACCCTTACGAGCGAGTAGTTTTTGAGCAGCTAATAAAAGATATAGAAAAAGGAAAGGTTCATGGAATTATTGCATGGCACCCAAACAGACTTTCAAGAAATGCAATAGACGCCGCAAGGCTCATAGATTTATTTGACCGGGGATTGTTGGTTGAAATAATAACATCGCAACAGAGTTTCAGAAACACTCCGTCAGACAAATTTTTCTTCTCAATGCTATGCAGTCAGGCAAAAATGGAAAACGACAATAAAAGTCTTGATGTAAAAAGAGGCCTGAGAAAAAAATACGAAATGGGCTATCCTCCCCATCTCTGCAAAACGGGCTATCTGAATGACTTCGGTAAAAAGGGAGATAGAAAGTGGTTAAAAGACCCGGAACGATTTGAATTAGTAAAACAAGTTTTTGAGAAGTATCTGCGAGAAAGAATATCGGTGCGTGACTTGTTAAAATATTCTGATCAGGTTTTAGGACTGACAAGCATACAGCACAGAAAAATGGGCGGAAAACCAATAAAATTATCAATGTTTTATATGATGCTCAAAGATCCATTTTATGCAGGATTTTTCTATGCGAAAGACGAAACCGGAGAACGTGTGCGATACGAAGTAAACGAATCGGTGCTAAGAATGATAACAGAGGAACAGCATTGGAATATACTTGATAAGCTTGGAGAAAACACGCATTCACGCGAAAAAATTCACAAAAATGACTTTGTGTATAAAAAATACGCAAAGTGCGGATCGTGCGGAGGGCCGATGACCGCGCATTACAAACATCAGTTAATCTGCACTGGATGCAAACACAAATTCTCTTATCCGAATAAAACGAATTGCCCAAATTGCGGAATTAAAATCAAGAATATGCGCGAACCAAAATATCTGGAATATATTTACTACGCCTGCGCTAAAAGATGCACTAAACAAAAGAATCCGGAGTTGGCAGTGCCAAATGTGCAGGAGGCGGAGATTGATAAGCAGTTGGCAACCTACTTTGAAGACAATATTCAAATCTCCCCCGATTTAAGGGACTGGTGTATAGAACATCTTGATGAACCGCAAGAAGGAGATCAACAGAATGAATTTGAAATCAGGGCGGGCTGGGAAAAACAACTGCAGGAAAAGAAAAAAGAAATGGACGAGCTAAAGCTGATGAGGGCTAGGAGAATGATTGAAACCGACGAGGAGCTAAGCAGGCTACAGGCACCCGTCAAGGATGACATCAAGAAGGCCGAGGACGCAATAGCCGGATTGGGCAAGAAGGGAACCAACGACAGTATTGAGGAGGTAAAGGAGTTCTTTAGTCTGGCTGTAGGGATCGCCGAAATCATCAGACATGGGACATTTGAGGAAAAAAACGAGGCGTTAATGGAAAGTACTTCGAACCTAACTATAAATGGTAAAATTACGACTATTTCAGAGAGAAAAGGGCTGTTAATGGTGAAAAATTTCCTGAGTGGGGTAAAAAAAGAAAACAAAGACTTCGAACCTAAAAAATGGGTCAAATTTACGAACAAAACGAGCGATTCCTCGCCCGTTTCGCCCGATTTTGTTACTATGCTCCGCAGGTAGGATTCGAACCTACGACCCGCTCCTTACACTTATCCCCGTGTTACCACGGGCGTGGACTATATCATCACCCAAATGGGTGCGAGGCGCTTCGACCAAGATTAAATTAATCCAATCTTGGGCTACTCCTAAAAAGGATAGTCTCTACACCTTCCTTAATATTTAAAATTAAGGCTTGGCTCGGGATTATCCCAAAGGGACTTCCCCGATTTCACCTCGTTTACTTTCCTTAGTTTCCCAAGGAAGCTGCGTGACGCCGGCTTCGAGCTCGCGATGGCAATTAGCACAAACAAGAATACATTTATCCAGTTCGGCTTTTACTTTTTCCCAAGAACGAGTATATCCTTTGTCACCAATTCCAAATTTTTTATTTTTTGGATCTATGTGATGAAGGTCTAATCCCCCTTAGTATTTATCATAGCTACAAATTTGGCACTTGCCTCCTTTATACTCTATGGCCATTGATTTAATCTTCCGTCTTATCCTTGCGACGGCTTTGATTAATTCCTCTCTTCTGTCGGCGTATGTTCTTTTTTCCGTCATATATTTATTATATGACAATGGAAAGTGCTTTCACAGGGAGCCGCTCTACCGCTGAGCTACTGCGGAATATTATCTACCACGATTTATATGATAGCAAATTACAAAACTTTTTCAAGTATGAAAACAAATAAACACAAACAAAAACTGTTTACATTTAAATTATAAAAGTAGTATAATTTATAAATAATAAATTAGATTAAACTATGGTATAAAATATAGAAAGCTCAAACTTTAAAGAATTACCAAAAACAAAAGAAGAAAAAATTGAGTTTGTTAAAAATTTCGGGATAGGCAGTATTATAGCCGTTAAAAGTAAAGGCAAAATAGAAAACGGCTGGACTATGACCAGTTTTGACGAAAAAGAAGAAATTATATGCGCCATGAAAACCGCCGCCGACAAAAAAATATTAAGCAAAAAACTATCCATAGATACATTTATTGATTGTAATTTCAACAAATAACAAATACTCCTCATATAACCGGAGTTTTTTATTTACATAAAATTTATGGAAATAGTATAATGAAATAATATAACCGCTCAATTATGAATAAGTTTGATAAAATACTTTATACTATATTTATTGTTTTTTTTGTAATAGAATTTCTAAAGTTTTCACTTATTTTAGCATTAATCGCACTAATACTGCTGTGGCTACGTACGCTTATGATGACCAAAGAACCGAATAATCAGGATTTTTTGCAAGGTAGTTTACCTAAAGAGAAACCTAGCGGATTCTACCTGGGAAACAATGGATTTAAAACATTATGGATTGGTAAAAAATTTGATGCAGATAGCAACACCGGAACAAATATTTTTAAAGATAAAAAAGATAAGCAAATTGAAAAATATGCATTTACCACCTCTGTCGGCACAGGTTTATTTGACGAAAGGTTATTCGTAATAAAAATTGACTATAACGTAAAAGGTAATCCGTTTTGGGTCAGATGGATTTTGGATGAAATCGTGCAAATTGCACCCGATCATTATCTGGGCAAAATGCATTTGAGAATTATCCCCGCCTTTCCGTTCAGCATTTTATTTTTTGAATTAAAAAAATGACTTTCTTTAAATATACAAAAATATTTTGTAATATGATATAATATGGTAAACTATTAAATCAATAAGATTATGACACAAAAAGAACTGTTGCTTATAAATTTTGCCCATTCTTTCAACAATCCTCTGCTGCCAATATTTATTGCAGTATTGGTGCTTTGGAGTCTTGTATGGAAGGGATTTGCCTTATGGAAAGCAGCTAAAAACAGCCATAAAGTTTGGTACGTTATTATGCTTGTAGTGAATACCGCCGGAATACTTGAAATAATTTATATTTTTTTGTTCAGCAAAAAGAAAGAACAGACAGTAAATAAATAACAACCTTTAATATTTCTGCCAATCGCTTTTTTGCTCTTTGGGTCATATTTCAATATGACCTTTTTTATTGTAATTTTTAAATTTTTGTGTAATATTTAATTAAAGGATGGGGAGTGCGACCTTGTCGGTCGCAAACTTGCTTTTGCACCGCTATATCCCTAACTCCCCGTCCTTCTTTTCTAAAAAAATAAAGCGACTGTTCACGGCAGACGCTTTTTTATTGCAAAAAAATCCACTGGGCTATTTTATAATAGAGCTTGATAAAACTGCATCTTTTGTATATATATTTGACGGATTCCATAGTAGAAACCCACTGAAATCCTTTCCGGTTGAATCGGTGACAGCCTTTATTTCTTTATCAACCATATCAGCGGTGTAATAAGCGCCGATGTTAAAATCCTGAAGCCAAGGTCTAATTTTTGCCAACGTCTTTCCGGGCACATCATCAGAAAGATTTGTGTTGATTCCGTTTGCATTTTCCGTCTGCAATCCATAATATGAAATTTCTTTGCCGATTGCTCCATCCATTGAATATTTCACAATTTCATACGGGTAATCAGCGGGATTAGTATAACCGATAAACCCATTGGCAAAATGAGAAGGATATAACATCAGGCAAACATAATTGAAATAATCAAAAGAGTCCTCCATTACCTAACCTATCCCCATATCATCTTTACTGACAGAAGTTTGCCCGAAAAGGTCAACTGACAGTTTGGCATTAGGAAGCGCTTCTCTGATTTTTTGAAAAAACCCTTTTATGATAATATGTTTTGGAGTTTTTCCGTCCCAAAAAGGAAACCCCATATTTTTGGTTTCACCATCAGAAGGAAACCTGAACATAGTCAAAATTTATTTCGTCAAATCCATGGTTTATCGCATCTTTCGCAATTGAAATATCATAATCTTGAACTTCATTTGAAGCCGGATCAAGCCAATATAAACCGTCGTTGTTTCCCCATAATACAGGTGCTGATATCTTTTGCGTTTCTAAGTTTATAGGAGTTTTTGACGTGTCATATACTGCCAAATCGGGACGAGCTTTCGCCAACGCGGAATCTTCAAAAGAAACGATCCTTCCGATAACATAAATGCCCTGACTATGCAGGTGTCCTATCAAAGAATCTATATCTGAAATTTCCGGATAATAGGTTCCATATTGCTGAACTTTCGGAGCGGCGGTTTTATAAGAAACAACACCGGAATAGTCTTTAATGTCAATCACAACTGCATTTATCTGAGTTGTCTTAAAAAGACCGTCCAAATAGGTCAAATATTTTTTTGAACCGGCTGACCATCCGGTAATATAAACTGCCTTTATGACAAACGGCGAGTTTGCCAATGTTTTCGGCAAAATTACTACACTACTGTCCAAATTATTATCACCATTAAGCGATCCCGATAAAGAGGCTATCATTTTATATATATTTTGATGATTTACTGCAAAAATAAAAAAAACTCCCAGCAAAATTATTGCGGATACAACGATAAACTTTTTATTTTTTCCAAATTCCATTTATATATTCGGTAATTATAATCTATTATGTCAGAAAATGGAAACTATGATAATTTCTCAATCCTTACCCCGACGAGCCTTATCGGCTTTAACCTGGGATTATTTCTTTTGTCTAAAAAGGGAAGCAATAATTTCATTATTTCCACTTCAAACTTCTTTTTTCCGTTTAGCCCAATCACCTCTTTAAAACTTTTGGCGCTTGTTTTTGTTTCAAAGTCAGAAAAACGAACCGTAATAGATATCGTTTTAAATTTTTCAAACCCGCTTTCTAAAAATCTTCTGAATACGCCATCAGAAAGTTTTTTGAAGGTCTCGCAGATAAAAATAATATCTAAGGTGTTTTTGCCAAAAGTGGTTTGTTCTCCGATTGATTTTACTTCTCGGTTTTCGGTTATAGGGTCGTCATCAATACCTTTGATCTTGTAATATATTTTACCTCCGTGCTTGCCTAAAATTCCTTCCAAATCTTCTACAGAATATTTAAGTAAGTCTTTAACTGTTTTTACATCTTTTTTATAAAATATTTCCGCAGTTTTAGGGCCAATGCCGGGAATTTCTCTGATGCTTAACGGTTTTAAAAAATCTTGGGCATTTTTTTCTTCAACCAAAAGTATGCCGTCGGGCTTATTAATTCCTGCGGCAATTTTAGAGACAAGCTTATTTGGAGCAATTCCCACAGAACAAGTAACTTTTTGACTTTCTTTTATCTCCGCCTTTATTTCTTGGCAGATTTCTTCGGCTTTCTTAAAACTTTCAGCAAAACTCAAATCAAAGTAAAACTCATCAATACTCGCCTGCTCAATAGTACCGGAGTGCTTTTTGATAATTTTAAAAACATTATCGGAAACTTTATTGTATAACTCAAAGTCAACGGGTAAAAATATCACCTCTTCTTTCCCTTGCCTTTTCGCTTCTTTTGATAATCTCCAGGCAATTGAAATAGGCATCGCCGAATGTATCCCATATTCCCGCGCCTTATAATTTGCTGTGGAAACAACCCCTCTGCCTATGCCATTGTTTGGCTCAAACCCGACTGCAATGGGTTTGCCACTAAACCGCGGGGTGGCGGCTTCTTCAACTGAAGCAAAGAAAGCATCCATGTCCAAATGCGCAATAATTCTTAATTCCATATCTGCATTCTATCATAAAAACAAAATTTTACTTTTTCATTGACCAAAATTAAATAAAATATTAAGATTGATTTGTTTCAGCTCATTAACTTCAACAATAAGGAGATAGGTCATGGCTACCGCAACCGAAAGACGTCTGACGCCAAAACAAGAGAGCCGCGTCGCATTGATAATCGGAAAGCTTGCGCAACCTGGCGATAGGCATCCGATGGAAGTGGTGCACTACGAGTACAACGGCGACGAAAGCCTTTACTTAAACGTAATGGCTAGATCTCACGGGATTAAATTCTGTGATTATTGCGGCGAACCGGCCGACGACTGCAAATGTCCTACCGGATACCAAATCTGAAAAACTTACCCTTTCAACAAAGGAGAAACGCAAATGGACATTTCACGATTTGATGCGATACACGGAAGACATTTTTCCTTTGAACTCTTTGAGAATGAGCTTGTCCTAGTGCAATCCGCCGGCTTTAATATCGCCATCGGCGTTAAAAATGCCCGCGGGAAAATCCTGTATCAGCATTTGATAAAATACCCTTTCGCTTCTCATAGCGAAAACCTTGACATTCCATCAAGCGAAGAGTGCGAAGTTGAGGTGGTTAGCTGCAGCTCTGACGAGATCAAAATTACTTTCATCACAGACGATGACAGTAATATTCTCACCATCACCTGCGCCAACTCAGGTATGCGGGAAAAACCCATTAAGATACAATGGGAGTAACCAAAGACATTACGATGCGTCCTTCTGCAAAGATTGGACGCTTTTTTGATATAAGCAGTTGGCAGACTGATATTTTCAATTCTACAAGGGAAATTGATTGACAGGAGATTCTACTATGATACAATTATATAATATTAATAATTAATCATAAAAAAACTATGGCAACAAAAACCAATAGTGCGTTTATGAAGCCAATGCAGGTCAGCCCTGAATTAGCTTTGGTAGTTGGAAAAGGTCCTATGCCCCGATCAGAAGTTGTAAAAAAGCTCTGGGCATATATCAAGAAAAATAATCTTCAGGATCCAAAAAACAAGAGGAACATTAACGGAGATGATGCATTAAAAGCAGTATTTGGAGGCAAAAAGACAGTTAATATGTTCGAAATGACAAAACTCGTTTCAAAACATCTCTCGTAGATTTATATAATGTATTAAACAAAAATCCGCCGAAAGGCGGTTTTTTGTTTAATACAAAAAAGGAGCGATTTACCGCTCCTTACTGATTTGCTTCTCATCCGTTTCCGTGAAGCGGACAATGTGGATCGTTTTCCAAACCTTAGATGCATAGACTTGCCGTAATACTTATTGATTATTATCATGTGATTGCAAGTGCATCTTTCAAAAAATTCTTTATATGCACCGCAGTTTGGACACGTTTTTTTATCACCAACCCACGAAAACAAACACTTTCTGCACCTGAACCTTTTCATAGCCCACTCCTTGGATTCAGTAATGAAAAGAACCGCTGTGGTAAGACTAACAGATTTTTGTTGACGTTGTCAATAGAATCATTCTCAAATAAAACTTATTTTTGCGAAACTAAAAAAAGTCCGCTCCAAAAGAGGAACGGACATTTAGACCTATTTATAGTACAGCTTGACCTGCCTGGGAAAGTTCTTTCTGAGCAGATGGAATAATTGCTTAATATCGGACTCTTCCCATTTTTCCACCCACTTTTGCCCTGCCTCTTTAATCTTCTTGAATTCATCAACGCTTATCGCTATCAATTCAACCAAGAAGTCCTTTTTATCAGGATACCAGTACGCCATGAATTTATTCCTATAGCTAAATTGATCCATGTATACGTAGCTTCCATCCCTGATGCTTTTCGGGTTTTTAATAACTATCGCGAAGAGACTGAAATCAAAACTTATAAACTTTCTCTCCACAAAATGAACTCGCACAGGACAACTTCTTGTAGCGGTCATTTGATATTCTCCTGACAAAGAACAACATAACACCACCTTCATAACATTAATAGATTTTATACTTTATATAAAAATTTGCAAATTTTTTCAGAACATTAATCAAATAAAAAGTATCCAAACGCAACGCGCTTGAATACTCTTCTTGGATCAATCAGTAAGGTTATTTCTTCCTCTCGTCTCTGCTGTGGCCTTGATCCAGTCTTTTGGCTAAATTGGCCATTCTAATTACTGCCTTGGTTCTGAAATTCTGGAAATACAACCTGGCTTTTTTATATTTTTTTGATAAATAATCTTTCATTATTTAATTCTTATATTTAATACTTGGTTTCCGGATAATTTCTATATTCCTGCTTTGTTGACAATTTTGTGTGCTTTATCTTTTCTGTAGGTATCGTGATAAGCCAAGAGATAAAAGGTATCCTTAATTTATACGACCAACCGCTGTCTTTCAACTGCGGTTTTTTTTCTTCCTGAAATTTTGTAAGCAACGTAAAAGTGGCCTGCAGGTGCGCCGGTGATAATCTGTTATGCTCTGCTAAAAATTGCTCTTTGCTTATATTGTCAATCATAAGTAAGCGTACCATAAATTTGAGAATAAAGCAAAGATATAAAGATGCAAATGCTTTGACATTTTTTATAATCTAGTATATAATCAAAACATGATAGAAAACCAAACAACTAGTGAGCCGGAAATAGGATTTAGCGGTCTTGGCATAGCTCCAAGGATTCTTGATATCCTTTCAAGATTGGGATTCAAATCCCCCACCTCAATTCAACACAAAGCAATTCCTATTGGTATTGAGGGAAAAGATATTATCGGAATAGCTCAAACTGGTACAGGAAAAACCCTGGCTTTTGGAATCCCGCTAGTACAACAAATTTTGAATAATCCGAATGCAAAAGGTCTAATATTGCTACCAACCCGAGAATTAGCCTTACAGGTAAATGATTCCATACAGAAATTTGGCAGAGAACTTGGCATAAAAACAGCCGTATTAATAGGCGGAGCTCCAATCAGACCGCAGGTAATGTTGCTCCGGGCTAATCCCCACATTATTATCGGTACCCCGGGAAGAATTGTTGACCACATTCAGCAAAGAAATTTAAGTTTGCATAATATTACCAATTTGGTTTTGGACGAAGCCGACCGAATGTTTGATATGGGATTTGCCGCGCAAATTAAAAAAATATTGCAATTGGTTCCGGCAAACCGCCAAACGATGCTTTTTTCGGCAACCATGCCCGATGGCATCGCAAAAATTGCCAGCAATCATATGAAGCTTCCGTTAAGAGTGGAAATTGCCAAAGCCGGCACAACCGCCGCCAATATTGAACACGAACTGTTCGTAGTTAAAAAAGACCAGAAAGCTCCCCTGCTCAGAAAATTACTCAGTGAATATAAAGGAAGTGTTTTGATATTCTTAAGATTAAAATATAACGCAAAGAAAATTTGCGCGGACCTTCGCGCCATCGGAATTACCGCGGCAGAAATACATTCAAACAGATCCCTTGGCCAAAGAAAAGAAGCCCTAGAAGGATTTAAAGTTGGCAGGTATAGAATTTTAGTTGCCACCGATATTGCTTCAAGAGGAATTGATGTGAAAGGAATTGAACTGGTGGTTAATTATGATTTGCCGGAAAACGCCGAAGATTATGTCCACAGAATCGGCAGAACCGGCCGAGCCGGAATGTCAGGCAAAGCTATTTCATTTGCATTGCCGGACCAAGGTTCTAAAGTTAGAGAAATTGAAAAACTGACCAGAATGTACTTGCCAATTTCAAAATTACCCGATCTTTCAGGCCATTTTCATCAGCCAAAACCACAGATTAATACAGCACCACAAATTCAGCCAAGACAAAACAATAATTTCAACAGAAATAATTATTCTCAAAACAAAAGCAAACCGCAGGGCAATTTCCGATACGGAAAAAGAAGATAAATTCGTAATTTAAAAACACTTTGATAAAAGTGTTTTTAAATTGCTGTATCTTTTTGCGATAAATTATCTTGGCGAATGTCCCATTTTCTTCAAGCGAACATTCAAATCTTTTTCCGTCATTTTAACACCCTGGTTAAATAATTCACTCCCAACACGACCTAACTCCGCTCGTATTTTGACAAGCATCACCTCGTATTTACCAAGTGGGGCAAATTTATTCAAAGTCTCACTTTGAGACAGATCAACGGGTATACCTTTCTCCCTTGCCTCTTCAATCATCGCCTTTGTTGTGATAACAGAATTTTCAAGATCTTTCCCTATTTGTTGTACGTAGTCAAGAATTTGATCTGGTGGCATCGGTTCTATTTCGTGTCCGGTCAATGACTCTGACATAATTTTTCTGCCTTTTTATTATTTGTTATAAAAAGGTAATTAATTTTAAAACCTGTTAGATTATTCTACACCATAACTGTTTTATCTGCAATAATTTTATTAAGGATTTTCTTTACTTCTTCCATGGTTTTGTCGTCAGCAATTGATATAGGAATAATTTCCTTATTCTCTTTTTTGAATTCTGAAATAATTTTCTCGGCGGTTTCCGCAGAAACCGCATCGGTTTTGCTTAAGAAAATATATTCCGGTTTTTCCAGAAGCAATGGATTATAATTTTTCAATTCTTCTCTGACCGTTTTATAATCTGCCATCGGATCTGCCGATTCGGCCGAAACTAAATGAAACAACACTTTTGTTCTTTCAATATGCTGTAAAAATTTAATGCCAAGCCCCTTGCCGATTGAAGCACCCTCAATAATTCCGGGAATATCTCCCAAAATCAAATCGTAATATACTCCTAAATTCGGCTCAAGCGTGGTAAACGGATAATTTGCCACTTTGCTTTGGGCATTGGTAAGTTCGTTAAGCAAGCTTGATTTCCCGACATTCGGCAACCCGATAAACCCTACATCGGCAATCATTTTTAACTCCAGTCTGAGTTGAAACGATTCTCCCGGCCTGCCTTTTTCAGACTGCATTGGCGTGGTATTGGTAGATGACCTGAACAAAAAATTTCCCCTGCCGCCCCTGCCGCCTTTTGCCACCAATTCAGTTTGGCCAATTTTTAGCATTTCTATATTTTGCCCGGTAGTTAAATTATGGATAATAGTTCCCACCGGAATCATTAACGTGATATCGTCGCCGCCGCTCCCGTCATTTAATTTTATTTTTCCGTCTTCTCCTTTTTGTGCGGTAAAATCTTTTTTAAACCGAAACTGCCTTAAAGCTCCTAAATTGGAAACTCCTTGCATAAAAACATCTCCGCCTTTGCCGCCGTTAGCGCCGGTGGGCCCCAAAGACAGTTTGGTTTTATTAAACCGAACCATTCCATTCCCGCCCTTTCCACCGGTAACTGTAATTTTAACGTCGTCTAAAATCATATGTATATTATCCTATAAAAATTTGCCCAAATCCAGCACCTGATCAATTTTTATTTGAGCCACAAAATCGGGCATATGACTTACTAAAATAATAGCGCCTTGGAAATCATTAATGGCTTTTGCAATCACCGGGATGTGTCTGAAATTAATATGGTTTGTCGGCTCATCTAAAATGAGTAAACCCGGTTTTTGCAAAGATATTGCCGCAAATGCCACCAGCCCCTTTTGCCCTTCAGATAAATTTCCTATTTTTGATTTCAACAGTTCCGCATCTATTAAAAATCCTGCCGCATGCGCCCGCAAACCCTGTTCTGATGCACGTTCACCGTCAGTTACCTTTGTAAGCGTTTCATACACCGTCGCATTAAAGTCCAGGTTTGAAAAATCTTGCCGGTAATAACTTATTTTTAATCCTTCTTTTGTGTATTCTCCTTTGGCGTGGCCCGATGCCAATTTTTCTAAAAGCGTAGTTTTCCCAATTCCATTCGGTCCGGTTAATAACAATCTTTCTTTTTTTCCTAAGGTTATATTTACTTTCTTCTCAACAAATTTATGATTTTTGGCAATTGAGACTGAGTCCAATTTTAATAAATCTCCACCAATATCTTGCTGGCATTGAATCTTAAAGTTCCTGATTGTTTTATCTTCTTGCCTCACATCAACAATCTCTTCTTCCAGCTCTTCAATTTTTCTGTTCATTTTAGCAGAGACGTCTCTTAAATGACCTCCCTTCTGGGCAAAAAAATTGGCCTGCTCTTTTCTGTGAGAAATATCTTTTTCTAATCTGGCGTTTTTCATCCTTTCTTTTTCTAATCTTATCTTAATTTCTTCTACAACTGTAAAATAGTTTCCGGTATATTGTTCAACTTTTTTATTAAAAATATCCAGGTACAAAACTCCTTCCGTAAATGAATTTAAAAAATCCGCATCGTGAGAAATAACAATACAGGTTTTAGGATAATTTAAAATAAATTCTGTAAGATGAGCAATGCCGGATTTGTCCAAATTATTTGTCGGCTCATCAAGCAAAAGCAAATCAGGATTTTGTATCAAGGCAGAAGCTAACAGCAATCTTGCCTGCTGTCCGCCTGATAAACTTTTAATAATCTTATCAGAAGGAACTTTTAAATTTGTTACTTCTAATACTTCTTCAATTTTTGGATCGATATCGTAGACTTTTTCCTTTGTCACATTTTTAAGTGAGCTTTCAAGAAACTCTTTTACTGTAAGTTCTATCTCGTCTCTTGAAATAACCTGCCTGGCGGCAGCAATAGTAAGATTATTAGCTATATTCACCGCACCGGATTCCGGACTTTCTTTTCCGGTTATTAATTCAAAAATAGTGCTTTTGCCGGCTCCATTCTGACCCATTAAAGTAATTTTTGAACCTCTCCGCACAGCAAAATCGGCCTCAATCAAAATTGGCTTGCTGCTTGACCACTCAAAAGAAACCTTATTAAATTTTACAATCGTCTCATTGCTTGACATAATTTAGAATTATACTATATTTTTTCATAAATAGCCAGTTTTATTGTTAGTTTTACCATATCTGATTATTAATAATACTTGACAAAATATTTAAAGTAATATAGTGTAGATTAAGTTCTTTCAATTTCTGCACCTAACCTATCGATAATCAAAAGGAGTTTCCCATTATGCAAGTAGCTATGAAAAAAAAGGTTTTCGCTCGGTTAAAAATTGTGACTCAAAAAAGAAAGCTAATAAATTATAAGCGACTGTTTTCTCCTCAAAGAACTTTATACGGAGATGCGACCAATATTTTTAACGACGCTGCCAGAATTTTTGGCGACTGCTCTAATATTTCAGGCAATGTAACCTTGATAAGCGGCGACGTAAGCCACATTAAAGGGGAAGTATCTAGAATTGATGGAAATGTGAGCTATCTAAAAGGAATCCTGAACAAAAAAGTTACTGGTAATGTTTCGAATATTTCAGGTGATATCAGTGATCTTTGGGGGAATGTTACAAACCTCAAGGGCGATGTTACAGGCATCAAGGGAGATGTTAGCGATCTTCGTGGCAATTGCTCGGGAATTTCCGGAGATATTACTAAAATCAGGGGAGACCTTTCCGGCATCCACGGAGATTTCGCCAATATTTCAGGAGATGTTACACGTATTCACGGAAACGTAACAAATATTCTCGGAGACGTATCAAATATTTTTGGAGACGTTTCTTTAATCAGCGGCGATGTATCTAAGATTTCTGGAGATCTAACCGGAATTTCCGGCGATGTTTCCGGAATCTCCGGCGATGTTTCCGAGTTATGTGGCAATATGACCGGTATTAAAGCCAGCGCTAAAGATGTCATGATCCTACTATCAGGAAAAGCCTAGTGAACAAACAAAGTCCCCTACCCGTTAAGGTTGAGGACTTTTTTATTTAAGGGAGCGAAGCAAGCACATATGTCGTTTTGCGACGCACCCAAGTTACCTATTCTTAAATATAAATTCTATGTGAGGCAAAAATATTAAAAGCCCAATTATTATAGAGCCTAAGGCAGAAAATAACACTGCTCCGGCTGAAAAGTCTTTGATTATTTTGACTCTTGGGTGATGCTCCGGCTGGATTAAATCCAAAAACTTTTCAATCTGAGAATTAGTCAGTTCAAGACTTAACACAACTAATATCATTAAAATTAAAATCGCTTTTTCTATATTGCTTAATCCAAGGATAATCATAAAAAAAACAACTACAGCTCCTATTAAAAGCTGCATCTTAAAATTTTCCTCTTCTTTGAATGCCAGAATAAGGCCCAAAAACGCAATTTTTATCCTTTCATAAAAATTATTGTTTCTATCTGGCACCATTTTAATAGTAGTCTTTTACCTTTTTGAGTTCTGTGTGCCTGCGCAATTTTTCAATTGCTTTTGCCTGAATCTGTCTAATTCTTTCCCTGGTTACACCAAAATCAGCTCCCGTCTCTTCAAGGGTATGCATGACACCATCTTCTAACCCAAATCTCATTCCCAAAATTTTCAGTTCTCTTGGCGAAAGTTCGCTTGAAATCTCTTCAAGCCTTTCTTTCAAAAGATTCCTTGCGGCTTCTGTATTTGGCGCAATTGATTTGTCGTCTTTAATAAATTCCGCCAAAATACTGTCCTGTTTATCTTTATCTTCTCCGATTGGAGTTTCAAGCGAAACAGCTTTTTGAGCAATTTTTCTGATGTGATGAACCTTATCAACTTCCAAACCCATTTCCGCGGCAATTTCTTCGGCCAATGGTTCTCTGCCCAATTCCTGTAATAACGTTTTTCTGACTTTTGTATATTTTGAAATTGTCTCAATCATGTGTACAGGAATTCTGATTGTCCTTGCTTGGTCAGCCAAGGCTCTCGTAATTGATTGTCTAATCCACCAGGTTGCATACGTTGAAAATTTATATCCTTTTCTCCAGTCAAATTTTTTGACTGCTTTAAAAAGCCCCAAATTTCCTTCCTGAATTAAATCCAGCAAAGTTAAATTTGGCGACCTGCCGATATATTTTTTAGCAATAGAAACGACAAGCCTTAAGTTTGCCAGAGCAAGCTTATCTTTTGCGTCTTCTTCGCCCCCTTCAATGCTTTTTGCCAATTCTTTTTCTTCTCTTGCCGACAAGAAGCTGGATCTTCCAATTTCTTTCAAATACATCTGAATTGGATCAATTTTTCCTAAAATTATCTTCTTGGCTTTCTTCTCTTTTTTTCCACTTTTTGTTTCTAAAAATTCCCGGGCTTCTTTTAATTCAATCCCTCTCTCTTTTAATGTATCGTATATTTTTTCCAGCTCCTCAATATTATGTTCAATATTTGGGATAGAATACAAAATCTCCGAATTTGTTATAAACCCTCTTTCTTCACCTTTTTTTAATAAAGCATCAATTTGTTCTTGAGAAACTTTTGTTCTATCAGCTTTAACTGCTATCCTTTTTTTAGTATGTTTTTTTGCAGTTTTTCTTGATAAAAATTTATTCTTTTGGACTTTATTTTTTTTATCGTTCTTTTTTATTTTTTTCGCCATTTTTTTAAAAAAGTTATAACTCTTTTGTTAATTTACTAAATTCGTCGATTAAATCACTTACTTTTTTGTGATCATTTTCGACCTCAGCTTTTTTTATATTATTTGAAACTTCGCTCAATTTATTCTTTAATGCTATGTTTTTTAGCTGTAAAATGCAGAGTTTTATCTCATCCTGACCATCTTCTTCATACTCGATATCTGCCCTTAAAGCAAGGGCCGCCACAAAGTTTTTAAGTTCAGCGTCTAAATCCAGCTGCAAAATAGAGTCACTGAGCGCCTTCTTAAAATCCTTCTCTAGCTCCCCTTCATTCAATGGAACTCTATTATCTACTATTTTTTTAACTTCTTTTAAAAACTTACCGACATTTTCAGAAAGCAGATCATATTGCAATTCTTCAATTATTTTTATATCGTCAGGATTTTTTAAAATTAATGAAATAATTTTATTCTCAATGATTTTTTTTCTTTTTTCTTCGGTTAAACTGTTATCTTTGATTATCGGCTTCACGTTTTCTGATACTTTTTCTGAAGAATCTTGAACCAATTTAACTTTTACCATCTCGTCTAAGATGGCTTCTTCTTTGACTCCCAACATTCCGGATAATTTTTGAATCCAATGCGACTGTTCTATTTTATTTGGGATTCTTTTTATTGCCGGCAAAACTATTTTTCCAATTTCTCGTTTTCCTTCAGGAGTTTTTGAATCAAAACTTAAAAAAGCCGTATCAAAATAATAATCCATAATTGTCCTAGCTTTGCTAACCGCATTTTCCCAAAGTTTCGGGTCTTTTAAAATAATATCTGCCGGATCAGATTTTATTTTTGCCTCGCCTTCTTTTTTGGTAAAATCAGCGCCGTAACTTCCAATAATTTTTATGCTAAATCCCTGCTCTTGGGCGTTGGTAATTCCCCGTTTTGTGGCTGAATCTCCGGCAACATCCATATCAAATGCCAACACCAAATTTTCAGAATATCGTTTTAAAATATGCAGATGCTGAGTGGTTAATGCGGTTCCTGAAGCCGCCACCACATTTTCGTATCCCGCCTGGTGGCACATAATCACATCGGTATAGCCTTCTGTCACCACACATTGATTTTGTTTTCTGATTGCCAATTTTGCATTATTTAAACCATACAAAATATTGCTTTTATCATAAAGTAAAGTTTGTGGGACATTAATATACTTCGCCGTTTCCTTTTCAACTTGTTTGAAAACCCTTCCGCCAAAACCAACCACCTGCCCATTTAAATCAAATACAGGGAACATAATTCTGCCACGAAACCGGTCATATGAATCACCTCGGCCGCCTTCTTTTTCAATCGCCAGCCCCGCTCTTACCATTTCTTCCCGAGTATATCCTTTGCCGATTAAAAAATCAGATAAACCCTTCCAGGTGTCAGGCGAATATCCCAGTCTCCATTTTTTAATGCTTTCTTTGGTAATTCCTCTTTTTAATAAGTATTCTTCGGCTTCTTTGCCAATGACGCTTGCCTCCAATTGTTTTTCAAAAAATTTACAGGCTAGTTCACACACTTCATATAACCGCTGGCGTTCGGTTCTCAGTTGAGACATTCTCGTGCTTTAATTCAATTCCGGCTTTATTCGCCAAAATTCTTAAGGCATCGCCAAATTCAACACCTTCAATTTTCATTACAAAGTCAAAAATACTTGACCCGGCCCCGCATCCAAAACAATGCCACATTTGCCGAGTTGGCGAAACAAAAAAAGACGGAGTTTTTTCAGAATGAAAAGGGCAAACTCCGCGATAATTAATACCAGTTTTTGTCAGCTTTATGTAGCCACTGATTATATCAATTACATTCAGCTTATTTTTTACTTCTTCTATTTGAGAATCCATTACAAATTTGATTTATAATTATTCCTAATTATGCCACAAAAATATCGGAAAGCAAACAAAAATCGGCTTTCTTTTAACCGATTTTAGTTCAAATATAATTTCAAAATGTTTTTCTCGCTGGTTTACCTTTTTTCCTAGATGCTTCCCATTGCTTCCTCGCTTCACTACCTTGAACATAGTAGCGATCTTCTAGCTCTTCGTCACTTAATTCTGCGGGCATTCCCCAAAATTCAACTAACTGCGTTTCTAATTCGGCATCACTTGCTTTTGGATTTTGCTTTTTAATGTCTTCGAGTTTTTGCCTCCTTGTTCTCTGATAAGACACCCGATCTTCATATGCGGTATTTATTCCAGAATTTAATTCTGCCCTATGCATTATTTCATCTTCCGCCTTATTGTTCTTCTCGTCTTTCCCACTTGTCGCATCTAAATTTTTCAGCATATGTTCTTGTAATATTCTTTGTTCCTCGGCGTTAAACTTATCTGCCATTGCCTTCAATTGTTTTGAGTCCTCTTCTTGCTGTGAATTTTTCTCCTCCGGGACCACTTCTCCACCACCTCCTTGTTCTTGAATTGCCATAATTTTTATTTTAATCTTTACTAATAATTAAATTTTAATCTTTTCCGCCAACTCTTTAAGTTCTGTTATATCCACCATTTTAGGACGCGCAACGCTCGTTTCGCTCATATTCACACCATCGTCTTTGTATCTTGGAATAATGTGTAAATGGAAATGCGAAATCACCTGCCCCGCCGCTTCTCCGTTAGATTGTGAGATGCGGATTCCATCGACATGTAAAGAATTTTTTATTTTCCTTGAAATATTTTTTGCAACAACAATGACTTTCTTTAAATCTTCGTCATCAATATCAAAAATATTTTCAGCATGTTTTTTAGGAACAACCAAACAATGTCCCTTAGTCAGTGGAGCAACATCCAAAAACACTAAAACATCTTTATCTTCAAAAACCTTAACTGACGGAATTTCTCCTTTTATAATTTTGCAAAAAATACAGTTCTCCATCACCTTACTTGGTATGTTAATGTTACGTCTGAATCAACTTCTTGCTGGCCGGTTTGAATTTGAGGCGCTACGCTGGGAGTCGACTTTGCAACCCCCATAGCAGATGCATACATTGGTTGTATAACTCCGCTATATCCTTCAGATAAATTCACCAATTTGCCAACCGACAAACCGGATTCTTTCGCGATATCCTGGATTTTTTTCTGGGCGTCAACAATAGCCAGAGCGCGAGCCGCAGCATTGGCGGTTTCCGGATTATCAACGGTAAACTGCAAATTTCCTGCATTGGTGGCACCGACGGCAGTCGCTTTATCTATGATAGAATTTATGGAATCAAAATTTCTGATTTTAACGGAAACTTCCTGATCCAGTGAATATCCCGTAATTACCTGACCCCTATCAATATAAACAGGAGGCAAAGCTATGCCGGAAGACGCGCTATCCGCAGGCATCGGCTGTAAAACTTTTGAATAACCATATACAGGCGACAGATTATATGATGTAGTTTGGATGTCGGCATCGGCAACTCCCAAACTTTTTATGGCGGTGATAATGGCGTTCATTTTGGTATTATTTTGATTTACCGCATCCTGACTTTTGGCCGCCTGATTTATTACGCCAAAACTAACCAATGCGATATCAGGTTTAACATACGCCTTGCCGCTGCCGCTGACCGTTATTTCATGTGGCGTATTTTGCGGCAACGAACTAAAATCGTACATAATATATGCTACTGCACCGATTGCAATGACTATAATTAAACCGGTAACCAGCCAGAATAATCGGTCAGAGAAATCTATAATATGATTTGTTTCTATTTCTGTTTCCATATGTTTAAGATGCTAATTTTTTCCACGGAAAAAATTAACGATTAATAATTATTTATTAACTTGAATAGCAATCTTTCCCAAAACTTCACCAGTTTCTTTTGCGCTAAATGCCTCTTTTATATTATCAAACAAAAACACCTTATCAACATGAACTTTCACTTCTCCGTTTTCAATTAAATCCCTTAATGCATCCAAGCGATTTGTATTAACTTGAGTAAATTGCGAAATAACCTTAACGCCATATTGCTCGGAAAGCTTCTTTTCGTCCTGGGCGACCATTGAAACGATTATTCCTCCTTTTTTCAAAACTTTGAAAGATTTTTCAAACACTTCTCCGCCGACCGTATCATATACTACATCAAAATCTGACAACAGTTCTTCAAATTTCTCAGTTTTGTAATCAATCACCTTATCTGCTCCTAGTTTTTTGACAAAATCAATTCCATCACCGGATGCAGTTGTTGCCACATAAGCTCCTATGCTTTTTGCAATTTGAATTGCTGCTGTTCCGATTCCTCCGGCACCTCCATGAATTAAAATTTTCTGACCGGATTTTAGCTGAGAGTGCTCTAATATTGCTTGCACCGCGCTAACTCCAACTAAAACAATTGCCGCCGCTTGGTTAAAATCTACATTATTGGGCATTTTTGAAATTATTCCGGCAGGAACAGCAACAAATTCAGCAAAAGCCCCAGTTGCGCCGGCCAATGCGCTGCCACTCCCATACACCTTGTTTCCGACGCTGAAATTTTCAACACCTTCTCCAATTTCAGTAATAACACCAGCAAAATCAGAGCCGAGTACAAATGGAAACTTTAAAGACGGTGGTTTGAACAATCCTTCTCTGATTTTCGTATCAACCGGATTTACGCAAGAAGCATAAACTTTTACCAAAACCTGTCCTTTTCCGGCTTTTGGTTTTTCTATGTCGATAATTTTAATTTCATCGACATGTCCATAATTATTTATTTGCGCTGTTTTCATAAATTTTAAATTATTTTAATAATATTTTAAAATCTTCTTTAAGTATATCTTTAGTAGAACCATTATACAACGCGACAGCCGGGTGGTACAAGGGAATAATCCGTACCGTTCCATAACTTGTTTTGCCTTCAAAAACCTTGCCGTGAATTTGTGAAATAGTTTTCAATTCAGACTGCAAACCAAACGTATTCATAATATAAGCCATCGAAAACCTGCCCAACGTGGCAATGGTTTTGGGCTGAATAATATCTATCTGTCGGTCTAAAAATGGCGAATATAAAGCTATTTCTTCAGGCGACGGGTCTCGGTTATCGGGTGGCCTGTCTTTTACAATATTAGTGATATACACATCTTCTCTTTTTAGTTCGATTGACTGCAGCAGCTCATCCAGCACTCTCCCAGATGCTCCGCAAAAAGGTCGGGCTTTTAACGCCTCGTTTTTTCCGGGCGCTTCCCCGACAAACATAATTTCAGAGAAGTGACTTCCTTCACCAATCACCGGAAAATATTTATTTTCTGTTCGATATTTATAAAGCGGAGATTTTTTAAAATCAATCACCTCTTCTTTCACTTTCCGCATTAATTCAGTTTTGTTATTTTCTAGCTTCATTTATTTATACTGCAATATCCAATTCCACAGGACAATGATCTGACCCGAACACATCCTTATGGATAGTTGCTTTCTTGACCTTATTTTTTAATATCTCGCTGATAAACATATAATCAATTCTCCAGCCTACGTTTCTTACACGGGCGTTGGCAAAATGACTCCACCAGGTATAATAACCGTTTCCCTGGGTAAATATCCTGAATGTATCAATAAAACCCGTATCAATCATCTTTTGAATTCCCTCGCGCTCTTCATTGGTAAACCCCTTATGCCCAATATTTTGCTTTGGATTCGCCAAATCATCGGGAGTATGGGCCACATTCAAATCTCCGCAAAATATCACCGGCTTCTTTTTTTCCAGTTCTTTCATATATTCCAAAAATGCCGGATCCCATTGCTTGTGACGCAAAGCAATTCGAGACAAATCGTCTTTTGCATTTGGAGTATAAACACTGACCACATAAAAATTCTTATATTCGGCAGAAATAACTCGGCCTTCAGTGTTTGGATTTCCATAACCATCTTCCGCCAAATTATATTTATTCGCTATTTTTTTGGGAATGCCGTTAACAACAGAGATCGGTTTCTCCTTCGTAAAAATCGCCGTTCCGCTGTACCCCTTTCGCTCAGCCGAGTTCCAATATTCTTCGTATTCCGGCAAATCTACTGTGTGTTGATATTGAAAAGCTTTCGTTTCTTGTAAGCAAAGAATATCTGGTTGGTATTTTTCAATAAACGGTACAAAAAGCCCTTTATTATGAACCGCCCGAATTCCATTCACATTCCAAGAAATAATTTTAAGCATTTTAGGCGGAGTGATTAGGACAAGAACCAAGATTTCAGGAACAAATTTGGGGTTTCTGATAAATTCTAAAGCGAAGTCACTCGGTCTTGATTCTAATCAAAATATATTTTGTAAATTAAATTTTTTCTCCTTTATAATCCAACAGTTGGATATCTAACCCTGAATTCACAACCAATTCTTTTAGTTTGGAAATCCTTTCTTGATCATCTGCAAGCTTTCCACCAATGATAATTGATGAAATAAAATTGGCCGGAATGCCTACTAAAACCGCTAAATGTCGCTTTGTAATTTCTGGCTTGTCTCCATTGGGAAAACGAACACCAAAATCTAGCAAACTATCTGCGTCAATTCCGGTTGCAGAATGTGAAAGTAAATCTACGAGTTCTGACTTTTGTTGATCTATTACAATAGCTATTCTATCATTATTCTCTTTTGGACACATGTAAGATTCCATACGCTTTTTTTTGATTTTACCAAGACTCTCTTCCATGCCCTGAGCGTAATCTATGTATTCTGCCACTGATTTATTGTTTTGATTCACGAAGAAATCAGCACAATAATGTGTTTCAGCATCTTCCGGTTGGGTTTCCTTTTCATTATATCCAAGCTCACCTAATAGAATACCAGATTGTAAAATCTTAGGTAGAGTATTTTCATCATAAGCAAGATGGTGCAAGAGAGCATCATTTTTTAAAAGTCTAGTGCCCTGTTCCGCCGAAATTTCACGCTCTTGTTCTGTAAATCTTAAACGCCAAAATTTCTCCCACTGTTCTTCTAAAGTTCTCATTGATTTTTCATCTAAAACAGGTGCAGTTTTATCTATGAGTAATCTCGGGATTTGTTTTTCTTGTTCGAATCTTAGTTCTGATTTTTCCATAAAACTTTTTAAGCATATCAGTCGCACAACCCACTGAAATAAGGTGGTTGCACGATAGCAAATGTTGTTTGCGGAGGAGGTGGGACTCGAACCCACGAGACCCTTTCAGGTCACAGCTTTCCAAGCTGTTGCAATGGCCACTATGCGACTCCTCCATATTTATGCGTAAGAAACTACAAATTTAACTTAATAACAAAAATATAAAATAATACTGCAATAATTATTCTATAAATACCAAAAGAAATGAATGTATGGCTTTTTACATAATCTAAAAGCCATTTTATGCTAATCATTGCTACTATAAAAGAAACTATAAATCCTAAAACTAATAAATAAATTTGGCTTGAAGAAAAACTTAAGCCGCTTTTTAGCAAATCATATCCGGTGGCAGCTGCCATGGTTGGTATTGCCAATAGAAAAGAAAACTCAATAATTGTTTCCCTGCTAATTCCCATCAACATTCCTCCTACAATTGTTGCCGCTGACCTTGAAACCCCAGGAATAATTGACAGCGATTGAGCTAGCCCTACAACAAAAGACTTTCTGTAATTTATGTCTTTGGTATCAGTAATTTTTGGAGTATTTTGCTTTTTATACCAAATTTCAAACAAAATCAATGCTAAGCCTCCCAGAAATAGTGCCCAAACTACAACCAAATCATTTCCCAACAAATAATTTTTCAATATTTTATAAAGCAAAAAACCAATAATAGCTGTTGGCAAAAAAGCGGTAAAAACTTTTTTCCAAATATCTTTTCCTGCAAAAAACTTTTTCCAATACAAAATAACTACAGCTAAAATTGAACCAAACTGAATTATTATTTCAAAACTTTTGGTAAAATCGGAGTCGGCAACTCCCATCAGTTTACCGGCTAAAATCATATGCCCGGTTGAAGAAATGGGTAAAAATTCCGTAACACCCTCCACGATTCCTAAAATAATTGTTTGTATGATTGTCATAAGCTTAGAAAATAGAATAATAAAACATTATTAACCCGAAAATTATTTAACCGTAATAATTGACGTACTAATAACTTGACCTGGCACACATGGTATACATCCTTCAAAATCACAATTTTTGCCCACCCTCAATTTAGCAATATAGATTCCGGGCGTTTTATAAATATAAGCCTCAGGATCAATATCCGATATAGTACTACTATTTGTTCCAGTAAGTCCAACCGAACAATAATTAATCTGTGGCTCACCAGAATCAATAATAATCGGACCTAAACCCCAAATTTTTGAATCGATTCTACCCGACAGCACAACTGTCAGTGGAGTAAAACCAGAAATCGGCGTGGCGATAAAAATGGCCCCGTTTCTCAAGTTTGATTTTTGGATATTCACTGCCGGACTTTGGATCTTAAAATTCGTCTTTGTATAATACTGATACGCAAAAACTCCGCTAAAAAGGATAACCACAACAGCGACAATAATTACAATTCCAGTTAAGGTTGAAACTCTTTTTTGCATATTTTTTCACTTAGAAATTGGAATTTCACTAGAAATTAGAAATTCACTCTAACATGCCGCAGAATGTCAGAATGCTATACTTCCATCTCTCGGAGAGCGCGGATTCTGTCTTCAATCGGCGGATGGGTGGAAAATAATTTTACAAACCAGCTGGTTTTTTGTTTTTCTTTAAATGGGGATTCAATATACAGATGGCTGGTTGCGGTATTTGCGCTTGGCATTGGGGTTGGGTCATCGGCGATTTTTTCTAATGCGCTGGCCAAACCTTCGGGATACCTAGTTAACAGCGCACCGTCGGCATCTGCCAAGGATTCTCGCTTTCGTGAAATTGCCAGCTGAATTAATGTGGCGGCAATTGGAGCCAAAATAGCGGCAGCAATTCCGGCAATCATTAAAATCATTCCGCCCTCGTTATCTCTTGAATTCCTGCGTCCGCCCAACCCGCCAAACATAGAAATACGCAAAAAGAAATTCGCCAATAATGAAACTACCCCCGCCAAAACAACAACCACGGTGCTTAAAAGCATGTCTTTGTTTCCGATATGCGAAAGCTCGTGGGCAATTACCCCTTCAAGTTCTGTTTTATCTAAAATCTGCAAAAGGCCACGAGTGACGCAAACAACTGCATGGTTTTTATCGCGGCCGGTTGCAAAAGCGTTTGGCTGTTCATCGTTGGTGATATAAATTTTAGGAACCGGCAAGCCGGCGGTGATGCATAAATTTTCGACAATTCGGTAAAGTTCAGGATTATCTTCTTTTTTTATGGGGGTCGCATGCGCCATTGATAGAACCAGTTTATCCGAAAACCAATAACTGCCGATACTCATTGCAATGCTTAAGAATACCGCAAAGTATAAAATCGCGTCACTTCCCAAAATTTGACTGAAAAGCCAGCCGATGGCAATCACAAACACAAAAAACGCAGTCATAAGAAACCACGTTTTTCGAGTATTTGAATCTGCTTGAGTATAAATACTTGCCATATTTTGAATTATCCTAATTATTCTAATTTCTAATTGACCTAAATAAATCCCAATCTGCGAAATCCTAAAATATATTCAGAATTAGACATTTTTTAACTGGGATTTGATTAGAATAATTAGGTTAATTAGAACTTTACTGCAACCGATTGTCTTTCTGCATCATTGGCAGTTTGGAATAACTCCATCGCTTTAAAGCTAAACATATTTGCAATAATATTTGCCGGAAAACTTTCAATTTTAATATTCAAATCTCTAACATTTGTATTATAAAATCTTCTGGCGGCCTGAATTTTGTCTTCAGTATCTGTTAGTTCAGTTTGTAATTGCAAAAAGTTTGTTGAGGCTTTTAAATCAGGATAATTTTCAGAAACCGCAAACAAACTTTTTAATGTACCTGAAAGCATATTTTCTGCATCGCCTTTTGCCTGCATTCCCTGGGCGTTCATTGCGTTTGCTCTGGCTTGTGTCACTTTTTCAAATAATTCCCGCTCGTGAGTTGCATATCCTTTCACCGTCTCCACCAAATTTGGAATCAAGTCATATCTTCTTTTCAGCTGAACATCGATATCTGCCCAAGCTTCTTTTGCTCTATTTTTCAATGTTACCAAACCATTGAAAGCTCCGATAATCCACAGCACCATGACGACGATAACAACTAAAATAACTATTGTTACTATATCCATAATATTTACAGCGACACTAACTTACTAATCTCACACTAATTGACGAATCCGTATTCGTGTCATTAGGGTGTCATTCGTATATTGGGATCGCTCTAATTAATTTCTAAAGTTCTTCTATTAATGCGCTAAGCAAAGGATGTTGAACTACAAATTTATAGTTAAACAATTTAAGTAACATCAAAAAATCTTCGAGCTCTTCCCGAAACTTCTTGGGACCGGCAAAAACCTCCCATAACTTTAATACGAGATTTTTGGTGTAATGGTGCAAAATTTCATAGTCAGCCTTCTTTTTTAAGTAGACCATTATTTGTTTAAATTCTCCCCTGTCCAGCCAAATACCTTTACAGCTTTTGCAAAAGTCAATCTTTACGCTTGAATTATCATACCCAACTTCAATAAAAGGTATTCTACAAATAGGACAACGTCTGTCCGTTGGCGAAACCTTAAATTTGCCTTTGTCCCGCCAAATATCAAAATCAAGCCAGTTAAGCTGTTTATCTTCATCGTTCTTTGCAAACATCAGCTCTTCCTGGTCAAACCAAATTCCAAGACAAACAGGACAATAATCAACTTCCACATTATGAAACAAAACTTTTTCTAATTCACCGTGTTTATTTGGACATTCCATTGTAATAAATTCAAAATGCAAATATCAAAAATCAAAATGAAAATTGAAAATGCAAAATGAAAACTTTAAATTTCCCTACTGACTGAATTTAAATGTTGAAACAATCTGTTGCAAAATACCCGGACGTTCGGTTCGGTGGGTTACGCAGTCATTATAATTTTGCGATTGCTGAGCATTACCCTGTTCCAGCGGCAAATAATTTTCGCAAGTTGATGAAGATGAAACCAATCCAACTACCAGACATTTGTTATTTTTTACCGTTGCATAATAATCATAGTAATACTGATGTCCCATCGCCGCATCTCCAATTTCATACTCACAATAATTATAGCTGTTAACCATGAATATGCCTTTCTGGGAATTAGTAAAGTTGCCGGCAGGATTGTCGGTTACAATACTGTCAATTGCCGGACATTGGTTTGGAAATACCTGATAATCGCAATCCCCCACAGAAATAGTTGGAGTGTGCCCTGTGTCAAAAAAATTATTTGGATATTGCATTGAAAAACCGGAAGCATTATTGGTTAAATTGTTCCAACCGGCAGTTTGACCAGAGCTTGAATTTGGGCATTGCGTAAAGTCGCAATTCGGTCCGGTTCTAGTTACATAAGAGCCATCGGGACAAAGCTGAGCATCTTGAGTACAGGCCGTTTGATTATTATTTGCATTATCGCTCAGATAATTTTGATAAGCAAAGTATGACGCTATGCCAAGGATAACAAGCGCTGAAACAATCAATATCAGTAATAAAAATGAAAACCCTTTTTGTTTGTTACTCATAGATTCATTGTACCTGAAAAATCAGACAAACACAAGATTGAAAAAATCATACATCCAACCAAAAAGCCCAATAAAATGGGCTTTATTTATTCGCATCTTTATTGGAACTATTTTTTAGAATTTATTTTAGCTAATACTTCTTTTACTTTTTTACTCAGCTCGGTAACCGACAAGTCGCTTTTGACGAAATAATATAAAGGTTCTGTTTCAGCAATATTTTTTATAATTTTTTCATCGCCGGCTGACATATTGGTCAGCAAAATCACCGGCAAATTTTTGCCATAATCTCCTGTCTGTCTCAACTGTTTAAGCATAGTAAGACCGTCCATCACCGGCATTAATATATCAAGAAGAACAAGGTCCGGCTTTTCATCGGCGATTTTTTGCAAACCTTCTTCGCCATTAGCGGCTTCTTCCACTTTAAGATTACCAAACCTCAACTCGGTGGAATAAACATCCCTGATATAAGGATCGTCATCAACTATAAGAATTTTGTAAGAATTTTTTTCCATATCAATTTTAGTTAATCTTTTTTCAATTATACACCTGTTATAAAAATCAAGCAACTTTCACAAATAAAAAAACTCCGTGCGGTTTCCCGTCACGGAGCGAATATCTTGAGGCAGACCTAATCGCCTTTGAGTTTTAAACCAAGCTCGCGAAGCTTCTGGCGAATTTCCGTCAGCGTCGTCATACCGAGATTTCTGATACTCAAAAGATCTTCGTCTGTCTTCGTGACCAAATCAGAAACTGCAAGAATACCATCACGTTCCAAACAATTCGTGGCTTTGGCAGAGAGACAGAGATCAGAAATAGTGCGGCCAACTGCATTATCGTTGTCGAGGGAATCCTCGTCTTCGTCCTCAGCTTCGGCTTCCGGTTCGAGCGGCGGGTCTTGATCGATTTGAACGCGAACCTCGCCAAAGGAACGCATTGCCCTATTATAAGCGAAAGCGGCGCCCGAAGGCGCCGCTTTCTAAATTCTTAATTTTTGATATTTGATTTTCAATACTCGTCGCCCATCGGCATTCCACCTCCCATTCCTCCCATACCCATAGATTTCTCCTCTTTCTTCGGTAATTCTGAAACAACCGCTTCCGTCGTTAAAAGCATAGAAGCTGCTGAAACCGCATTTTCCAGGGCTGTCCTAACTACTTTTGTTGGGTCAACAACTCCGGCTGATATTAAATTTTCATACACCATTCTGTAAGCGTTAAAACCAAAATCATCTTTGCCTTCTTTTACTTTTTGGGCAACCACTGCGCCGTCAATTCCGGCATTCTGGGCAATCTGTCTGATTGGTTCTTCAACCGCTCTTTTTAAAAGATTAATTCCTGTTTGTTCGTCTCCTTCTGCTTTTACATTCTCTAAAGCTATAGACGCTCTTAGTAAAGCAACTCCGCCGCCGGGAACAATTCCCTCTTCAACCGCGGCTCTGGTTGCGTGCAAAGCATCTTCCAGTTTATGCTGTTTTGCTTTCTGTTCAACCTCTGTGGCGGCTCCAACTTTTATAACTCCCACTCCGCCGGCAAACTTTGCCAATCTTTCTTGCAATTCTTCTTTATCGTATGAACTTGTTGAATCTTCAATTCCTTTTTTAATTGCGCCGATTCGTTTTACAAGCTCCGTTTTTTCTCCTTTGCCTTCAACAATGGTTGTATTTTCCTTTGTGGAAATCACGCGCCGTGCATGTCCTAGCATTTCCAGCTCAACATTTTCCAGTTTCATTCCTTTTTCTTCAGAAATTACATCGGCTCCGGTTACCACGGCAATGTCTTCAAGCATTTCTTTTTTTCTGTCGCCAAAACCCGGCGATTTTATGGCAAGCGCGTTAAATATTCCACGTAGTTTATTTACAATAAGCGTAGTTAAGGAATCTCCTTCAACGTCATCAGCAATGATGACCAATTCTTTTTTACCGGCTTTAACTATTTTTTCCAACAAGGGCAAAATTTCCGGCTAATGCCGCAATTTTTTTGTCAGTTAATAAAATATATGGATCTTCTAAAACAGCCTCCATTTTTTCTGCTATTAGACACCATATAATGCGAGATATACCCATGGTCAAACTGCAAACCTTTTACAATTTCTTTTGAAAGTCCAAAAGTTTTTGATTCTTCAACTGTAATTACACCATCTTTCCCAACTTCTTCCATAACTTCGGCAATTAAATTTCCCATTTCTTTATCTTGAGCTGAAATTGTGGCAACCTGCGAAATTTCTTCTTTTGAGCTTATTTTTTTAGACATTTGCTTTAAGCTTTCAATAATTGCGTCTTTTCCTTTGATAATTCCTTTTCTTAACGCTAATGGATTTGCTCCGGCGGCAACATTTTTTAAACCTTCTGTTGCGATTGCCTGACAAAGCAAAACAGCCGAAGTTGTCCCATCTCCGGCAACATCATTTGTTTTTGAAGCAACCTCTTTTATAATTTCTGCTCCAATATTTTCTGTGGCATCTTCTAAGGTAATTTCTTTGGCAATTGAAACTCCATCATTTGTAATTGTCGGAGCTCCGTAATTTGAACCCAAAACCACATTTCTGCCCTTAGGTCCAAGAGTTACTTTGACAGCATTGGCAACTTTATCTAACCCGCTTTTTAAAATTTTCCTCGCGTCTTCTTTAAAGATAATTTTCTTTGACATTTTTTATTAGAAATTAGGTTAATTATTGAAAACTATTCGATAATAGCTAAAATATCAGACTCGCTTGCTATCAAATATTCTTTGCCCCCTACTTTTATTTCTGTTGGGCCATACTTTGTAAACAAAACTTTTTGCCCCGGCATTACAGAAACCGGAATTATTTTTCCGTCATCTGTTTTTTTACCATTGCCAACAGCAACAATCATACCTTGCTCCGGCTTTTCTTTCTCAGCGGTATCAGGCAAAAAAATGCCACTACTGGTTTTTTCCTCAACTTTAATCGGTTCAATTAAAATATGATCCGATAATGGTTTTATATTCATAAGATTAGTTGAAAGTTATCAAGTTTATCAAGTTTTAAAGTGAAAAATACTTTATAACTTTACAAACTTTATAAATTTATACTTATTGTTTGATAGTCCATTCTACTCATAATTAAAACGGTGTCAACTCTTCACCTAATTCATGGGTAAATAGTCAATATTTTCAATAAAAACCCCGACGCATGGCGCCGGGGCATTTGACGCAAAGCGCCGTTAGCCGATTTTGAGCAGCTGGATTAGCTTTTCAATCTTCACCTCAAGACCTCCGATCATCCCGTCGCTGATTTTTCTCATCGCATGGCAGCTCGGAATTCTATAGTCGTTGAGAATATCAAACATCTCTTGAACTCCCACTTGGGCAAAATAAAGGCACATTGCCAGTTCGCCTTCAGAGGAAGAGAGTTCTCTCTCTGAAAGCACACCCTTGGCTTCTTGAGAAAGACTGATGAAGTGATTAAATATACTCCACCCCTTATCAATGAACACCTTAGGTAAATCCTGGCCAAAGCTCCCCCAAGTCTTGCGAAGATCCGGAATTTCCTTAAGGAAACTATGCAAATACTTCGCAACGCCAAGAACATTCATAAACGGAAGCAAAACCACCATAGCGATGCCCTCCTAAAAAAGAACATGGAATTTACCTTACCGTTTTTTACCACGAAAGTATCATTACTGCAAATATTTTCCAGTATAGCTTTTCTTAACTTTAGCAATCTCTTCCGGAGTCCCCTGCGCTATAATTTGACCACCTTTATCTCCGCCTTCGGGACCCAAATCAACAATATAATCAACACATTTTATGAAATCAATATTATGTTCAATGGTAATTACGGTATTTCCTTTTTCAACCAAATTTCTTAAAACTGAAATAAGTTTTTTAATGTCTTCAAAATGAAGACCGGTTGTCGGTTCGTCTAAAATGTATAAAGTTTTGCCGGTATCGCGACGCGACAATTCCGTTGCTAATTTTATTCTCTGCGCTTCCCCGCCAGACAAAGAAGTGGCTGCTTGTCCTAACTCAACGTAAGAGAGTCCTACCTCTTTTAGTGTTTTCATTTTGTCATAAATTCCCGGAATATTTTTGAAAAATTCTCCGGCTTCTTCAACCGTCATGTGCAAAACATCCGAAATATTTTTGTCTTTGTATAAAATTTCCAAAACGTCTTTGCTATATCTTTTGCCTCGACATTCTTCACATTCAACATAAATATCCGGTAAAAAATACATTTCCACTTTTTTAACTCCCTGACCTTCGCAAGCTTCGCATCTTCCACCTTTTACGTTAAAACTAAATCTGCCGGCAGAATATCCTCTAACTCTGGCTTCTTTGGTTTGTGTAAAAATATCTCTGATATATGAAAATGCCCCGGTATAAGTTGCCGGATTAGACCTTGGCGTTCTGCCAATTGGAGATTGGTCAACCAAAACAATTTTATTTATATTTTGAGTTCCCAGAATTTCTTTATGCTTGCCCGGTTCATCTTTGGCTCTATAAAACCTTTTCAAAAGCGATCTTGCTAAAATATCATTTACCAAAGAAGATTTTCCTGACCCTGAAACTCCCGTAACGCAAATAAATTTTCCCAGCGGAATCGCAACATCAATATTTTTTAAATTATTTTCACTTGCACCAATAACCGTTAAATTTTTAACTTCAGTTTTTTTGTCTTGATTTTTTGATTTTTTATCTTGAGGAAATTCAATTTTTAATCTTCCTGACAAATATTCTCCCGTTAAGCAATCAGATTTCAATATTTCTTTTGGAGTTCCTTCAAACACAACTTTTCCTCCGTGTTTTCCTGCGCCAGGTCCAATATCAACAATCCAATCGGCCGCCAGCATTGTTTGAGGATCGTGTTCAACAACAACAACCGTATTTCCTAATTCCTTTAATTTTTGCAAAGTTTCAATTAACTTATGTTGGTCTCTTGCGTGCAAACCGATGGAAGGTTCGTCTAAAATATATAAAACCCCGGATAATTTTGAACCAATTTGAGTTGCTAATCTTATTCTTTGCTCTTCTCCGCCGGACAATGTGCCGGCCTTTCTGGCCAATGTTAAATAATTTAAACCAACATCATTTAAAAATTGAATTCTGTCAACAATTTCTTTGATAATTGGCTGGCTGATTTTTGCCTCGCCCTGGCTAATTTTTTTGTTTAATCCGGCAAAAAACTCTTTCAATAGATCTGCCGGCATTTCAGTGATTTTGTCAATTGATTTGTCGCCAACAGTTACAGCTAAAACTTCCGGTTTTAATCGTTTTCCCAAGCACTTGGGACATTTTTTCACCACCATATACTTATCAATTTCCTCCCGTGTCCAATCAGAATCGGTTTCGTGGTATCTTCTTTCCAAATTAGCAACCACTCCTTCAAACCCGTCCTTGTCGCCATATAAAATAATATCAATAATTTTTGGCGACAAGTTTTTTACCGCTTCGTCTAAAGAAAAATTATATTTTTCAGCAATTTCTGAAAGCTTCCAGTTAAAATATCCCTGCCTGCCGACTTTATGCGAGGCATTTGCCCATGGGAAAATTGCGCCTTCGGCAATAGTTAAATTTTTATTTGGAATCACCAATTCCGGATCAACTTCCAATTTTTCCCCCAGTCCCGTGCATTCTGTACAAGCGCCGTAGGGATTATTAAACGAAAATATTCTTGGTTCCAACTCCGACAAAGAAATTCCACAATCTTCACAGGCAAAGTGCTCACTGAAGACTAAGTCTTCAAAATTTTGAATTTTTTTTGGATTTTGTGCTTGGGATTTTGTGCTTACGATTACTATTCCTTTTCCTAATTTTAATGCAGTTTCCAAAGAATCAACTAATCTTGATCTGTCTAAATCTTTTCCTAATACCAATCTGTCCACAACCACATCAATACTATGTTTTTTATTTTTATCCATTGGTTTCATCATTGCCTCTTCAACCGGGTAAATAATCACGTCAATTCTTACCCTGACAAATCCGGCTCGCTGAATTTCTTCCATCACTGCCAAATGTTCTCCTTTTTTGCTTCGTATTACCGGTCCTAAAATTGTAATTTCTGAATTTTTTGGTATTTTCAACACCTGATCAACAATTTGATCAATTGTTTGGCGTGAAATTAATTTTCCGCAATTAGGACAATGCGGTTTTCCAATTCTCGCATACAAAAGCCGTAGATAATCGTAAATTTCTGTGATTGTCCCAACGGTTGACCGTGGATTATGCACGGATTTTCTCTGGTCAATGGAAATTGCCGGACTGATTCCTTCTATTTTATCAACATCGGGTTTGTCCATAACACCCAAAAACTGCCTGGCATAAGGCGACAAGCTTTCAACATATCTTCTTTGACCTTCAGCGTATAGCGTATCAAATGCCAAAGAAGATTTTCCCGAACCGGACAAACCGGTAATTACCACCAGTTTATTTTTGGGAATATCCAGATCTATATTCTTGAGATTATGGACTCTAGCTCCCCTAATTTTTATAAAATTATCTGCCATATATTTTTAAATTGCCTGCCCTGTTAGCGAAACCACAGTTTCTACTACTGGAGTGAACCCGCGCTCCGCGGATTTTAATGAATTGATTTTCCATAGTTAAAACTTTAGTTGCTCGATTATACACTTTTTTGCAAAACATTTCAAGAATTCGCATATAAAAAACCCGCGGAGCCGAAGCTTCACGGGGGTAAAAACTAATTAGCAAACTCGACCGAAGCGCCGAGTTCCTTTCTCATGAGATCAAAGAACCTTGGAATATTGCCGCCCGCCTCTTGAAGTTTTGGAACAAAGTATTCCCCGGTCATCATGGAATATGCGGCACCCATCGACCAAAGAAGAAACATGTCTTTAGCATCGCTCTCAGATTCAATACGACCGGTCCAGCAGCAAAAATACTTACCGGAATCACGCTCTGATTTATGATGATGAATGTGCTTACAATTTTCGACGCCCTGTGTCAGCAATTCCATTTCATAGTGCGGGAATTCCGGCACTTTTTTCGCGTACTTTTGGTAGAAAAGCACGGGACTCATCCATAAATCCTGCACATTTTCCGCTCGGTGGAGTAGACATTCAAATGAAATGTAAAAACCAATTCCTTTAACTACGGCTTTCAATGTTCTTTCCGGCATTTTCGTCTCCTTTAAGAGAAAACTTATTTTCACCTACCATCAGCGAAAATAAATTTCCACATCTGACATCTAGCAATAGATTATAATTTTGGTCTTCAGATGTCAACTAATTTTACTGGCATAAACTTGAAAAAATGCGTATTTAAGTATTAAATGTAGTTAATGGAAAAAATCAGGTTTATAAAAAATAAAAGTTTTGACATTCTCCCTAAAACAGCGGGCGTGTATTTGTTTTACGAAAATAAAGAAATTATTTACATCGGAAAAGCTATAAATATAAAAGACCGAGTTAAAAATCATTTTCATCAGCCTTCATATAGAGATAATTTGTTTATAGAAAAAGTTAATAAAATTGGCTTCATTGATACCGATTCTGAAATTGAGGCTTTAATTTTAGAAGCCAGCCTTATAAGAAAATACCAACCGAAGTTCAACGTTGTTTGGAAAGACGGTAAAAACTATTTTTATGTTGCCATTGAGAGAAACCAGCTTGACCTGCCTTTTATATATATCACGCATCAACCTCGCGGTGAACTAAAACCTAAAAGCTATAAGCTAAAAGCTAGATTCATTGGTCCATTTGTTGAGGGAAATGCGCTTAAGAAAGCCTTAAAATATTTGCGCCGAGTATTTCCTTATTACACCACAAAAAGCCACCCAAAAAACCAATGCACTTGGTGCCATTTAGGATTATGTCCGGGTCCAAATCCTGATTTAGCAAGTTATAAAAATACTATTAAAAAACTGATTCTTATACTTAAAGGCAGAAGAAAAACAGTTTTATATTCTCTTAAAAAAGAGATGGAATCATTGTCAAAACTGAATAAATTTGAGGAAGCTGCAAAAATCAGAGACAAAATCAATGCCTTAAGCCAGGTTATGGCGCATACGCATGTTATCGAAGAAGCAAAAATTCAAAACGATAAATGGCATAGCACAAATATAATTCTTCAAGGAATTTTGAATTTAAATAAAAATGTTTCCAAAATTGAATGTTATGATATTTCAAATATTCAGGGTAAAAATGCGGTCGGGTCAATGGTAGTTTTTACTAATGGCGCGCCGGACAAAAGCCAATACAAAAAATTCCGCATTAGAATGGAAAATGAACCTAATGATATTGCAATGTTAAAAGAAGTGTTTTTGCGCCGGTTCAACCATCCCGAATGGCAATATCCGGAAATTATGCTTATTGACGGCGGCAAAGCCCAACTTAACGCTGCAATAGAAATCAAAAATATTAAGTCAGAAACCAAACAGATTAAAATAATCTCTATTGCTAAAGGACGACAAGAACTATTTATTGAAGGCAGGAAAAAACCAATTCCACTCAAAGCACTGCCACAAGACTTATACAATCTAGTAAAACATCTAGACGACGAGGCTCATAGATTCGCTATAACTTTTCATAAAAAACTACGGAAAAAAGCTTTGGGACTTGATAAAAACATTTAGTTTGTTATCATAAAATTGTGTAGAATTCCCATTTCCATGGGCAATCTAATCTCATATAGGAGGCTAAATTATGGAAAAAGCGTGGGACAACACGAAAACTGTCCAATAGGCCTAAGGCGGTAACGTTTGGAACGTTGCCGCCCATCTCATTTTTATTTATATCTTTGTTACTATTGTTTTTTTAGAAAAACCTGGTATACTGGAAACATCAATGAAGAAGCTTCTCTCTAAAATTGTTTCAGCCGGTTTTGGTTTATGGCTGTCATCAATATTTGTGCCGCAAGTCCGCATTGTTCTTTACCCTGACTCAAATTTCTTCGGATTTAGCATAACTCAACAATGGCAAATTTTCTTAATACTGGGAATTATTTTGGGGTTGCTTAATTATTTTATAAAGCCGATCTTAAAAATAATAACACTTCCCCTAACTATAATCACCTTTGGATTGTTTAGCTTTGTGGTCAATATTGCTTTATTATTTGTAGTTGATATGATGTTTAGAGAGTTGAGTGTTCCCCTATTCTGGCCAATTATTGAAACCACGATAGTTATAGGGATTGTAAACTTTATCATTTCAAATTTCGTATTAAAATCATCGGGTTAAAATTACATGAACACATATTTATTTTACGCCCAAATCGCAGCTTCAATTATTCTTGTTGTACTTATTGCAATACAACAGAGAGGAACTGCCTTAGGTTCAGCTTTTGGCGGAAGCGGAGGAGGAGAATTCTATTCTGCCAGACGCGGAATACAAAAAAAGATTTACTATGCTACAATAGCAATTGCAGCCCTCTTTATCATCCTAAGCGCTTTGAACTTAATATATTAAAAGCCTGTTTAACTTAGTCTTGATTATAAGACAGGTTTAGTAATAAATGACCTCTAAACTCCCCAAACTTTCCCAATGGAAACAAATTTTTAAAGTACTGAAGAAAAAAGAAAAAGTTACCCTTTTGATATTTTTTGCACTAGCCGTTTGTTCTTTTATCTTCCTAGCTGTAAATTTTTATCTTATTAATACAAAGATAGTTCCGGCATTTGGCGGAACCTTCACAGAAGGAGTCGTCGGCCAGCCAAGATTTATTAATCCCATATATGGTGAAACAAACGACATAGACAGAAGCTTAATAGACTTAGTGTTTTCGGGATTGATGACCTATAATTCAAAAGGGCAAATCGTAAAGGATTTGGCCGACAGTTATACCATTTCAAATGACGGAAAAACATACGATTTCACACTTAAAAAAGATATTCTCTGGCATGACGGCACACCTTTAACTGCCGATGACGTTGTGTTTACCATTCAAACCATACAAAATTCTGATTACAAAAGCCCGCTTAGGGCAAACTGGATAGATGTTGATGTTGAAAAAACTTCCGACAGTTCGGTACGATTTACATTAAAAGCTCCGTATAATTCTTTCCTTGAGAATGCGACAGTGAAAATAATCCCAAAGCACATTTGGCAGGAAATTTCTGCTGAAAACTTTGGCCTTTCATCGTATAATTTACAACCAATCGGCTCCGGCCCATTTGAGTTTTCAAACATCAGCCAAATAAACACCGGGTTTATCAAAAGCTTAGATTTAACTTCAAACAGAAAATATTATAATAGCCCCTCGTTTATATCTGATCTGTCTTTCCATTTTTTTGAAAACAAAGAAAACTTAGTCATAGCCGCCAACACAAACACAATCGACGGATTTACAATCGATTCTTTAGATGATAACGAAGCCATAACAGAGCAGGAAGTGAAGAAAAGCTGGGCTCAGGACGAAAATTTTGCTGTTGACTCTTTTTCAATGCCACGATATTTCGCAGTATTTTTTAACAATCAGAAAACATCACTATTGGCAGATAGTAATATAAGACAAGCTCTATCATATTCGGTAAACAAAGACGAGCTTATAAAAAAGATAAGCACTGAAACAAAAAATAATCTGACCAAAGTTGACTCGCCGATTTTGCCGGATTTTTTCGGATATCAGCCGCCTACAAGCATATATAATTTTGATATTGATACCGCCAACAACCTTTTGGATAAATCAGGATTTTTAGGCGATGCCTCTGGCCAACGAGAAAAAGCATCAAAAAAACAGCCGGCATTCACGTTTACGAGTTATTTAAAAATAGGCTCTAAGGGGAAAGCAGTTACCCAACTACAGTCATGTCTTTCAAGGTTAGATGATAGCTTTAAGAGTATTCTTCAAAATGAAACTTCAGGGACGTTTGGAAGTGCAACCGGCGATGCAGTTACGGCATTCCAAATAAAATATATTCCTGGCGTAAAACCAACCGGCGAAACCGGAGCCTCAACCAGAGCAAAGCTCAACAAATTATGTCTGCCTCAATCTGCAAATACCCAACCATTAAAATTTACCTTGGTTACCGTTAATCAGCCACAACTGGTTGAAGTAGCAAATATGCTGAAAAATTACTGGCAGACTGTCGGCGTTTCAGTTGACGTCAACGCGGTATCTATAACAGATTTAAAACCAATCATTAAAAATAGAAGCTATGATGCATTGCTTTATGGAGAAGCTTTGGGGGCAGAACCTGATCTTTATCCATTTTGGCATTCTTCACAAATAGTTGACCCGGGACTCAACCTTTCGTCGTATGTAAATAAGGACGTTGATCAATTACTCAAAGATGCCAGGGAAGCAACCGACGACTCAGTAAAAGAGCAAAAATACGAAAGTCTACAAAATGCTATCATCAAAGATGCCCCTGCCCTTCTCTTATATAATCCCGACTATATTTATTGGGTTTCAAAAAGCGTACAGGGAGTTGATACAGACAAAATAATCGACCCGGCAAAAAGATTTGAAAATATAACGGAATGGTATCTGCAGACCAAAAGGGTCTGGCGTTAATTTTTAATTAACCTAATTATTCTAATTGACCTAATCAAATCCCAAATGCCAAAATACCCAAATCCTAAAACGCCGTTTAGAAATTAGTCATTAGAAATTCGTTTTATTGATTAGAATAATTAGAAATTAGCATAATTAGAATAATTTTTTATGAAAATAGATAAATCTAATATGCGCCAAGTTATTATTGATTCGGCTGACCAGCTGAAAGAAGGTTTAACTTTGGCGGAAAATATAAAAATTGACGGCGATTTTAAAAATATCGTCATTTGCGGGATGGGAGGGTCTGCTCTGCCGGCTGATATTTTAAATATTACAACAAACTTAGAAATTCCTGTATATATTCACCGGGGCTATAATCTTGGCGAAAAAACAAACGAGCATAGCTTGGTTATTTGTATATCGTACTCGGGCAATACCGAAGAAACTCTGTCGGCCATAAACGAGGCGATAAACAGAAAGTTAAAAGTCATCGGCATTTCATCTAACGGAGAAATTGAAACTGTTTGCAAGAAAAATACTATTCCTTTCGTGAAAATTCCTGCCGGTATCCAGCCGCGATGCGCTATTGGGTATATTTATTCGGCGCTGATAAAAGTGCTGATAAATTGTAATATAACCAAAGATATATCTTCTGAAATTATAGAAGCTTCGCAAAAAGTAAAAGAAATAAGCAATTCACTGGAAGTTGAAGGTAAAAAGCTGGCAAAAAAACTTTTAAAAAAAGTTCCGGTTATATACAGCTCAGAAAATTTTAAAGACCTGGCCAAAATCTGGAAAATAAAATTCAACGAAAACTCCAAAACTCCGGCATTCTATAATTACTTCCCCGAATTAAATCATAACGAAATGGTTGGCTATGGAGGGTTAAAAAGGCTGGGTTTCAAAAATTTTCACGTCATCATATTGCAGGATGTATCGGATCATCCAAGAATTTTGAAAAGAATAAAATTAACTGCTGATTTAATTAGAAAAAACGGCGCAAAAGTTGAAATTGTCGCCATTCAAAGCGGTTCTGTGTTATTTAAAATATTTTCCACCTTGCTTTTAGGCGACTGGGTTTCCTACTATCTGGCTTTAGAAAACAAGATTGACCCAACTCCGGTTCAAATCGTAGAAGAGTTTAAGGGACAAATGAAAAAATAAAGTCTTTTAAAAGTAACATATGCCCGGGTGGCGAAATTGGCAACCGCACGCGCTTCAGGTGCGCGCGCCGCAAGGCTTGCAGGTTCGACTCCTGTCCCGGGCACAAAGAATATAGAATCATATGAATTTAGAAAAACCGGAACTTAATCTAGGATCACCAGAAAAAAATGACATTGGGAACTTGTTTAGTTCTATAGAAGAACAAAAGGCTTTTGGACAAGTTGACGCAGCAACACTGCCAAGAAAGGGGGCAATTGAACATAAAAAAAACAATATACTTGAAATAAGAAAAAATAATTTAATCAACGTAGAAATCATTAAGGAAAACCCGACGGTGTATATTGGTTCGGGAATTGATTTTGAATATCCCCTATTACTTGGAGCACGAAATATAATTTTAGTTGATCCGATATTAAAGGAAGACGCTGTCATACAAAAATTGAAAGAAAAAATTAAATCAATTACAGATTTAGAACCGACAAAAATTTCTGAAAATGAATTATGTTTCTTATTGGATAATGGCGAAACGGTAAAAATAAGAATGGAACCAACTCTTTATGGATCGCCAGAAGGCATAGCGAAAATGCAGTCAGACGAAAAAGAACAAATAAAAAGATTTCAACCGCCAGAAAAAATTGGCATGATCTTGGGCTTTAGAACAGTTGGGACCGATGTCGATGAAGACAAAGAATCAACAGAAAAATTAATCAATGGCGGTTATATATTAACCGACAACGCGTTCAATAGTTTTTTCGAAGCTCTCACAGATGAAGAAAAAAGAGAATATTTGTACGCCAATTCTCCTAAAAAACCTATTGAAATTATGTTGGAGAAATGGAGAGAGAAAGGATATGATTTTATCCCACTAGAATCAGAAGGAGATAGTTATCAATATACATTTCTAAGAAAAAATAAAAATTAAAAAATACGTTTGCGTGAACTCATATAACGCAACGATAAAAATAACATCGTTCTAATTGTTCAATCGGTTGCCTGGCAACCTTGCTGTAACTGTTCTAATCGAGCATTTACAACAAGCGAGCCGCAGCGAGCGATAGAACATATAGAACATCAAAAATTATGGAACAAAATAAAATAAAAAAAATCTTCAGCGCGCCCCGACAAAGCTCGGGACAAGCAGCTGGAGTCAAGCCGCTCAGTAATGCTCACGAAAAATCTTCTCAAACAGGATTTTCAACGAACAAACACCGAACACAAAAAAATAGAAACTTCAGACCGAAAAGACCTGCGGCGCATGGATCAATTCAAAGCTACAGCGATACAAAAACCGACATAACAAAACCTGCCGTTTGGCAGAAAGAAGATTCGCTTAAAATTATTCCTCTTGGAGGATGCGAAGAAGTCGGCAGAAACATGACTGTTTTTGAATATGGACAAGATATTGTCATATTAGATATGGGACTTCAATTCCCTGAAGAAGATATGCCCGGGATTGATTATGTAATCCCAAACACAGAATATTTGAAAGGAAAAGAAAAAAATATCAAAGCAGTTATCTTTTCTCATGGACACTTAGACCACATTGGAGCCGCTCCAATTTTGCTGAAAAAACTCGGCAATCCGCAAATCATCGGCAGACCGCTAACTATGGAAATGATTAAACACCGGCTTGAAGATTTTGACAGAAACAGTTCAAAAAAGTTGAACGCCGTCTATGTTAAGTCTCTCGATGACAAAATTGATTTGGGAAGTTTCAAGCTGTCATTCTTTCAAATTGATCATACAATTATGGACGCGGTTGGAGTAATTTTGGAAACTCCGGTTGCTACTGTAATCCATCCCGGCGATTGGACAATAGAAAAAGACCCGACCGGCAGAGATGTCATTCATTATCACCATTTGGCAAACGTAAAACGACCGAGCATTTTAATGCTTGAAGCGCTAGGCGCCACCAACACCAAAACACCAGTCACAGAACAAGAAATGCTAGGCAATATTCAAAAGTTAATCGGACAAGCTCCGGGCAGAACAATCATTGCCACGTTTTCAAGCCAAATAGAACGAATCAAGCAAATCATGGAATTTGCCCATCAAAACAACAAGAAAGTTGCGTTAGATGGATTTTCAATGAAATTAAATATTGAATTGGCAACACAGCTAGGATATATCCAAGTTCCAAAAGATGTAGTCATTCCAATAGAAAAAGCAAAAGAATATCCTGACAACAAAGTAATTATTATTTGCACCGGAGCCCAGGGCGAAGAAATGGCCGCTCTACCAAGAATTATTGCCGGTAATCATAAGCATATCACCATCAAAAAAGAAGATACTATCATATTTTCTTCTTCGGTAATTCCGGGAAACGAACGAACAGTTCAACGAGTCAAAGACGATATTTACCGCCTTTCTGACAATGTTTATCACAACGATATTATGAATGTTCACGCTTCCGGACACAGCAACATAGACGGCATAAAGCAAATGCTGACCGAAATAAAACCGGATTACTTTATTCCTGTTTATGGAAACCACTTTATGTTAAAAGAAGGCGCCAGAATTGCCTACGGAATGGGATATATAAAAGACAAAGTATTTGTACCTGACAACGGTTCTGTGATAAAATTCACTAAAACCAGCGCGGAAATACTAAAGGAAAAAGTTCCAAGCAATTATGTCTTTGTTGACGGGCTTGGAGTTGGAGATGTCGGCGAAATAGTTTTGCGCGACAGACAAGCATTAGCCCAAGATGGAATGTTTGTTATTGTTACAATTATAGACAGCAAAACCGGCAGAGTGAAAGGTTCGCCAGATATAATTTCTAGAGGATTTGTATATTTAAGAGAATCTAAAGATTTATTAAAACAAACCAGAAAGAAAGTTATTGAAATTGTAGAAAAAACAGGTGGAAACGGATTGCCAATCAACTGGATGTACGTTAAAGACGAAATAAGAAATAAAATCGGCGACTTTTTGGCGAGCAAAACCTCAAGAAGGCCAATGATATTACCGGTGGTAATAGAAGTATAAACAAAATAGCTTATAGGTTTTAGGTTATAGCTTATAGTAACTAAAAGCTAACACCTAAAAGCTAAAACCTAAAATTATGAGGATATTCAGCGGCATTAGGCCAACGGGACAAATTCATCTGGGAAATTATTTGGGAGCAATAAAACAGTGGATTGATTTGCAGGAACAAAATGAATGTATTTTTTGCGTTGTTGATTTGCACGCAATCACAACTCCGTATGACCCAAAAGAACTGCAAAAAAATATTCTAAATACCTTGGCAGTATATTTGGCAGCCGGAATAAATCCTGAAAAATCAATTATATTCTGTGCAATCTCAAAGTAAAAGAACACGCAGAGCTTGCCTGGCTTTTAGAAACAATCACTCCAATGGGAGAACTTGAAAGAATGACCCAGTTTAAAGAAAAATGCAAAGACAATCCCGAATACGTGAACGCAGGTCTTTTCAATTATCCTGTTCTTATGGCGGCTGATATTTTGCTTTATAAAACAGAAGCTGTGCCGGTTGGCAAAGACCAAGAACAACATGTTGAATTGGCCAGAACCATTGCCAGAAAATTCAATCAAAAATTCGGCGAGGTGTTTAAAGAACCAAAGGCCATTCTGCCAAAAACCGGAGCGAAAATAATGTCTTTGCAGGACCCAAAAAGAAAAATGTCTAAATCAGATGATCCAAAAAGCTGTTTATTCTTGTTTGATTCGCCGGAAGACATTACAAAGAAAATAATGTCGGCAACCACAGATTCCGGCAAAGAAGTGCAGTATAACATTACTAAAAAACCGGGCATTTCAAATCTTTTGACTATTTATAGTTTGCTGACCAACCAATCAACGCAAGAAATTGAAAAGCAATTTGTCAAAAAATCTTACTCTGAATTTAAAAAATCTTTGGCAGAAGTAGCCATAAACTATCTTGAACCTTTCCGCAGAAAACAAAAAGAACTGATGACCCGCGAAGTCTACGTTCAAGAAATTTTAAAACAAGGACAAAGAAGAGCTCAAACCATCGCCCAAGAACCATGGCAGAGGTTAAAAGTAAAATGGGGCTTTCCTCATAGAACATAAAGCACGAAACATAAAACACTTAAAAACAGCTTTTCAAAAAGCTGTTTTTAATTTATTCGTGCCTTATCATTCCATTCATATCTTCCAAATCTTCCTTTATCAAACCTCGAACTTTATCTACAAGCCGCCCGTCAAACATTTTAATAGTTTCAACAGATTTTCCGAGTCGCGCCTCCATAATTCTATGTATTACCTCATCAGTGTTGTAATTTTTGCCATCCTTGCCCTGCATCTCTATTTTATTTTCTTTTATAAAATCATAAAGGTCTTCAAAATATGTCACACTATCCATATCTCTTGGCTCTTTCGGTTCTAAATTCCCTTGCTCTGTCTTCATATATTTTTATTTTAATATCAAATTACTTAATTCTTTGCTCTTTAATTCTAACATTTCTTGAGTTTCGGCTTCAATGGTTAGTTTTATAACCGGCTCGGTATTTGAAGGACGCAAATTAAACCACCAGTTTTTATATTCTACCGTAACACCATCTAAAAAATCTTGTTTTCCGTCAGAATATTTTTGTTTTACCTTTTCCAAAACTGCGTTTTGGTCATTTATTTTAAACACAAGTTGCAGAGGTTTAGCATAAGTTGTTAATCCTTTTACTATTTCAGAAACTGACTTATTTTCTTTTGAAATAATTTGAAGTAAAGTAATAAATGCAACCATCCCGGAATCGGCATAAAAATAATCTTTAAAACAATAATGAGCCGACAGTTCCCCGCCCATAACTCCGTTATTTTTTATCAAACCTTCCCGCACATTTACAAAGCCAACCTGGGTGCGGATTGGCACACCTCCCCACTTTGCAATAAATTCCGGCACTGATCTTGAACAAATTAGGTTATAAGCAATTCCCATGTCGGGATTTTTTTTGATAAAGTGTTTTGCTAAAAGCAACAAGACTATATCAGCCGAGACCATTTGACCATTTTCATCAACTAAAAATATCCTGTCAGCGTCTCCGTCAAACATAAACCCAAAATCTGCTTTTTCTGCTTCAATTTTTTTAGCAATCTGCTCCGATGCGCCATCATCTAGAGGATTGGGCGAATGATTCGGGAAATTACCATCCGGTTTAAAATTCAAATCAATAATTTCAACTGGCAGCTTGTCTTTAATCTTATCAAATACTTTTCCGACAACTCCATTTGAAGCGTCAACGCTAATTTTAAAAGGTTTAATGCTGTCAGAAGAAAAAGAAAGAACTTTTTTGATATAATCTTCATAAATATCTTTATCATAAATTTCCCCTCGTACTTTATTTTGCCCTTCTTCGGACTCACTTAAAGATTTAACCGTCGAAAGTAAATCTTTGCCCCTAATCCAAACGATATCGTTTCCTTTTCTTACCATTGTCTTAAATCCATTATATTCTTTTGGGTTATGACTGGCGGTTATCATAATTCCGGCATCAAAATCATAGCTGGCCACGGCAAAATAAATACATTCAGTGGATACTTGCCCAACACTACAAACATCCGCGCCCATTGATGTAATGCCATCTGTAATGCGTTCAAACAACGCCGGAGAAGAAATTCTGGCATCATGCCCCACAACTACCTTCTTGGCTCCAGTATGCTTTATAAAGCCTCTGCCTATATCAAAGGCAGTTTCCTCGTTTAACTCGGTTGGATAAATCCCCCGGATATCGTAAGATTTGAAAATTGATTTGTTTATCATTAAAGCATTATACTATATGCATAGCAAAGGAAAAGCCTTGATTTTTACAGTATATTTGTTATAATACCTTTATTAAATTAAACACAATGAAAACATACGAATTAACCTATATTATTTCCTCGCAAATAAGCTCGGAAGAATCAAATAACGTCGCCAAAGATATTGAATCGTCTATTCAAGATAAGGGCGGAGTTATTGTAAAATCAGGGAGGCCCGCAATTCAAACATTAGCCTATATCATAAAAAAGCAAAGCTCAGGATATTTTGTAACGCTAGAATTTCAATTTGAAGAAACTAAAGTAAAAGAACTGGTGGAAAAACTGGAAAAAGACAAATCGCTTTTACGACAGTTTTTAATGGTAAAAAGACCGGCTAAGATTTCTAAACCAAGAAGAACCAGAAAACCTTTATTAGCAGACGAAGAACCAAGCATCAAGAAAGATTCTTTTATCAAAAGCAAAGAAGAAAAACCAAAGAAAGTTGATGCAATTGATCTTGATAAAAAACTGGATGAAATTTTAAGCGAATAGTAAAAGTATCGATACCAATATACGAATTTACTAATAATACGAATACGAAACGAAAATTAGTATCATTAGTACTCATTAGTATATTAGCATCGATACACGAAAAATGAATTTAAACAAAGCATTTGTATTGGGAAATATTACCCGCGACCCGGAAATGAGAGCTATGCCATCGGGACAGCAAGTCGCCTCTTTTGGAATTGCGACCAACAGATTTTACACAGACGCGTCCGGTCAGAAGAAGCAAGACACCGAATTTCATAACATTGTATGCTTTGGAAAATTAGCCGACATTGCATCAAGATTTATTACAAAAGGCTCACTGGTATTAATTGAAGGCAGAATAAAAAACAGCAGCTGGCAAGGCACCGACGGAGTGAAAAAATACAAATCAGAAATTATCGCTGAAACATTGCAATTAGGACCAAGATTTACTACGGGCGCAGGTGGAACCGGAGGAAGCGGACAATATAGCCGCCCGTCTGGTCAGAGAGAAAATCAACCGCAGCAAGAAAATATTCCTGTAATTGAAGAAAACAGTATGCCGACCACCAATTTTGTCAGCACCGAAGAGCCAAATAAAAACGATGAAGAAATAGATATCCGCGACATCCCTTTTTAATAATGTAAATTATTTTATCTTTAAAAGATGTCTTATAAGGATAAGGAAAAAGAAAGAAAAAATAAAAGAGCGTATTACCTAAGAAACAAGGAAGCAATCTTAAAAAGAACGAAGGCTTATAGTAAAAAATGGTATTGGGATAATATAGAAAGGTTGAGAGCCAAACACAAAGAATACTATAACAACAATAAAGAAAAATCATCTGAATATCATAAAGTTTTATACAAAACGAATAAAGAAGAAATTTTAGAAAAAAGCAAAGAATACTATTGGAAAAATGTTGAAGCAGTTAGAAACAAACACCGAAGGTACAATAAAGATAACCAGGAAAATATTTTAAAGTATAAAAAAGAATGGCAGAAAATTCAAAGACGAATCAATCCGCGATATAGGTTAAGTTAAAATGTCGGAAGTGCTATAGCGCGATCATTGAAAGGTATAAAATCAGGTCAGTCTTGGAAAAAATTTGTAAATTATACTCTAGAAGATCTTATCAAACACCTTGAGCAAAAATTTGATAAGAATATGAATTGGGACAACTATGGCTCATATTGGGCAGTAGATCATATTAAACCAAAAAGTTTATTTAACTATACATCAACAATAGATTCCGAATTTAAAGAATGTTGGTCTCTAAAAAACCTACAACCACTTGAAAAAATAGAAAATATTAAAAAAAGCAATCGCTATATAAACTAAAATAATTAAAAATCCATAAAATCATGTTTTGTTACTTTTGCCAAAAAAATATAAACGCTGCCGATTATAAAGACGTACAATTACTGTCTCGCTTTATTTCGGGTTTTTATAAAATAAAACCAAAGAAAAAAACCGGACTTTGCAGTTTCCACCAAAGAATGATTGGAACAGCAATTAAAAGAAGCCGCCAGATGGGAATGATGCCGTATACACCCAAGTAAATCCAAAACTCAAATCTCAGAATCCAAAATCTTGGATAAAAAAACAGCTCGCTATAGCGACTGTTTTTTTATGATTTTACTAAAACTATTTCGCTTCTACTCCTGCGAATGCTGCCACTTTAATCTTCTCTATTGCCTCCGGGTGTTCTTTTAAATATTGCTTTGCTGATTCGGTACCTTGGCCGATTTTTTCACTTTCAAACGTGAAGTAGCTTCCCGTTTGTTTTATCATTCCGTTGGCTAAACCGGCGCGCAATGCGTCGCCTGTTTTTGAAATTCCCTCGTTATAATAAATATCAAATTCGGCAACTTTAAAGGGAGCCGCCACTTTGTTTTTTACCACTTTTGCCTTTACTCGGTTTCCAATAATTTCATCTCCTGATTTTATTTGGGCGGTTCTTGCCAAATTAACTCTTACAGAAGCATAAAATTTTAAGGCCAATCCCCCAGGAGTTGTTTCCGGATTTCCAAAAACCATTCCAATTTTCATTCTGGTTTGGTTGATAAATATTATCATTGTGTTTGTTTTGGCGGCAATGGCTGATAATTTCCTGCAGGCCTGAGACATCATTCTTGCCTGAAGACCCATATGCTGGTCGCCAATTTCGCCCTCAATTTCTCTTTGCGGAGTTAAAGCCGCAACCGAATCAACCACAATCACATCAATGTTTTCTGTTTTTACTAAAGTTTCTACAATTTGAAGCGCCTGTTCTCCGGAATCTGGCTGAGAAATCAGCAAATCATCAATATTTACGCCAAGACGTTTGGCATAATCAGGATCCATTGCGTGCTCGGCATCAACAAAAGCGCAAACTCCGCCCTTTTTTTGCGCCTCAGACACAATATGCAAAGACAACGTTGTTTTACCGGAAGATTCCGCTCCATAAATTTCAATGATTCTGCCGCGCGGCATTCCGCCAACTCCCAAAGCCATATCCATCGCAATTGAGCCGGTTGGAATTGTATCAACATTTACCGCCGTAGTTTCGGAAAGTCTCATAATTGACCCTTCCCCAAAACGTTCCTTAATTTCGTTTATCGCGGAGTTTAAAGCTTTACCCTGCTTAGTTTCCTCAACCTTTTTCTCCGGCTTTTCCGCTTTAACCTTTTTTTCCTCTTTTTTTTCTTTAGCTTCTTTTACCATTTTTTTTTAATTTTATTAATTTTTATTTTGTAAATTTAATTGTCGAAATAAAATTATTAAAGTTAGTAATTGTGCCATCGTTTGGTTTATAAGAGAAATCGATTGACGAAATGGTCCCATTGTCATCTCTTGGAATAAAAATACTTATATATAATATGCCTGAATCATTACTATCACTATAAGAAAATTCTACACACTCTTTTTTATCAATAACTATATTTTTTGTGTTAATTAAATTACCAGCTGGGAATACATCTTCAAATGAATTCCTGATCTCATCAAAAGTCATATTTCTACTTAAATTTTGGTTGTAATACAATCCATTATCTAGACTGATGTTACCATTTTCACTAAATGAAATTTTTATTCGTGTACTCAATAGGTTTAACTGAGGGTTACCCCACCCTTGCGGATATCTAAATTGTAACCCTGTCTGTAAATTTGCGTACGTTTTCCACCTTGCGGTTTCTGTGTTTGAATTTTGGACATTGGAATTTATTTGGGATTTGATAATTGAGAATTGGGATTTTACGAAGTGTTGATACACAAAAACTCCGCCGAACATAATAAACGCGATGGCGATAATGATTATAATCCCAGTTAAAGTTGAAACTCGTTTTTGCATAACTTTTTAAAAGCAGGGCCTAAACCTTCTCCCAGCCGTCTTCCGGTTTTTGGGGAGTGTCTTCTGATTCATCAAGACCACCGCCTTCAACATTGGCTAATTTAGCATTGGGTTGAGTGATGATAGTTGCGTTCTCATATACTTCTCTTGGCTTTGCGCCGTCAGCCGGCCCCACAATGCCTTTATCTTCAAGCATATCAATGAGTCTGGCGGCGCGAGAGTAACCAATTCTTAATCTTCTTTGCAAAAACGACGCTGAAGCTTTTTTGGTTTCTAAAACAATTCTTTTTACATCTTCAAATAGCGGATCATCGTCGCCAAAAAATGCGTCGCCCATTGCCTTTTCATCAATTACCTGAGCATCTAATGTATCTTTCAAGCTGGTGACAAGCGAAGACTGAGGTTCTTCAACAGTTTTACCTTGTTCGGCTAGCCAATCAGTTACGCGTTTAACTTCTTTTTCGGAAACATAAGGCCCTTGTACACGAGTTATTTTAGAACTCTTTGAAGATAAAAATAACATATCTCCCAAACCCAAGAGTTTCTCAGCGCCAGAAGTGTCTATAACCGTTCTTGAATCAACTTGACTTGCCACTTGGAAGCTAATTCTAGAACTGATGTTTGCTTTAATTAAACCAGTAATGACTTCAACCGATGGTCTTTGTGTTGCCAAAACCAAATGAATTCCGGTTGCTCTGGCCATCTGTGCCAATCTAACAATCCCAGCTTCCAGCTCTTTTCCTTTGGCGGCCATCAAATCGGCCAACTCGTCAACTACTAAAACAATATATGGCAAAGTTAACCCAGAAGAAACAATATTTTTATTTGAGTTATAGCTTTTGATATTTCTTGCGGAAATTTCAGAGAAAATTTCGAATCTTCGTTCCATTTCTTTTGCCAGCCATTGCAACGCATTGATTGTTTTGGTGGCGTCATTAATTACCGGACACAATAAATGCGGAATATTATTATAGTTTTGGAATTCCACGCGTTTTGGGTCAACCATGATCATACGCAGTTGTTCAGGGGTGCTTTTATACAAAAAGCTTAAAATCAGGGAATTTAAGAAAATTGTTTTTCCGGTTCCGGTGGCTCCGGCAACCAACATATGTGGCTGTTCGGCCAGATCGGTATACATTGGAACTCCCGAAACATCTTTTCCCAGCGCAACAAGCAAACTCGCCGGGTTTGACTGATAAGCATTGTCGGCAACCAGATTTCTCAAAGTTACCATTGCCCGTATCTTGTTTGGAACTTCAATTCCAACCAAAGATTTACCCGGGATCGGAGCTTCTATTCTGATAGGATGAGCTGCCAGCGCCAGTGCTAAATTGTTTGATAGCGTGGTAATTTTTGAAAGCTTCACTCCTTCAGCCGGTTTAAAGGCATACTGCGTAACGGCAGGACCAACGTTGACTTCCGCCATTTCAACCGGAATTCCAAAATTTTCAAAGGTTTTTTTGATAATCAGCGAATTTTCTTTTATATTTCCTGAGGTCGGAGCAGTTTCATTTTTATTAAGCAAATCAATCGGCGGCAACGCATATTTCCCCTGTGGAGCTTTCGCGGATTTTGAAGCCGCAACCAATACCGGAACCTTTTCAACCAATGAATCTTCTTTTTTGAATATGGAAATTTTCGGATCAGCTTTTCTCTCCGGTTTTTGTTCCTGAACTCCGGTTATTTTAAGGTTTGGAGAATCTGAGCTTTTGAGCGGGAATGGAGAAGGTTTTTCCTCTTTTTCTTTTTCAAATTCATGCCAGACAAACTGGACATAAATGAACAGTCCAATAACGATAATAACCGAGAAAATAATGTTGGCCACCAAAAGGCCAAAAAATCTGACAAACAATTGGGCGACATGCCCTATTAATCCGATATAACTTTGATTTAAACTCTGGTTTGAAGCAATTCCCGAAAGCCCGATGACAATAATTGCAATCGCCAAAAGAATGGCTAAAATCTTTACCCGTTTGGCTGATTTTAGCAAAATAAAGCCGGCTCCCAAGAAAGATAAAATAATAATTGCAACGGTAATTTTTGCGTCGCCGAATAGCGCTTTAAAAAATATCACGATTCCTTCACCGGCAACCCCGCTTTTATTTAAAAAAGAAAGCGCGATGATAGCAGCAGCCAAAAACATCAAAGTAGATTTGATCAATTTCCTGGTGTGAAAAGTTAAAATATGTTCTTTCTTTTTATCTTTAACTTTATTTTCCTTTTTCTGGATTTTATCTTTTTTAGCCATGATAATTATATAATTGTATAATTTTTTAATAGCTTCTGCAAGTGGAATAAATTAAATCAAAGTTCAAAAATTAAAATATAAGATAACAATCTAAAATCTACAAATCAGTATCAAAAACAAGGATTAATCCTCCTACATCATCAAGCCACATCTACCATACCCTAATTTAAAAGCTTTTAAATTAGGGTATGATTTAAAAAGTAGTATTTCGTGGTATTATATCTTCTCTATTAGGAATATTTTTACATAGCCATCTAAAGAGTACCATTGCAAAAGCTCTTTGGTTTTCTTGGAAACATCGTAAAGGGTGATCCATACGCTATGCTGAAACATTTTATATCCAAGATTTTGCAAGATACTTCTCAATAAATTCCTAGATTTTTTGTGGCTTTGCGGAATATCGAAAATAACCATCACCCATTTTCCATCTTTCCTTTTAGCCATTTCAACATCTTCTTGTTTAAATCTAGCTCTCATAGCTTTATCTATGCCTTCTTTCGTAAGCATGATTGCATTTACACCATTTAAGTTTTCTGCTTTAATCCAATTATTTTTCTTTAAGCGATATATTAATTTGCTGAATTTTTCACTGCTTAATTTATTTTTATATTTTTCAAAAACCGGATTCTTTTCATTAAAGATTTGATTTACCGTTCGATAGGGTGTCCGCGGGATCAAAATGATATTGGCAATATTTTTAGCTGGTTCTAAAAAATTATTATAAACATCCCAAAGGAATTGGTCAGTAATTGAAATTTTCATGATTTTTATTTTTTACCAATACACATTACGAATTATTTCATATAATATACCCTATTTTAAAAGCTTTTAAAATAGGGTATAAGCAATAGTTTAAATGATAATGGCTTTGGATATTATAAAATATACCAAGTGTAAACAAAAAGCCCTTGACTTGTCCGCCAAAATTTAGAAAATTTTGGCGGATGCAATCTCGGGCTCTTTATTATATATGAGAATTACAAAAAATCTTACTCTCTGACAGCGCATTCTACTCCAAGTGCCCTAATTCTATCTGCCAGCTCTTTCATTTTATTCATAGCAAAATTCATCTGTTTTTTCATTTCGTCTTCATTCTCGTCTTTTGTATAACCACCATCTAGATATAAATCTACACCTAGCTCGTAGACTGGTTGAGGAAAACCAACTGTTTCATTTTCTGGAGCTTTACCATATTTTTTAGCCAATTGGTACGCATCAACAATAGCATTGCTTCTAATACATGCCCACGCATCATTATTACCATACTGCACATCGTATTCTTTTTCTTTTAACAGATCTTCTACCTTTCTACCAATTTCTGTTAATTCAAAGTTCGCAGTAGTTACTGGAATTGTTGGATATTCTTCTCCTTCAACAGTTTTATGTTTTACAAACTTAACTCTATCAACAAGTTCTTTTTCTAATTCTTCTCGCCTCTCTGAAGATAATGACATATCTTTTTCTCTTTTCATATAAAATTTTAGTTAAATTTTTAATAATATATTATGTCGACCGCGAATTTTATTTCTACTCTCATTTTACCCCCCCGTCGCAAAGTCAAGTGGAAACGAAAAGGCGCTCGTCCGCGTCGCGGATGAGCGCCTCTTTCAAATTCTTAGTTCTTAATACTTGCCTCTTAATTCGGTTTCGGCCGAAATCCCGTTCCCACAGGAATAAGTTTTCCGATGATAACGTTTTCTTTCAAACCGCGCAGTTTGTCTTCTTTGCCTTCAAGAGCTGCTTTAATCAATACCCTTGAGGTTTGCTGGAATGAAGCGGCTGACAAGAATGACTCAGATTCCAACGCCACTTCGGAAATTCCAAGCAAGATTTGTGTTCCAATCGGGGTCTCTTTCTTTAACTTAGTTAATCTTTCAACTTCTTCCTGGAAGATTGACCATTCAACAACTTCACCTTTCACCCAGGTTGAATCGCCTTCTTCTTTTATTCTCATTCTTGAAAACATTTTTTGAATAATAACTTCAATATGCTTATCATTAATATCAACGCCCTGGGAAGAATAAATTCTTTGGACTTCTTGCAAAATATATCTTTGAGTGTCCTCAAGCCCAGCTGATTTATAAATTTCTTTAAATCCAAATTTCCCTGGCACAATGGTTGGTTTTCTTTTATCGTATCCCTGGCCTTTAAACCAACATCGCAACTTTTTCGGGAATTTTATATTCCATCGGCAGAGCTTTCTTTTCTCCGGCTTTTTTATCCGGCTGAATGGTAACAACTCTTTTTTCTTCATCAATGCCTGATAACTTTTCCTTCAGTCAAATGACATTATTGCTTCTCCTTTTGGAGATCTTGATTCAAAAATTTCTTCAATTCTAGGCAAACCTTGAGTAATGTCGCCTGCTCCGGCAACTCCTCCCAAATGATGGGTTCTTAATGTCAGCTGAGTTCCAGGTTCTCCAATTGCTTGAGCCGCAACAACTCCAACCGCTTCGCCGAGTTTCACCAAATCATTTCTTGCCAAATCCCAACCATAACATTTTTGGCAAACTCCTCTTGTAGCTTTACAGGTTAAAGGAGATGCGACATACAACTCTTTCAGATATATTTTCATCTGCAATTCTTTTGGCTTGTTCCCAATTGATAATTGCGCCTTTCTTTACAATAACACCCTTGTCGCCTTCTTTTGATTCAATATCTTGAGTACAGTCTCTTCCGACTATTTTGAAATATGAAGTTTTGTTCAATTTCATCAGCATGTTTTCTGTAAACCTGCATTCCCGTTTTGTCTCCGCAATCTTCCTCAACAATAATAACATCGTGAGCCACATCAACCAAGCTTCTTGTTAAATATCCGGCAGAAGATGTTCTCAAAGCAGTGTCAGCAGTTCCCTTTCTGGCTCCGTGAGTTGAAATGAAATATTCCAACACATTAAATCCTTCTGTGAACGAAGATTTAACCGGCAGTTCAATAATATCTCCGGATGGATTATTCACCAAACCTTTCATTCCGGCCATCTGAACAGGCTGAGACCAAGTCGCTCTGGCTCCGGCTGAAATAATAGACATAACCGGACCATCCTCAGGCAATGTTTTTTTCAATAAAACTTCTAATTTTGTTTTTACAGCCTGCCAAATCATAATTTTCTGAGAAATTTTTTCATCATGGCTTAAGAGCCCTTTTTCATAATTCCCCTCAATCTTTTCTACCTCTCTTTCGGCATCAAAAATCATCTGCTTCTTTTCTTTAGGAACAATTAAATCATCCATTCCCCAGCTTACCCCCGACAATGTACAATATTCAAATCCAAGAGTTTTTATTTTATCCAATGTATCAATTGATACTTCGCCCGGATATTTTTCAATAACATCTCTTACTAAGGCTTTCAACGCCTTGTTGTCAATTAACTTTGAAACGTAAGGATAACCATCAGGTAACACTGAATTCAAAATTAATCTTCCGACGCAGGTTTCAATCACTTCGTGCTCAACAGATTTTGGATTGGGAATTTTAATTTTTTCGTTCTGCGTCAAAAATCCATACTCAAAAGCGGTAGTCGCCTCCGATACACTGGAATACATTTTTACTGGCTTTGTTGCGTCTTTCGGCTCTTTCAATTTTGTTAAGAAATAACATCCAAGAGCAATGTCTCTAAACGGACCAATAACAGGTATTCCTGTAGCCGGTCTTAACAAGTTAAGAGAAGAAAGCATAATTTCTCTGGCTTCTTTCTGGGCTTCATCAGATAATGGAAGATAAACAGCCATTTGGTCTCCATCAAAGTCAGCGTTAAACGCCTCACAAGCCAACGGATGCAATTTAATGGTTTCTCCTTCAGCTAACACCGGACTGGAACGCTTGAATTCCAAGTCTGTGCAAAGTTGGAGCTCTGTTAAGCAACACCAATTTGTCTTTTATGATTTCTTCAAGAATTGCCCAAACTTCAGGAAGTTTGTCTTCAATCAATCGTGCAGCTCCTCTTATATTATAAGCTAATTCTTTGTCCAAAATTCTTTTAATAACAAATGGTTTAAAAATTTCCAGCGCCAACGTTTTTGGCAAACCGCACTGAGAAAACTTCAATTCCGGACCGACTGAAATAACGGACCTTCCTGAATAATCAACTCGCTTTCCCAAAAGGTTTTGTCTGAATCTTCCCTGTTTTCCGGCCAGCATTGCCGCCAAAGATTTCAATAATCTCTTTCCTCCGGTTGTGGCAGTTGTTGTAACTCCTTTTCTCATTTCATTATCAATCAAAGCGTCAACAGCTTCCTGAACATTCTTTTTTCGTTTCTGACAATTACCGGCGGAGCCTTTATTTCCTGCAAATATTTTAACCTGTTGTTTCTGTTGATAACTCTTCGGTATAAATCATTTAAATCAGAAGAAGCATATCGTCCGCCATCAAGCTGAACCATCGGCCGCAAATCAGGAGGCAAAACTGGCAAAACGTCCATAAACATCCATTCAGGCCGTACTTTGGCTCTTAACATTCCTTGGAAAAGTTTTAATCTTCTTAAAACCTTTTTCTTCATAGGCGGGAGGAGCTTCATTGCTTTCTTTTACCAGTTCATCAACCGCTTATTTCAAATCAACTCTTGTAAATAAATTTCTTATAACTTCAGCTCCGGTTCCGGCTTCAAAAACTTCTCCATATTTCAATGATAAATTATGATATACAACCTCAGATAAAATTCTTAGCGGTTTTATTTCCAACACTTCTTCTTTCACTTTTTCTCTTGCCTGTTTTAATTCATTCTTTTTGGCCTCTGTTTTTTCTTCTTTAGATTTTCTTTTAAATTCTTCTTCAACTTGTTCTAAAATTCTTTGTCGGGCTTCGTTATCAACTTTGGTAATAATATATCTTGAAAAATAAATAACTTTTTCTAATTGCTGAGAACTTTTATTCAACACTAAACCCATTCTTGATGGAACTCCTCTTAAAAACCAAATATGCGAAACCGGCGTGGACAATTTAATATGGCCCATTCTTTCTCTTCTTACCGAAGATTTGGTGACTTCAACTCCGCATCGGTCGCACACTACTCCTTTATATCTGATTCTTTTATATTTTCCGCAAGCGCATTCGTAATCTTTTTCAGGACCAAAAATTCGTTCATCAAAAAGACCATCCTTTTCAGGCTTTTGGGTTCTGTAATTGATTGTTTCAGACTTTGTGACTTCACCGTGAGACCAAGATATAATCTCTTCGGGCGAAGCAATTTTTATTCTTATTGATTCTAGGTCAAGTACTCGCATTAAATTAGGTTTTAGGTATTAGGTTTTAGGTGTTAGAAACGCCTAGAAACCAAAACGCTAAAAATTAAGATTTACCTTTTGTCGTCTCTTGGTTTTTCTTTTACTTCGACCGCCATTCCAAGTGATTTCAATTCAGCCACCAGCAAATTAAATGATGCCGGAATATTTGGATTTTTAATCGGCTCGCCTTTTAATATTGATTCGTAGGTTGCGGCTCTTCCGAACGTCGTCAGATTTAATTGTCAACATTTCCTGCAATGTGTGAGCAGCTCCATATCCTTCCAAAGCCCAGACTTCCATTTCTCCAAATCTTTGTCCTCCAAACTGCGCCTTTCCTCCAAGCGGCTGCTGAGTGATTAACGAATAAGGACCAATTGATCTGGCGTGCACTTTATCGTCAACCATGTGAATCAATTTCATTACATACATATATCCGACTGTAATTGGTTTTGGAAATGGCAAACCTGTTTTTCCATCATAAACAGTTATTTGTCCTGATTCCGGCAAGCCGGCCTCTTTCAATTCTCTTTTAATATCTTCTTTGTTAGCTCCAAGCAATGCACGGAGTAATTGCTAATATAATTTAATTTATGAGCCGCCCATCCAAGATGAGTTTCCAAAATCTGTCCCAAGTTCATACGTGATGGAACTGAAAGCGGAGAAAATACCAAATCAATCGGCGTTCCGTCAGCCAAAAATGGCATTTCGCATTCAGGCAAAATCTTTGAAACAACTCCTTTGTTTCCGTGTCGTCCCACCAATTTGTCTCCAACTTTGGCTTTTCTGAGTTTCTGCAATTTCAACCTGAATTCTTTTTAATTACTCCAGGTTCCAATTTATGGCCCAACTCTCTTGAGAATATTTTTACATTGGTAACTTTTCCTCTTTTTCCGTGCTCCATTCTTAACGAAGTATCTTTCACGTCTTTTGCTTTTTCTCCAAAAATTGCTCTTAACAATCTTTCTTCCGGAGTTAATTCAGCCTCTCCTTTTGGAGAAATTTTTCCAACCAAAATATCATTTGGGCCAACTTCAGCTCCAACTCTTACAATTCCTTCTTCATCCAAATCTTTTAATTTTTCTTCTCCGACATTTGGAATATCCGAAGTTGTAACTTCAGGTCCAAGTTTTGTTTCTCTGACATCGCAATGGAAATCTTCCATGTGAATAGAAGTAAACTCATCTTCTTTCACCAATTTTTCTGAAATAGTAATTGCGTCTTCAAATCCGCCTCCTCGTAACGGCAAGAAACAAACCAAAATATTTCTGCCCAAAGCCAAGTCTTCCTTGATGAATTGCCGCTCCATCTGCCAAAACATCTCCTTTTTTAACTTCTTCCCCTTTCATTACAATTGGTTTTTGATGGAAACATGAATATTGGTTTGTTCTTACAAATGTCTGCAATTCATAATCTTGTCTCTTCTTTTTTGCTGCCAGCTCCATACTGAAACATTAATATGAGCGGCATCAACTTCTTTTATCACTCCGTTTGCTTCAGCTAAAATAACCTGTCCGGAATCTCGGGCAACATTTCTTTCAATTCCCGTTCCAACCAATGGAGCTTCCGGTCTTATCAAAGGCACTGCCTGTCGTTGCATGTTTGAACCCATCAGAGCTCTTGATGCATCGTCGTTCTGCAAAAATGGAATCAAAGAAGCAGCAACTGAAATAAACTGCTTTGACTTGAAACATCAGAATAATCAATTTTAGAAATTTCAACTTCTGCCGGCTCTCCCTTTACCCTCGCTTCAACTTTGTTCGGCGGAATTTGCGGCAAAATTTTTCCATTTTTATCTAGATCGGAACTGAAGCAGGGGCAATATTATGCCTTTCTTCTTCTTGAGCTGAAAGATATTCAACTTCGTCAGTTACTTTTCCGTTTTTTACTTTAAAATATGGGGCTTCAATAAATCCGTAAGGATTTATTCTGGCAAATGAAGCCAAATGTCCCACCAATCCAACGTTCGGACCTTCAGGAGTTTCAATAGGACAAATTCTTCCATAGTGAGATGGCTGAACGTCTCTGACTTCAAATCCGGCTCTTTCTCTGGTTAAGTCCGCCGGGCCCGTTGTTGTTAATCTTCTCTTGTGTTCCAATTCAGCCAATGGATTTTCGTTATCCATAAACTGTGAAAACTGCGAAGAAGTGTAAAATTCTTTTACAACAGCCATTAAAGGCCTTGGGTTTATAAGCTGGATAGGAGTGATTGTTGCAGCTTCCAAGGTGGACATTTTGTCTTTAATAATTCTTTCCATTCGCATCAATCCAACTCTCAATCTGTTTTGCAAAAGTTCAGACAATGTTCTGACTCTTCTGTTTCCCAAATGGTCAACCTGGTCGGCTTTTGCTATCGGGTCATTGTTTAACCTTATAACTTCTTTTACAACCTCAACTAATATCTTCTATATGCAATATTCTGTCTTCTTTTGTTATTTCTTTATTTAATCTTTTGCTGTAGCCAAAACCGGCAGTCTTTGCCAAGTTTTCCATCTGCCGACTTTTGACAAATCATATCTGTCAAAGTTAAAAAACATATTAAAAATCAAATCCTGAGCGGTATCAGGAGTAACTAAATCTCCCGGTCTTAACCTTCTATAAATTTCAACTAAAGCCTCTTTCTGGTCTTTGCAGGTATCTCTTTTTAAAGTTTCTTTTATATATTTTATTTCTCCTGTATCAACATCTTCAAATGCTTTTTCAACTTTTTCCACGTCCTCCAAACCCAAAGCCATAAGCAATGTTGTTGCCGGCACTTTTCTTTTTCTGTTAATTTTCACTCCGATAAATCCTGATTCTTCTGTTTCAAATTCAAGCCATGCTCCTCTGTTTGGAATAATTTTAGAGCCGAAATAATTTTTTCCTCTCGATGTTCTCATCGTAAAAAACGCTCCAGGAGATCTTATAAGCTGAGAAACAACAACTCTTTCAACTCCGTTTACAACAAAAGTACCCCTTTCTGTCATAACAGGAAAATCGGCAAGATAATACTTCCTGCTCCTTAACTTCTTTGGTTTTTAAGTTTACTAAATTTAATTTTTACACCTTAAAGGCACTTCCAAAGAATCATTGTTTCTTTTTGGCTTCCAAGCCGTTTTTATAGTTTGGCTTTGAAATTTGTAATCATGAAACCAAAGCTCAAATTCTTTGCCGGTGTAATCTCTAATTGGAGAAATTTCTTCTAAAAGCTCTTTTACTCTAACTTCTCCAAAAATCTTCCCATGTTTCTTTTTGCATTGTCAAAAGATGCGGAGTTGAGAAAGAGAGTTTAGATTTTGAAAAATTCTTTACTTTTTGTATTATTTCAGCCATAGTACAAATTTTTATTTAAGACTTTTAATAAACTTTAGAGCGCACGAGCGCGCCAAAAATTTCAGAAGAAAATTTTTAGCTTTTAAAAAAGATAATGCGAAAGATTTTTGATTTTGAAAATACCCTTTTTTACAAACAAAAAATTTCGGTGCAAAAAAATACCGAAACAAGGATAATTAAATTGTTCTTAGAGTAAAGTAGCCACTTCTTTTATATATTTGCAGTATATTCCTTTGCCAAATAAATGTCAATACCTAAGTTCTATTTGAGTTGTTCTTTTACTATTTCTGCTAACTTTGTAGGAGTGGTATCCGCTTTTAAAATATATCTATCCGGTTTTATATAGCTTGTTTTATGCAATGCCTCACTATTGTAATTAGTTAAAATAAAAACGGCAATATTTTTGGTAACTTCATTTTCTCTTAAGGCATATAGGATATCCAACCCATTGGCATCCGGCAATACTAAATCAAGTAAAATTAAATCCGGTTTTATGGCATTGCCATCTTGTATTAATTTTATTTTCTCCATTGCTTCTTTTCCGGTAGTAGCTCCATCCACATCAATATCAGCTGCCTTAAGCGCAGTTTTATACACAAACATAATGTCTAATTCATCTTCTACGAGAAAAACTTTTTTTGATGTTACCATGATAGTTAATGTTAATTACTCTATATTCTATCTTACCAAAGAATAAGTCAATACTTAACACTGATTTATCGTCTTATTTTTATGCTTTGCAAAATTCCAAGCGAAAAAAAGTTTGCGATCATCGCCGAACCGCCATAGCTTACAAACGGCAAATAAATTCCCACCACCGGAAGCATTCCCAGGTTCATTCCAATATTAACGGTAAATTGAGTCATCAAAACAATGGAGAAACCAACCGCGAATAGCCGCGGGAAGTTCGACGGCGACTCAATCGCAATTTTCAGCACCCGCCAAATCAACACCAGATATATTATAAAAAATACCGACACGCCGACAATTCCCCACTCTTCAGAGATGACAGAAAAAATAAAGTCGGTGTGAGGTTCGGGCAAAAATCCGTACTGCACTTGCGAATCATTGGTAATGCCTTCGCCCGTAATTTTTCCTGAACCAATAGCAACTTTTGTTTGGGTTTGACTCCACGAACTTCCCAGTACATCAACCGGAAATAAAAAGGCGACAACCCTGCCTTTTTGGTAATCTTTGAGCAAAAACTGCCAAGAAAACCCGGCCACCAGCAAAAAACAAAGAGAAAGGACAATAAAATGTTTTAATTTAATTCCTGAGACAATTAAAATTCCAAGCCAAACTAAGGTTAAAATAATGGCTCCGCCCAGGTTTGGTCGTAAAAAAACAATTCCCGCCATTAAGAACACATAAAATCCGGAAATTAAAATGTGCCGCAGTTTATACATTTCAACATGCCTCATTGAAAAATATTTCGCCAAAAGAATAATTAAAATTATTTTTGCCGGTTCTATAGGATCAAGTGATATTAAGCCAATTTTATACCAGCGGTTGGCTCCATTAATATTTGGCCCCAAAAATAACGTGCCGGCAAGCAATACCAGACACAAAAAGTAGACGATTAAAATCAAATACGAATTGCTTCTTAGCATCCTATAATCAAAAAAACTGACTAAAATCATCAGCGTAAATCCGACGGCAAAAAAAATAAGCTGTTTTTCAAAGTTAAAAAAGTTGTTTTTCGCCAATCCTGCGCTCCATATTCCCGCCAACCCAAAAGCAGTCACCAGCATTGCAGAAACAATCAGCACCCAATCTAATTTTTTAAAATAATCTAAGTTGAATGTCATTACGAAATTGTTCTAATTGTTCTAATTGTTCTAATTGACCTAATTATACTAATCAAATCCCAATTTATAATTTCCAAAATGTAGCCTAACCCTAACGGCCGTGAGAGTTATGCCATTCTACTTTTTTGCATAAAATACGACATTGAAAAGTTCCCGCCAATCACCTTTTATTTCTTTAAAATACTTTTCCAATTCTTTACCATACTCCTTTTCTGTATAAAAGAAATTTCCGGCAATAATCACGATACCATCGGCATCTAAAGCATTATTTATTCTTTCGATAAGATCAGTATACGATGTTCCTCTAGCATAAGAATATTTATCTATACCACAAAAAAGCACAACCTTTGTGCTATAACCGTTTTCCTGAAAATCTTTTAGAAAACGACCCATATCCTCTTGAGCAATTACAAAAGGCACTTCACCTTTAAAATCTTTACACGATTTATCGGCACCTTTCGCAGAATTTATTTCTACCCCGACATATCCCCCCGCCTCCAGAACATTGGATGCAGCATACCCTAAGCTTCTATAACCATAACCTAGATCAATAATTAAATTTTTTTGAAATTTTGATTTTAAAAATTCTATCATTTCTGGCTGGATTCTCTTGGGATCATACCTATCTTCGCCATGGCTCGAATCGCGAAAGTCTTCTAAGTGATCGACATCACCTCTAAATCTATACGAAAGACCCGAATGCCCACTGATACTTCTGAGCAAATCATTCAGAAACGAATAGCCCAAATTTTCCGCTTCCTTTCTATTATAATTATCCCGATACTCTTTCGGCTGTCTTTCTTTAACCCAGGCCAATATTTTTTTAATTTTTTCAATTTCTTGTTCCGATAATTCTTTTTCGACTTCCGATTCCTGTTTTTCTGTAATTTCTTGGCTCTCTTGAATTGGCAAAACCTCACCAGTTTCGCTCGGCACATTTTCCGCAGGAATTATTTGATCCTGATTTTCGTTTATTTTATCTCCCATAAATTTAAATGATTTAAATTATTAACTACATTTGCCTTAATTTATCTGTAGCCTGATTCTCACGGCCGTGAGAGTTAGGCTATTTTATTTCTTCGATTAAAAATATTTTTACGAATTCATCTAGTGAATACATTTGAAGTGCTTCTTCTAATTTTTCGGCGACGTCGTAAGGCGTCACCCAAGCACTTTGTTGAAAAAGCTTAAACCCCAAATTATATAAAATACTTCTTAAAAGATCTCTCGATTTCCTATATTTTTCCGGCACATCAAAAATTAACATTGTCCATTTACCATCTTTCCTTTTTTGCTTTTCATTATCTTGAATCTTGAATTGAGCCCGAAGAGCCTTGTCTTCGCCTTTTTTAGTTAAAACGATAGCTTGATTTCCCTGAAGATTTTTAACTTTAATAAAATTATTCCTCTTTAGACGATAGATCATCTGACGAAATTTTCGCTGATTCTTATCCTTTATATACTTTTCTATAACAGGGTTATTATAGGTTTTAAATTCGTTAATAAGCGTTTGCCTGGAGTTAAAAATAAAATTAGCAGCATCTCCAGATTTTTCCAAAAACTTATAAACATCCCAAAGAAATTGATCAGTAATAGGTATTTTCATTTTATCACATTACCATATTGTAGCCTAATCCTCACGGCCGTGAGGATTAGGCTACAATTATTTTTATGCAACTATTATTGTTTTAACAAATCTAGAAATTCTTTTTCGTTGATGATTTTTACGCCTAGCTTTTCGGCTTTTTCGGCTTTTGAGCCGGGTTCAGAGCCCACCACCACAAAGCTGGTTTTTGCCGAAACTGATTCTGAAACTGTTCCTCCCAAATTTCTTACTTTTTCCTTTGCCGATTCCCTTTCTATTGAATCAAGCGTTCCGGTAAACACAAATGTTTTACCCGAGAGCTTTTTATCTCCGGACTCTATCTTTTGACTCTTAATTTTCACTCCGGCTTTTTCCAATTTATCCAAAAATTTAAGGGAATCTTTTTCCTGAAACCATTCATACACAGACTTTGCCACTACCGGCCCAATATTGCTGATTGCGTCAAAATCTTCCAGCTTTGCTTTTTTCAGTTTTTCTAAAGAACCAAAATGATTAGCTAAATCAATAGCAGTTTCGGCTCCAATATTTCTAACTCCCAGAGCATAAATTAGGCGTGCCAGCGGGATTTCTTTTTTTTCTGAAATTGACGAGATTAAATTTTCAGCTGACTTTTCGCCAAACCGCTCAAGCTGTTTAATGTCACCTTCTTTTAATGAAAAAATATCGCTTGGGTCCTGAACCAGTCCTTCGTCAAGCAATCGGTCAATTATTTTTGGGCCAAGACCGTCAATATTAAACGCCGCCCGCGAGACAAAATGGTAAAAATTTCTTCGCTGCCTGGCAAAACATTTTGTATTAGGACATTTCCAAACCGCCTCGCTTTCTAATTTTTCCAATTTTGTTTTGCAACTGGGACACGTTTTTGGCATAGAGAAATTTTTCTCTTTTCCGGTGCGCAATTCAGGCAATACTTTGATAATATCCGGGATGACATCTCCGGCACGGCCGACAACCACTGTATCGCCGATTTTTAAGCAAAGGCGCCGTATTTCGTCCTCGTTGTGCAATGTTGCCCGGGTAATGGTAATTCCTGAAATTTGTACCGCTTTTAATACGGCCACCGGCGTCATCGCCCCGGTTCTGCCCACCTGAATTTTTATGTCTTCTACTATAGTAGTGGCTTGGCTTTGGGGAAATTTAAAGGCCACCGCTCCCCTTGGCGCCTTGCCCACGATGCCCAGTTTTTTGAAAATTTCGTTGTTGTTGATAATCACCACCACACCGTCGATTTCATAGCTTAACTTTTCTCTGATGTTTCCGCAATGCTCATAAAAATGCAGCACATCATCCAAGGACTTACAGTATTGATTGTGCGGACCGGTTTTAAATCCTATTTTTTTTAACACCTCGTGCTTTTGCTCGTGAGTTTTGAGGCCCAAATCTTTACCCCCCACTAACTTTGAATTTTCTTGCGTACTTTGATTGCCCCATCCCAACTTCGATTCAAAGTTAGTGGGGGGCAAGATAATTTCGTAAGCGAAAGAATCGAGCTTCCTTGAAGCGGTGACTTTTGGATCCAGCTGCCTGACTGACCCGGCGGCGATATTTCTTGGGTTAGCATACAATGGCAAATCTTTATCCTGCTGGATTTTATTAATGGCGTTAAATTCCTTTTTTGAAATAAACACTTCGCCCCGGACAATCAGTTCTTTTTGATCGGTTTCAATTTTCAATGGAATTGATTCCACCGTTTTTAAATTTTGGGTAATATCTTCGCCGATCATTCCGTCGCCTCGGGTTGAGCCGGTCGTAAAAACGCCGTCGTTATAAATAAGCTCAATAGCCAAACCGTCAATTTTCAGTTCACAATAATAATCTAATTTATTCTTTTCATCTTCGGTCAGCAGTTTTGAAACCCGTTCGTGCCAGTCATAAAAATCTTCTTTGGAAAATACATCGTTTAACGAAGTCATCCGTTCTATATGCTTTATTTTTTTAAATTCTTTCAGCGGTTTGCCTCCAACTCGTTGAGTCGGCGAATCTTTTGTTACCAAGTCGGGATATTGCTGTTCCAAATCAAACAGTTCTTTTTTTAAAGAATCAAGCGCCGCATCAGAAATTTCCTGTTTATCCAATACATGATAAAGATACCGATGATAGTTAATCGTTTCTCTAAGTTTTATAATTCTTTGTTCCGCCTGATTTTTGTCCATATTATTTAATGCAGTAGATACCAACTAGCTATGATGTTACCAAAAAACAATGCCAGAAATGTCCCGATGATTAAAAACGGAGCAAACGGCATTTCGTTTTTTAACCCCTTTTTCTGCGATATCATCAATACTACTCCAACAACAGATCCGATGCAAAATGACAGAAATAATCCGGATAAAATATTAGGAAACCCCAAGATAAGTCCCATCAAAATTGCTAGTTTTACATCGCCAAACCCCATCCATTTGCCCCGAGAAACAAGGAATATCGCCAGAAAAAATCCCGATGCTAAAACCGCCGCCCAAAGTGTATTTGAAATAAAATGCGGAAAAGTAAAGAGTATTTCATACAGCAAAGTTATGATAATTGCCGGAAATAAAATTCTGTCGGGAATAATATAATATTTGATGTCAAAAATAAAGATAACGGTAAAAGAGGCAAATACGTACCAAAGTAGCATCAAATATAAAATATTTGAAGGCACAACAGTGAAAATTAGCAAAAATGCTATTCCAGTTGCAATTTCAACAATTGGATACTGAATTGATATTTTTTTATGGCAATAACGGCATTTCCCAAGCAACATCAAATAACTTACGACGGGGATTAAATCAAACCACGCCAGCTGGTGTTTGCAGTTAGGACAATATGATCTTCCGCCTAGGGTTTGTTCGTTTTCAAGCCGATAAATAAGACAATTTAAGAAACTGCCGATAATCAATCCAAACAAAAATGAAAATAGGTAAAATAAAAACATACGGTGTAATAAATAATTTATAATAATTCTATCACCTTTCGATACTCAATTAAATACCCAAATAAAAAACAACGCCGTTTGAAGGGCGCTGTTTTTGCGAATATTCGAATAATGACTAATCAATACAAGCTCCGGCAGCAGGACATCGTGTCGCGCAGCTTCCGGCATTTTGCGTTAATTTTTTGTAACCAGTTGAGTCTACACAGAAAGTGCTATTTGCAGGCGCATTGGTTGCAGTCTTAAGCGTCGAGCAGGCGCACCATGCTGTATCTGCGGCATTAACACTACAAGTTGGAATGCCTCCGGCAGCAGAAATTGCAGCAGCAGGGTTTGTGTAATAAGCGTTGGCGCAAAAACCGGTATAATTGGAGTTAGCGTCATAAAATACCGCTCCGTTAGTTAATACCGTTGCCAAATTACCTTCAATGGCAGCATTTTTACCGGAACTGATATAGCCGGTAACGTTAACCAACACTATTGCCGCTAATACGGCGATAATAGCAATAACCACTAATAATTCAATAATTGTAAAACCTTTTGATCCGTTTGTTTTCATCTTTTTCAAATTTTCTAATTATATTATTTCTAACTAATAAAATTTCTTCGACCTTTTTATCGATGATTACATAATTGTAATGTTTGCGAGAACAATATTCAACTGCAACGCCTGTGAATATCTTTTTCTACTTCAACAAATTTTTCAGCTCCATCGGGTCAAGTGAGTAGTCAATCGAATCTCTTACGGAAATTTCTTTACGCTTTGCCAAATCAGACAAAGACCTGTTTAGAGAAATCATTCCTTCCTTAAGAGAAGTTTCAATCACCGAAGGAATTTCATGATTTTTATTTTCTCTAATCAGATTGGCGATAGCCGTATTCGCTATCATAACCTCACAGGCGGGAATAAATCCTCCTCTGATTCTTGGGATGAGCCTTTGCGAAATAACACCAAGTAATGACCCGGCCAACTGAAACCTGATTTGATTTTGCTGATCAGACGGGAATACATCAATAACTCTGTGGATTGCCTGAGCGGCTGAATTAGTATGAAGCGTAGCAAAAACCAAATGTCCGGTTTCAGCAGCGGTGATAACAGTTGAAATTGTTTCCAAATCGCGCATTTCACCGACCATAATAACATCCGGATTTTGTTTGAATACCGACTTTAAGGCACTCGGGAAGCTGTTTGTATCGGTAAAAACTTCACGTTGTTCAATAACGGCCCGGTCGGATAAATACAGATATTCAATAGGGTCTTCTATAGTAATTACATGAACAGCTCTTGTATGATTTATTTCATCAATAATTGAGGCTAGAGTGGTGGATTTTCCCTGTCCGGATGCTCCGGTAACCAATACCAATCCTTGAGATCTGCGTGTGAATTCGTGCAAAACTGGCGGTAGATTTAAATCTTCAATAGTTTTTATGCTCGGCAGTATAAGACGGAGCGCCAAGCTTATAAAATTCCTCTGAAAAAAAATATTCACTCTAAATCTTGCCTTGCCGTCAAAATCATAAGAAAAATCAAGTTCTTTTTCCTGCAATAATTTTTTCTTTTTGGTTTCATCCAATAAGCCCATTGCCATTCCCATTGAAACTTCAGCGGTTATTTTCTTTTCATTAACCAAGGGGATTAACTGACCCGTCATTCTCAACACTGGCGGATGATCAACCGAAATAATCACATCGGAAGCATTATCTGATATTGCCTTGTCCAGTATTTTTTTTAACGTCAAAAGATATTCCATAATGCTATTATATAATAATCAAGTGTCAGCTGCACTGTGGATAACGCCAGACCTGCAGGCTGTAATTTTCAATTTCTAATTTTCAATTTTCAATAATTAGTATCGATTTTTAAATTCAACCCAAAAGGGTTATTATAAATGCATGTATTTGGAAAAAGTTTCAAATTTTTTGACTGAATTATTCTTCCCTTCTTTTTGTTTTGGATGCCAAAAGGAAGGGACTTTTTTATGCCAAGATTGTACATCAACTCTTGAAATTTCAGAATATAATTATTGTCTTTGCGGAAAAAATCCGCTACGATTACCGGCTGACAGCAAAAATGGAAAATGCAGCCGATGCCAAAACAAAGAACTTTCGGGGCTGTATTCTGCCCTGCCCTACAAAGAACGGCCGCTGACCAGAAAACTTATCCACCAGTTTAAATATCCGCCGTATATAAAAAGCTTATCAAAAACATTGGCAATAATCATCGCAAAACATCTTTTACTTGCTCAAAATAATGCCGAAGAGATTTGGGGAAACAGTGTCCTAGTCCCAGTCCCGCTTGAAATAAACAAACAGAAGAACCGCGGTTACAATCAAACCGAAGAACTGGCGAAAGAGTTGTCAAAAATATTAAAAGTCACCGTTGCTTCAAACATTTTGGCAAAAATAAAATCCACTTTGCCGCAGATGAAATTATCAAAGGCAGAAAGGGAAAATAATTTAAAAAACTCTTTTAAGATAAAAAAATCCTCCGAAATTTCCGGCAAAAGAATATTCCTGGTTGACGACGTCTACACAACCGGATCAACAATGGAAGAGTGCGCTAAAATATTGAAGCAAAACAACGCAAAAACAGTTTGGGGAATCGCTATTGCAAGAGAAGAATGATTTTGTTTATTTACAATTTAATTTCAAAAAAGGTATAATGAAGTATATTAGAAAAATAACGTCAGCTAGAATCAAAATTCTGACTGTTTTCGTATTAATATTATTAAAAATTGATAAATATGGAAAAATCAAATTTGTATCTAATAACTGTTATAATTTTGGCAATTACGATTATAGTTGTTTCGGGAGAATATTTCTCTTATAAATACTATTCTTTATCAGCAGAACAGGCACAGCAACAAACAATTACAAATTCCAACATAGTGCCCGAAACTACGCCGAGCACAACTTCAAGTACACAACCAGACACAACGAAAAATCCGACAGTAAAACAACAGCCATCCGGTTCTTCTGAAAAGTCAATAACCTCTTTTGACTTTGATAATCCTCTGGCAGTCGGAAATATTAATGAAACCAACCATACAATCACCTTAGCAGTCCCGCCTGATACTGACGTTACAAAATTATCCCCGACAATAGAAATTTCAAATAATGCGACAATATCTCCTCAGTCAAACAGCCCTCAAGATTTCACTAATCCCGTCTCCTATTTAGTTACTGCGCAAGACGGATCAACCCAAAACTATATTGTTACAGTAAATGTGGCATCAGTTTTAGGAAGCATAGGAAACTCAATAACTTCTTTTACTCTATCCGGGTTTAATCCCATAATAAATGGATCTATCGATAACTCTGCCTACACCGTTTACGCAGTTGTCCCCGATGGCACTGATATAACAAAGATAACCCCGACCATACAAGTTTCCTATGGGACTACAATCTCTCCAAAATCGGGCATTACTCAAGATTTCACAAATCCTGTAATTTATACCGTAACAGACGCATATGGCGGAAAACAAGAATACACTATCATGGTTGTAACGGAAAGCAACAGCGGATAGTAATTTTACACAGAAAAAGCGGTTTACCTGCCCAAACAGGTAAACCGCTTTTTAAATTATATATATTATATATAATTTATTATAAGATTATATTTTTTCCACTGTTTTCCAATCACCATCAACCCACAGAAGAATAATTTCTGTATTGAATCCAAACGATTCAACGATTTTTTTTGCTTTTATTAAATGCTCGGCCTGTTCTGTTTTTTCTGCAGGATTGCCGGCACACCCAAAATGCCCAACAATCGCCAAAACTTTTGATCCATGATGATGCACAGAAATTTCAACTCGTTTTTTAATATTTCCCACTACTCCTTTATTTAAATTATCCGCTAAGATTTTATTCGGCCCCGGTTCTGTTACCATATCCACATAATCAACACCGTAATTTTCTTTCATATAATTTTTAACGGCATCCTGGACTCTTCCGTCCATGCAATTTATTGCGCAGGCAAACTTACTTTTTGTTTCCATCTCAATTTAAATTTAATAATTTTATGCAAAAGATTTTTAATTCTACCAAAATTTATTAATTTAACAATACCACATATAAAACTCACACAATAAATGTAATAAAAAAGAGCAGCATTCACATAATACCGCTCTTAATTTAATATAAAGAACTGAAAAATACGCTGGACAACTAGCGGCATCATGCCTAACTCTGGAAACATCGGTCCACAACAAGTGGACCTTTTGTCGACTCTTTATACTAATTATCCAGCGTATTTTCAGTATATGGATTTAGGTAAATTTTGCAAGTTTTTGACTGGAAAAAAGCCATATAAAATTAAAAGGCCGACGGAAAAAATTATCCGAAGGCCTTTGCGTTTTCAGGGCACAAATGAGCTCTTCACCAATTTCGTGTTAATGTGGATAGAGTGACCATTATCACTGTTCCAATGGATACCGCTTGTGCCTGTCACGATGTAATGTTCAAGCAAATTACTAATCGCCCTAATGACGACTTCATCCCTTGGAAATTCTTCAATCATAGTCAACGGACTTTTTTTTGCCAGAATTAGTTCCTGCATCTTGCGCAAAATCACCGGCTCTTTTTCCCGCTCACGAAGACTGGAAGTATGAACTCTTATCACAATCTCTTCATCGCCCGCAACAGCATTAACACCGCTGAACCAAAGCGACATAGCATGCTCCTTTTTAAAAGTCCGACTCAAAAAAATCAACGCCAACTTATATTCTACACAAACTTTGTAAATTATCAACAAAAATATAAAAGCCCGACCTGCACGAATGCAAAGCCGAGCCTATTTTTGACGCTCTATTTCTAGAGCTTGCGAGCGCGTCGAATCCGGTTAACCGTACCGGCGACTTCGCGCATGAAATTCTCAATCGGCAAGTCGGGCGCTGAATGCCCAAACGTTTCCACGCTGAAGCCATGTGGTTTGAGCAACATCCAGAAGGCCTCGTCCATGGCCATCCCATATGGTGCCCCAGATGACAGAAGCACAGATCCGGGCTTCGGATTACTCTTAAGCCATTCGTTGACCGTATCTTCAGTGGTAGGACGTAATGGGGCTCGATTTTCTTCTGGCGGGAAGTGTTTCATCTGGGCGTCGACAAAGAGAACGGCATCGCGCAAATCGGGCGAAAGAAGATAGAATCTCCACATCCACTGCATCATTTCCAACTCGGTTTGAGGCGGTTTTTCCTTCCATGATTCTTCTGCCCCTAATCGAGTTCCCAGCATTGCTTTGAAACATTGTTCGTAGCCTTCCTTATCAGCCTGGAGCGGACGCTTCCCACCGAAAACGATGGTTTTCCCCCACTGGACTCCAGACTGCCGTGTATGATCCAGATCCCTTAAACGAATGAAGGCGCGCGGCACGAGCGCACCCGGCCAGGCGGCGTAGTCATAGACCTTACCGCTAGGTTTAGTTTCATTCACGAAGCCGCATGCTGCGAGATGCGCTTTCAGTCGCTCGGGTGGACAAGTGATATGCACCTTGTCCAACTCCCAGCGCTCCTTCGGCGTACCGTCGGGGTTCTTTTGAAAGAACCTAGCCTGCAGGGCAGTATCAATCTCGATCAGATTTGTGCCGGGGATACCGATATCTCGCAGAAAATCGGCAAACTGCAGAGTGGGTTGGTTGACCGCATCGAAAAGCAAAAACGATCGTCGCATTAATCAATCCTCCGAAAAGTTTTCGAACAACTGCCATTCCGAACATCGGAACTTCATTAAAACCCTATCATTAATTTTAATTTATGTCAATACATTGGAAACGACAGTTTTTTATTATAATATTGAATAATGTTTGAAACCATTTTGGGCATTATTTTGCTATTAATCCCCTTTTTACTGATTAACCTTTTTGAAAATAAAAAAAGAGGGTTTGTTTATATCCTCTTTTTTTTGCTGGCGTTTCATATTGCCCTGGCGTTTTTAACCCAGCTGTTTGGAATTTTTTATTACGGAATTATTTTAGCCGTTACTTCGCTGGCAGATATCGCCATAATAATTTTTTATTTTAAAGCAAAAAATAAATCCCCGATAAAATTTAAAACGACAGACTGGATATTTTTTCTGGTGATTTTTATCGCTATGGCGAGCCTTTATCAGGTTCATTTTAATTTTTCGGGCAAGATGAGTTCGGTGAACGATGATTCAAACACATACCATGACGTTAACCATATAAATTACCCTTATCCATATTTTTCAGATGAATGGTATTCGGTTTCTTTCATACAAAGCTCCATTAGCCGCCATAGCTTGCCGCTGCACAATGACCTTACTAATTATTTTTTCCCAAATCTTGAATTGTTCACACACTCTCTTTTGGCAGAACTGATTTTACTGCTTGGACTCAACGCTTTGACCCAATATACAATTCTTTCAATAGCGACTAACACCTTAATCGTCTTATTAGCTTATATATTTTTACGAGTCAGTAATGTATCAAAATTATCATCGGCGATTGCTTCGCTATTTATTTTATACATTACCTCCGGCGCTAATTTACCCGGAATTTGGCACTTAATTCCGATAACATTGGGAATCTTGTTCTCCCTGATTGGTTTTTGTTTTATGGCTCTAGATGAAACGAAAATGGCTCTTGCTTCATTTTTCACAGTTTCGTTATTTTATCCTTTGTTGGTTCCTTTCTACGGCCCCGCAATTTTGATATTTTTACTTGCAAAATACAGAAATTGGGTATTAAAACGCATCAATTTGATAAGTTATTCTGCCATAACTCTGATTTTAATTTTACCGGTGCTATTTTTGATACTGATAATTTCTCCTTTGACTGATAAAATTAGCCTTGCACTTTCGCGGTTATTTTACACGTCTTTCAGCGGTGATTTTATCCCCAATTTTAATATTTTTTATATAGTTCCGCTTTTTGCAATAATATTTGCCATCGCCGGGCTGCCCTATGTTTTTAAAAATAAAAAATGGCTCTTTTGGAATTTAATAATCGGGGTATTCTATTGGATCCTATATATGTTTACTATAAACAGATTCATTATAGAGTTTGAGAGAGCTGTTCTATTTACCTCAATAATTATTATATTAATTTCAGGATTTGGCTTAAGCCAATTGGAGGATTACGTCGCTCTGAGATTTAAAAAAATGGGAGTAAAAATTTTAAAGTTCGCTCAAATTTTTATCATTATTATTTTTTTATGCCTGATACCCTGGTATACAAAAGGAGAAAACGGCTTGAGCCTTACCCTTGAAAGTCCTGATGGACAATATACAATTTATCCAAAAGCCGTGGCAAATAATTACCTGAACACAGATGATTTAAAATTATTTACCGGAATTATGCATAAAAGATTTTTGAGCTCACCATGGAAGGGCACGGTAATCGGAATTTCCACAAATAATTACCCCTTAATTACAAAAGGCGGCACAATATCAATAGGATCTCAGGCAACAATTGATTATTTTTTAAAAGCCGACTGCAAAGGCAGAATGAATATAGCAAAATTGTGGAATTTAGACTATATTTATCTAAACGCTTTCAACTGCCCCGGGTTTGAAAAAATAGGTCAGAGTCAAGAAGGTTTTGTTCTATATAAAGTTATTAAATAATGAATAAATTTTTTGAAAATATAAAAGAGATGCTGTTGATAAGCGTCCCTTTGGCAAAAGCTGAATTTAAACTGAGAAACGAAGGAAGCTATCTTGGAATTTTGTGGTATTTATTAAACCCCATTTTGACTTTCAGTGTTTTATATTTCATTTTCGCCAACAGACTTGGTAATAATATCCCATATTATTTTCTCTATTTATTAATTGGAATCGTAATGTTTAACTTCTTTTCAAGCTCAACCGGAGAATCAACGGGGATGATAATCAGAGACTACTTCGGCTTAATGAAGTCCATAAATTTCCCTAGAGAGTCGCTGTTAATTGCCATACTTCTTAAAAATTTTTTCTCGCATTCCTTTGAAATACTTCTGCTTGCAATTTTTTTGGTCTTTTTTAAAATCAATCTTTTGTATATATTATTCTATATCCCTATATTTTTCTTTTTTTTAATTTTTATATTCGGGTTGTCATTGGTCCTATCTTCTCTGGCTGCTTATATTGTTGACATAAATAACGTATGGTCATTTTTATTGAGTATAATTTGGCTTGGCACCCCGGTGTTTTACGCCATCGGAGGACAAACGAAACTTTTCTACGTAAACCTGGCCAGCCCTCTTTATTATTTCATGACAATCGCAAGAGATGTGATAATTTATAATAAGATGCCCGCGTGGTGGCTTATTTTCGGATCAATAGGATATAGTCTGATATTTTTGATTGCCGGACTATTTTTATTTAATAAATTAAAAGGCAAATTCACAGAATTAATATAGCATTTCAATTATGCAACGGATAATTGTAAAAAATTTAAGCAAGGACTTTTCAATCGGCTTTAAAGAAAACAAATCTGCCTTAAATACGCTGGTACGTTTCCTTTCCGGCAAAGAAAAGAAAAAAGCATTGAAGGTGCTTAACGGAGTTAATTTGGAAGTTAAACCCGGAGAAATTATGGGAATTATAGGCCGCAACGGATCGGGCAAGTCAACATTGTTAAGAGCGATAGCCGGTATATACCCCAACTACACAGGAGAAGTCATAATAAACGGGAAAATGGTTCCGCTTATAAATTTAAATGTCGGCCTAAAGGGAAGACTGACAATGAAAGAGAATATATATCTGGTTGGCTCTTTGTTCAGAATGAGCAAAAAAGAAATCAATGACAGGATTGACTCCATAATTGATTTTTCAGGACTTAAAGAATTCGTTGATACAAAAATATACCAATTTTCATCGGGTATGGTAACAAGATTGTCTTTTTCAATCGCCATTCATTCCAATCCGGATATTTTGCTTCTGGATGAAGTTTTTGAAGTGGGCGATGAGGGTTTTAGAAAAAAAAGCGGTGATAAAATAATGCAAATAGTAAAAAAAGGGGGTTCAATTATTTTAGTAAGCCATTCCCTCGGAATGATTAAATCTCATTGCCAAAAAGCCTTATGGCTGGATCGTGGTATGGTAAAAAAATACGGTAGAACGCAAGAAGTTATAAATGAATACTTAAATTATACAAAAAAGGCCGGCTCTGACTTATTGAATTATAATTCAGTTTAAAATGGCATCTAAGACACCAATATTCCCCAAAAAACTTCCGGGCAGTTTCTGGGGAATCACTACTTTTTTTAATCCTGTCGGATACAAAAATAAAATAGAAAATTACAAAAAATTCAGAGAAAGCAGCAAGAAACAAGGACTTAATTTGCTGGTTGTTGAATTGTCTTTCGGAGAAAGGCCTTTTGAACTGAAAAAAGAGGACTCTGACATATTAATTCAGGTGAGAATTGAGGAAAATAATATAATGTGGCAAAAAGAGGCAATGCTGAATATCGGTTTAAAAAACCTGCCCGAAGACTGCGATAAGGTTGCCTGGTTTGACTGCGACATAATTTTTGAAAATAAAAATTGGCTGAAAGAAACATGCGGATTGCTTGAAAAATATAACGCCGTCCAGCCTTGGACAAGGTGCTTTCGCCTTATCTCCAATTTAGAAAACTTCTTTTATAAATACTATCTGCTCAAACCGATTTATGAGGAGAAACAAGATGGTTTGGCATCTAAAATATCTAAAAATGGATTTGAGAATGATGATAAAAAATATTATGGAGAAACCGGATTCGCTTTTGCTTTAAGAAGGGAAATTTTAGAGAAAGACGGATTTTATGACAAAGATGTGATAATGGGAAGCGGAGATAATCTTCTGGCGTTTGCCTGTTATGGAAAATTTGATAAATTAAACAGATTTATTAAAATTAAAAAAAACGACAATGATATTATAAACTGGAAGTCAGAAATTTTCAAAAAAGCAAAAAACAGCGTCTATTATACAAACGGCAATATTTTGCACTTGTGGCACGGATTTATTACCCATAGAAAATACAATAAAAGATATGACATCCTGGTAAAAAATGGTTTTGACCAACAAAAAGATATCAGAAAAAACAAAGACGGGCTTTGGGAGTGGAATTCAGATAAGCCCAATATGCATAATGAGATGAAAAAGCTTTTTTTACTTAGAAAAGAAGATCGTCCGCCATTTTCATTTAAAAATAAATGGAAACAATTTTCTTATATGGTTTCCTATAAAATTATTCTTCCTGCCGACAGAAATATCGGCAAACTGGGAATTTATTTGAGGAAAAAACTGCCGGGATTTTACTCCGGACTGAAGAGAATAGAGGGAAACAAATTAGCAAATTTTCTGCACGGAAAAAGAAATAAAAAAATAAAACCCATCAAAAAATAATACCTTTAATGATGCCCGCCCTCCAAGACAGCTCAGAAACCAGACAAAATATAAATTTGTCCGGTTTTTTTATTAATTGCTTAACAAGAAATAGCGGCAGCATCAAGTTATTAACCAATGAGACGCTTTGGAACATTCTTTCGTTCTTGTGGTCGTCGTCTATATATTTTTTATATATTTTATACACCCAATAGCCTCTTTCCATCTGCAAAATTGAGTATTTTAATAATGAATCTTTGTGGAAATGCGCTACTTTTAAATATTTTAAAAATCTTACTTTTGAAACTTTCTTCAGTCTTAAGTATAAATCAAAATCTTCCATAGCTTTTAAGCTTTCATCAAACATATATTTTTTCATCAAAGCTTTTTTTATAGCAAAATTTTTGGTGTCAATATGATTTATATATTTATCGTCAAAAGCATTATCATTGAAATGACTGTTTGCATCCTGAATATTTTTTGACCAATAGTTATTTTTCGCTTCTTTCTCAGACCCCATTACAATGCTTTCGTTATCGTTAATTATAGGTTTTGATATCTCTTCAAGCCAATCATCGGTGGCAACACAGTCAGAATCAAGCATCGCTATTATATCCCCTGAAGAATTATTTATCCCTGCATTTCTGGCGAGACTTCTACCCTGCTGCGGCTCAAAAATATATCTGATTTTGTTAGATTTACTGCCGAATTTATCAATTATTTCTTTTGTGCCGTCGATTGAATTGTTATCAACAACAATAATTTCATAATTACCGTAGGTTTGTTTTATTAATGAATCCAAACATCGCCCGAGAGTTTTTTCTCCATCAAGTACAGGGATTATTATTGAAATTTTAATATTTACCATTTCTTATTTTTATGTTATTTTTCTGAACCGGGTTGAAAATTTTTGATAAAAAAATATATTTTAGGATACCTATTCTTCAAAAAAATACCTACCTTCCCTATTGTCCTATAAATTTTCATCGTTTTATAACTGGCAATCATTCTTTTCTTTATATCCTTTGAGTATTTTTGAACTTCCATTTCCGTCAGTTCTTTTGCATTGATCCTGTCGTTAAGATTGATACCATCAGACTTGTATAAATTACCTTTCCACTCCTTGTAGAAAATGCTTTCCGGCTTCCACGGTTTGTAAAAATTACCGTAGAAATGAAAGACTGCCGCCGGAAGACCACAGATTAATTTTGTTTTCCTTTTTGACAATCTCGCCGAATCCGGATTAAAAATAAAATCCGGACTGGAGAAAGGATTATAATTATAGATAAAAGAAATTTTTTGCCATTTATCGTAAAAAAATAAATTCAAAATAGTCTCTTCGTTATATCTTTGAACAGAAAAATATTCATTGAACAGCTTCATTAATATATCAAAAGAGTCTTCACCAATAATATCTGTGTTAAAAACCATTACGCCGGAATTAAAAGCTTTTTTGTTGAGATTATATTTTTTTGACAGCTTTTCTCTGACATCAGATTCTTCCGTAAAATCAAATTCTTCCGCCAGATATTCCGCCTCTCCTGCCGCAAAACCCGCAAATCCGATAAGGTTTCCCAATGATTTCCTAACAATCATATCTGCATCTAAAAATACAACATCTTTCCATTTTTTAAATTCAAAAGTAAACAGATAGAATTTGCTGAGAAGAACTTGTGATTTTAAATTATCAACTTTAAAATGTCCGTCAAACAGCGGTTTACATTTCTTCACCAATATCCCTTTATCCAAAAACCATTGAAGGTCTTTGTCGGGGATGTCGTGGGCGAGCAACATGTAGTCTCCCTGCCAGCCGGCGTTAAAATACACACTGCTGAACAGCTGTTTGGCCTGGTCTATGTAGTTTTTATCGGCGAGGGTGACGAGGAGGGAGGGGTTCATTTCTTGATTTTTTTAATTAGACTATATAGCCTTGGATATTTACTCTTCAGATAGAGGCCGTATTGGCCGATGGATTTATCAAGATTTCTGACAGGATTATATATGACCAATTTTATTCTTAGATCTTTAGAATATTTTTTAATTTCTTTCTCGGTAAACGGCTCCACCTTAATTCTATTTTTTAAATCAATATAATCTGCTTTGTCCAAATTATTCTTCCACTCTTTATAAAAAATATTCCCGATGTCCCACGGCTTATATTCTGTGGAAAAACAGAGTGCCGCCGCTTTAATCTTTTTGGTTCTGTTTGATTCTAAGCTTTTTGGAATCACATAATACGGATTCAGGTTATAAATCCGTGGGATTTCTCCCCATTTCTTGTATAGGTACAAATTCAATATGGGCTCTTCTTTATATCTTTGAACTTTACGATATCTATAAAATAATTTTAGCAGCTTTTTAAAAGAATCTCCATTGATAATTTCCGTATTAAAAGCCATAACAGAAGCACTGAAGGCTTCTTTAGACTTATATAAATCATAACTTTCCGCTAAAACTGCTTCCAGCCCCGGCTCTTCGGTAAAATTAAATTCTTCCGCCAGAGATTCTGCCCTGGTTGCAACAAACCCGCTTATCCCTGTAATATTTTCCAGGGATTTCCTGACAATAATATCCGCATCCAGACAAACAATACTCTTCCACTTTTTAAACTCCGGGGCGAATAGATAGAATTTATTAAACAGCGGTTTACATTTCTTCACCAATATCCCTTTATCCAAAAACCATTGAAGGTCTTTGTCGGGGATGTCGTGGGCGAGCAACATGTAGTCTCCCTGCCAACCGGCGTTAAAATACACACTGCTGAACAGCTGTTTGGCCTGGTCTATGTAGTTTTTATCGGCGAGGGTGACGAGGAGGGAGAAACCAAGGTTTGTGCTTATTTTCCCCGGCTTTTCTTTTATTATTTTAACATTCGTACTGTATTTGCCAATTTCATGTCCCAAGCGATAATACAATCCCGGAAATTTATTTTTTAAGAACTCACCAAAAACTTTCACCCATCTGCCAGGACTCTTATTTTTTAAAATAAATTCAAATAATAATTTTATTTTATCAGCATTTTTTTTGGGATGGTAATAGTTTATCTTTTCTTCAATTTCTACGATAAATCTTTGGCTTTCTTCATCTGTAATGTTCTTTACTGCAATTATTTTTTTGAGTTTAATATCGTCCGCCTCTATAAAATTTTGCTTCCATTCCTGATAAAAAATACCGCCCGAGCGCCAAGGCTTATTTTCATCAAGGAAATGGAAAACAATTGCCGGAAGCTTGCATATTTCTTCCGACTCCATTAATTTTGGAATAGTATGATAAGGACTTAGATTATAAATGAACGGGAGTTCAACCCACTTATTGTAAAAAAACAGGTTCAAAACAGCTTCTTCCCAATTTTCAACAACAGTATGATATTTATAGAATAATCCCATCAATCTCTCAAAAGTTTCCGCTTTGATAATCTCTGTATTAAAAGCCATCACGCCCGAGTTGAATGCTAACTTATTGAAATTATATTCACCAGACAGAATTTTTTTTATTTCAGGACTTTTGGAAAAGTTGAATTCATTTGCCAAAGACTCAGCTCTGGCTGCGGCAAATCCGTCTATTTGAGAAATTTTCTCCAAGGATTTTCTGACAATAATATCCGTATCAAGATAAACAATATTTCTCCATTTTTTAAATTCCTCTGTAAAAAGATAGAATTTATCCAGTAGGACCGGCGGCCTTCTGTTATTGGGCGCAAAATTTATGTCAATTAGCAATTTGCACTTCTTCACCAATATCCCTTTATCCAAAAACCATTGAAGGTCTTTGTCGGGGATGTCGTGGGCGAGCAACATGTAGTCTCCCTGCCAGCCGGCGTTAAAATACACACTGCTGAACAGCTGTTTGGCCTGGTCTATGTAGTTTTTATCGGCGAGGGTGACGAGGAGGGAGGGGTTCATTGTAACAGCGCCACGATATATTGATTTTTAGGCAATATATTTTGAGATAAAGGTTAATAATAAAAATCCATCTTTTCTTCTGACATCATGGAAAAGACAGTACAGCAAATAATTAATAAGGAATACGCACAAACTGATTTTCAGCAAAAAACTGTTTTTAATTTTCTTATTTTTATTGACCACTACTCCTAAAATATTGTCCTTCCTACAAGGAAAATTAATAATCTGGCAGTTGTCACCTTTGGTAAAATAATAGTCCCCGCACTTACAAATAAGCCGATGGGCTATTTTTAAATTAAGCCTGTTTTTAAAAACAATAACATCTCCAATCTCAGGATTTAAATTTTTGTCCAGCAAAAGCACCTCTTTAGGATTTATACTGGGAGACATATCGTAGCCCAGAACTACTTTTAACTTAACAAGATTTTCTGATGGTTTCATTGAGTAATTTGGCAAATGATGGAAAAGTAAAATTTTTAGCCATTTTAATGGCTCCCCTTCTTTTCTTATCCATTATTTTTTCATCTGACAAAATTTCTATTAATTTCTCCGCATATTTTTTTGCATTATGCTCCAAACAATATCCGAAAGATTCTATTACTTTTTTTTCGTATCCTGCATATTTGTTTGTTATAACTGGCAACCCATGACCGACGCACTCCCCCAAAGCTATAGGACACTCATCAAAACAAAAAGGCATAAATGCGCAATCAGCTTCTTCCATATAGCGGTAAAGTTGATCTTTAGGCAAAAATCCGGCAGCTACTACATTTGCTTTGCCTTTTGCATCTTTTAATAATTTTCTAACGTATTCTTTCTCTAAAAAATTAACCTTACCGCAAATAATCAATACAGCACCCGGAAGCTTTTTTTTCAATATCTTCATTGTTTCTATAGCGTAACGAATACCTTTTCTTACCCTCAATTCCGATGGCATAAGAATAATTTTCATACCACTTTCATTGTTTTTAACCGTCCTCCTTTTTTCTATGAAATACGGTACCGGTCTTGGGATATAAACAATTTTTCCGGGGGTTATATTCAATTCTTTTATTAAAGATTTCTTTATTTCTGCCGAAAAAGTTACAATTTTACCGGCTTTTTTATAATTTTCAGATTCTTTGCTTCCAACAATCCGATAATAATTGATAATTTTTTTGAATTGCCTTGTTGCCGGATACTCTTTCTCTAAAATGATCAGCGCTCTTTTAATGGGTATTGTAGTGGTTATCAAAACAAACTTCTGCTTAATAAACATGCCCATTTTTGAAAAGACTACAATTCTGTCATAATTTTTATCGTTAACTTTTCTGGAAAAATCTTCCGCCAAGTATATTGTATTTTGATATTGATTTTCGGGATTTTTTTCAGTTTCAAAAGTATCTGCTCTTAGCTTAACATCTCCTCCTTTAGGTGCAAAAACTTTAACACTACTCTTCAAAGACAAAGCTGATTTGATAGAATAAAATGACGGAATGAATCCGTCTGAATTTAAAGCACTAAGGTCAGCCGAGACTCCAACTGCTATTTTCATCGTTTTGCTTTCTTTAATTTATAATATAATTTTGGAGAGTATTCTCTGATAAGTGATCCTATTTTACCTATATTCCTATCAATATTTATATATACCTTTTTTGCAGGTATTTTTAAATATACCGACAAAAGTTTGGTAAATCTTAGATTAAAACCAAAATTAAACAGCAAAATTTTTTCCAATCTCACTCTTTGGGTTGAAAGCAATGCTCTCTTTTTAGGATCTTCCAAATCAGACTTCAAATTTTTGGTGAAATAAAGCTTTATTGCGGAAGAACCGAACTCAAGATGACTCAACACATCTTTGGGAAAATTAATTTTTTTACCGGTAAAATATTCCGATAATTTTATAGTTGTAAAAACAGTTGCTTCACAGTCCAGCTCCCGAACAATATTCTTAAATCTGTTCCAATCAATCTGGTAATAACCGACAATACTGTTTATGTCGTTATGCAATCTGGTGTAGTCAACATCAAAGCCATGGTTATAAAGAGGATGTAATAGCATCGTAACAATTTGCATCTCTCTCTCCAGGCAGGGTATCAAAACGCCTTCAATATTGATATAAGATTTTTTCTCAAGCAGATTTTGCGCATTGTAAAAAAAATCAAACAGATAGTAATGTATTTCAATCGGTAATCTTGTCGGATGTTTTAAGGTGATATGATGTCCGAGGCGTAATTTATAATCAATAAGCTCATCTTGGTTATACTCATATCCAAATTGATTTTTTAATATTTCTGCTGTTTTTTCTGTTTCATTTCTTCCGGCAAAAATATCCAGATCAAACATTGTCCTGTCTTTTTGAACCTCAAAAAGACTAAGCCCCCTCAACACAACAAAATTCAACCCTTTTTTATTTAAAAAATCCACTGTTTCAATATAATCTTTAAGGCGCTTATGATAAGCTCCCTCCTGAAATTCTTCCCTAGATTTTTGACTTAAATTATTCCTGACGTAATCCCAATTTTTCGCTTTTTTTAGTAAAGATAAAACCTCTTTAACGCCTTCTTTTTCTATCGCTTTTTTTATAATTCTGTCCATTGAAATTTGATTTTACAAAAAGAAAAAATAACTGAGCCACCGACACCTTTTAAATAGATTATAGTATCATACACCAACCCAATTGCTCCGTAAAGAAAAACAAATCCCGTCCAAGAAGCTCTTGATATAATTCTATATTTCATTAAAATCAAACTATGACTAAAAGATACACTAAGAATAATGACGTTATAGAAAAAAATTACATGGATAGCCTCCTGCTTTTTAACATTAACGAAAATAGAATGTTTAAACTGAATAAAATATCCAAGTTATTATGGCGAAAATCAGGCAAAACCTTTGATATGGAAAAACTAATAGAGATAATCAATGAAAATTGCTATCAAGTCAGCAACCTGGAGAAGGATTTGAACAATTTCATTAATAATGCCTTAAAATATAATATTATAAAAAATGGATAAAATTAAATACGAAAAACCGGAGATTGAAGACATCTGGAGCGAAGATATAGGTGCAATAGGCATTTACTTGCTTGAGATGTAATATTTTAAAAAACCATCTGCCCCTATTTATCTCCTTGGAATATCGGCAAATGGTCCCGATGCCGATCCATTATAGGTTGCCACTAGCTGTATTCTTTTTAGAAAAAAGAAACATATTTTATCCTTGATGCTGATTTTAAAATCTTCTTTCTTCATAGAAGTGGTATGAGATGGCGGAAGCCATATGAAGTATTTCACTAACGGATAAAGCGACCCACTGAATGGTAAGCTGGTTTTTTCGTTTAGCATAGTCCTGATTCCATTGCCATAACAAAAATGCTGTTTATAAAATTTACTTAAGGTATTCGGATGACTATGCTTAACAACCGCCTTCGGAGCAACCATAAAATTGTTTCCCATTTTAAGTAGCCTGGTTGCAAGTTCCGTGTCTTCGGCATATTTTAACCTCTCATCAAAACACCCCGCGTTGATAATGACGGAACGCCTATATAAACTATTGCAGGTTAACAAAAATATAATTTTTTCTCCAAAAGACCGGGGAGATAAAATACCGGCATAATCGGTATAGCGCGAAATCACATCATTGTTTTGCCTGATTGTAAATCCTCCCACACCTGCAACTTTTGGATTATCTGACAAAACTTTCACTAGCTCCTCCAGCCAATCAGACTGCGGTATGCAATCATCATCCGTGAATGCGATATATTCTGAGCTGGATTCTTTTATGCCAAGATTCCTGGCTGCCGCAGGCCCTTTATTGTCTTGCCTGAAAAAACGTAAGGCTATTTTTTGTTTTTGTTCAGCTAAAAATATCTGAGTATCATCATTTGAGCCGTCATCTACCACCACAACCTCAAAATCTCTAAAAGTTTGCCGTTCCAGCCCCGAAAGACACCTCTGTAAGCTCTGCCTTCTGTTATAAGTTGGAATTACTACGCTGACTTTCATAATCTTTTTTCAATACATTTAATCAAAGATTTTTCAACTTCTTTTTCATCATAACCGGCATAAAATTCTACAAACTTGGTGTTTTTAATAATCTTTGAGTATCTATTAAAAACTAATTCAGATTTTTTTGCCATATTTTTATCCCAATTATATATGGCGTTTAATGCAACTTCTTTTTGGTAGATTCTCATCATTTTAAAAAGCGCCTGTTCGTAAGATATTTCTTTCTCTTCGCTTTTGTCGCTATTCCAAATATGAGGGAATATAATTATATCAACTCTTTTATACTTTTTATTCCTGTTCATATGTTCGCCTATATCCAAAAAATCAGCTTTTATGCCGAACCTTTCCGCTAAATTTTTGTCCACAGTAGCTTTAAAGGTAAATGGTATTATACTGCCTTCATCAACTATCATAGAATCATCAGTGATTAAAGTTGCGCCGGCGCGCAAAAGCCTTATCGTAGAAGATGATTTTCCGCTCTGCATATCTCCTGAAAAAATTATGTTTTTACCTTTATAATTAACAGCTGCAGCATGCGCATAAACTAATTTTTTTGCTTCTGCCGATTTGATAAAACCCCATTTTACCATTGATCTTAAATAACTATATATTTCTTTTGTTGGTTTATAATAATCAACCGTTATTTTTTCATTCAAACGGTCTACGGAAACTAAGAATTCCGCATTTTTATACAGATAAACACTGTCTTTAAATACATATTTTCTCCTGTTCTCATCATCGGCAAAAGAAAGCACGGCTTTGTCAGGAATAATAATTTTTTTGCTACCGGGCGCCATGGTCACCAGACAATCGTATCGTTTTTCAGCAGATGTTTTATAATATTTCAATTCGTCATCTAACCAATCAAACAGCTCATCACCTTGATGAATTAATTTCATGACTATTGTGTTTACCTTGTAATAACTTTCCATTTTATTTTTTAATCTTGTTATATATTTTAGGATATCTTTTTTTAAGATATATCCCCAACTGGCCGATTGACCTGTCTATTCCCCTGAAAAAAGTCGCCATCTTATGGAGTTTCCTTAACCGGTAATAAATAGCCAGCTTTATCCTTACATACACTGAATACTTTTGAATTTCTTCCCACGTAAGCGGTTCTACAACGACTTTTCTGCCTAAATTAATTAAATCTGCCTTATTTAAATTATTTTTCCATTCTTTATGAAAAATATTCTTAGAATTTGAGTCATACGGCTTTTCTTCATCAAAAAAATGCAGGACTATCGCAGGAAGGTTGCAAATTTCTTTTGAACTTACCAAATCAGAAATAATAAAAAACGGATTAAAGTTATATATAAAAGGAAGTTCAATCCATTTGTCATAGAAAAATAAATTCAGCACAGACTCTTCTCCATTTTTGCTGACAATGAAATATCTATTAAATGACTCTATCAACCTTTCAAAAGAATTGTCTTTAATAACATCCGTATTGAAGGCCATTACTCCGGAGTTAAATGATTTTTTATCAAGATTATACTCCTTCGCTAAATGGTTTTTAAAATCAGGCTCTTTTGTAAAGTCAAATTGTTCCTCCATAAACACCGCCCTTGTTGCCGCGAAGCCATCTATTTTGGCAAGCCCCTCCAAAGATTTCCTGACAATTATATCTGAATCTAAAAAAACAACCTGCTCCCACTTTTTAAATTCTGGGGTAAACAGATAGAATTTATCCAGCATAACAGGTGATTTTTTGTTTTCAAGTCCGAAGTTTCTATCAAACAGCGGTTTACACTTCTTCACCAATATCCCTTTATCCAAAAACCATTGAAGGTCTTTGTCGGGGATGTCGTGGGCGAGCAACATGTAGTCTCCCTGCCAGCCGGCGTTAAAATACACACTGCTGAACAGCTGTTTGGCCTGGTCTATGTAGTTTTTATCGGCGAGGGTGACGAGGAGGGAGGGGTTCTTTTGGCTTGCATCCGTAAATGTATATTGGATATCTTTATCGGGCTGATGGATTCCGATTGGCTTCCTTTCAGTTAGAAGGTAGTATGTTTTGGGGTATTTTTCTTTAAAGAAAACATTAAACAAGCATATCAATTCATAAAACTTTGTTATCGGATAGCAAAGAAGTAATTTAAACTCAATCTCTGCTGTATATTTTTTAATTTCTTCGTCGGTAAGCGATGGCGTTAAAATTCTATTTTTCAAGTTGGCCCTATCCGCCAAGTCCAAATTATTTTTCCATTCTTTGTAGAAAATACTTCTAAGATACCACGGCTTATAAGCGCCAAAGAAATGCAGCGCTACCACCGGAAGATTGCGGCTTTTTTTTAATCTTATTGAGCCTGATGATAAAATCCGCGGATTAAAACTATAGATAAGCTTTATGTTTGAAACTGTCAGGTAAGGATTAAAAGTATAAATAGCTGATATATCGGACCACTTTTTATAAAAAAACAAATTTAAAATGGCTTCTTCGTTTCCTATTTGGACTGCATGGTATTTATAAAATAATTTTACCATTTTTTCAAAAGAATCTTCTTTGATAATATCCGTGTTGAAGGCAATCACCCCGGTACCAAAAGCCTTCTCGCCAAGGTCATACTTTAAAGACAGCTCTTCTGCCATTTCTGGTTTTTGAGTGAAGTCAAATTCTTTTGAAATGGGCAATGATGCCATTTTAGCGTTAAAACCGACCACATCGTTCAATTTCTCCAGAGATTTCCTGACTATTATATCGGTATCCAAATATACAATATTCTTCCACTTTTTAAACTCCGGAGTAAATAAATAAAATTTGTTTAAAACCGTAGATAAAAATTCCAAAGAGTAGTATTTTTGGGATTCGTTATACATTTTTTTAAGCTCTTTGTCTTCAAATATTTTACTGCACTTCTTCACCAATATCCCTTTATCCAAAAACCATTGAAGGTCTTTGTCGGGGATGTCGTGGGCGAGCAACATGTAGTCTCCCTGCCAGCCGGCGTTAAAATACACACTGCTGAACAGCTGTTTGGCCTGGTCTATGTAGTTTTTATCGGCGAGGGTGACGAGGAGGGAGGGGTTCATTTCTTATACTGCCTTAAATTAATTTAAATTATGCACCTTAAAAAATTTACTTTTAACAAAAAGACTTAATTGTCCGATTAATCTATCAACCTTCTGAATTTTATGATAGACGATTACTTTTATCCCAATATGTTTAATATACCTTTGGAGCTCATCCTCTTTAAGCTCTTTTACAACAACTCTTTTTTTAAGATTAATACTGTCCGACTTATCAAGGTTATTTTTCCATTCTTCATAGAAAATATTAGTTGGATCAAAATCCCATGGCTTAATATTAAAATTCCTATTATCAAAAAAATGAAATATCGCTACAGGGAGATTGCGTATTTTTTTGAATCTTACTATATTGGAAAATAAATAAAAAGGACTGAAATTATAAATAAGCCTCGGGATTTCTTTCCATTTACCATAGAAAAATAAATTAAGAGTAGGCTCATCTCCATTTCGTTGGATATCGCGGTATTTATGGAATAATTCCATGAGTTCTTTAAACGAATCGTCCCTAATAATATCTGTACTGAAAGCCATCACTCCCGTATTAAATGCCTCCCTATTAAGGCTGTATTTTCTTAATAAATCTTTTACAGTATCGGATTCCTTGCCAAGCTTAAATTCTTCAGAAAGAGGCTGCGCCCACGCTGCGGCAAAACCACTTATATCCGTAAGTCCCTCCAGGGACTTTCTGACAATTATATCTGTATCAAGATAAACAATATTTCTCCACTTTTTAAATTCTGGGGTAAACAGATAGAATTTATCCAGCATAACAGGTGATTTTTTGTTTTCAAGTCCGAAGTTTCTATCAAACAGCGGTTTACACTTCTTCACCAATATCCCTTTATCCAAAAACCATTGAAGGTCTTTGTCGGGGATGTCGTGGGCGAGCAACATGTAGTCTCCCTGCCAGCCGGCGTTAAAATACACACTGCTGAACAGCTGTTTGGCCTGGTCTATGTAGTTTTTATCGGCGAGGGTGACGAGGAGGGAGGGGTTCTTTTGGCTTGCATCCGTAAATGTATATTGGATATCTTTATCGGGCTGATGGATTCCGATTGGCTTCCTTTCAGTTAGAAGGTAGTATGTTTTGGGGTATCTATTATTAAATTTTCTTAAAGGAGCACAATACAAATAAACAAGCTCGTCAATTTTTTTTATCGGATAATAAATAATCTTTTTCCTTTTGATTTGTAATGAATACTCTTCAACCTCTTTACTGATAAGCAGTTGTGGTAAAATTCTATTTTCAAGATCAATATCATCTGCCCTATTCAGATTATTTTTCCATTCTTTATAGAAAATACTGCTTAAATACCACGGCTTAAATCCGCCAAAAAAATGCAGTATTACCCCAGGAAGATTATGGATTTCTTTCGATTGCAACGGCCTTGGAATAATAAAATAAGGATCTAGATTGTAAATAAAAGAGATCTCTTGCCATTTTCTATAAAAATACAGATTAAAAGTAGTTTCATCGCCGTATCTATACACAAGACGATAACTGTAAAAAATTTTGACTAACTCTTCAAATGATTTTTCTTTAATAACATCTGTGCTAAAAGCCATTACTCCGGAATTAAAAGCCTTGGTCTTAAAATTATATATGGTAAATAATTTTTTTTTAATTTCAAGATTTTTTGTGAAGTCAAACTCTTCAAAAAGAGGCACTGTTGCCTTCGCCGCAGCAAAACCATTTATTTCGGCGAGTTTTTCCAATGATTTTCTGACAATTATATCAGCATCTAAAAAAACAACATTCTTCCATTTTTTAAATTCTAAGGAAAATAAGTAAAATTTACTAAGTAGTGTCGGCGATTTTACATTTTTGAATCCGAAGTTTTCATTAAATACAGGTTTACACTTCTTCACCAATATCCCTTTATCCAAAAACCATTGAAGGTCTTTGTCGGGGATGTCGTGGGCGAGCAACATGTAGTCTCCCTGCCAGCCGGCGTTAAAATACACACTGCTGAACAGCTGTTTGGCCTGGTCTATGTAGTTTTTATCGGCGAGGGTGACGAGGAGGGATTTTTTAATCATTATACCCGATTAGTGCTTTTATTTTCTGCACAAAAACACCGACATCAAATTTTTTAGCTTGCGTTTGGCACGCTATATGATATTTTTCAGGATTAATATCCATTTCGCTTTCTATTCTTTTCATCGCATCAATAATTTTTTGGGGATTGATATCATCAATCAAAACTCCTGTTTCGCCATCTATAATCGTTTCTTTATAGCCTCCTTCGTTCGGAGCGATGACCGGCTTTCCTGAGGCCATAGCCTCAACCACATTCATCCCAAAATCTTCATCTTGACTGGTGGTTATAAACCCTTTGCATTTTGAATAAAGGTAAATTAACTGTTCCTCATCAACCCAGCTTTCTATTTTAACGTTTTCAGTTTTCAGGCTTCTGCAATACTCTGCATATTTTTTAAAATGCCTTGATTGTTCATAGCTTCCGACAACAACCAGTTTTTCATCAGTTAATTTGGCAAATGCTTTTAGTTGCAAATCAATTCTTTTGTGAGTTATCAAACGATTTACAGAAAGCCAATAATTTTCAAATTTTTTAGTCCAATCAAACTGCCCTTCTTTATGCGATACCACCCCTTCCTGATCAAAAGCCCTTACCTGGAAAAACCTGTATTTTGACGTTTCGGTTGGAGGATAAATAACCTCGGCATCTTTATTTAAAAAATTTTTCACCCTTTCTTTCGTCGTATTTGAATTACACGCAATTATTCCGACCTGATTTACATATCTTTTGTTCAAATGACGATTGTATAAAACCCACAAATCAAAAATTGGCCTTAACAAAAGTGGAACGGTATTTTTTCTGGTATATGGATACAAATCCCAGATTTCCCTTATAGGCGAATGCACATACCACAAGTTTGGTTTATTGTTTACAGCTCCAGAAACCGCCCAATCGCCATCAATTATATAAAAATCATATTTTTTCTTAAGGTTTAAGTGTCTGAATTTGCTTAGCGCTGACTGCTGACGAAATGGCGCGTTATAAGGAACTCTTCCAATGGAAAAAATTCTCGGTAATAAATCGCCAAACCCCATTTTTTTTATTTTTTCTGCGTCTATATTGGTGGTATAAATATCGGCATTTAGCTCTTTAGCTAAAATTAAACCAACTCTTTCCGCCCCGCCGATGTTGTCTAAAAAATTGTGAAATATTGCAATTTTCATATTACTCTTTTTCTTTAATGCCTAGAATACTCATCATAAAAGATGAAAAAATAGTTTGCACTCCCAAAACTATACAAGTCAAAGCGATTATAGAGTTTTTAATTTCATCCATTGAACCGAAACTGCTGTTAACCCATTTATAAAAAATTATAAAATAAATTATTATACCGGCAATTGAAACCAAAAGGCCAACGACACTCGCCTTTTCAATTGTTATATATTTAAATAATTTTTCAAGTATATAATTTTTCTCACCAAGATGCGTTATGGAATAAATCTTGGCAAATGCTGAAAAAATTATCAGTTGGTATCCCAAAATTGCCAAAGCCGATGAAATAAATAACGGATGGTAGAAAAGCTTTACTCCAAAAATCTGCGGCGAGGCAAAATATATCCAAAACGCCGATAAAACTCCCAGCAAAAACATAATCACGCCGGGGATAAAAAACAAAAATAAAGGAGAGTATAAAAGCATAAATCTTATATGCTTCCAGGCATCTGAAAAAGGTTTTAATTTTGAATTCCCCACCCTGCGATAATAACTTATAGGAAGCTCCTTTATTTTTAAGTTATTTTTAATGGCTTTTACAATCATTTCTGAAGCAAATTCCATTCCCACAGTTCTTAAATTTAATTTCTCCAGCGCTTCTTTTTTTATCGCGCGCATCCCGGATTGAGAATCTTTGATATCCGCCCTAAAAAATATTTTTAAAATAAACGACAACATTGGAGTCCCTATATATCTGTTCGGCCAAGGCATTGCCCCCTTTTCAATCTCTCCCGAAAGTCTATTCCCAATAATCAAATCATAGCCATTTTTCAACTCGCTTATAAAATTTGGTATTTCAGAAAAATCATAAGTACAATCTGCATCCGCCATAAAAATATACTTCCCTTTGGCAATTTTAAATGCTTCCAAATAAGCAATGCCGTACCCTTCTTTGTCGTGCTTTAGCAAAATTACATTTTCGTTCTTCGCGATTTCCGGACTCCTGTCAACAGAAGAATCAGAAACTATAATCTCGGCCGATAGATTATTTTTATCTATCGTTTTTTTTATTTGTTGAATGCACGCCAAAAGCGCCTGTTCTTCATCCTTACAGGGAAGCACAACGCTGATTTCCGGCTCTTTTTCGCGATAATCCATTATAGTTTGTTTGGTTAATTTAACCACAATAACCCTTTTTTATCAATTCAAAAAAAATACAAGAAAATAAAAGTTATCCACAATTGTTTCTCCTTTGTTCAAATGTTAAAATATAAGAATAAAATTGCTATTTTTCTGCATTGATTTTTTGAGTTGCGAACAATAAATAAATATCATTTTTAATGCCAACACAAAAGGAGTTGATAAATAACGGCGAGACAGAAAAAATACCTATCAGAATAATACATAACGACAAAACGAAAGAGTTTTTAACAACCTCCGGTTTTTTAAAACCTACAAATCAAAAAAAATCTTCTTTAAAACAAATAGCGCTTTCTCTTCTGTCCGGTATGATAGTTGCAGGAATACTTTCTTTTGGAATTTATGTTTTCGCCGACAGTAATCCGTGGCCATACGCTCCGGGCGCCACTTTAAACCCAGGATGTTCTCCAATAGATGACGTAAACTGTACTGTCATTTCTCCAATAGACGGCACAGGCTATTCGTTCTCCAAAGGACTCGTTGGCTACTGGAAGTTTGACGAAGGAACCGGAACCACTACCGCTGATAGCAGCAGCTACGGAAACACAGGAACAATCAATGGCACTCCTGATTGGGTGACAGGCCAATTTGGGGACGCCCTTACTTTTGATGGAAGCAGTAACTATGTAAGTATCCCTGCAAACTCGCATATGGAAGTTGAAGGGAATGAATTTACAATTTCGGCGTGGATAAATTTGGCAAATATTTCATCTGATCAAACTATTATAGCAAATGGTGGCAGCTCATATGGATTTGGATTGGTAATTCTTTCAGGAGGAAGTGGCGTATCGCTATATAAGATAGGCGTAACAGGGCAAACAGTAACCTATACGCATACATTTAGCACGGGCACTTGGTATCATATAGTTGCAGTTCAGCATTTTAGCAGTCCTGGTAATCCTTCATTTGTTGAAGTTTTCGTAAACGGAGTTTCTATAGGCACAAATAACGATGCTAACGCCTATACTTCTTCATCCGGACAAACAATATCAATAGGATACGGCCCTAGTGGTTTCTTCAACGGATCCTTAGACGACGTCCGCGTTTACAACCGCGCCCTTTCCAATCAAGAAATTAAAATACTTGCAGGAGCGGGAACGGGTGGTGGTGGCGGTGGTGGCAGTGATTCCTTCTGGTCCGCCGGCGATTCAGGTACCAACAGCCTATTTGAGACCGGCGCCGGCAATGACGCATTCGGAAATTACAGTCTTGCGACAGGATACCAATCTGTCGCCGGAAATATGGAATACACTCACTACGGCGTCAGCACCGTTACCAGCAGCGGACCGGGAATCACCTGCGATAACAGTAATTGCACATTTACAACACAACTCGTAGTAGGAGATACTGTTGTCTTTGGCACTGTCGGAGATAGTAACGGCAATGGACAAACTGCGACAATCACTTCAATTAGTAGCAATAATATTATGTATGTATCCCCAACTCCTACCGCATTTACCAACAGCGGTTTTACCTACACCAGCAAAAACTTCAGCACTGCTATGGGATACCAAGCCTCTGCCCTGGCAAGTTACAGCGCCGCAATAGGAGGAGATGTAATCGCCGGCGGACCTTACAGTGTTTCAATCGGAAATGGCAGTTTCGCCAGAGGAGAAAATAGCATCACACTCGGAAGTAACGACGTCGCCTTTGGAGAAGGAAGCATAACAATCGGAAGTAACGATGTCGCAGTAGGAGCCAGCGCTATGACATTCGGCAGCAACGACATCGCTTTTGGAGCCAGCAGTATGGTATTAGGACACGATGATTTTGCCAGTGGACAATTGAGCACAGCAATGGGATATCAAACTTTTGCCACCGGACAATATAGTTTATCTACGGGTTATCAGACGCGGGCAGCCGGATTTGGCAGTACGGCAATGGGAATATCTACCATAGCCAGCGGACTGGGAAGTACTGCTTTGGGCAGCGGCGACGTGGCTTCGGGAGACTATAGTACTGCATTAGGATACAACACCACAGCTTCGGGAGATTACAGCACGACGATTGGAGAATATAATTCAGTCAACGGAACACCGAGAAGTATTAATCCCCTAGGGACCGACTACGCTTTCGCAATAGGGAACGGAAATGGAAGTAGTAATATTTACGGATACAGTAATGTTTCAAGCGACGGATCGGGGATTATTACATGCGATAATAACAGCTGTAATTTTACCACAGCGCTTAATGTGGGAGAGACGATTGTCTTTGGCGCTGTTGGAGATAGTAACGGCAATGGACAAACTGCGACAATTAAATCAATCACGAATGATAATGCTTTTACTGTATTTCCCGAATCGTCATCATTTAGCGGCAGCAGCTTTACTTATATCAACCGCTCCAACGCTCTCGCTGTTGACTGGGAGGGGCATATCTTAGTAAATAACGGAGCCGGAGGCGGGATAAGTAACGGATATACTTTGCCAAATACTGATGGGACAGCCGGACAAGTTTTGACAACCGATGGAGAAGGAAACGTGACATGGGGAGCCGGAAGTGGTGGGACAACAGTTGCCAATAGCCTTTGGACTGAATCAGACGGTATCTTATACCCGACGGATTCATCATATCCGGTTAGTATTTCCTCCGATACACCTAACAATATTTGGTCTGAAGTAAGTGGCACCAATGGGTTAGGTGACTGGTACTCTGTCACTATGAGCTCAAACGGTAAATATCAGACGGCGGTAGCTAATAACAGCGGAAGTATCTGGATATCCGCTGACCATGGTTCCAGTTGGACAGAAAAGAGTGAGACTAACGGATATAACTGGTACTCTGTAGCCATGAGTTCGGATGGTCAATACCAGGCAGCGGTAGCTAATGGCGGAAGTGTCTGGACGTCTTTTGACTATGGCTCCAGTTGGTCTGTGGTGAGCAGTACCAGTGGATACAATTGGAATTCTGTTGTTATGAGTTCTGATGGTTTATACCGGACAGCAGTGGATGCTGGCGATACCGGCATCTGGATATCCGCTGACCACGGCTCCAGTTGGACAGAGAAAAGCGGCACCAATGGACATAACTGGAAATCTGTCGCTATGAGTTCAGACGGTCAATACCAAACAGTAGTGGATACCAGTAGCGGTAGTATTTGGACATCAACTGACCACGGCTCCAGTTGGACAGAGAAAAGCGGCACCAATGGACATAACTGGAAATCTGTCGCTATGAGTTCAGACGGTCAATACCAAACAGCAGTGGATACCAGTAGCGGTAGTATTTGGACATCAACTGACCACGGTTCCAGTTGGACAGAGAAGAGTGAAACTAACGGACACGGTTGGTACTCTGTCGCTATGAGTTCAGACGGTCAATACCAAACAGCAGTGGATACCAGTAGCGGTAGTATTTGGACATCAACTGACCACGGTTCCAGTTGGACGGAAAAAAATGACACCAGCGGATATTATTGGCTCTCCATAATTATGAGCTCTAATGGGAAATACCAAACGGCAGGAGCTAATAACGGTGGCAGCGGTAGCAGCATCTGGACATCAACTGACTACGGCTCCAGTTGGACAGAAGTTCAAAACGAAAACGGACAAAGTTGGCAATCAATTGCAATGAGTTCGGGTGGTCAATACCAGTTGGCAGCGGATTATATTAGTGGTGGAAGCATCTGGACTACGGGTTATCAAGGAGGTGGTGTTGCTATTGGTAGTGGGATAACAAGTAACGGCGGAGTTCTTGCTACAGGGCTATTCAGTATCGCCAACGGACTTAATAGTACTGCAATGGGCAGCAATGATATTGCCATCGGAGGAAACAGTTTTGCTGAAGGCAGTAACGACATTGCTTTTGGAAATAATAGTTTCGCTATGGGAAGTAACGACTTCTCAGCCGGAATTGCCAGTCTTGCTTTGGGAAACGACACCTCAACAGGCTATACACCAATGGCTTTTAATATTCCCGCGGGTGGAGAAACAATTGATTTTGGCGGCTATATACAATACCGTTTCAGAAAAGGCGACGAAGTGGAGATACAACCGATGAATGGAAAATATGGAGCCCCTATAACGAGGACTCTAACTAATGTCAGCGGAAATGGTATTACACTTGATTCTCCAATTGACGATACGACTATCGGCGGCATTATCACAGACATCACCATCGGTCAGTATGCCACAGCTATAGGAAGCAGCACTTTCTCCAATGGCGAGGCCAGCTTTGCCGGAGGAATTAAATCCATTGCCTCGGGAATTGCCAGCTTCGCTCTGGGGAGCAACGACAATGCCAGCGGAGATTACAGCACGGCTCTTGGGTTTAATACTCAGGCAAGCGGAGATTATCAAACGGTTGTTGGAAAATATAACACTCCGAACGGAACTCCGGGCGACTGGAAAGACACCGATTACGCCTTTATTGTTGGAAACGGAGGTCCGGTTAACCCGGAAGGATTCACCGCCGGAGGCACGGGATTGATCTCGGATAGCGGCACAAACGAGGGTGGCGGTGAAAATATTACCTGTCCCGATGCCAACTGCAAATTCACCCTGGAGCTTAAAGTCGGATATACTATTTTTGTAAATAACACCTCGGCTGTAGTTACGGCAATTGACAGCGATACTACTATGACTGTAAATCATTACACGGGCGCATCAGGTTCAATCTTTACTTATCGAGCCATTTCTGACGCATTTGCCGTTGATTGGCAGGGGAATGTGATTGCTCAAGGGACAGGAACATTCCCCGAAGGAGTAGTAACCCAATATGTAACATCGGATACGAATCCAACATTGTCTACCAACGGACAAATTGCCGTGGCTGATGTTGGTGGGGGCAGTAGTAGAATTTGTATTAAAACTGATCTTGGCACCGAATGTTCTGAATTCGGCAGTTTTGGCATCCCTGCAAAAGAAACAGTGGACCCTGTATCAGGAGATCAGATGGGATCAGGAGATTACGTTATTGGTATGGTTGATAAAAAGGAGTCAGATAACGCCTTGCATGGTGTTTGGGTAAAATTGAGCAGCGTTTTAGACCAAATCAAGGCCAATGGCGGAAGCTTGCCGAACAATTTGAATCCTATAAGCGGAGTTGATACGACTACAATGCTGGGCAGAGTTGCAAATGTCCTCAATTCTTTAGGAATAACCATTAAGGACAGCCTCACGAGCATCGCGAACTTAGCAACAGATAATTTCAGTGCTAATACCGCCAAAATTAAAAAGCTGGAGATGGTAGATAGCGCCACAGGAGGAACTTATTGTACATGGATTGAAAACGGCGAATGGCAGAAAACACAAGGAGATTGTTCATCTTCAACTGTGGCTGCAGTTACTACGCAAAATCCTGCCAGCCAAACAACACAAAATAATGGTAGCAACTTGTCGCAAACTGTAAACCAGGCAACCCAACAAGTTCAGAATCAAATTCAGGATCAGATACAATCGCAAGTTCAGCAACAGGTTCAACAAGCTCTTCTGAATAAAAGAGACCTTGAAACGGCGATAGCTTTAGCGGGTTCAAAGACAGAAACCGATTATACTGCCGACAGCTGGACAACAATGCAAACGTCTTTAGTTGCCGCTACTACGCAGGACACAAATTCATCCGCTACCCAGTCAGATATTGATACGGCAACTTTAAATTTGAACAATACCATAACGGGATTGGTATTGATAAACCCGCCGGCGACCTCTTCTGACCAAAGCACACCCGTCTTTGATATCAGCGCTCAACCGCTGGAACCAATTGGGAACCTGATCAGAGACACTTTTGATTATTTATTGAATAAAATTTGGATGGCAATAGAATGGGCTACGCAAAGAACAACTGCTCCGGCAGTAAAACCGGCGGCAGATTTGTTGCAAGGAGCGCAAAACTTCGCGAACACTGCCGCCGCTAATGCCAAGGGCAATAATAAAATTATTTACTCTATGCTAAAGAAATCTTCAGCAGGATTATTAAACCCAATTGAAAATACATTGAAGTTTTTGATAAATAAGTGACAATGATTTATACTTAAAAATAATATTAATTCTTTCCATTTTTAAATGCCTAAAAAAGACTTGCCTACTATAGTAAATATCTGTGACCGGGCTATTAAAGTTGTTATATATACATTAATCTTTTTGTTGCCTTTATTTTTCCTGCCCTTCACCTCGGACATTATTGATTTCAATAAACAGCTGCTTGTAACTATTTTCGCTTTTGTGGCTCTGTTTTTATGGATAATCAAAACATTATTTCTTGGAAATTTTACCTTCAGAAAAAATAAACTACATATCTTTGCCGCAGTTTTATTTTTATCTTGCCTGATTTCAACTGTTTTTTCATCGTCAAGATATATAAGTTTTTGGGGTTGGCCACAGTCAATTTCCTATAGCATGCTTTCAATAATCGGATTTTTAATAATATATTTTTTGGTGAGCAATAATTTTTCCAAAAAAGAGGTCTTTAATTCTTTTTTCTTGCTTGCTATATCAACATTATTGGCTGAAATTTATGGAATCCTCCAAATTGTAGGGATACATATCATCCCCATAGCCGTCACCCAAACTGATTCTTTTAATACTGTGGGGTCTGTCGGCAGTTTTGGTTTCCTGCTCGCATCATTATTGCCGTTATTTATGGTATTTGCAATGAGAAGCCAGAGATGGTGGAGGGTTTTGTTTATTACTCAAATAATATTGATATTTATTGCTGCTATCATTGTCGGCTATAATTTTTTATGGTGGTTGGTCGCTGCGGGATCAATATTAATAATTATATTCGGCATATTTAAAAGGGATTTTTTCAATGGCAGATGGATGTTCATCCCAATGTTATTTTTTATAGTTTCTTTATTTTTCATCATCTTTAACCCTCAGATTAAGATAATCCCTCCAAAACCCGTGGAAGTATTTGTATCTAATAATGCCAATTTTAATATTGACCTTAGAACATTAAAAACGTATCCGATACAAGGCTCCGGTCTTGGAACCTTTGCTTACGATTTTACAAAATACAAAGATCCTAGTTTTAACAATAGCAGTTTGTGGAACATTACTTTCGGCGCAGGGTCATCAAAGGTTTCGACCCAGTTGGCCACTACTGGAATCCTCGGATTATTGGCGCTATTGGCATTAATGATTTTCCCGATATTTTACGGCATTAAATACTCTATCTCCAGTAAATCCGAAGAAGAATCATTCTTGGTGCTAGGGATACTGTCCAGTATAATTGTTATAAATTTAGGATACTTTTTATACAATGCCAATTTTTCTTTAGACTTTCTGTATTTCTTTTTTATAGCGAGCCTTACAGCTCTAATTTTCAAGGACAATAAAACTTATTCCCTGGAACCGTCGTCATTTTTGACTCTTGGTATTATGTTCACCTTCGTTATATGCTTTGTTTTCGGTCTTGGAATCTTCTTTTTGGATGGGCAAAGATATATAGCTGAAATTAATTACTACAATGGGGTCACCGCTTGGCAAAAAGGCCAAAAAGACAATGCGATAAACGACATTAAATCAGCCTTGAGCGAAAATCCAAACTCAGACTTATACGCAAGACAGCTGGCTGTTTTTTCTTTATCAAAATTGCAGGATGAATTGTCTGTTGCAAATAACACTCCAAGCAACCAGGAAAAAAGTAAAATTCAAGCTTTGATTTCGGATTCCGTCAGCGCCTCCACTTTAGCAACCAATCTTGGAGAACAGAGCACGGACGACTGGTCAACAAGAGGGTATATATGCCAAAATTTAATCGGCGCTGTCTCAGATGCTCAAACCTGCGCTATTCAATCGTACGACAAAGCCATCTTCTTGAGCCCGACGAATCCCTATTTGCTTGTCCAAGAGGGTAACATCTATATGGCGCAAGCATCAAGCACAGCTCAAGGACAAGCCAGAGATACTATATTATCAAAAGCAAAAGATTATTTCACCAAAGCCATCGCTTTGAAAAATGATTACTCACTTGCCTATTTCCAGTTAGGATTAGCTTACAAATTAGAAAATAATAGCCAAAAAGAAATAGCTAATTTCCAAAACGCCGAGAGATACTCTCCGAATGACGATAACCTTGCTTATCAGATAGGATTAAATTATTATCAAGATGGAAATTGGCAAAAAGCAGAATTGGAGCTTCAAAGAACCCTTACTATAAATTCAACCTATACGAGCGCCATGTATTATTTAGGATTAACATACGACAAAGAAGGCAAAGAAAGCAGCTCTATTTCTGAGTTTTCAAGGCTTTTGCAAATTGACCCGACAAACCAGAACATCAAAAACATAATAAATAATTTAAAGGCGGGAAAAGCAGCTTTAAGCAATTCAACTCAGCAGGTGACGCCAAGTAACGATTCAACCGGCTCTACCCATACCGGAACTACAAAAATCAAGTAAGCAGTTCCACTTAAAAAGCACTTTTTAAAAAGTGCTTTTTAAGATATTTTTATTAACGCGAAAGCCGTTCTCTAATTTTTTCCACAATCTGATTTAAATTCCACTGAGATTTAATCAGATAATACGCCGGCTCATGTTTTACTATTGATTGCATTATTTTTTCTTCATCGGGCGGCAGATTGGTTAAAAATATGACAGGAACATCTTTCCCAAATTGGCCGCCTTTACCCCTTAGGCTGTTCATCATAGCCAATCCGTCCATTATGGGCATCAGTAAATCAAGCAAAATCAGATTCGGCTTCTCTCGCAGAGCAAGATCTAATCCCTCCTGTCCATTTCTGGCTACAAACACGGCGAAACCTTCGGAACGCAACTTCTCTGCATACACTCCTCTGATTGAGTCATCATCTTCAACAACTAAAATTTTTATTTTTCCGGCCATACTGTTTTTATTTTTTCCACTATATCTTTAAGACTCCACTCGCTTTTTACCAAAAAATATAATGGCTCGTCCTTAACCACTCCTTTAATAATATTCTCATCAGCGCTTAGGTTAGTAAGAATAATAATAGGAACTGCTTTTCCCCAAGAGTCTTCTCTAACTTTTGTCATCATCGTCATCCCGTCCATTATAGGCATTAATATGTCTATAATGATTAAGTCCGGATGCTCTTTTAAAGCAATCCCCAACCCCTCCTGACCATTTTTAGCCTTTATTGTTTTAAACCCCTCCTGCACAAGCTTATTACTTATCGCATCCAATAAAGTAACCTCGTCCTCAACTATTAAAATATTTTTTGTTTCTTTTACCATAGGTTTTAATTGCGGCGAAAAAATACTCGCCTTTTATTTTTCAATTACAACTAAATTTTTATCGACATTTGCAGCTTGATTTGTTTGTTTGTCAGTTTTTTTGACTGCAAAGCTTATTTTCTGACCCAATAGTTTTTCGTACTGAAGAATGAGAAGGGCGACAATCTTAGCGGGATCTGTTTTAATTTGCAAAACTCTACCGGTATTTTCGTCTATAACAAGATCTTCTATGCTTTTAGCAATCTCCATAGCCTTATCTCCCACACGATAATGCATTTGCATAATTGTGTCGCTGATTATTTCATAGAAAATCCTATCTTTACTGGGTACATCTGTATATTCCTGCGGACTTAATCGCATATAATGCCTTCTTTTTATCAGATAGTGTCCGATAAATCCTGCCAAAATTCCGACAATAATTATGATTACTAAATACAAATAAAAATCGCTTTGGAATAAGCCAAAAATTTTATTTTCAACAGTAAATGTAAATTGAGCGGTAGCGGGAACAAGCTGACCTTCGTAAGTAATAAAAGTTTTAGCTACATAAATCCCCGGCGCTGTACCTGGCGGAATTTGTATATTCTTTACAAAACTGGCAGTAGTCTCAACGGCTACTGTTTCGGTTGCTGTATATATTTGAACTCCACTGCCGTCAAAAATTCCGTAGTTCAACATAACATCAACCTTTTTGCCTCCCCCAAAATTCAAAAGCCTTATTGAGACAGGCAAAATTTCTCCCGGAGCCACCTTTACGGAAAGTCCGGCGCTTGCTGTCTCTACTTTAGCGTTTTGTATTACATTCTGGATTGTTTGATCATTGTTGCTGTTTTGCGCTATTTCGCTACCAACAACATTCTGAGCAAACGCCAAAGGACAGACATAGAAAGAAACAGCTAAAAACAGGGCTAAACCACTGATAGACAAATATTTTTGTTTAAAGATTTTTTTATTGTTTAATTTCACAATAAATACAAAATTTTAATTTTACCACCTCAATTTTGTATTATACAACAAAAACAAAAAATATAATATGTCCAAATGTGGAGAAATAAAAACAAAAATCAGACAAATATCAAAAATTAACCGTGACGGGACTGCCTAATCCCGTTATATAGTCATAATGCTTTCTGGCCTGGCAATAATACTTACAATCGCCATTTGAACCAGAAACAATGTCACGAAAATAATTGCCATAAGTATCAGAATCTTTATCTTTATAGAGTTTATTATCAGTTACCGAAAGTCCCAGCGATTGAATCGCCGCCCATTGCGGAGCCGCATCTGATGTCCCGCCAACCACATACCATTTTCCTTTAATATATACTGAAAATCCTGATTTTGGATCGGCATCATAAGAAACATCGGGAATTGCCCGCATGCCATTGGCTTTTGGAATTGAATAATTTTTTTGAAAATCAGGCTGAGTTTCATATGCGCTAACTCCGCCGCCGCTTCCCGACCACGCAGTTTCTTTATTTAACGAACCGTCGCTTTTAAACGACAACGAAGTTCCGCCTACCGAAACCACATTCGGCGAAGCCGCCGGCCACGAAGCTCCCCAGCCGTCGTCCCCTGATGAAGCAAAAAATACCGCACCTGATTTGCTTATAAAATGCGAGTCCATTTTTTTTTCTTCAAGAATTTCCCCGCCTCCCCAACTCATTGAAACTGCTACAACATCGGATCTTGCCGCCGCATAATCAATCGCTCTTAAAAGATTTGCTCCGCTGGGAGTTTTTGCCTCAACCAATAGAATTTTTGCATTTGGAGCAATTGCATGCGCCCATTCAACATCTAAAGAAGTTTCTCCTGCCCAACCTGAATTTGTTTTAGTGCCAGTAGCCATTAAATGCTTTTCAAAACAACCGTTTTTTGTTGTGCAGTCAGGCAAATTAAAGGTTTTATCAAAAACAGCCAAATCACTTTCCATTGTTACATCATCATACGCATCGACAATTGCAATTGTTCCGTGTCCGCCGGTCTTTGGCAGATTATAAATTTGTTTTATCTGGTCAGGCGAAATTCCCTTGGGCAATTTTGTGTCTGATTTATAAATATGAATAGGATTTTTACCTTTATAATTTGAAAAATGATACGCCGCCAGCGTGCTTTGTCCAAATAATAAAAACGAAAAAGCCGCAAAAAATACAAAATATTTTTTCATGATTCTTTAGGAATTAAATGTATTCAATAATTATATCACAAAAACGCACAACAGAAATCACTAAAAAATGCTTTTAAAATAATCCACAGCGCTTCCATTTATAAAGATAGTGTGTAAAATGTATACATGGAACATCTGTTAAAAAAATATTTTGGGTATGAAACGTTTCGCCCGCTTCAAAAAGAAATCATCCAGCAGGTGATGACCGGCCAAGATTGCGTGGTGTTAATGCCTACCGGCGGAGGAAAGTCTCTTTGCTTTCAACTTCCTGCAATTATGCTTAACGGCATGGCAATTGTCATTTCGCCGTTGATATCGCTTATGAAAGACCAAGTAGACGCACTGTGCGCCAACGGCATTGCCGCCGACCTTATCAACAGCACCCTTACTCCCGCCCAAATTACAACCGTCATGGAGAAAGCCCAATCGGGAGCATTAAAAATTTTATACATCGCGCCCGAACGGCTTGGCGTTCCCGGTTTTGAAGAGTTTTTGCATACATTAAAAATCAACCTTATTGCCATTGATGAAGCTCACTGTATTTCCCAATGGGGACACGACTTTCGGCCTGATTATCGAAATTTATCAATGTTAAAAAAACAGTTCCCTAATATTCCCATTATTGCCCTCACTGCCACCGCTACGCAAAACGTGCGCGACGATATTGTCAAACAGCTTGCTTTAAATAACCACAAGATGTTTATTTCCAGTTTTAACCGCCCAAATTTACGATATGAAGTATTGCCAAAGAAAGATTCTCTGGCAACAATTCGCCGAATTCTTCACGATTATCACGATAAAAGCGCCATTATTTATTGTTTTTCGCGTAAAGATACCGAAACGCTTGTTTCCCATTTAAACGAATATGGATTTAGAGCAGTCGCCTACCACGCGGGATTAAATGCCAAAACAAGAAAAGAAAATCAAGAAAGATTCATCAAAGATCAGATAAATATTATGGTTGCCACCATTGCCTTTGGTATGGGAATTGACAAACCTGATGTCCGACTGGTGATTCATCATAGTTTGCCAAAATCAATTGAAGGATACTACCAGGAAACCGGCCGAGCAGGGCGAGATGGCCTTCCCGCCCGATGTATATTGCTTTTTACCTACGCCGATAAATTCAAGCATGACTTTTTTATCAGCAATATGCGCGACGAAGACGAACGCCAAAAGTCACAGGAAAATCTTGATACAATGCTTCGCTATGGAACCTTGAAATCCTGCCGCCGCCAATTTTTACTTCAGTATTTCGATGAAGATTGTCAAGAAAAAAATTGCGGCAACTGCGATGTCTGCCTCAAAAAACCCTTGTTATCAATACAGGAAGAAAAATTCCGCGTTGTTATCCCTCCGGTTTTTAAAATTGATCCGGAAGACCAAACGTATGACAAAGTATTATTTGAAAAATTAAGAAATCTGCGAACCCAAGAGGCCCAAAGATTACGAGTGCCTCCTTATGTTGTTTTTGGCGACAAAGCTCTTGTTCAAATGGCAACAGATTTGCCGACAACCCAAGATGCTTTTTTGGAAATATACGGAGTTGGCCAGCAAAAATTATCGCAATTTGGCAGACAGTTTATGGCAGTTATCAGACAACACATCAATGCACCCAAAACGCAAATTGAAGAGAATAAGCCCGAACCTTCTTCTATCGGAGCAACCCATCAAGAAACCAAACTATTGGTAACGCAAAAGTTTTCCATTGACCAAGTCGCCAAGGTGCGCGGATTATCGCCCGATACTATTTTGACTCACATTGAAAAATTGTGCCAAGAAAGTATGTCACCATCAGAAGTTGCCCATTTAAAACCCGAAGAAGAGCGTTTTAACAAAATCGCCACTGCATTTGCAGAAACTAAAGGTACAGCATTAAATCCCGTTCGCCAAATTCTAGGCGAAGAATACCCCTACGAAGAACTCCGTCGCGCCAGAATATTTCTAAAAAGTTAAACCAGGTTACACAAACAAAAAAGAGACTTGCATCTCTTTTTTGTTTGTCGGCGGGCGTCTAGGGTTAAGTATCCCGACCCGCTGATTTCCTAAGGGCATTATAGAATATCCTGGTCGACTTTGTTAATTCAAATCTAGGCACGTGGGACGGAATATTTATTTAAAAAAATCCTTGATTAATTTCGGGTCTACCTTTTTATAATAAGAAATATGTGTTCCATAGTTTGGATTTACTGCAAGAACCTGATGTTCAACTACGGGTCCAGTCCCCCATTTAGAGACAATCGAATCTGCTTCTTTCACAATTCCAGCATGAGTAATTTGATTGCTTGCATTGCGATAGATAATATAGTCTCCACGTTCAGGTTCTTTGATCTCTATTAGTACACCATTATTTACCATTCTCTGAACATTGCTACTCGTTAACGATGACGAGGCAGGAGTACGTTTGTTTGGCATTAAAAAACTGTCATCTTTTTCTAAACCAAAAGCAAAAACGTAGCAATTATGATTTTTTCCCTCAGGAGGAGGAAATTGAATAATTTTGAGTTCTTCGGGAAACTTCGGAGCTATTTTAGTTTGGAAAATCTCTGGAAAACACCAGTCGTATGCATTCTCATTTGTAAAATTATTTTTTATCCAACCTCGTATTTCCTCTATATTCATATTTAAGAATTAGTACTGTTCCTATTAACCTATTTTTGTTTTCCATAAATAATATAAAGCAACGTTCTATAAAAAATAAAGCTCCAAAATAAAATCCAAACTACCAGAACAAGAACTGGAATGGCTATCCAAAGGGTAACATCGAGAATTATATTTCCCAAGTTTCCGGTTTCTGATACTTTTATGCGAGCGAGATTATTGTAATCTTTTAAGTATTGTCCATATGACGGATCAGCTTGCTCCGCAGTCTCTCCTTTGTTAAAAGAATCAAATTCACATGTTTGATTAGCAGAAGGACTGCCACCTGTACACATACTATCATCAAAGTATTTATCAAAGCCATATTGTTTCTCTAAAGTTTTCTCGGCTGAATTATAAAGCGTCGCATAGCGTTTGCTATCAAAATCTGAGAGAATAACTCCTTTACAATTCATTCCCTCACCATCTATAGCTGGTTCAGTAGCGGACACTGGAAATGCAAATAAATTCAAATCGCAAGGTAACTCTTTGCCACTTATTTTTTGATAATTTGGTTCTAAACTAAACGCTAATGGTTGATCTCCATAAATAACCCAATTGGGATAATAGCTACTAACAGTTAAATAAACCGTTAGTATAAAAACAATAATTGCAGAACCAAAAAGAAAAACTGTAAACAAACGATTCCACCACTTATTATCAATTTCCGGCCTATGAACGAACAGGAAATTTGAGATTTTTTCTTTAACTGTCATAGTGTTAATGCTAAATTAGAATTGCGATATTTCGGACAATCGGGTCTATCCGATAAACTTTTATGTGGCGGTGTAAGTCGGTCTCGGAATGAGATTTCAGGAACAAATTCGGGAATTTCCGCGACCTCCGAGACGAGGTGTCTCGGTTTGGGTTGATTATACCAAATTAAGGCAAAATAGGAAGGGATTAGAGGAGTGTCGGTCTCGAACAGGATGCCCAATTGCCATAAAAAGCCGTGTCTCATTTTTTTCTCAGTGTCTCAAATTTAGTCGGGAAATGAGACAAATGAGACACGAAATGGCTATATTTGGCGTGTCTCATTTTGAGACACAGCCGTGTCCCAAGTATATTTTTTAGAAAATCCCTTTATTTCCTTTATTTCCTATATTTTGTTAGTTAACCTTCCTAACCGGTTTCGGTTTACTTTCCTAACTACTTTCGGTTAGGATACTTAACCAGTTAAGTTTCCTAACCAGCAGGTATTTGACACCCCCCTTTGCCGATATATAATAGGGGTAACAATTAAATAAACTGAGTCTATGGATCCTAGACTCGCAACAATACCGGTGCCGTGTTGCCGTTTTTGATGCGAGTTTTTTTAGTGAAAAAATATTATTAAAAAACAAAACTATGATAACAGAACAAGAAAAACAATTATTGCTGGAAAATCTTCGCCAGATTCCAATCGTGGAGTTGGCGTGCAAAAAATCCGGCGTCGCCAGAGCCAGCTTCTATCGTCTAAGAAAAGATGACAAAGAATTCGCCAAATTAGTTGACGAAGCAATCTTGGATGGCGAAGATTTAATAAACGATTTGTCTCAAAGCCAGCTGGTCTCGTCAATCAGGGACGGAAATTTTCAGGCAATTCAACTATGGCTAAAGCACCATCACAAAAAGTACGCTGACACAATTGAAGTTTCAGGATCAATCGATGTTAAGGACAAGCCTTTAACCGATGAGCAGAAACAGCTTGTTGAAAAATCGTTAATGCAAGCAGGTATACTATTAAATGGAGATAAAAAAGATGGAAAAAAATCTGAACAACCCAGCCAACCTATCGCAGAAGGAGATACGGAAAACGCTGGAACTACTGCTAAATGACAGAACAGCGTTAATTGAAACCACGAAGCAATCCTTCTTTTGGTTTTTCTATATTTACTTTGGCAGGTATTTTACATATCCAGTTGCTCCATTCCATATGGATATGATAAATATTGCTCAAGATGAAAATATTAAGAGAGCTGCTGTGATGGCGTTCCGAGGTTCTGCTAAAAGCACAATCCTAAATACTGCTTTTACCTTGTGGTGCGTAATGGGTGCTCCTCAAAAGAAGCACATTGTGATCGCTTCGCAAACCCAACAAAGAGCCAAGGATCATTTGATGAATTGCAGAAAAGAAATTGAGGAAAATGACTTAATGTCTGAAAATATGGGGCCGTATAAGGAAACCGAAGACCGTTGGCATTCAACAACACTTATCATTCCAAAATACGGCGCAAGGATTACGGCTATTTCAGTTGAGGAAGGCGTTCGCGGTTTGCGCGAAGGGCCGCATCGCCCGGACATCGTAGTCGTTGATGACATTGAGGACTCAAGTTCAGCTAAAACCATCGAAGGCAGAGACAAAACATTCAACTGGTTAACTGGTGAATTGATACCTTTGGGCGAGATAGACACGAGAGTAATAATCCTTGGAAATTTTATTCAAGACGATTCGGCTCTTTCAAGAATTGAAGAAAAAATCAACAAAGGAGAAATGGACGGAGTGTTTTTGAAAATACCAATTGTTAACGACGAGGGCAAGCCAACCTGGCCAGCTAAGTTCCCGGATATTGAAGCCATTGAAAAGTTCAAGAGAGGCATCGGAAACGAACTAACCTGGCAGAGGGACTACATGCTCATATCTATTCCCGATGACTTTCAGATTATTGATCCAAGGTGGATTAAAAAATATGAGAAACTTCCTGATAAAAATGAATACTATGTCAGGAATGTTATGTTCGGCTACCAATACACTTGGGCGGCGGCCGACATGGCAATTTCCAAAAAACAATCAGCTGATTTTACAGGTATTGTTTCAGCAGAAGTTTTCCGTGAGGACTACGACCTTAAGATTTACATTCTTCCCAATATCGTAAACAAACATATTAATTTCACGGAAGCCATTGATGCAATGAAAAACATTCTTAATCCACATTACCAATATTGTGTTGATAAACTTTTCATTGAGTCGAATAATTTTCAGAGCGGATACTATCAACAGATGTTAAAGTATGGCTACAATCAAGTAATCGGTGTAAGAGTTGGTGATGACAAAAGAACCAGATTAAGCATGATTTCCAAATTCATTGAAAACGGAACTATTCTGTTTCCCAGGGAAGGTACCGAAATGCTGATTGCCGAGCTTGTCGGATTTGGAAAAGAACACCACGAAGACCTTGTTGATGCTTTGACTATGCTGGTTTCTCAAATACTGCAGGAACACGAACGAAGCAATGAACTCAGGAGCTATATGAGAGGTTCGGGCATAAAACCCGAGAGATTCAAAACTTCGCCGAAACCAAAGAAAGAATTTGTTGAGATACAATTCCCCGGCGGAACGTTGAGGGGGCCGAAGGATTTGCCGTAAAAAAATTACTTATTATTTTCGTTCCTCTATCTTTTTCTTCTTTGCATATCCATATAAAAATTATAAATCACCATGCAGAAAAGAATAAATATTAAAATCGTGTTCCAATTTAAAAGCGACGACAAATCAAGTTCTTTTTTAAGGGCGATGTTTGTATGTATTTCTTTCCCCTCCATTACAGAAACTGCGTCGCTTTTATAAGGGTAATAACCCGGAGCATTAACTGTTAAATAGTATGTGCCGACTGGCACCAGAAAAGAATAATTTCCAGTGCTGTTTGTTGTTTGCGGATTTTCCTGCCCGTATTCATTGGCATTCCACAACTCATACTGCTTTTTAGTGTTTAATTTGTATAAAGCAACCGATGCGCCATTAATTCTGAATTCTCCATTCCCTACCTTTTCATAAATATATCCGTCAGGGTCAACCAGCGTTGTTGTTTTAATTTCTTTTGGGGCAAGGTTTGCATCAGCGTAATTTATAGATGTGATAATTTGATATTGGCCCGCAACTGCCGGAGAATTTATATCTGCAACATAAGTGCCGTCGTTATTGTCTTTATAATTAAATTTTAGAACTGAAAAATTATCAAAAAGCACATAGCCCGTCACGTCTTTTATTGGCGCAGACGGTTTTACAACCAATTGCATTGGCTTTGCAGTTAAAACATTAACTTCTTCTATGGCCGGTGCGCTTTCTGAAAAATTTAATTTTGTCGCGGCGTCAATATTTTTGTTTCCCAGCAAAACAAAAACTGTATCGCTCGGCATCGCGCCGGTTATTGATTTTAACCCAGGCAAAAAAATGTCATAATTTTGCAGATTTGCTACATCCTGCGAATTCTTAACATTTAAATTAGAAAGAATGTTTGCGAATGCTGGAATTCTTGCGGAAAGGTCGGCAACCGCTAAAGGTAACAAACTAGTTATTGTGGGAGGTTGTTGAGTGTTTTCTGATATAGCAACAGGACTTTCAACCGGTTGAGCTGGATTTTCTGCAATATTTGGTTGTTCGGGCTGTTTTACAATCGGCGGAGTTGGTTTTTGCTCTGGTGGAACCGTAGGAGTAATAACAGTTGGATAATAAAAACCACCGCCTCCCGATGAAACCACTGGCGGCGGATTATTTTCCTGCGTGCCGGTCACAAAAACATTAGCATTAGAAACAGCAGCCAAAAATAATTTTTCAGCGGGCTGAAAGGTAATTAAACCCAGTACGAGCAAAATTGCTACAATAAAAATTCCGCTACTTATTTTCATTGCTGATTTCTATTTTTCCTACGCAAGATTATTATAATAACTATTACTAATATTATAATAATTATGATTGCCGTTGCTAACAAATATTCCCAAAAAGGAATTGCCGAGAAATTAGGCATTGTAAATAATTTTTTGGCAGCCAACTGACCAACAACATTAAAAACTATCTTGCTGTCGGCTATCACGCTGTCTCCATTGTAAATTTTAACATCCGCCCAATGAGTTCCGACATCTAAGTTATTTGGAAATTCAACGGAAATATCTCTAACCGCAAACGCAGGCACTTTTTCTGTTATGTTTTTTTCCTCGCTTCCCAACTGCTTGTCGTGATATTGGTCAAAAAAAGTTAAGCCGACTTTTGTGGGGCCATTTTCAACATTTCCATCGTTTTTTACTTTAATTACAAATTCAATCGGCAATCCTTTCTTCACGTCCGGAATCTGAAAACTTTGTATTGAAAAATCAGAAACTTTTATTTCTGTAACGTTTAAATCAATGGCAACCTCTGCTCCAAGAACCACCGACAATCCGCTTTTTTGCGCGCCAACAGGAGAAGTGCCCACATCAATTACACCTTTATATTCACCCAAATCCGCATTCGGAGGCACCACCACATCAACCTTCATTGGAAACTGCTGGATTCCTTTTGGAATCACAAAATTATTTCCATTTTCAATTTTTATCCAATTATTTATTTTTCCGGCATTGACAGTAACAACGGCGTTGAGGTCAACATCGGGCTGGCTCTGAACCAAAATAATGTCTTCTTCAAAAACAGAACCGGGCACAAGATTTTGGTTTGAAATTACCGAAGGCGAAACTCCAAATCCACCAGCTAATACAATATTTTTTTGAAAAATAAAAAATAACAACGCCGAAAATAAAAATAAAATTGTTTTTGTTTTTTGATTCATGGTGTTATTTATATTAGTGAGCAACCGCCGTGAATGTTACGTTTCCAGAGCATGTTCCATTCACGCCGTATGGAACCGTAACCTGCCAATAAGAAGTGGCTGTAACCGGCGTGCCGGTTGTTTGAGCCGCTATGTCTGCGGCCACAAGGGCTCCGGGCGCGCTGCTGCCAAGAGCTGTTCCGCCGGGTATGGTAAAGCCAGTTTGGGAATAATATTCATTTCCAACAGGAATGCTGTTGCCCGAAGTTGGACAAGACAAATCCGCGCCGGCAAGCTTGTAGTCAATTGCATCGTTTCCGGTGTTTGTAACAACTGCTGTTGGCGCGGGAGATGTTGCGTTTGAGTTACTGTTGTTGGCAACATTTCCATATGCTATTGTTGCAGAAACTTCAAGAGCTGTTGTTGTGTCAAGCGAAATTCCGCCCGACGTGCTCGTTGTTTCGTTGCCAGAATTAGCGCTGTCAACAGGGTCTATGGTTACTTTCCATCCTGTTCCTGCGCTTGTATGTGCCGCGGGAATTGCATAATATTCCAGGTTAAAAGTTGATACGGTGGGATTGCTACCGCTCAAGGTATAGGTTGTGTCGGTTCCACCCGAGCAATTTGCGGAATCGGCGACAATAGTTGCGTGCGGAATTGTTTCAAAATAGCAGTTGGTATTATTAGCATCGCCTATTGCAGCGCAAGTTGTCCCATTTTTGTAAACAGCAACATTGACATGGTCTAAATCCGAGACATCCATTAGCATCGGTGACAGTTCCCGTTACCGAAATTGGGGTTGTTGTACCTTCGGTCAAAACTATTTCCGAATTGGTGTTGTAATTTCCAACAAGCGTTGCGCCAGTTGCAACAGGGTCAACATTTCCCACCGTAACAGAAGCTGTGGAAGTATTAGTTAGAGTAGCGGGTAAATATTTTTCAAATTTTACGAAATTTTTTGTTAAGGCGAGAGAAGCTAAAACCAATATCGCTAGCGCTAAAACGCCTATAGGCAGCGGTAAATTACTTTTTGAATTTTTTTCTGTATTATTTATTTGCTCCTCCATAATTCTTATTTTTTTTGATAATTATTTTGACAATATAAAAAATAATAATTGCCAAAATAATTAAAATCAACAATATGGATAACCATATTTCGCCCGTTCCAAGCGAAAGTATATTCATAACTGCGCCTGATAAACTGGCTGTTGCCGACGCCATATCCAAACCATTGGTGCAGTTATTATTCTCATAAATCTGGAAATTTACATTATTTGTCCCGGCTTCTCTTGGCGCAGTTATTGAAAATGTTTCCGCAACAGTGGTGTTCCCCGAATGGTCGGGCGTATCCACACAATTCCAATTTCCTGCTCCAATTTGGTATGCTGTAGACCTCCAAACGGTTGAACCTGTAAGATTTACACTTACGGTTGCAGTTATTTGCGCATTTGGATTGGCGGTTAAATCGCTTGATCCGTTTAATTTAGCGCTAATTATTGTTGCCGAAGCCGAAGCGTTACCGGCAATAATAAAACTGCTTAAAATTAACGCGGCAAAGAAAACTTTTTTGAAATTGTTTTTCATGTTATTTACCATGTAATTTTATTTGTTTATTTTTTTTCTTACGCAGTAAGATAATTGTTACTATTATAACACCAATTATTATTACCAAAAGCACTATGCCTCCAATAATTAATAAATTATTATTTGTGAAAATTCCGCCGATAGCGCTTTGTTTTTTCAAAGTTCCCGCCTTGACAATGTCGAAGCTTGAATCATTTGTTGCCAAAACTTTGTCATCTTGGTAAACAGTTACATTTGCCCAATATTCATCGGGCGACAATTTAATGGGAATATATAAATTTATATCTCCACGCGAAAACGACCCCACTCCTTTTATTTTAGAAAAATCTGTTATGTTAAAAGAATTAAGCTTGGTTGTATTGAATTTATCAAAAATATCTACCGTAACCTTAGTTGGTTTTGCCTCAACATTCCCGTCATTCCCAATTTTCAAAATAACATTTACATAATCTCCGCTTTCCTGCTGAGGAACTGTAATTTGTTCAACAGTATAGCTTAAAAAAGGTTTGTCGGTAACGGTTAAATCAATTCTAATCAGCGAACCCAAAAGCAATCCTACTTGTCCGGTTTGCGCGGTTTTTGTGCTTGAATCTAATTCTATTTGCTCTTTGTATTCTTTTTTCTCGGCTGATTTTGGAATATTCAAACTAATTTTTACAGGAAACTGCTGTGTGCCGGCAGGCATTGTAAAACTGTTTCCATTTTCTATAGTAATCCAATTAGTGATGTCGCCCGACATTTGAGATGTAAAATATAAATCCTGCGATGTGTCGTCGCGCGAAAGAGTAAATGTTTTTTCAATTGTCTGGCCCTGCAAACCGTTTGGCTCTGTCCAGTCGGAAGGACTAATTCCCAAGCTCATGGCAAGCGCCCTGCCCGAGAAAAGCCCGCCAAAACACAATGTTAATGCTAAAAATGCAAATATCAATATTTTAGAAGTTTTCATTTATATATAATTTAAATTTTAATTTATAATTTTAAATTAACTTAGTGAGTGACCGATGTAAATGCGAGTGTTCCCGAACAGCTTCCTCCCACGCCCGTTGACGGCAATGCCATTCCCCAATAAATATTTTTCGCTGATTTGGTGCCGTCGGTTGTTGGATTTTGGGCAAAACCCGTAAGCTGAACATACGAAGCGGTTATTGATGTTAAAGATGCAAAAACTGTGCTGTTGCTCACCAAAGTATATCCTTCATCGGCTAGAGGAACCGTTCCTATTGTACAAGTCATTGCAGTCGCAGCGCTGCTTTTAACTTCGGCATCTATTTGACGGTTACCCTTGTTGGCCACTTCTGTTGTTTGGTCTTTTGGAGTTTGTGTATCGGTGTTAGTTCCCAAAGCCATTGCGCCATAACTAATTGATGTTTGGGTTACATCAATGGCGGTAAGTGTTGACACAACAATGTTATTTTTAGTTATATTTGCAAACGCGGCTCCGGCGTTATCGGCGGGAGTTACATCAAGAATCCAATTCGAGCCACTATAGGTTCCGGCATCGGTTGCGTCGGCATAATATGGCATGGCTAAGGTGCAGGTGTAAGTTGCGTCCAAATCTGCGCCGCCCGCCGTGCAACTTAAAGCGTCTTGTGTGCAACTCATTGAATAGCAATTGTTGCCCGATGCGTTTGGCGTGCAAGAAGAAGTAACACCTCCCGATTCGGGGCTGTAAAGTTTGGCAGTTGTTACCGTTGTTGGCGTTAAGCTGTCAATATCCTGACAACCATTATCGTCGTGAACTGTAAAAGTTGCAGATACGGCTGTGGTTGTTCCCGCGGTTAATGTTATTGTGTTGCCTCCTGTAATGGCCTGAGCGCTGACAACCGGCGCGACATTTGTGACAGTAAGCGATGCTGTGGTGCTGGTGTTAAGCGTGGCTTTTGCATTTGGAGTGAACAAAATTAATACTCCAAAAATACCAACAATAAATAAAGTGAATAAAAGTATTTTAATTTTTTCCATATTTTAAAATATTATGAAGTTTAAATTATTTAATATTACACCCCCCCCCAAAAAAAAACAATGGCCGTCAAGAGTAAATAACTTTTTAGTGGTTCACCGACGTAAATAAAAGGGTTCCGGTGCATGAACTTCCTACTCCGGATGCCGGCAACTGCATGCCCCAATATATATTCTTTTTGGAATCGGAGCCGTCGGTTGTTGAATTCAGGCCAAAACCCGTAAGCTGAACATACGAACCGGTTATTGATGTTAAAGAAGCAAAAACCGTGCTATTGCTTACCAAAGTATAACCTTCATCTGCAAGCGGCACTGTTCCTAGCGGCACAGCTCCTACTGCGCAAGTCATTGCAGTTGCAGCGTTGCTTTTTACTTCAGCATCTATTTGCCGGTTGCCTTTGTTAATTATTTCAGTTGTTTGGTCATGCGGGGTTTGAAGGTCGGTGGTAGTTCCCAAGGCCATTGCGCCATAACTTATTGATGTTTGCGTTACGGTAATAGCGGTCAAGCTACCCATTTCTGCGGTGCCGGTTGACGAACCTGCGGCATTTGCTCCTGCGTTGTCGGCAGGAAGCGCATAAACGGTCCAATTAGTTGCCGCATGAGGCGAGCCCGAATCTGTTGCATCGGCATAATATTGCACAGGCGCAGTACAACTATAATTGGCTACTCCGCCGGTGCAAGATCCTTTTGTACAACTCATTGAATAACAATTTGTTGTATTGTTTACCGTGCAATCGTACCCAAGAGTAGTAACATCAGTCCTATAAAATTTTGCGCTTGTTACGGGACTTCCAGAGTCAATATCTGCGCATCCATCGGTATCGGTAACCGCAAAGGTTGCAGTAACAGTTGCGGTTGTTCCGGCATTTAAGACAATAGGACTAGTGTTGGTGATAGTTACAGTGCCAATAGTGGGAAGAGCATTCGGCGCGGCAAAAGTCCAATTCACATTTGTGCCGCCTCCGCTGCCGTCAATTGAAGTAGTGGGAGTTATTGTTGTGTTGGCGGTTGAATAACTTACGGTTGCATAAGTAATTGAATAGCTTCCGCTCATTGTTAAATTCCAATTGCCAGTTCCGGTTTTTGTCAAAACTACCGTGTGGCCGTTGGTTCCTGTTATTGTAAATTGTCCGCCGGAATTAATTGTCACTGTTTTTCCGCCGGTAAAAGTTAGAGTTGTATCCCCTGTTGTGTCGGAAAAAGTTCCACCGGAATTAATTGTCACATTATCCTGAAAAGTTGCGTTGCCTGTTGAAGATAATATGCCATTAATAGTGATAGCTCCCACAACTGTATCTGTGTTGCTTGTGTTGCTGAATGTTAAAGTGGTAAATGTTCCTGCCGGACAGTATTGAGCTCCGGTGCTAAGAGCAAACTGGACAGTGCCTGTCCAAGTCTGTCCTGTTGGAATTGCGGGGTTAGTTGTGTTGGATGTTTTCAGCGTGCCTCCGTTGGTTGGAGTAAAACCTCCGGTTAACTGGTAAGTACTCATATCAAAGGTGCCGCCTGAGGTAGTAGTTAAAGCAGTGTTGACGACTATTGCTCCTGCGGCGGTGTCGGTGCCCGAAGTGTTGCTAAGAGTTAAAGTAGAATAAGTTGCGGACGGCACGGTGTTCGCGGCCGTAAATGTCCAAGAACCCATTGCTGTGAGAGTGCCCGGCATAGTAATGGTGCCAGTGGATATTTTTATTGTTCCGCTGTTGTTAAGCGTGCCGCCTGACATATTTAAATTGTAAGCGCCACCTGATAAATCAAATGTTCCGGTGGCGTCTGATATGAGAAGAATAGCCGTTACCGTAGTGGAACCGGCGGCAGTATAGGTTATGCCCGAACCGCTAAGCGTAAGGTTAGAATAAGTCCTGGCTGGTATGGTGTTGGTGCCCGTAAATGTAAAAGCTCCTACTGACCCGGAAGGAATGCCAGAACATGCTTCCCGTGGAAACAGTTATTAAACCAGAATTAGAAAGCGTGGTGACTGTTAAGTTGTTTGCGCCCATGGCGAGCGTGCCGGCCGAAGTAGTGTTTAAAGTAGTGGCTGTAATTGCGCCTGCGGCTGTGTCTGTGTTGCTTGAGTTACTGAAGGTTAGAGTGGTAAATGTTCCTGCCGGGCAATATTGGGCGCCGGTGGCAAGGGCAAACTGAACGGTTCCAGCCCAGGTTTGTCCTGTTGGAATGGCAACATTGGTTCCGCTGGCATAGGATGTTTTTAAAGTGCCTCCATTAGTTGGCGTAAAACCACCTGTAAGTTGGTAGGTGCTCATGTCAAAAATTCCGCCCGAAGTTGTAGTCAAACCGGTGTTCACGACTATGGCTCCTGCGGCGGTGTCGGTGCCCGAAGAATTACCTAATGTTAAATTGTTATAAGTGGTTGATGTAATATTTGTTGAGCCGGCTGCGGTGTATGCAACTGTGCCGGCGGCAGTGTTGACTATGCTGTTGGCGTTGGTGAGCACAAGCGGAGTGCCGGTGCCGGAAAGCGTCAACGTGTAGCTTGAAGTCGGGTCCAGTTTTGCGTTGTATCCACCACCCGAATTCCCGGTAATAGTGCAAACGTTTGAAACAGTCGCATTATTTGCCAAGGTATAGGTTCGGGCAGCAGTTATGCTAGCACTGCCGACAGTAAGGTTGTAATAAGTTGTGGCTGCGATTGTTGTGGCTCCATCATTAGTGTAGGTTACTGTGTTACTGGCAGTGGCGGTCAGGGTCGCGGGCATAGTGGCTCCGTTTCCAGAGTAAGTAAGGGTTGAGCCGCTTCCTTGCGTCCATGTTCCCGCGCTAGTTCCAAAAACAGTAACAGAAGTTGAAGTTCCATTGTTAGTGACATTAGCGCTAGTGCCAATAGTCAAAGTGCCGGTGCTGGTAAATGTGGACCCGCTGGCTATAGTTGCAGTAGCGCTAGTACCGAAAGTTAAAGGACCGGTTTGGGTTAATGTAGCTCCGCTAGACTGTAGTCAGTGCTTTGTTGATGGTCAAAGTCTGGCCACTGGTGACAGTAAAAGTGCCGGCATTTATGGTCAACGTCATGTTGGTATCAAAAGTTGGCCCGACTACAGTTGAAGATGTGCCGTTGGTGGACAAAACAGATGAGCCGCCCGCATTCCCTTGAAAAGTTACCGTATCATTTGGAAAAGTAATTGCCCCAACCGATATTGTGCTATTTGGCATCACAACAGTATCGCTTTCTGCTGTTTTGTCAAATAAAACAGCGGCAGTGACAGCATTCGGATAGCTGGTACAATCTCCAGCGCCATTTGTAGCGCTTGACCAATTGCCGGGAGTTATCCAGCTGCCACCAGATGCGCCTGTCCAATGATAAGTGCCGCCAGCGCAAGGGTCGGAAGCCGCGGTGTAAGTCAAAATCACCTTTCCGTCAAAGCCGCCACCACCGTTACTCAGCCCGGCGCCGCCGCCGCCAGCACCGCCAACCTGTGTAGCAGTGCTTCCAGGTCCCCCAGAACCACCATTTGCTCCATTCCCTCCCCCCGTTGGCGCCGTAGCGCCAGCCCCACCCCCGAACTACCGTTCGTTCCGTTTACACCGTTTGACCCAGTTCCCGCAGAACTTCCACCGCCACCACCACTGCTTACTCCTCTAGAGCCAAATCCAGATCCTCCGTTTCCCCCAGTATACGTCGTATCGCCTATATTGGATGACGAACTTCCACCACCCTTTGCCAATACCGTTCCGCTGGTTGAAAACCAGCTATCATTTCCGTTATTGGGTGTCGCAGTGGCAGAACAAACATCTCCACCGGTTCCAACAGTCACCGTGTAAGAATTACCGGGTATAATCGTGACACTGTTTTTCTTCGCATAACTTCCGCCTACACCACCAATTCCTCCGGTGCCAGCCTGCCCAGCCAATCCGCTCTGACCGCCGCCCCAGCACTCAACCTGAACCGACGTAACACCTGTCGGAACAGTCAATGTGCATGTTGCCGTAAGCGTGCACGGAGAAGATGCACATGAGCACGATGGGTCCACAATATAATCAATATCAATTGAGCCGCCAATAATTTTCAAGTCAAAAACATCTGTTGGCGTTTGCAAATTTTGCAAAAGAATTCTGTATTTTCCGTCTGAAGAAATATTTGAAAAATCCGGGTCAGTGCCGTCCGAGACAAGGTCCAGTCTTGAACCTTCAGTTTGATTTCCGTCGGAGTCCGTATAAACAGGAAAAACATTTATTGAAACAGGAATGTTTGGGTCAGTTGCTTTCGCGTAAATAGTAATATCTTTTGTATTATTCAAGACCGAATCAAAAGTCGTACGTATATAATTATTTTGCGGAACTGTTGCAAAAATATTGTCTTGAGTTTGCACTTCTGAATAAATATCGGCCACGATATTTTGGGTTTGGTCCAATTGAAAAGCTTTTGAAATGAAAATAATTTCAAAGGTTTGGTCTGACAAGTGCGGAACAGTCCATTCAACATAATCTAAATATCCATCGTTGTCTGTGTCTTCGGCGTGAAAGGTTACATCTTGGTTTCCATTGTTCTTCCATTTTATTTTTATTTTACTCTTCCTCTCCAACTTTAAATATTTTTGGAATTTTTGTTGAAGCAATAACGTCAACCAATGGAGCATTCGGGTCTTCGCCTGGAGCTGAAACAGTAACCAACTGGCCTGTATCTGTCGCTTGCGATGTAATCACCGGAGCCGGTAAAGTGTATGCCACTGCAATACAGTTGTCGGTTGCGTCTCCCTGGCAAGGTTGCTGTACGGGCGTTGGAGTAGGAGTTGGAGTTGGCGACGGGGTCTGGATTCCCGCGACAGCGGAGTTGCTAGGCGAAGTTGTTTCCGTAAGAGATGACGAGCTTTCCGGCGTTAATGAGATTATTGGTGCTACATAAGTGAATCCGCCAGATAAAGTGACTACACCAGTGTCCGTGTTGGTAACAACTACATCTGCTGTTCCGGCTGTACCAGTTGGAGTCGTTGCTGTAATCGTAGTTCCGTCCGCGCTTACATTGGTTACCGTTGCCGAAGCTCCACCGATGGTTACTGTTGCGCCCGTTACAAATTCGGATCCGGTAATAGTTACTGTATCTCCACCGGCGGTTGTGCCAGTAGTTGGTAAAATATTGTTAATTGTGGGGACTGAAATGGCTGGTGCGGGAGTAGGAGTTGGAGCTGGCGTTTCTGTCGGAGTTTCGGCTGGTGCAGGATTCGAAACATCCACAAGCTGAGAATTAACATCTGGCACAATAGCAGAAACTGCATATTGGACTGCTTGTGTGTCATCGGCCAAAAAAGAATTGACACCCTGCAATAAACTGCCTAAAAAGTTTTTAGAAAAATTAACTTTTGCAACTGTTTTAGTTTGTTTTATAATACTCAATCTTTGTTCTGCCGTGATAGATGTTTGCCCAACCTTTTTTAAATCTCGGATTTCCTGTGGTGTTATTTTTTTTACCGTTATGTCTGTCGCGCTTTTAGGAATTTTTACAAACTTCTTTCCATCTTTTATTTCATTGACATCAACCAGGGTAACCATTTTTACCGGCAACCCAGCAACAACTTGCGGAATAGCAACTGTCCTAACATTTTTAAAAACAAAAGTTTCTTCTCGGCTATGCGATAACTCAAACCAAACACCCCAGGCAAGCAGGCAAAAAATTACGAAAAACAAAACTCCAAAAATAATTTTTCGGTATTTTGAGAAGAATCCCGAGGGGGGGGGCAGAGCAGAATCGATAAACGTATTTTTCTTCTTTTTAATTTCCGAGATTTTATCTTTTACTACCCCTTTTTTATTCCGTTTTATAAAAACACTTCCCATTATTTAAAATAGTTTTTAACCTTTAATAATTTTACCACTTTCAAAAAAATAAATCCATACCTTTTAAGTGACATTTTAAGGCTTTTCGAGCTGGCGAGTTACCAACTCGGTCGCTCTGGACTCATGGGCGTGAACGCGTCATTCCTTGATGTAGAAAGGTCGAAATCAAGCAATAAAATTAAGAGTAAAAAAACAAAAAATATGGAACAAGGAACAATGCAAACAAAAAGTAACGTTGCAGTCATCGCACCGCCAATCAAGTACTGCCTCTACGCCAGAAAAAGCACCGAGTCCGAAGAGCGCCAAATTTTGAGCATCGACAGCCAAGTGAAGGAAATGCTCCAGATAGCCGAGAAGGAAAATCTGCATGTGGTGGAAATAAAACGGGAGAGCCACTCGGCTAAAACAGCTGGCGAAAGGCCGATATTTAACGAGCTGGTTAATGGAATTATGACCGGCAAATTCAACGGAATTTTGACCTGGGCCCCTGACAGAATTTCCCGTAACGCAGGCGACCTTGGCTCAATAGTTGATTTAATGGATCAAAAACTTCTTTTAGATATACGAACCTATGGACAGAAATTCGCCAACTCGCCAAATGAGAAATTCTTGCTTATGATTTTGGGATCTCAAGCAAAGTTGGAAAACGATAACCGAGGCGTAAACGTGCGGCGCGGACTCCGTACTAGGTGCGAAATGGGTCTCCGCCCCGGCGTGGCTCCAACTGGCTATCTCAACGAAAAAAGAACAGACAGAAAGTGCCACGCCATCATTGACCCAGTGCGAGCTCCAATAATTAAACAAATGTTTGAAAAAGTGGCTAATGAACATTGGTCGGGCAGGAAGTTGTACCACTGGCTCAAGTTTGATATTAACTTTAAGACTCGCGGGAATAAAAACTTCTCTCTATCAAATATATACCTGTCGCTGCAAAATCATTTTTACTACGGCACCTTTGAATACCCAGAGAAAAGCGGCAACTGGTATCAGGGCAAGCACGAACCGATTGTTTCAAAAGAGTTATTCGACAAAGTGCAGGAGCAACTGAAACGCGACCACATTGTAAAATCTGAAATGAAAGAATTTGCCTTCACAAAAATGATAACCTGCGGCCACTGTGGCTCGGGAATAACGGCTGACGAGAAATACAAAAAACTGAAAAACGGAACTACGGCAAGATATACATACTATGGGTGCACGCGGTCAAAAGACTTAAAGTGCAAAGGCGGCTACATGCGCGAAGAAGAGCTTATTGAGCAACTGATAAAACTCTTAGACCAGATGGACGTTAACGAGATTGGAGCGAAGCATAAATTCCAGGAAGAGCTGGAAAGATTCAACAAATTCCAAAAAATGTTTATTGAGTCATCAGACAAAGCTAAAAAACTAAAACCGCTGAATATGGAAATAAAGGACTATGCAAAGTACCTGCTCAAAGAAGGAAGTGTTATTGAAAAACGGGAGCTGCTTGCCTGCGTCAAAACCAAACTTGTGCTGACTCAGAAAATTCTGACACTGGAAAAGAAATAACCAGAGCAAACAAAAATCGCAAAGGAAAAATTGCGATTTTTTGTTTCATTTTCTTACTCAAGTCGGTCGCTCAACTGCCTCAGATGAGTCGCTCCCTCGATAAAAAATGTTGTCGGCGGGCAACTCGGGTTAAGTGCCCGAGAGTTATGTATTCCCTAAGGGCAGTATAGCATTTTAGAGATGAATTTTCCAGATGCAATTTTAAGCTCGTGGGTCGCTAGTCAAATTTACCAATTTTATAATAAAATGGAACACGTGAATGCGTTTTTTGGCGTGTTCCGTTTTTTTAGGGTTTAGTCGGAAAACGGAACAAACGGAACACGAAACACGTGTCCCGTTTTGATGATTTTTGCTATATTATATTTCGGAACACCAACGTGTACCGTTTTTGCAAACTAACCCCAATTTTTAACTACAACTTCAAGTTCGTTAATACACAACTGACAGCAGTAAGGAAAAACACGAATGTCCGGCGGACTATCACGAGAAATACTATGAATTTTTATCAACGGAGGGTTCACAACCGGCATGTTGACCTTTTTGGACTTTAAAGTTTTTCTGCATGTTTTTTTCAGGTAGTCCAGGTCGGGAATAATAGTGTAAGAAAAGCTTCCCCGGCCGTCATTAAAACTCTCAGGATTACAGATCCATATAACATTAGTGCCAGAAAAGAAAGCGATGTTTTTATTCTGCTGGAGCATGGCATTAAAACTAATCGAGTTCCCTATTTTGGCTTCACGCTCCTTGGATAATTCTTGCAAAAATTCTCTGACTAAAAAAACAAAGGCGTTGGCACAAGCCTCATAATTTTTGTTGGCAATCAGTCCATCGCAGAAATACTGCATCTCCCTGAGTTTTTCTATTTTACTTAACGGCTTCATCTTATTTAAACGATAATTTCTTTATATATTTTAACATACATTAAATGGTATATAATGTAAATAATGAATAAGAAGTCTAAAAAGCCAGGAAAACCTTACGAAAAAATCGAACGGCAAGCGGTAAAGAATATAAAAAGCGAACGGGATCGTGCTGTGGTTTTTAGTGGCTTCACCGCCAAGCCAATTTTTGAAGACAAATATTATAAATACATTTTAAAAAAGCCGGAATATTTTGAGATATACAAAAAATGGGTTTTAAGCCAAGCTCCATATGCGATGCCGAAAGATGAAAACTTATATTTTTTAACAAAAAATATTATTGTCGAGATAAATAAAGACGGTACGGAAATAAAAATAAAGAAGGCGGTTTTGTTTTTATTGATGGATATTTTAAATCCATTTATCAGTGGAATGCTTAACAGAGCTTCTGTGTATTACAAAGTTGAGGACATAAAATCCAAGGCTATTATTAGCACAACCGCAATCACTGCGACGTTCTGCAGGCCGGAGGATGTGGCAAGATTAGGATATCCAAGTTTTATTCCTGCGTTCTGCGATGTTTTTAAAACCTGCCTTCCCGGAGAGATCGGGGTTAAGTATAAAAAGCTTCCCAAAAAAGACGAACTGTTCGCTGCTGCCTTTGAAAAAGAGTGGCAAAAGCTTTATCCGTATTCAGACGCCCTGTACGGATTTGAAGTCATACCAGTTCCCTCTCCTGACGACATGTTCAGGTACTTGGGCCTTCCATTTGGAAACAGGATATTTCAAAAATTAAAGAAGGGAAAAATATACCGCGAGACGATGAACTATATTGCCACAATGGCAACCTTCAAGCCGTTGCCGGATGCAGGAGTTAAAAAATATTTTAAGGATGAACTAGTTAAATTATTTGAGCCGCTAGTAGATAGTGATATTAAACGAGTTCAAGAAAATAAGCAATCCGGATATTCTCCAAATGACATCAATGAACTCAAATTGGAACTCAAAAAAGATTTGGAGAAAATAACAAACGAATTTGATTTTTTCTATGCAAGCACCAAAAACTTAGATAAGGAAAAGATATCTTCATTCGATAACTTTTTCTTGCCGATAAGGGGCGTGCTGGTAAGGCTCGGGCACATTTTTTCAGGCAAGGAATATCCATTCACCGATTATGTTGCCGAAAAATTCAGACAAAAAACAAAAAAATACTTTCCTAAAGAAATTTTAAATGAAAGCTATAACTCATTTGATGAAGAAGTAGGAGTAGAATCGTATGGAGGCGGCGACGGTAAAGATAAGCTTGAGGATATAATAGACGAAGCCGATCTTCCTATTTCAAAAGTCGCATCGGGTTATGATGCCAAAGATTCAAACGGAAACAAGGTAGGATGGACGATAGAAACATTTGCAGGGTTTGCCGGTAAAAGTATGAAAACGCTTCGCGATTGGGATAGAAAAGGATTTTTAGTGCCTGAAAGATATGGGATATATTCCCGCATCCACAGGAAAAAAATAATGTATAGGGCTTACAAACATGAAGACATTAAAAAGCTCGGGTTGTCGCAGAAAATATGAAAAACAGGATGATTCGTGGCAGGAAGCAGGATTCCTAATCCAAAAATACTTTCTAAACTGCTTAAATAGCAGTTTTTTTGTTGCTCCAACCCTCGTTCACATTATGTATCAAATGAAGGGGGCAATACTAAATAAATAATAAAAAACATATGGCAAAAGAAAAATTGCAATGGCATACGGAGAAGCGCAGGGTTGATAGCCTAAAATTTTACGAAAAAAATCCTCGACTGATGCCGGATAAGAATATGCATGACTTAATGAATAGCATTAAAAAAATCGAGCTGGCAGAAATACCGGCAATAAATATAGACGGAACATTGGTTGCCGGGAACCAAAGGGTCCGGGCACTTTTGCTTCTTGGCCGAGGCGAGGAAGAAATAGATGTCAGGGTTCCCAACAGAAAACTCACAGAAGCAGAATTCAAATTTTATCTGCTGGCAAGCAACCGAATAAGCGGACTTTGGGATTTTGACGCACTAAAAGTTGATTTTGATATTGATACTCTTTTAGAAACCGGTTTTGATAGTGCGGACTTGAGCTTGATATATGACGACAACCTTGAAGTTGAGGATGATCAGTTCGACGAAGAAGCCGAATTGGAAAAAATTAAAAAAACCGACATAAAGCCCGGGGACTATTTTGCTCTAGGTCGACACAGACTTTTATGTGGGGACGCTCTTGACCCGAATACTGCTAAGAAACTTATGGCTGGAGCAAAAGCGGATATGATCAACGATGATTTGCCATATAATATAGGGCTCTCATACGAAAAGGGCGTGGGAAACAAAGGACACTACGGCGGAACTACTAATGATAATAAAACTGATATGGAATATAGGAATTTTGTAAAAACAATAATGCAAAACGGACTTTCAGTCACAAAGCCCGATGCTCATCTGTTTTTTTGGTGCGATGAAAGGTATGTTTGGTTGTTCCAAGAGTTGTACCGCGAACTTGGCATTGATTCAAAACGCCTTTGCATTTGGATAAAGGACAATGCCTCGCCGACACCTCAGTTAGCGTTTAATAAAATAACAGAATTTTGTGCCTATGGGGTGAGGGGCAAGCCATTTCTGTCTGACAAAATAAAAAATCTGAATGAAGTGATGAATAAGGAACTGAGTACCGGAAACAGATTATCCGAGGATATTTTGGATCTTTTGAATATTTGGCTGGTCAAAAGGCTTCCCGGGAATCAGTACGATCACCCTACTCAGAAAAATCCACAAGTTCATGAAAAAGCATTACGTAGATGCACAAGACCGGGCGACGTTGTGCTGGATTTGACGTGCGGATCAGGAAGCATATTATCGGCTTGCCATCAGCTAAAACGCACCGCCTACGTTTCTGATTGCGAGCCAATATTTTGCCAATTAACAATTAATAGATTTAAACAAATATCAAATGACAAAATCAAAAAACTCAATTAAGCCAGGAACCATCTGGCAACTAGGACAACACAGATTAGCGTATGGCGACTCACGTGACAAGGATTTGATCAAAAGATTAACGGACGGCAATAAAATACATCTTATCTGCTGCGATATTCCGTATTCCGTTGCCGCAGTCGAGTCCAAGCAGAATTTTAAAACTTTGCACAAGAATAAGGAAATTGCGAATGACCATTTACAAACGCATGAGGAGTACAAAAAATTCAACATAGAATGGCTTGAAACAATAATTCCCTATTTGGCCAATAAAAATTCTGCTTACATTTTCAATGCGGATAAGATGTTATTTTCGTTGCGCGACGCGCTAATTGATTGCGGATTTAAAATTTCACAACTGTTAATCTGGGTTAAATCGCAATCGGTAGTTGGACGCTTGGATTACGCTCCACAGCACGAGCTAATACTGTATAGCTGGCGTGGAACGCACAAATTCAGAAGGTCAAAAGACAAGTCGGTTTTGTTTTATCCACGGCCAGCCAAAAACATTTGGCACCCGACAACAAAACCTATTGGCCTTATAAGAAGATTGATTCTGAATTCCAGCAACATCGGTGAAACAGTTTACGATGGCTTCCTTGGATCGGGAACCTGCCTCTTGGCTTGCGAGCAAACAAAACGCCGATGCTTGGCTGTAGAACTTGATTTAGAATATTGTTTAACAACAATTAAGAGATTTGAATCCCTAACCGGAATCAAATCAAAAATTCTATGAAGAAAGATAAAATAAAGGAACTATTCCTTGAACAAGTTCGCAGAGTTCCAATAATACTTTTAGCCTGCGATAAATTAAAAATAGGACGCACGACTGTATATAGTTGGAAAGCCAAAGATAAAGATTTTAAAAAGAAACTCGAGGATGCTTTATCTGAAGGCGAAGAGAATATAAATGAAATGAGCGAAGTTCAGCTTGTGTCTATGATTAAGGAAAAAAACTGGCAAGCAGTTTCATTCTGGTTGCGTCACAAACATCCAAAGTTCAAGGATAAAATTGAAATTGATACTACAATACGAACTCAGAATAACGAACTTACCCCTGAGCAAAACGAAGCCGTAAAAAGAGCTCTTAAATTTGCAGGACTCATAGAGGGGTCTGCGGAGCCGGAAAATAACCAAAATATTATTAATAATAATCAAAACAATGGAAACTCAAAACAACAACCAGCAACCGGAACAGAATCCGGAGATGGAGAAAACGCAACAGATTTTACCGGAAAAGAATAACATAAAAGATGGCGAGCAACCGAATTATGGCTCGGGCATTCTTCCCGATGACCTGGTGGAAAAAATGATAAAAGATGTGAAAATAAGAACGGCTTCTGTGACAAAAAGCATGTACTTGTTCTTTCACTTTTATTTCCCCCACTATATAACCTATCCCACTGCTGGATTTCAAAAACAGATATTCCACTCAATTGAAAAAAGTGAAACCGAAGATTTATTCATAATCGCTTTTAGAGGATCCGGAAAAAGCACCATAGTGACTACCGCTTATCCGATATGGGCAATATTGGGCAGGCAACAAAAAAAGTTTGTCGTCCTAATTTGCCAAACCAGAAATCAGGCAAGGCAGCAATTGGGGAATATCAAAAGTGAACTTGAAACCAATGAGTTGCTAAAAAACGACCTTGGCCCTTTTTCCGAAGACGCCGACGAATGGGGCATATGGTCTTTGGTATTTAAAAAATCCGGGGCAAGAATTATTGCTGCTTCTACCGAGCAAAGCATAAGAGGCATAAGGCACAGGCAGTGGAGGCCGGATTTGATAATTTTAGACGACGTACAGGATGTAAACAGCGTGAAAACTTTAGAAAGCAGACAAAATCTTAGCCAGTGGTTCCATCAAGATGTAATACCATTGGGCGAGCCCGGGAAAACAAGAATTGTGGCGGTCGGCAATTTGCTGCACCAAGATTCTTTGATGATGAGAATAAAGCAAGAAATTGAAAAAGGCAGAAGCGGAGTGTTTAAAATTATTCCTTTGCTCGACAATAAAGACAGAATAGCTTGGCTGGGCAAATATCCCAATATGGCAGCCGTGGAAGAAGAAAAACTGAGGCACGGGAATATTGCTTTTGAAAGAGAATTCAACCTCCGCATAATTTCAGATGATGACCAGGTGATTCCTTTTGAGTGGATAAAAACTTATGATGACATTCCAAAAAATGTGACAATGTCTAAAATAATAATGGCTGTGGATTTGGCTATTAGCGAAAAAGATACGGCGGACAAAACAGCTATTGTGTCGGCCGGCATATGTGGCTGGGGAAAAGAAGCCAAAATATATTTCTTACCGCACCCGATAAATAAAAGAATGGATTTTGCCACTATGATTGAAAAAGTTAAAAATGTTTTTCAGGCGAATCTGAATATATGTCAGAATGTAAAAATTCTGGTGGAGGACGTGGGCTACCAACGTGCTGCTATACAAGCTCTTTCGGGCGAGGGGTTGCCAGTTGAAGGATTCAAAGTAAACGATGACAAAAGAGCAAGATTAATTACGGTAAGCGGTCTGATTAAAAATGGGCAGGCAATATTTCCCAAGATTGGGACTGAAATTCAAATTCAGCAGATCACTGGCTTTGGCGTGGAGAGATTTGACGATTTGGTTGATGCGACTACGATGATACTTTTTGACTTCTTGAAAGAGCCTCCTTATCTACCCACGGTTGTATGGCTGGATAATCCTTGGCACAACAAAGAAAGGGATATAGATAATTTTTTTGACGACTTCAGACAAGGGAGATTTTTGAGGTAATATTTTTTAATAGAATCAATTCTTCGGCAGTCTTCCTCCTGCGTTCAAACAATCCTGTAATGTGGCATATGAAGTGTAGTGGGTTGTTTGTGTGTAATACGGATCACCCGGAGCATGACAGATTCCGGTTGTACTAAGTTTAACAATTCCGGTGGCAGAACGACGTACTTATTGCAGTTCCCGATGATGTAAACGGCCTGCCGCCGCTGAAATCGCTTTGAAATGATTTTGATATGGAATTAACTATGGATTGGTCGGAAACAATCAGGCCGAGCTCTCGGTTATCATTCAAAGATGAAGATGAAAAGTTTTCAGAACCAACAAACGCAGATGTTCCGTCTGCGACAATAATTTTTGCGTGAATGTAGAAAGGAGCACTTGTGGCATAGGTGTTTATCTTAACGCCGGCAGATGAAAGTGTTTGGAATTCGCTGGCGTATTCACTTGAATAAGTCATGGCAACTTCAACCGCAACTCCGCGCTGGGCAGCTGAGGCAAGAGCGTTGACGATATATGTGTCAGACATTTCTTCATTTTCAACATATAAAGTATTTTGAGCATTGTTAATTAAATTAACCAATGCGGTTGCAGAGCCCGGGCTCCAGACAAGATCATCCCCATTTGATGCCGTGTCTTTTTTAGAATTCCAATCATCACCAAAAGCAGATTCAATGGCGGAAACGTCGTTTTTGTCACTATCAACAACTGCGAAATCACGGTCGCTTGAATAATACTTTGGGGTAAAATTGAGAGTCATGACTATTGCTTCGCTGTTATCAATAACCATTGTCTTCTGATGGGTTAAAGCAAAATACGAAGGCGTCCAATGAACAGGAACATTATTTGTTTGAAAATATTGGTATGCGGCTTGATTGGCCGTAGATTGCGCTCCGTTGTATCCTTGGTTCAAAAGAACGCGGACGCTTACGCCTCGATTCTGAGCCGCAAGAAGCACGGATTCTATTTGCGGATCCTGAAGCTCGTACATTACAAGGTCGATGCTTTTTGTAGCCCCGGAGATGGCTGTGATAAATGGAGTTATTCCGGCAGATGGCTCGGTGATAAGAGAATCAGAACCAGCTGGCGCGGAAACTGTTATAGCTTTAACCGGTATAGGAGTATCAGATTGATTATTAACTATGTCATTTTTACTGGAAGCAGTTGAAGTAGTTTTAGCCGGAGTAGCTATTTTTGTTGACGAGCTGTTTGTAGTATTAGCCTTAGTCGAAACTGGAGCAGTATTTGTTGATTGCGATTGATTAGAATTAAAGCTGGAAGACAATCCTATTATTATAAAAAGCACAACAACAATCAGAACCCAGAACCACCATTTTTTGTAAATTTCCTTTTTAGATTTATCTTCCATATTTTATTGTATATATTTTTAGAAAAATATGCCAAACTTTCATATCAATTCGGATAGTCAATACAGCTATCAAGATTATATTTGTTGCACCGCCTAAGTCTGTTAAAAATCTGAACGTATCCCTTTGGAAAACCATTCTTTTTTATTGCTAATACGGCATACTGGGAACAGCTTGGATGGAACCGGCACCGAACTCCAAACTTGAATAATATCGGAGAAATAAATATTTGATATCCTCTTATTAATAGCAGGGCAAACCTATCTATTAACTTCATATTCTACTATTTCGCTTTTAATGTTTTTAGATCCGCATTCCGGGCATTTAGTAAGATCCACTACTTTTTTGTCCGGTATAAGAAGGGCTGGAACGCAACCTCCGCAACACATGCTTGCCTTGCCACAATTTCCCATGGCAGCGCCGAAGTTTTGAAGCTTGTCCTGCTTTCCATAATGCCATACTTTGCCACAGGCGTTGCATGTGCATTTAGTCTCCTGAATAGTTTTAGTTTTAGGACTTTTGCTTTCTTTAATTTCAGCTTTTTTTTCCTCTGGTTTTTTCTTTCTATTTTTTACAATTTGTACTACCCCATATATTCCTAAACCGATGAATATAAGCAAGCCGATGGGTAACTGGATAAATAGAAGTATGAAACCCACTACAAGCGCGACTATTATATAAATTTTTTTCTTTTCCATGTTTTATATATTAATAATATCGATTATCTCGACCTTTGTCCCATTCCTTAGCTTAGTTCAGGACAAAAGTAAAGCTAAAATTATTTTTTCTTTTTCATCTCTCTTGCGCTCACCTTTATGGCGAGCCGCGTAAGTTTTAGTAAGCTATAGCCAAGTTCATCCGCCACTTCTTTCGAAATAGCCATGCCATAATCTTTTTTAATTATTTTTTGAAACTTTTTAATTGTCGCTACTTTGAGCTTTGTGCTTTTATTGTTTCTCATAAACATTAAAAAATTATGGTTGCTTTCTGGTTGGTTGAGTCAGATTTGGTTGGTCTTTTAATAATTCATCGGACGAAGTTTTATCGATATATATTTTCCCATCTTTCAGAATGAGTTTGCTCTTAATATTTTGCATAATTTTCCGCTGTTCATAAATATTGCCGTTTTTCAAAAGAAATTTCATATATTTTTTAGTATCAATATCTCCAAGCTCCTTGTTCCCGAAGCCGCCGGGATTGCCCATAACATCTCTATAAAATCGGTACATCTTATCTACATCTAAATCCATCTGACCACGAACGCCAAGCTCATCAATAGTCAGCTGATCTACTGTGCTGCAGAGCTGATCTACCAAATTTTCTTCCGAGATATATTCCCGCACACAATTAGGATCCTTTGATCTGTCGCAACCATAATAGATATGCCGGTTAATCGTTCCGTCTTTCAAGGCCTTAAAGTGCTCCTGAGCTGTAATGCTTGATCCACAGCGTCCGCATTTCATAAGATGAGTGAATGCAAAATCTTTTTTAAAAATTCGTGTTGCCCTATTATGTTTTTGAAGTTCAATGTGCGCCTTATCATAAAGCTCTTTAGTAATAATCGGCGGGTATGCGCCCTTATACCAGTTCCCGCTTTTTAGCGGATATTCAAACTCGCCATAATAGAATGGTCTTCTAAGTATAAGTTGAACAGAAGCTAATACGATATGTTTTCCGTTAGGCGAAAGAAAATCTAAGTCTTCTCTGAGCCATTTTGTTATATGGTGCTGGCTCCAGCCCTCTGCCGCTTTTTCAAACATCATTTTAATTACATAGCCGCGCGAAGGATCTATCTTAAGCTGGCCGTTTTTACCTTTTTCAGCATATGCCTTATATCCCATGGGCGGGACTCCTGGCCACAAACCTTTTTCAACCATCGTACGCAAACCTCTCCTCACATTAAGACTCCTGTTATCATTCTCGAGTTTAGCTTCGCCACCAAGAATCATAAGTAGAAATTTTTCATTAGGTGAATTAGTAAAAGTTTGGTTAAATGTTTTTATTTCCAAAAGTTGCTTACTGTCCATAAGGTCAACCAATCTACCGAGATCGCCCGCGTTTCTGCTTAACCTATCGGGATTCCAAGTCAAAAGTGCGTTGTATTTTCCAGCTTTTATGTCATCGATAACTTTATTAAACACCTCTCGCTCACCAGAATTTTTTGCTGAATGAGCTTCGGTTTTTACAGCAACTACAGAAAGGTGGTTACTTTCTGCAAGTTTGCTCATTTCCTTTACCTGAGAATCAATCGACATGGCTTGCCTCTCTTCATCCTCGCTCGATTTTCTGGCATAAAGGCAATAATGTAGAACTGGTTGCGGTTCTTTTTCGATAACAGGGCTTTCGGTTTCAATTGGATCCTGATTTTGTCCTTCCATAAAAATATAATTTTTATATCTTTTAAACTACTTTAAGAATCCATCCTTTGGCGACGCTCATCAAGGGTTTCGTCTTCATACATCCAGTACAGCGTGCCGGCTACGCTTCTTTTATAGCCAAGCAGTTTTTGCGCAGATTCTGATAGGCTCGTTATCTTACCCTCAAATTCTATTTTATTATTTTCTAAAACCTTAGCCTTGATTGCATTATCTCTTGAAAAAACAATCGTTGAGCCAACCGGTATTTTGTAATTAGCAAAATCAAACCTTGCCCTCATCTGTTTTACCTCTTCAAGCGTATTTTCTTCTTCCTTTGTTGTGTTTATAAAATCCTTTGGAGTTACGTCTTTTTTTTGAACTCTGCGGACGGCAGCAACAACACGTTCCGGATCTACCTTAAAAAACTCTCTCTCGTCGCGAACTCTACGATCTGAGAATATTGAATGTAGCCATCTTTCTTCATCCTTGGCATTACCAACTTCGCAGGCATAATAGCATTCAAAAGGCATCGGGATATTTGTTCTGTCTAACTGTTTTATTCTTTCTAAAACAGAGTTATTTGTCATGCCGATTTTTACAAAACCCGGCATTGCTTCGTTGGTTAGAATATAGATTATTTCGTTCATAATATTTTTAAATAATAATAAAAAAACTAGCCTTTAAGCTAGTGAGTGGAGTATATAAACACTAAGCCACACGCTAGCTAGATCTTGCGATCCCATATTCCTTTCGGAATACGGCCCAATGACGAGTTGCTGAACGTGTGGTTCAGTATTCGTCATTGGGTCTTAGTTTGCCATGCCCATAAATTGCTTTATGAGTTTAGGCAGGAATTATTAAATTGTTAAATTATTGTATCACAGAACTATAAATTATTCATCTTTGGTTATACATGAAATTATAAAATACTTTCCCTCAGCATGTAACCGACAACTGACCCTTTATTAATTAAAAAATCTAAGATTATCAAAATATTTTGTTTTAACTCTTTAGTCTTTTTTATTTTTTCGCGATTTTTATAGGTATACTTTTTTATAATATTCTCCAAATAGTAAAGGGTATTTATTTCGAGTTTTACCTTAGACAAATTATCATTATTTTTTATCATTTCGGAAATCCAAATTATTCCGTCATCTAAATATAAATTTCCAATACCATTTAATAATTTTGATATCGCGCATAGGGTCGATGAGCAATGACCAATTTTTTCCGTAATTTCTTTGAAAAAACTTTTGTTTGTGTCCTTAAATGTGTGCCATTCAATCGCAGATTCATTCCAAAGATTTTGAGCAAAAAGGTAACTTTTTAAAATTTTATCAACATGCCAATATCCATCTCCTTTTTTACAGATTTCGATTATCTTATCCTTAAATATGTTCCAAACTTCCCAAAAATTTTCATAGGAATTTAGGTAATCCTCAGCAGTTATAAATTCCTCAAACAAATCAGCTATTGCATCTGAGGCATCAAATTTATCTACGAATGGTTTTAAATACTCTGAAATTTCATCTTTGGGCACACTTAAAATAAAATAAGCTGATTTTTCCAAAAAGTCGTGCCTAACCCTATAATCAACCCTATCTTCTCTATTGTTTAGAACTATCTTTTCAGCAAAGGCGGAAATAATTTTTTTGACTATAGCTTTATGTTCCTTGCGTTCTGTTTTTAACGGTATTAGCTGGAAAGCCGTTCTCAATGTATATAAATCTATTTTTTCAATATCATCTACGTTATCTATTGATAATTGATTATCTAAAATTTTATCTAAATTCTTATTGTTTTCTTTTAAAAATTGATCCATTACATCGTCATCTCCTGTGTTATATTTATGGTTTTTATAATTTTCCCGGCGAATTTTTTCTTGTAGTGCATCAAATTTAGGTTTTAAAAATAAATATCCAATTAGCATTGATTGCGCATCTTCAAAAAAAGCACTCCATAACTTTTGAATAGCGATAACCGCAAAAGTGTTAAAACCAGTACCAGCCATATTAACCGGATAATAGTTGAATAAATTAAATATAAGTATTTTCTTTATACTTCTTTTTTTATCTGGATATTTCTCGAATAGAAAAGGCAATACCGAAATTACTGATTGCATCCCATCAGTTACTTGATACTGATAATTAGGATCGGAAGATATAGAGGCTAATTCCAAAATTACACTCGAACAAAAATCGCTTTCTTTTTCTGAAAGCTTATTAAAAAAATCTCTTACCATCACGGAGCAAACCTCGGCTGGTATTGAGTGATTAAGGATATAGAAACTTTCTTCTTCTGAATATTGAAGCTTAAAAGATTCTGGTTTTTTTGATATTTTTAATTTTGCGATAATCTCCTCAGCCTCTTTAACCGCAAGGCTAGGGTTATCTTCGTATTGCTTATACTGTTTATATTTTTCATCATTTCTGAGTCGGTAATTCGACCATAATCTTAGCTGAGTATATTGCATGGACTCAGAATTTTTTTTCAATGAATTTTCACTATATTTTTTAAGCTCTGGATCAATTTCAGGATTAAAATTGATTAAATATCCGTCATCTGTCTTTTCTGAAACAAGATTCATTTTTCTACTATCCATCCTTGCGAGGTAAAGCCTCCACGTCTTATCTGATTCTGTTTCAATTGATGGATTTGGTAATTCTTTATAGTAATCATCCAATATATCCCATAAAACTTTTTGCCTATTTTTGAATTCTTCTTCGTTTACACCTTCACTCCTAAATAATTGGTAATTTAAAAACAAACTTTCCAAAGACCATTTTCTGTGTTTATCATCGCAAGTTTGTATCCTTTCTTCCTCGTGGAATTTGTTTTTTGGGTTACTACCAAATGCTTTTAGCGATTCGAGCATGCCCCGGTGCCCTTGATCTAAAACCAACCTACCTGTATCACAAAAGAAAAAATCCTTTGTTCTAAAAATAATTTTAGCAACATCAAAAGTTTTTTCTGGATATGCCAACACGATACTTGCTACAACGGCCGAGATAGAGGTAGATTTTGAATTTTTAAGAAGATAAATCAGCCAGCTTTCTAAAGTCTTCGAATCTGCAACCTTACCGTTTTCAAGGAAAAATTTTTCCAGCGCCATATGCATTGATTGTAAAACATGCGGAGCAGGCGCAGATGACCCTCTGTACATATTCCAAAACCTTCCATTTCTACTATCGAATTGTTTTATTATTTCTTCTTTTCCAATGGATATACTAACTTCCTCGACCTCATATTTAGCGAATTCTGTTTTGGCAAAGTAATCTACTGATTTATTTACAAACCTTAAAATAAAATCGATTGTTTCCTGAAGCGAAGATTGGAGAAGCCAATAGATTGGTGTTTGATATGAACTAGCTGGAAAATAATCTAAATGCTCATCTTCCATATCGAAATATTCCTCCATCCCCACTCCTGGACGACTGTAATAACGATTTTCTTTTGGTGTGAATGACCAGAATAGATCAGCCATTTGTAATACATATTTGGGGAATAGCTTTGCAATAGATATACCTTCAAGTTTTGTTAAGATTGTTTCAGATAAATCACAATAAGGATCCCTGTGATTTTTCCATTTATTTTTAACAATTTCTTTGAAAATTTCTTCCAGCTCGCTTTTAATTTCAGGCGCGCTATAAAGAATTGTCTTCAAGAGATTATCCTTCGTATCGTCGTCAGAAACAAAAAAACATCTTCTTTTATAGTCCATTGGTAATATCTCAATGCGATTAAACCAGAATATTTTGTAGTCTCCCCTTCCTTAAATTTACTAGTCCAATCATAAATTATCGGTAAAATGAAATGGATATTTCGTATACCTACTTTATCAAAATTTTCGAAAACAAATTTAATAAGACATTCCCACCCCTGCCCCTTCGGCTTAGTCAAGATATATTTTAGAAGAAAACACTTAAATCTTTAACTCCTAGCTGCCTAAAAAATTCGTCGTCCGCCTCTTTACACGCAATCCTTAACATGAAAAATATCCTATGCAATAGGCTTTCCTCGTACTTATAGTCAATATTCAGAGATTGCACAACTTTGGATGAATTGTTATATGTAACAACTTTCTCAGGTGCGGTTAACAGCTCGCTTTTGAAAAAATCAAAAAATGTACAAGAAAAATCAGAAAGCAAAACAGATACCAATATCTCGTCTTTCCAAAATGGTTCTACGTCTTTATTTTTTATAGTCTGCTCAATAAAATCCTTGACCACTTTGTCTTGTAGCAACAATTTCTCAGACATCCACTTTCTGAACGCTCGACGTAATGGTAAGGAACTTCCTATATTTTGAAAAAAGGTTTCGGTATTGGTCTTTTTTGTAAATTCAGACTCAATATTTTTTTCTAACGCCCACTCTTCATAGATGTCATGCGTAATAAAGTACCCAAGAGGTGGCTCATATCCCAAAATTCCATCCTTCTTTAATTCATTATCTAAAATTTCCGATTCGCAATTTGGATTAATAAAAAATTGTCCGCTGCTCGCTCTTTGAAATGCAATTTTTAAAAAACATTGCTCTCTCGCTGGTTTAGACTTAATAATCGTTTTATTCCATAGTTTATCCTTAAAATCTATATAGTTTGTTTGTTCACCCTCTTTATAAAATTTTAAATACTCACTCAGATAGAAGGGGTTTCTTATAAGATTTAATAATTTTTCATCTTTGGGAAGTGAAAAATGGTAAGCAATGGAAATTGTATTCAGTTCTTTTACCTCCAAGTTCTGAATATTTATATTTAAGGGTGCTATTTTATAAATCTCAAAAAATTGAAAATTTAAATTTTCCAGGTAGTTGTCTCTTGTTGTAAAAATAACTTTCCAATTTTCCTTGATCAGAATAGATAGAAACTCCCTAAAAGGATCCTCATTTTTCAAATCTAGCAATCTCTCTGCCGAATCAATTACGATGATCTTACTTTTTTCCGAACTGTGTCCATTCAGAAAATCCTGGAAGCTATAACCCGTAAAAAAATCATCTAGATTTCTTAAATTCAAATTCGGTTGCTTTTAGAATGTAGAAAGGTGCTTTATCTTTCATTTCCTCGTAATAGTCTTTAATAAGTGCCGTTTTTCCAACTCCACCAACACCGCTCAAAATCATTACCCTCTCTGGACTAACTTTTATTTTTTCTAAGTCAACACTTCTATCTATCTTAATATTTTGACCGTTGAAAGTGACAGCTGTTTGTATTTCTCTTAAAATATTTTCTGAATGTTCTTGCTGTCTTTTTATTAGGTCAAATATGCTTTTATCCAAACTAAAAAAATGTCTTGCTATTATTTCGTTATCGATAGAAACAAAAGTAGACTCAAAAAAACTGGCCACTCTCCATTCAAATTTAATCCCGAGAGAATCTGCTTTTCCTTCAATATCTTTCTTCCCCTGAGGCTCTTTACCCTTATTCTGGCCCCACCCTTGATTAGTATAAAAAATAAACTTTGTGATATTTTTATAATCTCTTTTGGATTTTTGAAGAGCATCAATAACGTCTGATTTGCACGTTGTATCTGCCAAGGATGCACCATAAAATTTAGCCTGCCAACCAATTATTTCGCCTTCTGCCTGAATCGGATCGGTTTCTATGGCAGATTGATTTTTGTAGCGGAAAATTCCGGTCTTCTTATTAAATTCTTGGCAAAATAAAGAATAACAAAGCCACTCAAAATTTTTTTGAGGATTACCACTAAATTTTGCTTTGAATTTATTCCAATCTGATTTTATCACGAAGTTTTGTGCTATTAGATAGTTCAATTATGCTACTCCTATCCCTAATTTCTATGCTTTTTATTCGCATAAATAATTATCTCCAAATTCTTATAACTTTATTATCCAGAGCACTTTCATCTGTAAGACTATTCGGGTCTATAGATTTTTGTGCACCAACTTCTTCTTTCGTTAGAATATAAATCTTTGAACTATCTAACTCAATATTATTATCAAATCCATGCAACACCACTAAGGCCAATAAATCATAGGTTTTATTACCTAAATCCCTAATATCAAACCTTTCGCTATCCGATATAGTTTTTACTTGGATTGATTTAAAAATTATATCCTTGATAGCTATAAGATCATTACCTGAATCTTTTATTGGTTGATTTGCTTGTATATTATGTTGCAACAATCTCAATTGAACGAACAATTCTCCAATAGTGCCGATTTTTAGTTCTTTTGAAATAGGATTACTCATATGTTTTTATTTTATCGATTTCCTTTTGCTCGATTATGTGTCTTACATAACATCTCACAATTCTTTACTGAAGTTGCGCCACCCTTGCTCCATGCTGTTACGTGGTCAGCATCCATTTCAGTAGAGCTTCCAAATTTTATCTTTATTGGCATCGTGCCCATCGCACAATGACGAGCAATTTGATTTCCCTTTCTTTTCAGCTTCGTCGGTCTGTTTTTCATAAACTACATTTTTAGTTGCTTCGTCAAAAACTCGGACATCTAAGTAATTTCGTATCGACTGAACCGCCAAGAATGTACTCAAAAATACCCTTACGGTTTTTTACATACGGATCACCATAAAGTTTTTGCACTTCTGCTGAAACTTTCGCAGGATTATATGATTTTTTATGATATTCTTCATATAACCGTCCCCACTCCAAGTCCGCACATCTCACTTTCAACATCGGTAAATACGCTGGAAACCCAATCAATAACACTATTGAAATATGTTTTTAATTCAGTAATATTTTTGTCTTTGCGATGGCTGACTCATATAATCGTCGATATTGCCTTTGCTTACCCAATCAAGGGCACATTCCAAAAACTCCTGCCGGTTTAGCGCTACCCGATACATACGCACTCCATTTTTGGATGTTGGCATTTTGACTGTTACTAAATTCTTCCTTGCCCAGTGTAACAAATGGTCCAGAATAGATCGCATTGAATAATTCTTGAGGATTGAGCGGAACACCAGCAATATTAATCGTCTTAAACCATTCTTTTATCTCGACTTTCTGTTCCTTCGCATTCATAAATGAGCAATTTTGTTTCCAAAATTTTATCTTTCTTATCTTTTGCCATACCGCTAAAATATTGCTCCATACCGTTTTCATCTTTGATGGCAAATTTATCAGTCACAAAACGTCCAACACTGGTGATGCGCTGTTGCCCGTCTAAAACTTCCAAATTGTTTTCAGTAACTTTATTAAAATAAATCAATCCTATTGGATAACCTTTAAGTATTGATTCAATAACAGCCATCTCTCTTTTTCCGCCGTCAGAAGCATAAATATAGTTACGCTGATATTCCGGCTGAATAGTGAGTTTGCCAGACAAACCAAAAAGACCCTTGCCTTCCAGTTCGTTATAGACAAACCCATCGCAAATATCTTTGACGGTGATGTTGGTTTTTAAAGTTGTTTTCATATTATTTTTTTACTTTGTTTAATTAAAATACGAGCATATTGTGGTTTACCATTTATATAAGTACAATCCGTTGCACTTTTAACATTATTCATTAAATCTTCTCTTTCTCCTCGCACATTAGAATTTCCTAAAATTTCAAACTGTTCAGGATTATATTTATCAAGAAATGTAATCGGCACACCCATCACACCCTTATAATCACTTGGTATTGCATCAGTAAAAGGCACTTCTATCGCATCGTAATTATCATATTTATCGTATGTCTTTTTGCCTTTTATTTCTTTATGTTTACTATACTTTAAATTTTCCGCCATTGTCATAAGTGGCAATGGCTTGATGACGACGTCCGTGGTCAAGATTAGTGAGCCACAAACAATTATTAGTGGCAATAATTCTGTCTCCATTTTCATCTATTCGAGCTTCTGACCCGTACAAGTCGTAGGATTCTGGTACAATAAATCCAGAAATCCACCTTCCCATTCCATTACCAAGCCATACTTTATTTTTTTTAATTTTTTGGAATATTTCTCTATAAGTTAGACAATTAATATTTCCTATAATCAAAAACTTTTTATCGTAATCAAAAAGTTGCTTAACATATTCGCGAAACAAACTGAAAGGTGGATTTGTTACGACGATGTCGGATTGTTTAAGTAGATTTACACATTCATCACTTCGAAAATCGCCGTCATCTTCTAGCGGAGTCCATTCGTTATGTTTATTTGCCCTTAACTGCTTGGCAACGTCTTTTAAGTTAAACTCTCCGTCGCCGTCTATGTCGTGGACTTCGTTGATAATAAATTTATTGGCGGTTACCTTTGGACGGCCCTGCGATTTAGTAAGAGTTTTATCATTACCAAACAATCCCAGTTGCGAATTAGCTATGGGCGAGGGTTTGTAGCTGGTGGTGATAAGCTGTTTCAATCCAAGCTTGTTGAAATTGAGCACAAAATAGCGAAAAAAATTACTTTCAAAAGGATCATCGCAATTGCAATACACTACCTTTCCACGGAATGTATCGGCATTGTACTCTAAATACGCTTCAATCTCTTTTTGAATGTCAATGTATTGAGTGTAAAACTCGTCATTTTTTGCCCGTCTCGCGTTTTTAAGATTTTTGATTGAGAATTTCCTAGCCATAAATTTATCTTACTTAAATCTACTCCTTTTTTGACAAATTTTCAATCTTTTAGCTGGATGTTTTTAGGGCGCAGGGTCTGGACTAAGCACGTGGATTGCGTCATTCCTTGTAATTGATATGGAAAACCAAAATATGGGGTTACAAGGGGCCTTAACCCAACAAAAAATACAGATCCCTAAAGCAGTAAAATATGTGCTTTACGCAAGGAAAAGCACGGAATCGGAGGAAAGACAGGTGCTTTCCATCGATTCTCAGATAAAGGAGATGCTTCTGCTGGCTGAGCGTGAAAATTTAGAAATAGTCACTATGAAGCGAGAATCACATTCGGCCAAGGAAACCGGTCAAAGACCAGTATTCAATGAGATTGTGGAGGAAATCCGGCAAGGCAAATACAACGGTATTCTAACTTGGGCGCCAGACAGAATCTCAAGAAACGCCGGAGATTTGGGGAAGATTGTAGACTTAATGGATTCCGGGCAATTGACCGAAATACGAACTTATGGACAGAGGTTCACAAATTCACCCAGCGAAAAGTTTTTGCTGATGATTTTAGGATCTCAAGCCAAGCTGGAGAACGACAATAAGAGCGTTAACGTGAAGCGAGGACTGAGAACGAGGGTTGAGATGGGTTTATGGCCAATGCTCGCTCCCCTGGGCTATTTAAACCAAAGAATGATGGATAAAAAGTGCCAGCTAATTATAGATCCAGCAAGAGCCCCTGTAATAAAAAGAATGTTTGAAAGAGTTGCCTACGAAAATTATTCTGGCAGGAAATTATACAACTGGCTAAAATTTGAACTAAACTTTTATACTCGAGGAAACAAACCGTTAACATTGTCAGGGATTTATCGAATACTTGATAATCCATTTTATTACGGCATGTTTGAATATCCAAAAGACAGCGGAAGCTGGTACCAAGGAAAACATCAACCGCTGATAACTCAGGAAATATTTGAAAAAGCAAAAGCACAGCTGAAACGAGATCAGATTGTGAGACACAATAAAGAGTTTGCCTTCACCCGCCTATTCACTTGCGGATACTGTGGTTCAACAATTTGTGCCGAAGAAAAATGGAAAGTGTTAAAAGATGGAACCTCTGCTCGCTACATATATTATGGCTGCGGAAGAGCAAAAGACAGAAACTGTAAAAATAAATACATTAGAGAAGAAGAATTAATCGACGAACTGCTTAAAATTATTGATGTTGTGGACATTAACGAGCTTGGAATGAGAGCCAAGCTCGAAGATGAAATACGAAGATTTAATAAACTGCAAAAAATCGTAAATAGCAGATCGGGTCAATCCTTGGTTGAGGGCAATGAAGTAAATGTCCGCCAGTATGCAAAATATCTTCTCAAAGAAGGCAGCACGTCGGACAAACGCGAACTACTGGCCAACCTCAGAAGCAAATTAAGTTATAAGGATAAAAAGATTACAATGATCGCATAAACAAAAAACACGGCTCATCGTGTTTTTTGTTTAGAAACTTTATAACTTTGAGCGAAGGTTTTTTAACCTTTCTAGAAGTTCGTCATATAGGATAAAATTTATATTCTTCAAAGAGTTGCTGAGTTTTCTAAAATCTTCTGATTCTTTTTCATCATTGAACTGCTTACTTGTCCCGGCAATAATATATCCCCGTGGACGTACCACTCTGATATTGATATGCTTCTTCCTTTTAACTGCTTTTACATATTCGTCTGCATTGCGAGCAACTTCATCAATGTAATTTTCTATCTGAGATATCGCTTGAGCAGCTTCAGGTTTCCAATAATAGTTTTCATGGCTTTTATCAAACGCTAAAAGTTTTGCATCGTGCTTTTTTATTTCAAAAATATCTATAAATCCATACACATCTACCATCACAAAATCTGGATAACTTACGCTAATACTTACATTCTGTTTTTCTATAGAAGTAATATAATTAGCTATAAAACGAAATACCTTTTCCTTAAGAAATTTCTGCCACTTCTCTTCCTTTAAAGTGCTTTTAGATAAATTAGTTTCAAATTCTTTAATTACGTCATCAAGAAAATTCTATCAGTCGCACTTTTAGCGCTCTGAATAAGAGAGTCTCTTGCTATGCCCTTAACCCCTTTAAATGAACCTTGGAATATTTTAGGAAAAAATACCTTCAGTGATTGGAGATCCTCCTCATTCAACTTTTCAACAACTTTGCTTCGGCGTAGCATGGAAGCAACTTCTCCACCTTGATATTGGTCAAAATCACTTGTGGAGACTCTAACTTTTTTGGGAAATTTCGTACTAAGGAATGAAGCGACCGCTTCTCGTAATTCACTATTGTTATCCTCATTAATTCGACCAAGACGAGCTAATAAACTTTTTATATCTTCCTGCGGTAAGATGACTGTAGTAATATGCATCTTTTTTGTAATAGACTTTGTTCCATCAACAGAAATGCACAGATCTAAAATTTTTCCATCAAACAGATACCGATTTAATGCAGATAACAAAAATACCCCCTTCTTTCCAAATCCCCAACCACTTCTATTTAAATAGAGACCGGAAGGCAAGCCATCGTACCCTAATAAAGTAATTTTACTAAGATATTTTGCCTGACTGCCTCGAAGATAATAAATAGTTTTTTTTGGTTTTTTGAAAGTTTCATATACACAAAAACTATCCTTTTTATCAAGAAATTTTGAGGCAGGCTTAATTTTTACCGTTGCAGAAGGAGGGGGCATATAATTAAAAAATAAAATGCCTTTATTCCATCAAACCCAAGGCACTTGGGTTGTGCCGATACTAATTGTGTTGGCGGAGGAGGTGGGACTCGAACCCACGAACCCCGTAAGGGGTTACAGTTTTCAAGACTGTTGCAATAGCCGCTATGCGACTCCTCCGCATTAGTTTTTATCACAAATTTTCCTATTTTGCAAATTGACTTAATGGGTTTTAAAGGATATAATCTAAAATATGAATTACATATATTGGTTAGTCATATCCGGTATATTTTTTGCCTTTGGCGAATTCTTATCAAAGAAGTTTGCCTTGAACCCAAATATAAAATATGTACTTCTTATTTTAGTAATAGATTTTTTAAGCGTTCTTGCGTGGCTACCGGCAATTATGCAAAAAAACCAACTTTCAATTGTTGGAACTATGTGGTCGGTAATAAGCTTGCTCTCTACAGTATTAATTGGCATTTTATTATTTGGAGAGAAATTAAATATCTTGGGATTTGCAGGGATAATAACTGCATTTATTTCAATTGTTCTGTTAACAATTCATTAGAAAAAAATAAATTTGGAGGAGGCGCATAATGGCTGGTGCAAAAGTTTGCTAAACTTTAGCGACGCAAGTTGCTATGTGGGTTCGACTCCCACCTCCTCCGCTAATCGCAATCATTGAAAATACAAGATTGCATAACTCAAAAATCTGCCCTCATAGTCTAACGGATAAGACGCAAGATTGCGGATCTTGTAATGTTGGTTCGACTCCAACTGGGGGCACATGGTACACATGGTAATTAAAAAACTGTTTTTAAAAACAGTTTTTTAATTACGGACGGCCTGTGGATAAAGAAATTTTCCCGAACAAACCTGGCTATTGATTGATAGTTTGCATTTTTATATAATAGACTTTCCCACAGAAAATTATTTAATATTTTTATAAGTTATATGGAACTAACAATTACAAAACGTGATGGCACGAAAGAACTGTTTAATGCCGACAGAATTAACCGGTCCATTGAAAAGGCTTCCTATGGGATGGTTGATCCGATTGCCAAAGTTACACAAGTTGCCACCGACACAAAAGTTACTTTATATAATGGCATAACCACCGAAGAATTAGACTTGGCAACAATTAATGCCGCGGTTCAAAATATCAAAGAAGATGTTGACTACGATAAAATTGCGACGCGTCTTTTACTTAAAACTGTATATAAAAATGTATTAGGGGACTATCAAAATGATCAGGAATTAAAAAATATTCATAAAGAAAATTTTTCAAAGTACGTTAAAAACGGTGTAGCCAATAAAATTTTAGACGAAAGAATGGAGAGAGTTTTTGATTTGGAGAAACTAGCGGGAGCTTTAGATATTGGAAGAGATGAATTGTTTATTTATGCCGGTCTTTCCAGTTTACTGGACCGATATTCAGTCAAAGATAAAAACCAAAAGCCGTTTGAAACTCCCCAATATTTTTTTATGAGAGTTGCGATGGGAAATTCTTTTAACGAGAAAGATCCGACAGAATGGGCTATCAAGTTCTACGAGAAAATGTCCCAACACGAATATATCGCCGGTGGGTCAACTAATATCAACGCTGGGACAATCAGCCCTGCCCTTTCAAATTGCTTCCTGCTTGAAATTCACGACGATATGGGACATATTTCAAAATCCGTTTCAGATATTATGATGCTCAGTAAAGCTTCGGGCGGACTTGGTGCTTCAATCACCAAATTGCGGGCAACCGGATCCCCTCTTTCAAGCAATAACACCACCTCATCAGGACCAACTCCGTTTGCAAAAATTATTGATACTGCAATCAGGGCTATTCAACGAGGAGGAAAGAAAAAAGGAGCTTTATGTTTTTATATGGAAAACTGGCATTTGGATTTTCCTGACTTTGTTGAATGGAAACATAACGCCGGCGATGATTATTTGCGAATGAGAACAGCAGATACAGCCGTTTTTATGTCTGATGAATTTATGAAAAGGGTTGAAGCAAAAGCCGATTGGTATATGTTTGACCCAAAAGAAGTTCCGGATTTGAACGAACTATACGGAAAAGCATTTTCACAAAGATACAACGAATATATAAAAATGGCCGAAGAAGGAAAATTGAGAACGTTTAAAAAGGTTCCCGCTACTGAACAATTTAGACAAATTTTAGTGAGCATGCAAACTACTTCTCACCCATGGCTAACATGGAAAGATCCGATTAATTTACGCGCGCTCAACAACAATACCGGCACCATTCATATGTCGAACCTATGCACTGAAATTTGTCTTCCGCAAGATAAAGACAACATTGCCGTTTGTAATTTGGCTTCGTTAAATTTGGCGGCTCACTTAAAAAAGAAACAGATTGATTGGCAAAAACTTGAAGAATCTGTTAGGACAGCCATAAGACAATTGGATAATTTAATTGATATAAATGTTTTACCGGTGCCTGAAGCCAAAAAATCAGATTCCGAAAATAGAGCAATTGGCCTTGGAGTGATGGGATTTTCTGATGCAATTGAACAACTTGGAATGCCTTACGACAGTCCGCATGCTTATGATTTCACAGATAAAATTTTTGAATTTATAAGCTATATGGCAATTGATGAATCTGCAAACTTGGCCCAAGAAAGAGGAAGCTATATGCATTTTCCTGGATCAGAATGGTCAAAAGGAAAAGTGCCGATTGATACTATTGAGAAGCTTGAACAAGAACGAGGAATCGCATTAGATATTGATAAAAAGTCAAAACAAAACTGGCTTGATTGGGACACGCTTAGGACAAAAGTGAAAAATGGAATGAGAAACGCCACGCTTATGGCTGTGGCTCCAAATGCCAACATTGGATTGGTTGCTGGGACAACGCCGGGAATTGATCCGCGATTTGCGCAAATATTTTCAAGGAATAAAATTTCGGGAAAATACTTAGATATTAACCATAATTTGGTGATTGAATTGAAAAATATGAATTTATGGGATATGGTTAAAAGCAAGATCGTTGAATTGCAGGGAGATATTTCTTCAATAGAAGAAATCCCACCGCATATACGGGAAATTTATAAAACTTCGTTTTCTGTTTCACCGTATGCATTTATAGAAGTGGCCGCCAGGGCGCAAAAGTGGGTTGACCAGGCATTATCAAGAAATATGTACTTGGAAGACCGCGATATCGATAAAACAATGGATATTTATTCAACCGCCTGGAGAAAAGGAGTAAAAACAACCTACTATTTGCATATGAAGCCACGCCACACCGCCGAACAAAGCACAGTGGCAGTTAACAAGGCAGAAAAACTGGGAAAATTTGGATTCGCATCTGTCTTCAAGACAGCGCAGATTAACGCGGATAATAACGCAGATTTACGCGGAAAAGAAAATGTTGCTAAAGTCGCTGTTGAAGTCGCAAGAGAAGATGTTGAGAAAGAAGAAGTAATTGACCAACAGGCAACACCTAAAACCCAAAACCTAACACCTACCAACACCGAACATTTATTGTCCCATCAAATTTTCAGTAATGTCCAAACCCAGATTCCGCTGAAAAAAGAAACTGAAGAAATTCAAATTGAAAAGAATGTTGAAAATCACAATCATTATCAAACGAAAATAATTGAAGGAAAAACATATAGAGTTCATATGCCATCCGACCCACAAGAAAATTTCACGTGCGACGGATGTCAGTAAATTTTATAATAAAAATGCTCACAGTTTTGACTATGAGCACGACAGAAGATCGGCTGGACTTGGCGATATCTGCCTCACTAAGCGTCATCAGCCAATTTACAGGCAAAGCACATTATTATTGCTCCCACGCCCATAAGACCGAGGGTGATTAGCATTGCAACACCCCTTCCATACGTAGGTTCTGGGCCCGGGGTTGACGAGAAAAATGCGAAGCAAATGGATACAAACGAGATTGCCCCCACGATGAATGTGCCAAACCCTACAAAAAAGGAAAGCAAAACAAAACATCCCATTTCCGTTCTCCTTACAAGAAAGACTAAAACCTGTCACAAACCCACCTTTCATTGTACTACAAAATTTATAATTGTCAATAAGTACAGCGTCTATTCATATTTAATATAACAAATCCACAAAAATTTAATAAATAAAAACTATGCCAATATTAGGAAAAGCTTCGCCTGAAGATGTAAATCTTCACCCAATCAGATATCAATGGGCTTATGATTTATACAATCAGGCAGTTAGAAACACGTGGTTTCCCCACGAAATTGCGTTAAAAGAAGATTTGGAAGACTGGGCCAAAATGACTGAAGATGAAAGGCACGCGGTAAAATTTACCATGGCCTTTTTTAATCCGGCCGAATTAATTGTAAACAGAGTTTTGGCTTTGGGAGTTTACCCATATTTAAAATCTCCTGAATGCCATTTATACTTGGCAAAACAAATGTGGGAAGAGGCAAATCACTGCGTTGCTTTTGAATATGTTTTAGAAACATTTCCGTTTGATAGAGAAAAAATATTCCAAGTTCATTTGGAAACTCCTTCAATGCAGGCAAAAGAACAATATGTGATGAAATATTTAAAAAGAATGACCGAAGAAAAACTTGATATTGAAACCACCGAAGGCAAAAAAGATTTTATTAGAAATATGGTTGCCTATAATATTGTCATGGAAGGAATTTGGTTTTATTCAGGGTTTATGGTGGCGTTGTCATTTAGACAAAGAAATCAACTGAGAAATTTTGGCTCAATGATTGATTGGGTGTTACGCGACGAATCCTTGCATTTGAAATTTGGCATGCAGTTGATACAAACCGTTTTAGAAGAAAATTCGGAACTGTTAACCGAAGATTTTGCCAACGAGATAAAATCTATTATTGTTGAGGGGGTAAATATTGAAAACGCCTATAACAAAAACTTATTTCCAAATGGAATATTAGGATTAAATGCTGATTATGTTAACCAATATGTTCAATATGTTGCCGACAAACGGCTCTTAGAGCTTGGCTTGCCAAAACAATTCAATGTTTCAAATCCGGCAAAATGGATGAGCACTGCGACTGACGTGTTAGAACTAGTGAACTTTTTTGAACAGCAAAATACAAAATATGAAGTTGATTCAGGCCATACTCAAGAAAAGCCTAAAGAGTAATATGAAATGCGCCCCACGGGGCGCATTTTTTAATTGCTATATTGTTCAAAAATGATAGTATGATTTAAATCGAAGTCCTTTTACAAAAAAGAGATGAGGTGAAAAATGAGAAAAGGCATCTGTGGAATTTGCAAGAAGGAGCGGATGCTTAAGTTAAGCAATAAACTTAACTTAATGATTTGTGATGGTTGCAGAAAAGAAGATTGCTTTTTATGTAACCGTTTTAAACCGGTAGCGGCAAGGAGCGCCAATGGCCAGCCAATCTGCAATACTTGTTTTCAAAGAGCAAGATACCATAATCCAACCAGGCACGAAACTTGTATTGGCTGCAAGAAGATGAAACCGGTGGCAGCTAGGACAGAATCTGACGGACCATTATGCGCCAGTTGCAATAACAAGTCAAAAATAGGCATCTGCCAAAAATGTGAGAAAGAGAAAATCATTAAGGCTGGCGGACTATGCGGCGCCTGTCACGAAAAAAAACGGCGGACAAAAGCTATTCTCCGCCACAACAAAAAACCCTGCGCTATTTCATAATAGCGTAGGGTTTTTCATTTAAATAAGCGAAACAAACGCTTATATTTCATGCCATGTCTACGATTGATTTTTTCGGTTAAATCTGGTATATTAACAGGTAGATACCTTACCAACCCGACCCCAGCCCGAGGCGCACTATGAGAGGGATATATCAGAAAATGGCAGATCTGAAACGTAGAATTTCAGAAAAAATGCCACCACCTTCGTCAAAGAAGGATAAACGGACACATAGAAAAACGTCGCCAAAACAAAAAAACCAAAAACGCTAAAAGAAGTCAGCCCCAGGTCTTACGGTTTGGGGCTGTTTTTTTATATCAAAATCAATTATTATTTACCTATGATAAGTCTTGATACAAAAATAGAAGAAATTCCAAGAGTTGGACCGGCGTACCAGAAGCGATTAAAAAAAATAGGAATCTATACAGTCTATGACCTGCTTTTTTATTTTCCGGCAAGATATGATGATTTCTCAAATATTATTCAAATCAAAGACTTAAAAGTTGGTCTTGAAGCCTGTATTCAGGGAAGAATTGTTGAAATTGAAAGTTCTCAAACATTCAAAACAAGGATGAGCATTACCGAAATATTGGTCGAAGATGATTCGGGACAGATTAAGGTTATATGGTTTAACCAACCATATCTGGCAGATTCACTTAAAGAAGATGACTTTATTTGCCTGGCCGGAAAAGTAAGCTTAAGCGATGACGGCATTTATTTAAACAACCCAACTCACGAAAGAATATACGAAAACTCAAATAACAGCAATTTAACTCACACCGGCAGAATCGTTCCCGTATACTCTGAAACACGGGGACTAACTTCACGATGGTTAAGATACATTATAAAACCACTGCTGACAAACTTTTATAATCAAATTCCTGAAATTTTGCCCGATGAAGTGATGAAGAAATATAAATTTCTGCCGATCAAAAAAGCTATCTGGCAAGTTCACTTTCCAGATTCATTTGAATATGCTGACGCCGCAAAATTACGCTTTTCTTTTGAACAACTGTTTTTGCTGCAAATTTCGGTTTTGAAAGAAAAGATAAAGCTACTGCAAAAGCAATCCCCTGTTTGCAAAATGGACGCTGAATTAATGAAAAGATTTACAAAATCTTTACCGTTTGAACTGACTGATTCCCAGAAACAATGCAGTTTTCAAATTTTAAAAGATATTGAAAGGATAATGCCAATGTCGCGGTTGCTTGAGGGAGATGTCGGGTCAGGTAAAACTATTGTTGCAGCCATGGCAGCCTTAAGCGCAGTTAAAAACGGCTATCAGGTTGCATTTATGGCACCAACCGAAATTTTGGCCAGCCAGCATTTTAAAAGTATCACCGAACTTATGAAAGATTTTGAGGTATCGGTAGGATTTTTAACCGGCAAAGAAGGAAAAATTTTCAGAGACAAAAACTCTTTTGAAGTTAAGAAACCGGCCATCGTAGAAGATTTAAAAAACGGTCAAATTGATATTATCATCGGTACGCACGCGTTAATCCAAAAAAATGTTGAATTTAAAAATTTAGCCTTGGTTGTTTTAGACGAACAGCATAGATTTGGAGTAAGTCAGCGCGCTGAACTTATCAAAAGCAAGTCCTTGGTTCCGCATTTATTATCAATGACCGCCACTCCAATCCCAAGGACTCTGGCGCTTACTGTTTACGGAGACCTGGACATTTCTTTAATCAAAGATATGCCAAAAAACAGAAAGAAAATTAAAACGTTTATTGTTGAGCCAAAAGACAGAAAAGCCGCTTATGAGTTTATAGAAAAAGAAGTTAAACAAGGGAAAGGAGTTTTTGTGATTTGTCCAAAGATTGAATCAAAAAGCGCCGGATTAGAAACGGTTGGTTCTGCCAGTTCTAGTTCATTTGTGCCTCAAAATTACGACCTTGGCACACTGGGAATAACTGAAATAAAATCAGTCACACAAGAATACGAACGACTATCAAAAGAAGTATTTCCCGATTTACGAATTACCATGCTTCACGGAAAAATGAAACCCAAAGAGAAGGAAACTATAATGCGCGATTTTCAAAAGGGAGAAATTGATATTTTGGTTTCAACCTCTGTAGTTGAAGTTGGAGTTGATGTTCAACGCGCAACCGTTATGATGATTGAAGGAGCAGAGAGGTTTGGGTTGGCTCAATTGCACCAATTTAGGGGCAGAGTCGGCAGATCAGATGCTCAATCTTATTGTTTTTTGTTCACAACTTTGCCGGACCAGGTAAACCGAGAAAGGTTAAAAGCTTTGGTTGATTCTACAAACGGGTTTGAATTGGCCCAGAAAGATTTAGAGATTAGGGGACCGGGCCAATTGTACGGTTTAAATCAGTGGGGCTTACCGGATATGGCGATGCAGGGTCTTTCAAATATATTTTTAGTTGAAAAAACCAGAGCCGCCGCAAATGAACTTCTGGAAAGGGACCCAACCCTTGCCGAACACCCAATGCTAAAAGAAAAAATTAGGCATTTTAAAACTAGGATTCATTTTGAATAATAAAAACGCCGAAATGCGGTTTTCTGATCATATAATTTGAGTTTTAAAAGTTTAGCGCCTTTTCTCAGTTACCCAAAAACCCAGATATTTCCCGGTCATCAGCCTGATTTGCGCATCAAGAGCGGGGAAAGAACCAAAAACGATAAGAATAACCGGCAAAAATACCCATTGCAAAAAAATGGATATTTTTTTAAAAAGACTTACGCCTTTTGAAACCGGCAATGAGATTAACGTGCTTAAAATTGCCGAAGCCATCATTCCGACAAGAGAAATAGTCATAATTCTACTGGAGAGTATCGGCAAATCAAAAGACAAAACCGTAAAATTGAACTTCTGTCCGCCAAGCATTATCGGTAGCCAACCAAGTATAAAAAGCATTAAAGCGGCAGTCGCCCAAGACCAATAGCCCTCAACTATAGTAAACAGATGGGAAACCTTTTTGAAAAAAGAAATTTTACTGTTATTTAGAAACCCAAAAAACAAATATGGGATTTCGGCGCACCCCCAGGCCCATCGCCTTTGCTGAAGATACTGATTTTTTATTGTTTTAAAAAAATTAGGAGAATCAACGGCGTCCATTGAAATCAGATAATAAATAGGCACCACCCGATAGTCTCCGTTGTAATAAAGATAAGATCTCCAAAAAATCCTGCTGTCATCGCACACCACATTTGAAGGATAACCAACTTCAAAAAAGACTTTACCCGGAACCGCGTGAGAAGAATAGGTTGTCATTTTTTCTGTCCGCTCCTGCTGGATCATCTGCCAAAATGTATTTGAAGTTGAAACCAATCGCGAAAAAAACGGCACCTTCCAAATGTTATTATGATAGACCGGAACCGGTTGATAGCTTGCTCTATCGGGATTTTTTTCATTTAAATAATACCAAGTCAAACAGGAAAAATATTGCCTGTAAACTTTGGTATCAATATCAAAATTGGAAACAATCACATTGTTAACAGAGATGTTAAGCTTATCTAACAGCTTCTTAGCCTCTTTTGCTGCATGCGCCACGTTAGACCCCTTGCCGGCAATTTCTCCGGCGACATTGCCCTGATGGATAATTGTTAAAAATTTATAAAACTCGTCTTTGTATTTTTTTTCAATTTCTTTGGCCATTTGCAAGAATTCTTCTCCGGCCCGGTCTTCAACTGCCAAAATTATAATCAATTTTTCTTTAGGATATTCGGCGCGCAAAATAGAATTAATGCTTTCTTCTATTATTTTTTTGCCTTCTTTATAAGTGGGCAAAAAAACCATATGATATATTTTTTTCCAGTCTTTTCCTTTCTCGCCGACGGTATTGGGTGTTTTTTTTAATTCTCTCATCCAATCTTTTTTCAATTGCCTTCTTGTTTTGATATAGCCGACAACCTGGTGTGAAGAGAAATAAACAGTTCTAAGAAGATAATAAAAACAAAAACAGATGATAAAAATAGCTACCCAAAAAGGAAATAGCCAAGAAAAAACAAAGACTCCTATAAGAGTCCCCAAACTTAATGCGCCAGGAAAAATTTCAAACAGACGATATAACATTCTGTCCCTTTTGTTTCTTATATCGCCCGCCTTGGAAATTTCTAAATATTCTTTTTTATCCATAAATATCCAAGCTCAAAATCCAAATATCGAAATCCAAAACTCACTATTTAAATTTTGTTCAACTTTGTTTTTTGTCTTTGACTTTGTGCTTCGTGTTTTGAACTCTATGACTCTTTGCGCCGCTACGGGGGATCGAACCCCGATTACCAGATTGAAAGCCTAGTGTCCTAGCCATTAGACGATAGCGGCATAATCTTCACATATTCTATACTGAAAACCCAAAAAAATCAACTATTATGCTAGCGCCATAGGAACGTAGCAAATGGGCTTTTGATTCTTTGAATATACAATTTTACCATCTATATGCGCACGCCCTTCATAAATTTTCAATATTTTAAAATAGATAATTTATTGCATTATACTAAACAATTAAACCGGACTGCACAGTCCAAAAAAACATCAAAAAAACCTGCAGCAGCGAAAGAATAATCATCAAATTAATATCTATTTTTTTATTTTCTGATATTTTGCCCAATATAATATAAATAGGAAATATAGCTGTATAATATCTCACTATACTTATAGTCGCGCCATGATATGAAATACCGAATAAAGCTATCAATATTCCAAATAAGAAATAAGAAAACTCAATTTTTTTATGAAAAAATATAAGAAATATAAAGACCAAAATGAATGTCGCAGCTGCCAAAATATAACCCGGGTTTGCAGAAGTCAAACTGGAATATATAATTTTTATAGGGTTTTCCAAATAGTTTTCCCATGCGCTTCTTTTGATATGAGGATAGGCCATAATATCTCCGGTAAGAAAATAAGTGTAAACAGCGAATATCGCCAAACCGACAGGTATTAAAAGGATGCAGGATACATCAAGCATTGTTTTCAAAAAACTTTCTCCTTTATTTATTTTTCTCGCCTCAATATACTTATATATAATTGGTAAAAATATAAGTACGCCAAATGGTTTAGTCAGAGTAAGAAACATTCCAAAAACTCCGGACAAGAGCCATTTTTGCTTCTTAGTATAATAAAAACAAGCCAGAATGAGAAACAGGAATAACGATTCTGCCAAGGCGGCCGACAATATAAAAGATGAAGAAAAAATAAATAAATATTTTAATGTACGCAAAGAAGTCTCCTCATCAGAATCCAGCTTCACTAATTTATATAAGAATACCGCAGCCAATATCAAAAAAAGATTAGAAACTATCAGCGCCGCAACGAAATAGTTTTGGACTATAAAGCTGGAAATCTTAATGAATAAGGGATAAAGAGGGAAATATCCATAGTTTGCTTCTCCTTTTAAATTCTTAACAATAGAATAACCGTTTTTTGCTATATTTATATACCATTTGGTATCCCACAACCCCCAAGCATTTAATATTTTATAAGAAGAGTAATATTCTCTCGCCGGATTGCATCTGGAAGCATCACATATGTTAAGAGAGACGAACCCGATAACGGTCAGAAAAAATCTAGTTAAGAAAAACAACTGCAAAATATAAATAATTTCCTTCGGAATTTTTTTAAAATATTCTTTTATTCCTATTCTCATATAAAAAATCTGAACCTAATAATATATATTATCGCCTTTATACCATCTATCCAGTTTATTTTCTTGCCTTCTTTGACGCTTCTTGGCATATAAGTAACGGGCATTTCAATTATTTTAAATTTGTTTTTTATTGATTTGGAAACAAACTCAATGTCAAAACCGAAGCCGTCCACTTTCAGATTCAAAGAATCTTTCACTTTTTTTGTAAATGCTTTATAGCAACCACCGAAATCATTTATCTTTTTACAAAATAGAATACTGATCCAAGAAGAAACAGTTATGTTGAAGAAATAATAAATATTCTTCTTCTTTATGTCAGCCATTCTGTTACCCATTACAACATCCGCCAATCCGTTTACTAAAGGATTTATTAAGACAGGAATTTCACTTGGATTGTATTCTAAATCTGCATCCTGTATTATAAAAAAATCGCCATGAGCCTGCAGCAATCCGGTCCTGACAGCGAACCCTTTTCCTCTATTATTTTTGTAAGATATAATCTTTAAATTCGGCATTTTTGGCTGCAATTCGCTTATTTTATCAAGCGTTGAATCCGTACTGCCGTCATTTACAAAAATTATTTCAACATCATATGGAAATTTTATTTCAGACACCGCTTTAATAATCAGCGAAGCCGTTATCTCTTCATTGAATGCAGGCATTATTATGGAAAGTTTTTGTTTATCCATTTTTTATATCTTTATCCTTTTAATTATCATTGAATTTATACACAGAAACCGAATTATTACTATATACTTTTTGCAAATAGCTTTCTTCGTCCGGATTAAAATTATCAGCCATTTCTTTTTCTTCCGGTCCCCAGAACAGATAACTTATATTATTTTCTTTTAAAAATTCTTCCCTTTCTGCGCTGTTATATTTTTTGAAAAAATTATCCATCATTTCCTTTTTTTCAAGAGGATAAGCAGTTTCCGATCCATGGCCGTAATATACAGGCCGAAAAGCGATAAGCGGGATGATATTACCATCTATATAACTGGACTGATCTATGAATGATGACAATATTACACTCTGGATCGGCGTATTTTTTCTTATCCATAGCATTGCGCTCTCGCTGTCTATCGGCAAATATGCTGCCGAATAGTATTTGAAAAAATAAATATCATTTAAAAATATCATAACATTTGATATGCAAAAAAGTACAACAAAGAACAGAACAACTTTAAAAAGATTTTCCAGATATTCACTTATGCCATAAAAGCCTTCCTTTCTGCCGGCGAATAGTGCTTCCAACTGATTTTTGAAAATAAAAAATAATCCATATGTCGCTAAGATAATAAGAGGGATATTCAGCCCCTCAAGAAGTCTCTTGTTGGTATTTATCGGCAAATAAATAAGGAAAAACTGGGTTATGACCCAAACTATCAAAAACACTTTCTTTTTATCAATATCTTTCCCTTTTAAAAAAGATACTATTCCCAAAACTGCTAAAATTAAAAATATGCTGTAATCAGTCAAAACAATCCATAGAGCAGGCGTTAAGGTGATGTTATGTGAAAATGTCTGTTGCCTTACCGGGATATTTGAAAAAACCCACAGATAATATATTATTGGCGGCGTTGAGAATATTAGTAAAATAACGTAATGTGCGATGTGTTTGATATAAACTTTTTTCTCAATTAAAAATTCTGCCATTAAAAATACAAAAAGCACGCCGAAAACAGTATAAACATGATAGGGGTGAAAAGAAAAAAGTAATAAAGCGCAAAAACCGGCCCAAAAACTATACTTAAGTTTATTTCTATCAATAGCGTAAAAAGAAAACAGAAAAACTAAAATCAGCAGAGTAATTGATGCAATATAGTGAGGAGGACTGGACAAAACAGCCGGACTGAAAGCTTCGGCGTCTTGTATACTTGGAGATAAAAAATTTTGATAATTAAAAAATGAAATCCACCAGCCTATTCCGGAAGCAAAAACAAAAAGAATAAAACAAATTTTTCTTTTATTTTTTTCGTTTAGAAAATAAGAAATAAGACAATAGGCCGAAAGCAGATAAACAGGAATCAGCAGAAAACTGGCCAGCTGCAGGACAACAAAACTTGAAAGTGAAAATATATTAGCTAAAATACCCACCAAGTACCAAAGCGGGTTTAAGACTCCAAATGTTTGAGATTCTTGAGTAAAAAGATCTTTGAAAAAAAAGATTCCATGTTTAGCTTGGTCTATTTGGGAAAAATATACCGAATAATCGCCCGTATTTAGGCTACGTCTGAATAAAAAAATACTGCCGACCGGTGTCATAAAATAACCGATTGCCATCGGCAAAAAGGCGACAACAGCTGATATTAACCAAACCACAGCCAAAAATATCCATTCTTTCCTTTCTATATCTTTAAACATGGATCCTACTTTAAATTATTTATTTTAATTAAATTAAATCTTATTCTTACCAAGTCCAGAATCATTGTGACCATCGGCAGAAACTTAACTTTGGTTTGCGAATGATGTATCCAATGTATCGGAACTTCATAAATCTTATATCCTAGCTTTCTGGCTATAATTAACATTTCAACATCAAATGACCAACCGTTAATTTTACATAAAGGCAGAACTTCTTTAATCGCTCCGGCGCTAAATAACTTAAAACCGCACTGCGTATCTTTAATGTCTCCAAGTCCGGTAATCATTCTTACAAGCAAAACATAAAACCTGCCCAATATCACCCTATAAAAAGGTTGAGATTTAATAATTATTGAACCACTTATGCTCCTAGAACCTATAACAATGCCATTATCTGATTTCAGAAATTTGAAAAATTTTTCTATTTCCGCAACTGGAGTTGAGTTGTCGGCGTCCATAAATAATCTGTACTCGCCAATTGCTTTCATCAATCCTTGCCTTACAGCATGTCCCTTTCCCATATTTTCCCAATTATCAATTATTTGTAAATTATTACCTTCAGATATAAATCTTTCTACGCATTCAACAGTTTTATCTTTTGAGCCGTCATTGACCACGATAATTTCATAAACATAAGATTGCCCGCTCAAATACGTACAAACCTCCGACAGGGTTTCTGCGATTCTTTTCTCTTCATTATAGGCGGGAATAATTACCGATAAATATATTTTTAAGCCAGATTCTCCTTCAAACATAAATTAATCATTATCTCTTAGCAAAATTACCGCTGTATTGTCTTGATAGATATTTTTCCAGCCGTCTTTGATCGATGCCGCATATAAATCTTTCTGATCAGAAATGCCGATTATGGAGTAAAGCCATGGAAATTTTTTAAAAAGCCAGCCCAGTTTAGAATTATCCGCCTTTCGCTTTGTTTCGTTGTCTTTTTCTATTTTCGCTTCATCTACACTTCTTAAAAGCATTACTTTAACGTCATATTTTTTTAAAATATCTTCAAAACCTTTATCAACACCCATAACTTTTACATAATCTCCAAAGGCGAACTGTCCATCTTGGCGCCAGCTTGGCATTCTGCCATCAATAAAAAATCTTCTACCTGGTAAATTCCAGATAAGATATCCTCCCCAGCCATATTCATTAAAAATATTTTCAGATGAAGGCAGTTGTTCCAAAAATGGAATCGCTTTCTTTGGGTAGTAATCCGACAGAGAAGAGCTGGTTTTAACCGCAAAAACACTTTTTGCAAGTACGCCTGAAAAAACCACTAAACTTACGGTTATTAAAATAGCACTAAGTATAATATCATTTCTTTTGCTAAATTTTAGCATCTGCCTGATTTGTGAAATCAGCTCACTGAATATTGGAATAGTCAGCGGTATAAAAATCAGGATGTAGCGCTGACTGGAAAAAGACATCAAAAGGAAAACAACTGAAAGTATTACATAATTTAATTCAATTTTTTTATAAAACACAGCCAATAAACCAACAAATATGCCTATATATAAAAATATAAGGAACGGGGATTGAGTATAAATTAACGGGAGCCATTCCGCAATATGGAATTTTAAAAAATTGTCTCCAACTGTTCTAAAAACTTCCTGGTATATTGTTATCCCATAAGGATTTGCCAATGTTGCACAAAAGGAAACAACAGATATAAAAAACAACAATACAATTTTAGAATACGGCTGCTGCTTTATGTTCAACGATTTAAAAAATAAAAATCTCTGGGTTATATTAAGCCTTTTTATAGTTTCCAATCCTAAAATTACAAATAAAATAAAAAGCCCTGCACAAAATCCGGAATGAAGGTTAGCCCAAATTAAAAATAAAAGCGGCAAAAAATAAACAAGATCAGAAGAATCTTCCAAAAAATCGGTAATAATCTTCCAGGTTATAGCCACAAATAAGACTGTAATAAGCTGCGGTTCTGATTCCCAAAAAATTAACGGTCGCCAGATATCCAAGGGTTACAGGCAGCAAAACGTCTACGAATGATTGCGACGATTTTTTTGTAACAAAAAAAGAAAGCGTATAAATAATTAAAAATATAAGCAAAATGATGTTGCCGCCAAGTAAAGAATATCCTTTATATAACAAAACTTCTGTCAGCCATTCGTGGTCAATCCAGGAGAAATTCGGCATCGTGTAAGAATACCAATCGTGATAAGGAATCCCTCTTTGAAGGATAAGTTGGCCTGTTTTTAGGTGCCATCCGAAGTCAGGATCCATTGAGCGAAAAGTTAGAAGGAAACTTACGGACAACAAAACTGCAAAAATAAATAAAAACAAAATAACCTGCTTTGTCTTAGACATAGTATTCAATCAATGCTATCATACAAAAATTGTAAAATCAAAATTTTATGCAGTTTACATTTTATGGTAATATTGTAAATTAAGGATAATGAAAATTCTATCAATAGAAACATCCTGCGATGACACCGGAGTAGCAATATTAGGAATAAAAGGCTTAAAAAAGCCTTCTTTTAAGGTTTTGGCAAATATTGTTTCTTCTCAAGAAATACATAAAAATTATGGCGGAGTTTTTCCGGCGATGGCAAAGAGAGAACACCAGAATAATTTGCTCCCTGTTTTAGAGAAGACGCTGAAAGAAAGCAAATTATTAAATCCAAAGCATAAAGCACAAAGCCCAAAGCAAATACAAAATCCTAAATTAAAAACTATTGAAAAAATATTGGAGAAAGAAAGCAAACTTTATCAGTTCACCAAAGAGTTTTTAGAAAAATATGAAAAACCGGATATTGATGCCATCGCCGTAACTTATGGCCCGGGGCTTGAACCCTGCCTTTGGGTTGGAGTAAATTTTGCCAGAGCACTTTCCTATTATTGGAATATCCCAATAATTCCGGTAAATCATATTGAGGGACACATCCTTGTTAACTTTCTAGAAGCTAAAAGCTATAAGCTAAAAGCTAAAGAAATATTTCCCGCAATTTCTTTAGTGGTAAGCGGAGGTCATACCCAATTAATTTTGGTAAAAGGAATTGGAAAATATGAAATCATCGGCGAGACCAGAGACGATGCCGCCGGTGAATGTTTTGATAAAGCTGCCAGAATTTTAAATTTAGGTTATCCTGGAGGACCAATAATTTCAAATATTGCATCAAAAATAAAAGAAAGCAACATTACACTGCCCCGCCCAATGATTCACACCAAAGATTATGATTTTAGTTTTTCGGGGTTAAAAACGGCGGTGTTATACAAATTAAGGGACACGAAACCAGAAACGGCAAAAAGTGAAAAATTTATCCAAGAAATGTGCTTTGCCGTGCAAGATGCCATCTGCGATGTGCTGGTCAGAAAAACAATCAATGCCGCAAGAGATTATAAAGCTAAAACAATTATTTTGGGCGGGGGTGTTTCGGCAAATAAGGAATTGCGAAAGCAATTTGACTATAAGCTAAAAGCTATAAGCTATAAGCTAAATTTGCTAGTTCCGCCAGCAAATTTAAGCACCGATAACGGTTTAATGATAGCTGTCGCCGGGTATTTTAACCGCGCAAAAAAAATCGCGTGGCAGAAGTTGTCCGCCAACGCGAATTTGAGGTTATAGTCTCATTTCTCAAGACCTAATGCCTCTTGTTTGTTAGAAAATGGTCCTTCCACTGGACCAAAGATGTAGTCCCGCTTCCAATAGCGAGCACACAACTTGCGTGCCCTCTCGCACAGCTTGCTGTAAGCTTCGCAGCGATACCTGGCCTTAACGATGAAGCGCGAGGTATGAACAAGCTTATCAGTAGCTTTTAAGATAACATAACCTTTAACATTGCAATACCAAAAAAACATGACTTGCTCCTTTCTTTGAACTAGATATTATGTTATACTATTAATTTTATAACGTCAATATTTTAGAACATCCTAAAATCTGCTAAGATTACGTAATGGAACTCGAAGGTCAATACGATCCAAAACAAGTTGAAGATAAAATTTACAAACTCTGGGAGGAGTCCGGTTTTTTTAATCCGGATAATTTGCCCAAAGATCACAAAAAACCTTTCACCATTATCATGCCGCCGACCAACGCCAACGGTAATTTGCACGCCGGTCACGCACTGGTGATGACCATAGAAGACATTATGACACGGTATAAACGAATGAAAGGATTTAAAGCCTTGTGGCTGCCGGGATTGGATCACGCCGGTTTTGAAACTCAAGTGGTTTACGAAAGAAAATTAGAAAAAGAAGGCCGAAGCCGATTTAAAATGACGCCCGAAGAATTATACAAAGAAATTTTGGCGTTTACTTTAGAAAATAAAAAAAATATTGAAGACCAGATAAAAAAAATGGGGGCTTCTTGCGATTGGAGCCGTGAAAAGTTTACTCTTGACCAAGATATTGTAAGAGAAGTCCAACAGACGTTCAAAAAAATGTACGACGATGGGCTAATTTACCGAGGAGAACGTATTGTAAACTGGTGCTCAAAACACTCCACTTCCCTTTCGGATGTTGAAACGGAAAGCAAAGAAAGAAAGGATCCATTTTATTATTTTAAATATGGCCCTTTTACCATTGGAACAACTAGGCCCGAAACAAAATTTGGCGACAAATACGTGGTAATGCATCCAAAAGACAAAAGGTATCAGGAATACCAAGACGGTCAAAAAATCGCGCTGGAGTGGATAAACGGCCCTATAGAAGCGACGGTAATAAAAGACGAGGCAATAGATATGGAATTGGGAACAGGAGTTATGACCATCACTCCATGGCACACTTTAATTGACTTTGAAATTGCCCAGCGGCATAATTTGCCAAAAGAACAAGTTATTGATATGCGTGGCAAGCTTTTGCCGGTCGCAGGAGAATTTGCCGGAATGAAAATCGCGGAAGCCCGCCCAAAAATTGTGGAAAAACTAAAAGCGAAAGGGCTTTTGGTCAAGATTGATGAAAACTATGTTCACAATGTGCCGGTTTGCTACAAATGTGAAACGCCCATTGAGCCGCAAATTTTACCTCAGTGGTTTGTAAAAATGAAACCGCTTGCCAAAAAAGCGGCTGACGCGGTAACCGCCAAAAAAATTAAATTCATACCCGATAACTACCGAAAAATATTTTTGCACTGGATGAATAATACCATTGACTGGAATATTTCCCGCCAGATTGTCTGGGGTATTCCTATCCCTGCAAAAATATGCGACAACTGTAAAGAAGGATTTCCTGATTTGGAAAATACAATTACTACTTGCCCAAAATGCCATGGAACAGTTCGCATTGACACAGACACGTTTGATACCTGGTTTTCTTCAGGACAATGGCCGCTGGTTGCGCTGGGATATCCGGACAAAAAAGATTTTAAAACTTTTTATCCGACCAATGTTATGGAATCCGGCGCCGACCTTATCTTTAAATGGATTCCAAGAATGGTGATATTCGGACTTTATCTTGCAAAAAAAGTTCCGTTTCATACTGTCTATTTCCACGGAATGGTAAACGATGCCAAAGGGCAAAAAATGTCCAAAAGCAAAGGTAATGTAATAAATCCGTTGGATATTACCGAAAAATATGGCACTGATGCTTTAAGAATTGGACTGGTGATTGGAAATACTCCCGGCACTTCATTGTCGCTGGATGAAAACAGAATTAAAGGATACCGTAATTTCGCCAATAAAATTTGGAATGCCGGCAAATTTGTTTTGATGAACTTAAATGATTATAAGCCGAATAGAAACATAGTTCTTGCACCGGAACATAAAAAATATATTAAAGAAATAGAAAAACTGGCCGAAGAATCCACGAAGTTAATGGATGATTTTAAATTTTATTCCGCCGGAGAAAAAATATACCACTACTTTTGGCATACTTTTTGTGATAAAATAATAGAAGAAAGCAAAAAAGGTTTGCTGCCTGAATCTGATAAAAAGCAGAAAGAATCAACTCAGTACATGCTTTTGGAAATACTTTCAACTTCATTAAAACTTTTACATCCGTTTATGCCTTTCATTACAGAAGAGATATACCAGCAACTGCCCATTGAAGATAAAAAACAGTGCCTAATGATTGAAAATTGGCCGAATAGCTAGCTTATAGCTTATAGCTTTTAGTCCGCCCTATAACCTAAAAGCTAACACCTATAAGCTAATAAAAATGGATTATTTTAATCTAATTTTGTATATATTTTTTGGCATCCTGCCCAGCACAATCTGGCTTTTCTATTATTTACGAAAAGATATGCACCCGGAACCCAAAAAGATGATTTTAAAGATATTTTTTTACGGAGTTTTGATAACTGTACCAGTATTTTTTATACAAATAGGGTTATCTCAATTAACAGATAAATTGTCCGACTTAGGATTTTTCAGCAATTTCCCAATTGTTATTGATATCATAAAATGGTTTATTATTATCGCTTTAATAGAGGAAACCTTAAAATACGTTGTGGTGAAATTATCAATTTTAGGAAGCCCGGAACTGGACGAGCCTCTTGATATTATGCTTTATATGGTAGTGGCGGCTCTCGGTTTTGCGGCGCTGGAAAACGTTCTTTATTTATTCTCGCCGGATAATGCATCTTTAAGTCAAACAATTCAAACTGCGGCCGTTTTAAGCTTTATACGTTTTGTCGGGGCCACGTTCCTACATACTTTATGTTCAGCCCTGGTCGGATACTTTTTAGCCCTGGCATCGTTAAGAGCCAATAAAAAAATACTTTTTACATTTATCGGGATAATATTGGCTACCCTATTGCATGGTTTCTATGATTTTTCTATAATAATAGCACCATCCCCTTTCAATTTTATTATCCCTGTAATGATTATCGCCGGATTGGCAATATTTATTATGTATGATTTTGATGAAGTAAAAAAAATTAAAGGCATTTGTAAAATATAATCGCAAAACGTATAACATATAACGTAAAACGCAAGACTTGCGCTAAACGTTACGCGCTACACGTTATACAACAAACAATGGCAAAAAAAATAAAAGAAAAAGTTGAGAATGAGTTGACCCCGGATACTGCGGTTAATACAACAGAAGAGCAAAAGACAGAACACCGTCCCTACGGTTAAAAAAGATCATAATTTATTTTCCCAAGAAGGAGAGCTGGTCGTAGACGCATTTGAAACTAACTCTGATTTTGTCATTTTGGCGGCAATCGCGGGGGCTCAAATAAAAGATATAGATATATCAGTTGAGAAAGATATGATGATAATAAAAGGACATAGGCCAAATCCGCATATGGATACCGAAAAAAAATATCTTTACCAAGAATGTTATTGGGGGCCGTTTTCAAAAAAAATAGTGTTGCCCGAAAACATAAACACAGAGGCAGCCGATGCAAAAATAGACAAGGGAATATTAACAATTACTATTCCAAGAACCGAAGACAAAAAAACCGGAGAAATAAAAATATCCTAACAAATTAACATAAAAGCGGTCGTATACAACGCGACCGCTTTTATGTTTTTGTGCGGGTAGAAGGATTTGCACCCTCACGGGATTTCTCCCACCAATTCCCTTGTCCCCCACTAATTTTTAGTTGTGCTCCCGAGAGGACTCGAACCTCTAACCCTTGCGGGACTACGTCCTAAGCGTAGCGCGTATTCCAATTCCGCCACGGGAGCCCCTAACTCTATGCACACTATTAAATTAGTGGGGGATAAACTGGCGCGTCTGCTGTTTCGCCATACCCGCATACACGAAAAATGCAATATCTTGCGATTTAAAGTGTTACCATTACTAATAACACGCCGCTCTAATAAAAACAAACCGCACTCTCTTTTTATTGAGCAATGCGGAATCTATGTAATTGATAACTTATGAAATTATGGTCCGATAAGAAAGCTTTTAACGGTATTGTAGGCAAAATATCCTAAAAGCCCAACCGCTATTCCGACTACAGCGAATATCACAGCCTTCTTGGCGGCTGCAATTTTTGATGAGTCACCCTGAGCTGTTAAAAAAAGATACCCAGCCCACATAAACATAATAATAATTAAAGCGGTAAAAACGGGCCATAGAATAATATTAATTATACGGTTAATAAAATTAATAATGACGGCATTGGCACAAATTGAAGGGTTATTATAAGCCGAAGCCAATGTAGTTATAAGTTGATTTAGTTTTCCAGAATTGCTGGGATTAAGAAAATAAAGCGCAACCGAGAAAGTTGAAGGGACTAGGCCCGGTGTTGCTAAAGCGGGCGACAGGATTGCCGTTGCAGCAGCTATGCCTGTTCCAGGAGCAGCTGCTTCAGCTGCTAGATATGCAGTCGCCGCACTATTGATGGCGGGCACTATTGTATTAAGTACATTTATATTTAAATTTATACTGCCATTTGTTACTTGATAAGTTATTTGTTGTATACAATAGGATACAAGCGGCGCAGGTGCCGCATAAACAAAAAACGGCATTGTTAAAAATGCAAATAAAACTGGCAATAAAAATAATTTTTTATTCATAATAAAAATTATAATAAAATCTCAATTTACTGACATGCAGTTGGAGTACAAATTGTTCCAACCCCTAAAAAACTACCTGTTAAACCCTCGCATTCGCCAGAATTTTTAGGTGATACACAGCCAACGACAGGAACGCAACATGCACCAGTTATAATAGAAGTTGATACGGAACCACTTGAAGTGGAACTTACCGGCGCCTGGTATCCCGTAAATCCAAGATACCATCCGATAGTTGCCACAATTGAAAAACCCATTAAAATTACAGCTACTCCAACACAGCCCCATATAACAGCCTGCCGGGCAGTGGCAATTTTTGTTTCATTTCCTTGAGCTGTTAAAAACATAAATCCGGCAAGAGCAAACATAATAATAACCACTGCCATAAGAACAGGCCATATAAGGTTAAATGTCGTATCAATAATACCGGGGATACTAAGACTCTGGTTACCGGCAACATTTGGCATAGGCGGAGGCGTAAAAGCAAGCGCCAAAAGGGGCAAGGTTAAGACCGACGCAAGAATCAACGCAACAGAAATTTTTTTACTCATAACTTTATGTGTCAAAGCGAACAGATTACTTTGCAGCCAAAGCCCGATATAATATACCGCCAGCTTTAAATTGCGAAGAAACTTATCGCGTTTAGTTTAATTCTAAAATATTAGAAACAGCCTACATTATCCCCCTGATACAAGCCGCCGGCAATACCGGCAGATGGAAGGACTGGCGGAGTTGCTGTCGGGTCGCCCATACACTGCAGTTTAGTAGAGATTACACATGCGCCAGCAGAATTTTTACAAGCCCCTAATGGCTGGCATAATTGCGCAACAGAAGAAACGCCGCCGCCGGATAATCCATAAGAGACAACACTGATGATTCCAAACGATAAAATAATAACCACTACACCGCCCACTCCCCAAATCATAGCAGTTCTTGCCGTTGCTATCTGGGTTTCGTTGCCCTGAGCAGACAAAAACATAATTCCAGTTATGATAAAAAATACGATAACAACAGCAACGACTACCGGCCAGGCAAAATTAAGAAGATTTTCAATTAAGCAACCTGGAGTAAAAGTTATACCTGTCGGCACGCCCGGAATACTTAGCGCGAAACTTATTAAAGGAACACTTAGACCCGACAAAGCGGAGAGAATAATTATTTTTTTGTTCATATGATTTATAAGCAAAGCGAGCAAAGCGCCTCGCAGTTTAAATAAACTTTTTACAAAATAATTTTTAGCCGAGACTTACGCACTTATCTCTAAAAATTATCTTGTCAAAAGTTTATAACCTGTAATTTTAAATGTTCAATAAATTTTTCACTATAAAAGGAATTGAGAATGCCAGTATGGCAATAACCAATCCCACCAGCCCCCAAACTATCTCTTTTCTTGCGATAAGTAATTTTGCCTCATCTCCTTGAGCAGTTGAAAATTGAAAACTGGCAAAAAGAAACATCGCTACAAAAAAAGCAATCACTGTCGGCCAAACAATTGAGAATATTACATTAATTAAATCTCTGACTTGAATGCCTGACATTACACTCGGTTGATTTATATTATCAAATGCCGACACAAACCCGGGTAAAGCAATTAATACCATCAACGCGGAACCAATAATTGTTTTTTTGTCCATTTGATTCACAAATGAAGCTACTAATGACTTTACTAATTTTAACCGGGCAGCAAAGCGCATAAGCTCCGTCAGGATATGTTTTCATTAACGGAGCTTATGCAACACTTACCGAATGATTAAACCTACAGACCGTTGTTTATGCTTGGAGCATTATTCAATGTAGTCTTTACGATAGTTGGGATAGAGAATGCTAACAAGGCGACAACAACTCCGACCACTCCCCAGATTATCTCGTTTCTTGCAGCAGCTAATTTGGCTTCATCGCCATGAGCAGTAAAGAATGTGAAGCTGGCAAGAATGAACATAATTATAAAGAAAGCAATTGCCACTGGCCACAATACGGAGAATATTATAGTAATCAGATCACCAACCCCGAGGTTTGATATCACTCCCGGTGAATTCATACTATAATTCGTATCTGCCTGAGCTAAAGCTAATAATGGCGACGAGGCTAACACTGCTAAAGTTGCAGCAATAATTAATTTTTTGTTTATTTGCATTTGATTTTTTAAATTAATACTTTATTCGACCTTTTATATCTTGACTTAAACAGATAAGATATTTCATCTTACTACTAGATAACTTTATACTCCCGGAAGCGAATTTCTGATAACGAATGGAAGAGAGAATGCTAACAATAATACAACAAGCCCGACTACTCCCCAAATAATTTCATTTCTTGCGGCAACTAATTTAGTGTCATCTCCATGAGCATTAAAGAATGAGAATCCTGCCAATATGAACATAATGATGATGAACGCCATTATAAGCGGCCATACGAAACCAAATGCCAAATTGATAAGACCAGATATGCTCATATTGTTGGCGAGTTGACCCGGTACATTGCCAAAGTTAATATTAGCAGGAACAACATTCTGAGCAAAAGCTGCTAATGGTAACAATAAAACCGCCGATAAAACCGAAGCTATGATTAATTTTTTATTCATTTGTTTTACAAGCAAGCGAGTAAATCACATTGCAACGCTGGCCTTAATATAACACGCTTTGAGGCTTGAAATTGCGAAGTGCTTTAACCACTTTAAATTTATTATCTATTTCTTAAATAATAATTCTTAATCGACCTTTTCATTTCTTATATTGTTACATTATATCAAAATTTCAAATAATTATGCAAGAGGATAATTCGCCAAATCTATTTTACCCAAATTTTTAAGGTGTAGCCACCGCGTTAATAATCAGAACCAATCCTGTCCCCGCCGCCAAAATTGCCAAACCGATAATTGCATACAACAACGCTTTCTTGCCTTTTTCATAATTTGCCGGATACGCTCCCGCAGTAAGGAAAAGAATTCCGGCCCACAAAAATACTAAAGTAGTTATCGCTGTAATAATCCCGCCGGAAAAAGTAGTAACACTGCTCATGACATCAGAAAAATTAGAAACACTCCCTAACGGATTATAAAGATTCACAATGCAATTTCCACCCGGCGCGCCACAGGGAGGAGAGCCATTATTAGCCGTACAACTTGCTGTACTTCCACCCATATAACCAAGACAAGTCCATGTCCATGGTCCACTACCAGATACGCCAGTATAACCGCCGGCAGAACAAAAATTAGACGTTGGAGCTGCTGAAAAAGCTTGTCCATTAGAAGAACCACACAAACCATTAACAGGAGCGCCATTGCAGTTTAGCCATGGAGTTACAAGCGGGCCAGGAGTGCCAATGAAAGAAGAAGGGTCGCATATACAAGCACTACCTACCACTCCCTGATAAGTAAGACATTGATAACCCGAGAGAATACCATAAGTAGCAAGGCATTGCAAATCATTATTACAAGGTGCCGCATCAACCAACCCTCCTCCCGCCCCCAATGTACAAGGAGAAAACATCGTACTTGAACCGTAAGCAGGAGCATAACAACCACATTTAGTAGAGGGGGGAGCAAACAATGCATAACATTTATCTTTCAATGCAGTACCAGGATCAGTATAAGTACAATCCGTATCACTAGTACACGCTCCTCCCCTGCTACCAAGAAGACAGGGAGTATCTCCGGGAAGCGAAGTAACGGGACCGCATTCACAATGTCCAAGAACTGCAGCATCAGCACCACCATAACATACAGGACCAAAAGAACTGCCGGTACAGTCAGCATCTTTAGTACAAACAGCTGAAACCAAACTAATCGAACCAAAGCAAATAGAAAATACTATTAAAAATAAAAGTAAAAACTTTTTTGTCATTAATTTTTTATAAATAATAACCCGTAATGATAATCCCCTGCCGCGAATTCTTTTTTTAGAGAAAAACCAAAATCGGCTGCTATTTTTTTTACTTCGTCGGGGCTTACCAATCCTGCTTTTGGACTAAATGGACCGCCAGCCAGCCAATCAATAACTAATAACTGCCCGCCAGTTTTTAAAACTCTTCCGGCTTCTTTAATTATAGAACTCTTATCATCTGACTGAAACAAAGTATTGGGGATTAAAACAATGTCCAGAAAGCCGTCGCGTAGTTTAGTCCCTTTTTCAATTTCAAAATTACAAAGTGTCGGCAAAACATTATGTATTTTTTCGTGGTTTAGCTTCCCCTTAAGCGCAGACAAGCTTTGTTCCTGAACATCCAAAGCGTAAACTCTTCCCATTTTCAGTTTTTTCGCTAAAGCTATAGTGAAATGAGCGGAACCGCAACCGAACTCGGCAGCCAGCATACTATCTTTAACATCAAGATTGCTTATTGCGTCTTCTATTTTTAAAAATTCCGCCATATTGCTTGATTATAATTTAATAAGAAAGCATTAACAATAGAAAGTTATTAACAACTCCGGTGGCATTAGAAATTGGGAGTGAGAATTCACGCGATGCTATTCTTTTAGACAAGTGCCTGAAGCAACTTTATCCCCTGCGTCCAGTTTCATAATTCTTACGCCTTGAGTTGCCCTGCCAAGCAAAGAGATTGATTTTGTTTCTGTTCTTATAACTTGCCCCTTTTGAGATATGACAATCAGGTCCTCGTCATCCGAAGAATCATTTAAAATATATGACAGAACTATCCCGCCGGTTTTACCGGTAATATTTGCTGTCTTAATTCCGGAGCCTCCGCGCCCTTGAGTTTTATACTGAGAAATCTCTGTTCTTTTCCCATATCCATTTTCCATTACAACCAACAAAAACTGCTTTACTTTTTTGCCGTCTTTATCAGTTTCTTCACCGATAACATCCATTCCAATGACTTCATCGCCTTTTTTTATTCTAATCCCCTTCACTCCTGCCGCTGCCCGACCCATGGGTCTTATATCTTTTTCTTTAAACCGTATGGCAATTCCATTTTTCGTTGCCAGAATTATATCATCTTGTCCGGTTGTTTTGACAACCTTCTTCAATGAATCTCCTTTTTCAAGTTTAATAGAAATAATTCCGCTTTTTCTTACATTTTCAAATTCTTCTATAGACGTCTTTTTAATTCTTCCGTTTTTAGTAACCATCACCAAAAACTTTTCTGTTTTTTCGGCATCTGTTTGGCGCTTTAGTCATTGGAATAAACGAGAAAACTTTTTCTTCCGTTGAAGTTTCCAAAAAGTTTACTATACCCCTACCCCTTGCAACTCTAGTGCCTTCAGGAATTTCATAAACTGGAGTTTGAAAAACTTTTCCCGAATCAGTAAAAAACATCAAATTATCGTGAGTTGAAGCAGAAAGAAAATGCTCAACAATATCATCTTGCATTGTTTTCATTCCCATAATTCCTTTGCCTCCTCGTTTTTGAATTTTATAAGTTGCGGGATTTATCCTCTTTATATATCCGCCGGTAGTTAAAGTTACGATTGTTTCTTCAAGCGGAACCAAATCAACTTCTGTCATTTCTCCCAATTTTCCTTTTACAACCTTTGTTCTTCGCTTGTCGCCAAATTTTTCTTTCAATTCCTGCAATTCTTTTTTCATAATGTCCCTTTAATCTTTCCGGACTTTTTAAAATCAATGTCAGTTCTTTAATCAGTTCCAATATTTCTTTTAATTCATCCTCTATTTTCTTTCGTTCTAACCCCGCCAATGTCTGGAATCTCATTTCCAAAATAGCAACTGCCTGCCTCTCAGTAAGTTCAAACTTTTTAATCAAGTTTTGCTTCGCTTCTTCCCTGTCAGCCGATTTTTTTATCAATGTAATGATTGCATCAATATTTTTCAAAGCAATCATCAAACCCTCTAAAATGTGTGCCCTGTCCTTGGCTTTCTCCAAATCAAACTTTGTTCGTGCGGATAACAACTTCTTTTCTATGCTTTATAAAATATTTTAAAACATCTGAAATAGATAAAATCTCCGGTTGAATTCCGTCAACCAAAGCCAATAAATTTAAGTGAAAAGTTTTTTGCAGATTTGTAAATTGATATAATCTGTTTAAAACTCTTTCAGGCTGATATCCTTTTTTAATATCAATAACAATGCACATTCCTTCTCTGTCTGACAAGATCTCTAATATCTCTTATTCCTTCAACCTTTTTGTCTGAAACCAAATTTGCCATTTCTTCAACCAAAGCTGGATTTTAACACCTGGTATGGAATTTCCGTAATAATAATTTGCTCTGAGCCGTCTTTCTTTTCCACAATATCAGCTTTGCCTCGCATTACTATTGATCCTTTTCCCTGAGAATAAGCAGAAATTATTTCTTTTTGGTCATAAATTATTCCTCCGGTAGGAAAATCGGGTCCCTGAATAAACTCAAACAAATCTTCGGCGTTTCGGCTTTTTCGATGATCCAATAAATATCCTATCGCATCTATTACTTCCGTTAAATTATGCGGCGGAATATTTGTTGCCATTCCGACAGCAATTCCCAACGACCCATTTAATAGTAATTGAGGCAAAGGGGAGGGTAGGACAGTCGGCTCTCTTCTTGTCCCATCATAGTTATCCATAAAATTCACTGTGTCTTTTTCAATATCTTTCAATAATTCTTCTCCCAATTTAGATAATTTTGATTCAGTATATCGGCTGGCAGCAGCTCCATCACCATCAATAGATCCAAAGTTTCCCTGAGGGTTTACCAGAGGGTAGCGTAAGTTAAAATCCTGCGCCATTCTAACCAAAGAGTCGTAAATTGCCATATCGCCGTGCGGATGATATTTCGCCATAACTTCTCCAACCACCGCAGCGCATTTTCTAAATTTGGAAGAAGCGCCAAGTCCTAACTCGTTCATAGCATAAAGAATTTTCCTATGGACAGGTTTAAGCCCATCTCTTACGTCGGGCAGAGCGCGAGCCACAATAACCGACATTGCGTAGTCAATGTACGATTCTTTAAGCTCTGTAACGATTTCTCTTTTGCTCACGTTGCCTATTTCCTGTAATTTCTCTGGTTCTTCTGCCATATTTATTGATTAGTTTGATTAGAATTTATATTTAGCAAATTTAAGTCCGACGAGCTTGCTGATAACTGAGCATCTGACGGGGCCTTAAAAGAAGATTGAATGTTCAAGAAACTTTCCGATTTAAGAGATTTCTGTATTTCCAAAACATTATCTTTGGTTAATTTTATACCTAAAAATATCGCTCCGACAACCGCAATTCCCATTATTGGAAAAAATATAATTTTTTTCTTAACATCACTTAACCCTCTAAGCCTTACAATGAAATTTTTTAATCTTTCTCCAATCGCCATACATTTTATTTTATGCTTTCAATAATACAATTTCCATTTTATTATCCTTTGGCAACGCACCTGCTTTAATTGTCAATTTATCTTGAGCCTCAACGGTATTTTTTCCCATACTTTTCAAAAACTCTTCAACACCTTCTAATTTCATGCCTAACTTTGGCAACTGATAATGCATTGGAATCACTATTTTAGGTTCTATCTGGCTTATAATTTTTTGCACTTCATGAGACGAAATAGTATATTCGCCGCCAATGGGAATCATTAGAATATCAACCCTATCAATTATTTCCAGCTGTTCATCGGTAAGTTCCTTCTGGCCAAAATCTCCAAGGTGACAAAATCTTATCCCTTCAGATTCAATTGTATAAATTGTATTCTTCCCGCGCTCTTTACCCTGAACATCATCGTGGAAAGAATCAATCCCCTGGATAAAAATTCCTTTGATTTCGTACTCACCCGGACCGTCAACAATAAACGGCTCCCCCTTTACGCCTTCTATATTATTATGATCATGATGATTATGAGTAATAAGTAAAACGTCCGCATTGAAATTAGCAGACTTAAGTCCAATTTTTTCGTCAAATGGGTCAATAACAATGTCGGTTGTGCTGTCTTTTGAATTGGAAACTGAAATTTGAAAACAAGATTGGCCCGCCCAAGTTATCTTAGCCATAAAAATATAAATATAAAAAATTTAATTACGTTATTTTAGCACAAACAGTTTTTAATACAACTATTGCGTATTTTTAAAAATAATGTATTATTACAACATTGTAAATAATATTAACCAATACTGCTGACTGGCAGCAGAATTCCGGAAGGAAGGAAAATAAACCAGATATAACAAATGAAAGAAGGTAAAACAAAAGAAATTAGTTCGGCGCCATCAATCGGATCATTAATAGAAGGTAAAATTGTAGCCAGAGACAGGTCATCTCTTTATATTGACTTAGGCCCACAGGGAACAGGCATTATTTTCGGTAAAGAGTTTTACGAAGCCAAAGACGCTATCAAAAACCTAAACATCGGCGACAAAGTTTTATCAAAGATTGTTGAGCTGGAAAACGAAGACGGTTATTGTGAACTTTCATTAAGAGATGCTGTAAAAGATATCAACTGGCAGAAAATCAGGGAGATGAAAGACAATGAGGAAATAGTCAAAGTAAAAATAACCAGCGTGAATAAAGGCGGACTCTTAACAATCGTGAATGGACTGGCTGCATTTTTGCCTGTCTCACAATTGTCACCTGAAAATTATCCAAGAGTCGCTGATGCTGATAAGCAAAAAATCTTAAAAGAATTGCAAAAATTCATCGGTAAAACTTTAGAAGTTAAAGTTTTGGACTTTTTACCGGAAGAAGGCAAATTGATTCTTTCCGAAAAAGCAAAATCAGAACAAGCCCTTAAGGAAATTTTAAAGAATTACAAAAAAGGGGATATTGTTGAAGGAAAAATAACAGGTATTGCAGACTTTGGAGTTTTCATAAAATTCCCGGCTGCAGAAGTCAACCAAGATTCAAGTATTGAGGGATTAATTCATATTTCAGAATTAGATTGGCAATTAGTGCAAAATCCTAATGAAGTTGTAAAAATCGGCGAAGTAATAAAAGCGCAAATTATCGATATAAACAAAAACCAAGTTTTTCTTTCGCTAAAAGCGCTTAAAGAAAACCCATGGGAAGAAGTTGAAAAGAAATTCAAAAAAGGAGATACAATAAAAGGAAAAGTAACTTCATTCAGCCCGTTTGGAACATTCGTTGAAGTTTTGCCTAAGATAAGAGGACTCTGTCACATTTCAGAATTTAAATCACAAAAAGAAATGGAAGAATCTTTCAAGATAGGGGAAACATATAACTTTGAAATCTTGTTGATTGAGCCAAAAGAACACAGAATGAGCCTAAAACTAATAAAATAAACATAGTCAAGAAAAAACAGGTTAATAGCCTGTTTTTTCTTGACATAAATTTATAATTATGTTAATCTTTAATGGATGCTATGGGAGCGTTCCTATGGCAAAGCACATAAAACCGGAGCAATAGCTCCAAGGAGGAAATCGTGGTTCAAATAAAAGCACATTTGATTCACAAGCGATCTCATCTTGATGAGGATGTCTGCGTCTGGCTGAGACGTCGATTTGGTCAGGATAAATATCCTGGATCAGAAACGGCAGAAATTTTATTCGAAGGAGCTGCTACAGCAGAATTGCTTGGCGTATCTGCTGAAGATCTTCGCGCCGAGGGTATTGAATCTTTCGGCCGGTGGGGTGGCAGATTCGATGAACACGGAAAGCCTCGTATGCTAGATGAGCCCGAAAAGTGCGCAACCGATTTGGTAGCCGAAGATCTCGGTATTGCCGAGAGACCCGAGCTTTTTCCAATCCTCGATTTCACCAACTATGCCGACACAAAGGCACAGGGCCATCAGCTCGACATGGGATGTATGGTTAAAACTCTACACTCAGCTTATCCAAACGACCCACTCAAAGTCGTCGAGTGGGCGCTGCAAGGCATCGAAGCCAAGTATCAAGAAGAACTCTTAAGGCTTCGCGGAGTGCAAATTCCTACATGGAAGAGCACTTCTGATTTGATGATTGAGCTTCTTGGGACGAACAACGATCCTGTTGTATTGCAGCACATTTACAAACTCGCCCGCAGCGACAACCACCCCTTTGGTATTTGCTGTGTTGCAGCAGCAATGATGGCCGTTAATCCCAATAATCCCGCGCCTACCCTTGACTGGGTGCGTATCGCTCTCCAAGCGGTTTATCAAAAGCAGGTATCATTCCTGCAGGCCGCTGAGATTGTAAAAAACGAATCCTGGTGGGAAGAAGTCCGTTGCCAAGGGAAATTGGTCTCAATCGTTATGGCCAGAACCGATAACGAAGAGTTTAACAGTGCTGCCAGAGCTGAGGGCGCGGCCATAGTAATTCAGTATCAATCGTCGGGCAACATGCAAATTTTTCCTAATAACCATTGCAAGCGACTTGGTTTTAGGCTGAATATGCAGAGGATTACTAAAGCCATTCGATGGGCTGAGCAAAAAGCCAAAGGCAGGATAATCACTACGGACGAAAAGGTGCTTGAGGGCGAGGGGTTTGTTGAAGGAGCAGAAGAATGGTACTTTACCGGCACCAAGGGACAAATGCTTCTGAATGGCAGCACCACTGCCGACAATATCCCTACCCATCTGACCGATGAACAGGTAATAGGGATCGTTAAACAAAACGTCGAAATCGAAAGACTATAATCCTTCGAGAATCGATGTTACGGCGCCGAGAACAATTTACTCGGCGCTGTTTTCATATAAATTCATTCCATAGTTATATTCTTAACAAAATAATTTATTTATAATGAATTGAAAAATATTTTGAATAATGCTAGTATTACACTATAAAAATTGTAAATTTTAAAAATTAATGAAACTTAATCCTTTAATTAAAAACTTTATTTTTGTTGTACTTATTCTTTTGGCAATCGGCGGGTTGTTCAGTCTTTTTTATTTTCCGACAGATGCGCCAAATCAAATATCCCTCTCCCAGCTGGTCAGCGATGTTAACCAAGACAAAGTCAAAAAGATTGATGTTGCCGGAGATAATGTATCAATTACCTATAACGACGGTAAAACTGCAACCTCAATGAAGGAATCAAATTCTGTTTTACCTACTTTACTTACAACTCTTGGAGCAGATACAACAAAATTACAAAAAGTTGATATTGAAGCTACCACAGAAAATCAAAGTGTTTGGTCTTGGCTTTTCCCGGCATTACTATACGGAATTTTACCATTATTGCTAATCGGATTTTTCTTTTGGACAATGATGAAACAGGCAAAATCAGGAGCTATGCAGGTATTTGATTTTACCAGAGCCAGAGCAAGAATCTTTGGAGCCGAAGGTCATGATAAACAAAAAATAACTTTCAAAGACGTTGCCGGATTAAAAGAAGCCAAAGAAGAATTGATTGAAATTGTGGACTTTTTGAAATTTCCGAAAAAATATTTAGCAATGGGAGCAAAAATTCCAAGAGGAGTTTTGCTTGTTAGGTTCAGCTGGCGTTGGAAAAACCTTGCTGGCAAGAGCAGTTGCAGGAGAAGCCAATGTCCCATTTTTTTCAATTTCAGGATCTGAATTCGTTGAAATGTTTGTGGGAGTAGGCTCGGCCCGCGTAAGAGATTTATTCTCAATGGCTAAAAAAGCATCTCCTTCAATTATTTTCATTGACGAACTGGACGCCATTGGCAGACATCGGGGAGCAGGAATTGGCGGAGGTCATGACGAACGAGAACAAACATTGAACATAATTTTAGTTGAGATGGATGGATTTGAACACGAATCCGGAGTAATAGTTATGGCAGCCACAAACCGAGGAGACATTTTAGACCCGGCGCTTTTAAGACCGGGCCGATTTGACAGAAAAATTGTTTTGGATCCGCCGGACGTTCACGACCGGGAAGACATTTTAAAAATCCACTCAAAAGAAAAGCCATTGGCTCCAAACGTGAATTTCAAAGAAATTGCCGAAAGAACTCCGGGATTTTCCGGAGCTGATTTGGCTAACGTTGCAAACGAAGCAGCTTTATTGGCGGCAAGACAAAATAAAACACAAGTTTTCCAAACGGAATTTTTGGAGGCAATTGAAAAAGTTTTACTTGGCCCTGAAAGAAAGTCTCATATTTTGTCAAAAAAAGAAAAAGAAATTGCCGCATACCACGAAGCAGGACACGCATTGGTTTCATCTTCTATCCCGGGAACAGAACCTGTAAGAAAAATTTCTATCATATCAAGAGGAATGGCCGGCGGATATACTTTACAGGTTCAGTCTGAAGACAATAAAATGAGAACCAAAACTCAGTTTCTAGCTGAAATCGCCACCCTGCTTGGCGGAATGTCCGCAGAAAGATTGATGTTTGGAGAAATGAGCACCGGCGCTTCAAATGATTTGGCAAAAGCTTCTGATTTGGCAAGAAGAATTGTCAAAGAATATGGCATGTCCTCTCTTGGGCCAATATCGTTTGGAGACAAAGACGAAATGGTATTTTTGGGAAGAGAAATTTCGGAACAAAGAAATTATTCCGAAACAGTGGCGGAAAAAATTGATAAAGAAATTGAAATTATGATAAGAAGCGCCGAAAAAAGAGCTGCTGAAATTGTTGCAAAAAGAAAAGATATGCTGGAAAAAATCGCTAAAACTTTGGTTCAAAAAGAAACCATAGAAAGAGAAGAGTTTGAAAAAATTATCGGCGGGAAAGGGATCATTAAAAAATAAAATCCCACGCATTATTTTAGGGCGAGGGAAACGGGCGCGTAGCTCAATGGCGGAGCAGGAATCTTATACATTCAAGGTTGAAGGTTCGAATCCTTCCGCGCCCACAGGACAAAAATTATCCACTTGTCAAATTTGTTATTGTACCTTAAAATAACAATATTAGTATGCTAATTCTTTGGTTTATATGTTAACAGATTTAGTAAAAAAAGAGTCTGCAATCAAACTTCGCACGGAGGGAAGAAGCTATCGTGACATCGAGAATGCTTTGAATGTGAACCGCTCTACATTAAGCGGATGGTTAAAAAACATCATACTTACTAAAGAGCAGAAAAATAAACTGCATAACGATTGGCTCAAAGCATTAGTTGTGGCCAGGAAAAAAGCTGTTTTATGGCATAATAAAGGTAGAAATGAAAGAAGGGAAAAGGCGAGGCAGGAAGTGGAAAAATTTGTTTCGAATGTATGTATTGATAGAAATATTCAGGAAATAATATTAGCTGCATTTTATTTGGCAGAAGGCGGAAAAACGGAAAACAGTTTTGCATTAGCAAATTCAAATCCAGAAATATTATTAGGCGTTGTAAATCTTTTAAGAAAAGTGTTCGCAATAGACGAGTCAAAATTTAGATGCGCACTCCATTTAAGAAAGGATCAAAATGAAAAGGAATTAAAAAAGTTTTGGTCAAGAATTTTAAAAATTCCCGAATCCAAATTTACAAAAACTCAGTTTGATAAAAGAACAATTAAAAAAACTTATGACCATTATAAAGGAGTTTGTGTCGTTAATTATTTCGACATGGCATTGCAAAGGAGAGTGCTTTATCTTGGAGAAAAGTTATTAAAAATAATAAATAATACGCGCGATTAGCTCAATGGCAGAGCACCATTTTGACGTAATGGGGGTTGAAGGTCCGATCCCTTCATCGCGCACAGAATTATGGAAAAAACTGAACAAGATACGGAAAGTAGTAACTACGCAATGGAAGATTTTTACCATAAGTTCTTCGATGTAGAAGAAAGGAGTATAAAAAAAGTTTCGCTTGACAATCTAAGAGAGTTAAAAGAAAAAGGCATTAGCACGGAACAATTCTTGGATTATCTTTGTCGGAATCATGGTTTTTTGCTTCATGGCTCTATCAAGGAAATAAAGGATGATGTATTAAAATCTGGTCAGAAAAAGATTTTTGCTTCAAATAAATCGGCAATCGCGATAATGAGATCGTTATACTCTAATCAGGATGTAAATTTAGGGTATCCTTATTTTATTAATGAAGAAAATCCTCTGGAGCTAGAAATACATACTCTGCCTGATGGTAAATTTATTAGTACAGATAGGGGATTTATTTATATCGTCAACACGGATGGTTTTAAAAATAGCCCAGAAGGATCTTGGCAATTTATTAACGAGAAAGATGAAATAGAATTTCGCTTTATTGTCGAAATCGAAAAAAATGACTTTACATATCCAGTTAAAATCTCTAGAGATTTTAATTCAGGAAAACAGTAATGGATTTTAAAATAATCTACGAAGATAAAGATATCCTTTCTATAGATAAGCCCGTCGGAGTTGTTGTTTTTCCGGAAGGAGATATTAGTGGCGAAAAAACAGTAATTGATTACTTAATAGAGAAAAATCCGGAGCTAAAAAATGCTGGAGAAGCGCCAAGATATGGGATTGTGCATAGGTTGGATAAAGACACTTCAGGGGTTTTATTGGTCGCAAAAAGTACGGAGGCCTTGATTTTTTTGCAAAAACAGTTTAAAAATAGAGAGGTAGAAAAGAAATACAAAGCTTTGGCAACCGGAACTATAGAAGAGGATAGCGGTGTTATCCATACTCTAATTGGCAGAGCCAAAAGCGATCCGCGAAAGCAAGCGGCTCACTCTCTGGTATATAAAGGAAAGTCCGATTTGCGCGAAGCTATTACCAACTTCAAAGTTTTAAAAAGATTTGATAATTATACTTTGTTGGAGGTTGATATAAAAACGGGCAGAAAGCATCAGATAAGGTGCCATTTGGCCTACATTCATCACCCGATTGCAGGAGACAGAATGTATGGGTTTAAAGACTCGCCTTGTCCTGAAAATTTAACCAGACAATTTCTCCACGCGGATTATTTAAAAATAAAATTACCGAATGGAGAAGCGAAAGAGCTCAAGTCGGAATTGCCGGCAGATTTACAAAATATCATTAATAATTTAAATCCAATAGATTAAAAAATAACATTAAAAAAATGACAACCAATTCAGATAAATTTATTGCCAAGCAAATGAACAGCACCTTGCCGGATGTAAAACCCGGAGACTCTGTTAAAGTGCACCAAAAAGTAAAAGAGGGCGATAAAGAAAGAATTCAAATTTTTGAAGGTGTAGTGATTGCTAGAAAGCATGGCGCGGGAATTTCAAGCACAATCACCGTCAGAAAAGTTGTTGAAGGCGTTGGAGTTGAAAGGATATTCCCGGTCAATTCTCCGGCAATAAGTAAAATTGAAATTGTAAAATCCGGTAAAATAAGAAGGTCTAAGCTTTATTATCTAAGAGAAGCTAAAGGCAAAAAAGCAAAATTGAAGAAAAAAGATTTCATAGCTGCTATTGCACCCGAAAAACCTGTCATTGTGGAAACGCCCGAAGAAACAAAAATAGAGGAAACAACTGCACCGGAAAGCAAATAGATTAAAGGTAAGCGCGGGTGGCGAAATGGCAGACGCACTACCTTGAGGTGGTAGCGCCGCAAGGCATGCAGGTTCGACTCCTGTCCCGCGCACAAGAGTCATACTGCTAGCAGTATGAGAAAAATTTTTGAGCGATGTGCAGAGCACATCGCTTGGTAGAATGGGGCAAACGACGATGCGGCGGTCTTTTAATAACGGGTTCGAGCCGGTTATTTTTTTTAACGACGACTTTTTATCAATGAGATGGGGCGAAACGGCGGATTTTCCTATGGAAACGCTGCCTTTTATCCACTCTCGGAGCGGTTCGAGCCACGCGACAAACCCCTTGCTCAAATCCGCGATTTTTTCTTCCAGCGACTTCTTGCGGGAGAGAAGCTCCGCCTTCTCGGAGCGGTAGAGATACTGCTCGATATCTTGGTCAAGATATGCGGTAAGAAGTCGTTGGAGTTTTGCATTTATGGTTAAAACTTCTTCTTTTATCACTTGGCTCATTGCGTCGGTCTCTTGATCGGTTTCTTGCTCGTCTTTATCCGCCATCTTTGAAAGCTCTTTTGCCCAGTCTTCGGGCAAAACGTAATCTTTTAAAATATCGTTTAATTGAGCGACGAGCTCGGTGTCGCGAATGTGCGGTTGAGAGCAATTACCTTTTTTCTTGGTGCAACGATAATACGTGTAATAATGGACGTTGCCGTTCTTTTGTCTTTTTATTCTGTTCTCGGCGGTTATTGAGCAACCGCACTCGCCGCATCTAAACAATCCGCATAACGCCTGCGGTTCATTCTTGGGTTTCTTATGCGGCCGACCGCGATCTTTAAGTATCGCTTGCACGCGGTCAAAGAGTTTCTTTGAAATAATCGGCTCATACTTTCCTTGATGCAACTCTCCGGCGTAATTAAACAAGCCGTAATAAAAAGGGTTTGAGAGAATAAAGGAAGCTCGATCTCGTGAAAGAACTTTGCCG
>CAVXIE010000001.1:0-76009 GCA_963761865.1 Candidatus Staskawiczbacteria bacterium | reverse complement strand
AAATGTGACTGTAGTCTTTTCGCACGGTGCGGAAAAGATAAAAGTCGGCAAAACAGAAAGGTTTGGTGTCCTATGAGTAAGGTCGTATCGCGCGGTCAGGCTCTTGAGGTTTCCAGCCGGTTTGCGACGCAAATTGACTGGGATCAACTCGACGGTCAGAAGCTTCAGGACGAAGTGATCAATTTGTCGCCGGAAGAATTCGGTCGCAGGTTCACTGCGTTTTTGAAAGCCGGCGCGAGGTTCGTCTTTGGCGGACTCAAGATTGCCTGCGCCAAGTTCGACCTCGTCAAGTTCTTCGACAACGAAAACTGGACCTTTTGGAAGGGTCCGAAAGACGGCAATGGCCTGAATGGCGAGGAAGAACGCGACAGAGTGTCTTTGTCCCTTACGGAAGTGGACTTCGAGAAGACGGATTTTCTCACTTGTCTGGAGAAGGGCGAAAGCTCTATCACCGGCGAGGAGAAACTCATTCGCCTCAAGAAGCTGAGTCGTCCGCTCTACGGAGCCAATCAGTTCCTTGGTCTCTGGGAGGATTACCAGAAGAACAAGGCTGCGAGCGTGCTTGAGAGACTGTGCCAGCAGAAGGGCATTACCTATATCGATTTCTTCGGTGATATCCTTCGCGGTCCGGGCGGCGGTCGCTGCGTGCTGTATCTTTATCGCTCTGGTGATGGTTCGTGGGGCTGGGGCTGCGGCTGGCTCGGCGGTGACTGGGGTGTTCGCGATTTCGCCGCGGTCGCCCAGCAAGTATCAAAATAGTCCTTGGAACTTGAGTTTTTGCTCTTGTCCTTTGGACTTTTGCCCTTTGCATTTCGTCACAGATTTGCAACGGGCAGTTTTTTTGTATAAAATATAAATGGTAATAGGCGAATCTTGCTTGTGATTACGGTTGCGAGCGGCCGAATCCAGTGTTTGTATATTGAGCGCGCTTGAGATCAAGGTTTCAAGCGGAGGGTATATGAATTACTTTTAAAAAAAGAAGATACTTGGTATAAAACGCTATTGTATTTTAAATACAGAATTCTATTCAACCTTAAGATCGTAAATTTTACTTCGAAAGGTGGTGATATCGGCGGCGTTTTATATAATCCTTCGCAATCCGAACGGCAATCGCTACGTGCTGTATCTTTATCGCTATGATGATGGTTCGTGGAACTGGAACTACAACTGGCTCGACAATGACTGGAATGATCGCAATTTCACCGCGGTCGCCCAGCTAGTCTCTTCGTTTCTCTCCTTGACTGGGAGAGTTTTGTTTTAATAACTGCCCACACCACCCGCCAAGCATTTTTCCGACTTCATCGATTTTTACAGACAGCAGAATATATTTTTTGTTATCTAAAGACTTAGTTTCCCAAAGCAGCATCAAGAATATTTTAAGCGTATCTATTTTTCTAATCGCTAAACGCACGTAAGGCAGTTTTTCTTTTGGGGCAAGAAAGCTGGCGGTAGCAATCACTTCAATTGCTTCAACAAAAAATTTATCAATTTTTTCTCCGAGAGAATATCTGTGAATTTTTGGTATGATTGAATAATAACCATACCAAATTAAATATACATCCTTCAGTTTTTGGAGGACAGGCAAAAGTCGTAAGCTCTGGGGGGGGGGCATTAAAAGAATTGTTATTTTGTGTATGAAAATTATTTTGCAGCATAAATTTGAAGAATTAGTTAGTATTGAAAACCTGCTTTTAGCCTGGCAGGAATTTTTGAAAGGCAAAAAGAATAAAAAAGATGTCCAAGAATTCCAATTGCATTTAATGGATAATATACTATCACTACATTACGATCTTATCAATGGAAATTATAAACACGGAGTTTATGAAGAATTTAGTATTTGCGACCCCAAACCAAGGATAATTCACAAGGCCACTGTTCGGGATCGTCTTTTGCATCACGCCATTTATAGGATTCTTTATCCGTTTTTTGATAGAAAATTTATAGCCGATTCGTTTTCTTGCCGAAATAATAAAGGAACACACAAAGCGATAAGCAGATTTAGAGAATTTGGACGTATTGTTTCTAAAAATAACACCAAAACTTGCTGGGTCTTGAAATGCGACATCAGAAAGTTTTTTGCCAGTATAAATCAAGATGTATTGATAAAAATATTGGATGAAAGGATATTGGATAAAAAAATCGTGAGTTTGCTCAAAGAAATAATTGGCAGTTTTAATTCTGGCAAAGATGGAATCGGCTTGCCACTAGGGAACTTAACCTCCCAGTTATTTTCTAACGTGTATATGAATGAGTTTGACCAATTCGTAAGGCATAAGTTAAAAGTAAGACACTATATCAGATACGCGGATGATTTTGTTTTATTGTCAGGAAACAAGGAGTATCTAGAAAGTATAATTTTAAAAATGAGATATTTTTTAGAAAACACATTAAAATTGCAACTTCATCCCGACAAAGTTTTTATTAAAACACTATCTTCTGGAGTTGATTTCCTGGGTTGGGTCAATTTTGCAAATCATAGAGTTTTAAGGACTAAAACTAAAAACAGGATGTTTGAAAGAATCGAAGAGAATCCAAAACCAGAAACGATAAATTCTTATCTAGGGCTGTTGAAACACGGAAATACGCAAAAAGTTAGAAAAAAATTTGTAGAAATTATTATAAACTAAAAACCGCCTCGGCGGTTTTTAGTTTAATATGCTAGGGGATATGTATTATTGTATTGGTAATTTCCATTATTATAGCGGTGGAAATAATGTCGCGTAGTTGTGTATTGATATGAATTATTATTTACTACATTAACGTATAATGATGCGCACGATCCGCTGTTTTGGCAAACGGTTACGGTGGCGCTTCCGGAGTTGTAGCCGTAAATGTTAAGTAAATTACCGTTGACTGATGCGGAAACTATCGATGGATCTGATGTGCTTGATATGTAGTAACTTCCGCTTCCGCTGATAATTACTGAACTGTTTTGCCCTGCACTAATGGTAATACTGCTCTGACTTAAAGAAATTGGATATTGGTATTGGGTATAATATTGGTTGGCATATTGGTTTTGATATTGATACTGCGGATAGGTTTGATATTGGGTGTAGTTTTGGTATTGAGGATAATACTGGTACTGGGCATAGTTTAAATTATTGTAAACGGTTACATATATGCTTGTACAAGAATTGTAATACGAACAAACTGAAAGAGTGGCGTTGCCGACTGTAATACCATAAACAGTAAGAATATTTCCGCTAATATTTGTCCCCACTAAGGACGAGTTAGAAGAAATATAGTAATTATTGTTATAACTGCCCGATAATGCAAATGTTGTGCTCTGACCTACAGCGACGGAAATATTATTTACGCCATAAGAAGCCGGATAATAATTACTGTAGTTGTAGTTATTGTAGCTATAGTTACCGTAGCTGTAACTATTGTAGTTTGGCAATTGAACAGTATTTGATGTCATCCCATCCACAACAATATACAGCTGAGAGTTTTGAGGAATGACATAGTTGTTGGCTAATGTTGTAGAAAAATATCCGCTATAATCTGTAATTCCCAAAGTTCCATAAAAAGATGCGCTACTGTATTGGTTTGTGTAATACAATTGTATGGAAGCATTAGGGTTGGCGTAAACAGTAACCTGGACAGTGTTGTTTGCAAGATAAGATAAATTTAACGACGGCATAATTGCCGCATTGGCGAAAGAGGCATTTTTTAAAATAGCTAAAAATACAAAGGCTGCTAAGAAAATATATTTTTTGTTCATATTTTTAAAATTATTAGTTTTTAAAACTTTATGACCTTTTTTGCATTATATCACAAAAAGGAATGGAACAAACATAAATAATGTGAACCATTTTTAAATTTTTTATCGTACTATTTTACTGCCTTAAATTATTTTGATTTCTGGGGCAGAATAATAAAGGTCGTATATTATAAAAAGTGAATAATGTTCGTCGCTTATGTCGGCCACAAAGTATATTATATATCAGGCCAACATCGCGACATGATTTTATTCGCTTCGCTACATAAAATCATGAAAAAGCAAATTATTATTGCAACATTGACAGCGGGTTTATTGTCGGCTTTTGCGTTAACCGCATTTGCTCAAACAACAACTCCCTCAACAACAACTGTTGCAACTAAAATCGCTTGTGTTGGAACTGCAGTGAACACAAGAGAAACAGCAATTGATGCGGCTATGACCACATATACAGGTTCAATGAATGCCGCATATAGCGCAAGAGCAACTGCATTGCAGCAAGCTTATACGTTAACTACGAGTGCTGCAGTTAAGGCTGCTGTAAAAACAGCCTGGTCAACGTTTAATGCTTCGATGAAAGTGGCTCGCGCAACTTGGAAAGCTGCAAGAGTTTCAGCTTGGTCAACATTTAGAACGGCAGCTAAGGCTTGCAAGGCTCCTAGCTCTATAAGCGATAGTGCGAATTCGTCTTCAGAAGTGCAGTAGAAATAGAAATAAAAGATCTGCTCCACATGGGGCGGATTTTTTATTGTATTGATAAGATCTGAAAATATGTTACTGTATAAGCGAACAAATTGTTTAGACGTTCTTTTCACTTTTAATGGAGAATACAATGCCAGACAATGGTAACAAAAAATTTGATAAACTGGTTTTGGTTTACCTCGCCCAGATAAATAAGATTTCCAGACTTAATCGTTGGGAAGAAGAGGAATTGGGGCGGACCATAAGGAAGCACAGTTATAAATTGGCTAAAGAAAAAGAACAGATAAAGGAGTTGATTGATGATAGTGTCTCCGACGCAAAAAAGAAGTTCAAAATCCAGATAAAAATCAGACGTCATCAAAAGAAGATAACGACCTATGTAGGCAAACTGGTTGAGGCTAATTTAAGATTTGGCTGGCATATGGCCAAAAAATACCGGTGGTCTAGTCTTCCGATGATGACCTTGATTCAATTGAGCAGTCTGGGCCTTCTTAAGGCAGCCGAAAGATATGACCCCGATAGTTATAACACAAAGTTCGCCTCATATGCGGGGGGTTGGATTAGGGCTGAAATACGCAACGAGATTGCCAAAAGAGTTAAAGACGGGATGGTTTCTTTGGATAAGGTGATTTCATCACAGGGTTCAGACGCGACGACTCTTCACGATGAAGTTCAGGACCCCAATGCGGTTTCGCCGGGCATTGAGGCGGAACAAAACTCACGACGAGAATTGGTTCAGGAAGCAATTCTTTCTAAACTGGAACCGATAGAGAGAGAAGTGGTAGAGTTAAGATTCGGACTGAATGGATGCGATCCTCATTCTTTTGAGGAGATAGCGAAGCTCGTTGATGGGAAATACGGTAAAAAAGTTAAGACCCGCAAAAGGGCACACCAGATATTCAAGAAAGCGCGTCAAAAACTTAGGACACACGAAGGACTGAAAAACCTCGATTAGTTTTCGGTCGGAACCCGCGCAAAAACGCGGGTTTTTTAATCTTTAATTTTCTGTTGCAATTAGCTTTTGGTAAATATATAATGTATCTACCTTTTATGAAAAATATTTATTTAGATCATGCATCTACAACCTATGTTGACCCTTTGGTGTTTGAAAAAATGAAGCCGTATTTTTCATTAGAATTTGGAAATCCTTCTTCAAATTTACATTCAATGGGCAGAAATGCAAAAAAAGCAATTGATAGCGCCCGAGAAAATGTGGCGAATATTATCGGCGCAAGTCCGGAAGAAATTATTTTTACCGGGTCGGGAACTGAATCAGATAATTTGGCGATATTGGGAGTTGCCCGAGCTTATAAAAATTTAGGCAATCATATCATTGTTTCTAAAATTGAGCATAAAGCGGTTTTAGAATCGGCAAAAAAATTAGAGAAAGAAGGATTTAAAGTTACATATTTAAATGTAGATAAAAATGGTATAATTTTACTTGAAGAACTTAAAAAAGCTATAAATAAAAATACTATTTTGGTTTCGATAATGTATGCTAATAACGAAATCGGAGTTGTTGAACCGATAAAAGAAATTTCGGAATTTATAAAAAATTTAAGAAAAGAAAATGTTTTTCCTTTGTTTCATACGGACGCTTGTCAGGCTGCCGGCGCTTTATCTTTAAATATCGCAGAGCTTGGTGTTGATTTAATGACTTGCAGTGGTTCAAAAATATACGGACCAAAAGGAATTGGTTTTTTATATAAAAAGAAAGAAATAAAAATTGAGCCGCAAATTTTTGGCGGTGGACAGGAAAACGGTTTAAGATCCGGAACTGAAAATGTGGCCTTGATTGTCGGGTTGTCGGAAGCACTTAAATTAACAGAAAAAAACAGATTGGCCGAGTATAAACGGCTTTCAGCTTTAAGGGATTATTTTATAAAAAAAATTTCAAAAATTATACCATTCGTAAAAGTTAACGGAGATTTAAAAAAAAGATTGCCGAATAATATAAATATTTCAATTCCCGGGATAGAAGGGGAGTCGATTGCTTTGATGCTTGATAAACACGGAATTTGCGTTTCAACCGGTTCCGCCTGCGCTTCAAAAGATTTGTTGCCGTCATATGTGTTGTTGGCGCTTGGACTTTCTCCAGAATATGCTCATGGAAGCATAAGATTAACCCTTGGAAGAAAAACAACCAAAAAAGATTTAGATTATGTTTTAGAAGTTTTACCAAAAATAGCGAAAAGGTTAAAAGAAATATCTTCGATTAAAATTTAGATTTCGCGTTGCACATTTGCTATAATTACATTAGACAGCAGATATATAAACACCTCAAATGGTGGAAATGAGGTGTTTAGCAATGGCGAACGGTTAAAATGGTGGAATTTGGTCGTTTGAGTTTGAAGTATAAAAGTTTGTAAAAAAATAACATGAAAAATATTTTTACTGAGACTAAAATTGCTACTAAATTCGGAAATTTTAACATTCGAGTTTATGCTGATGCTCAAGGGAAGGAAACGGTCGTACTTTCGACTGATAAATTAGACAATACTGCTTCGGTGCTCGTTCGCATACATAGCGAATGTATAACAGGAGATACTTTTGGTAGTTTGCAATGTGATTGTGGCGAACAATTAAGCCAATCTCTCAATCAAATTAATAAAAGTGGGAACGGTGTTTTAATTTATTTACGACAAGAGGGGCGTGGAATAGGGCTATTTGAGAAAATAAAAAGTTATCAGCTTCAAGATAAAGGATACGATACTTTTGAAGCGAATCTTCTATTAGGTCATCGCCCAGATGAAAGGACATATGAAAAGGCCAAGGTTGCTCTTTCCGATTTAGGTGTGACTCGGATTCGATTATTAACAAACAATCCTTCCAAAGTATCAGAAATTGCGAAGCTCGGGATTGATGTTGCCGGTAGAGTCCCATTAGTAATAAAATCTAATAAATATAATAGGCGGTATCTTCTATCAAAAAGAGACAAGTTTAAGCATTTTTTTAACGATGAGGTAAGCTATTACTTCTATCAATTTCACGTTGAAACTCTAGATCAAGTGGAGCAAGTTGGAGAATTTTTGAAAAACAAGAAACGTGACCCACTTCTGAAAATATGTGTTGGGGTTTCTGCAGATTATTCTATCCTTAATAATGACGAAAAAATTTCTAATATAGAAAAGATTTTCCATGTATGTGATTTTTATGAAGGGTTTGTCCCTATACTTCACTTTTCTTTTAAAAACTCAGCTGACCCATTAAAAGATATTCGCATAATTAAAAAGAAATTACCTTTTGTAAAATATATACAAACAAACGATATTCAATCTTCTGAATTAGATGTAATAAAAGCCGCAAGCCGTTCTTTTCTTGCAGATATACCTATTTATGATGGTAATTTCAATTTAGTTCATGATGTAGTTTTCAGACGTACAATAAAAAAATATAAAGCATTTATTCTTTTGGATAACAGCAAAGGTAAAGGGATTAGAGAAAGTAGGGATTCTTTAAAGGGCAAGATAGATACTCTGCTTGGTTGTGGCTTAAATGACATCGCAATTTTTGGTGGCTTTGGACCCGATGATCTTGATACTTATTTTGAACTTCGTAGATATTATAAAATTAATTTTTCTATTGATGCAGAAACAAAACTTAGAACCGATGGGCAAATAGATATTGAGAAAACGAAGGTGTATTTATCTCAACTCATTCGTTTCGATGATCCAAAGGAAGCTGGGGTAGAGCAAACGAGAACATTTTTGCAACAAATAAAAAATACCGATTGGGCTAAGACTATAATTGATGGCAAAGAATTTTCGATACATCCGGCCGTTTTTAATCCAGGTCATTTCCCGTCAACGGCTTGGTTTGCATCAGTTTTAAAAGAAAAGGTTACCGGGCAAAAAGATTTTTGTGAAATAGGTTGTGGGGCGGGGGTAGAAACTTGTTTGGTTGCGCTTGCTAATCCAAATATAAAAATAGTTTCGACGGATATTAATCCTTTTGCAAGTGAAAATACGAAATTTAATGCTGAAAAACTTGGCATTGGTGATAGAGTGGAAATAGCTAATGGAGATGTTCTTGATGGAGTGGAGAAAGGTAAAAAATTTGATTCTATATTTTGGGCCCTGCCATTTGGGTTTCTTGATCCGGGCGCCAAAATAAGCTTAGAAGATATGCAGGTATTCGATCCAGGATATAGAGCCATAAGAAAATTCTTTAATACTGCTAAGAACTTTTTAAAACCTGGCGGACAATTGCTGATAGGTTTTTCTTCAGATTTAGCTAATCAAGAACTTTTTGAAGAGCTTGCAAAGGATACTGGTATTAAAATTGAAATAGTTGCTGAAACGGAAATACAAGAAAAAGATAAGCTAAAATTTGAGCTTTTGCGAGGTACTTATATAAAGTAATTGATTGGAAAGAAAAATTATTAATCGAATAATGAAGAAAAAGAATACTAAAAAAGCGGATGTTGTTTCTTGTAATCCAAGTAAAAATTGGCTTTATTCGGATATTGTCAAAGATCATTTTTTTCATCCGCGAAATTTATTGCTGGACGATAAAAATTATAAAGCCGACGGATATGGTTTGGTTGGGAGTCCGGCGTGCGGAGATATGATGATTGTTTGGATTAAAGTAGATAAAAAAAATCAAAAAATCAAACAATGCAAATGGAGAACCTTTGGTTGCGCATCAGCTATTGCATCAACTTCAATGATGTCGGTGATGGTTACTGAAAAAGGCAGAATGCTTTTAAAAGACGCGATTCACTTAAAGCCCCAGCATATTTTGGAACGGCTTGGCGGGTTGCCGGAAAGAAAATTTCACTGTTCAGTTTTGGGCCAGGAAGCGTTGCACGATGCAATTTTGGATTATCAAAAACGGCAGAACAAACATGGAAAGTGAAGAAAATATTTTTACGCTTATTAAAAAAAAGAAAAACATTGCGGATGTTCAAACATTTGATTTTATTCCGGTTTCAGGAAAACTTTTTTCATTTCAGCCGGGAGAATATATCACGCTGTATTTTTTAAATAATGCATTTGGCTGGCAAGGAAAATCATATAGCATTAGCAATGCGCCGGGAGAAAAATATATTTCTTTGACGGTGAAAAAAATGGGAAAATTTTCGGAAGCGATTCATAATTTAAAAATCGGGGACACGGTAAAACTTATCGGACCGGAGGGACGGTTTCATTTTACGGACGAAATGCAGAATATTGTTTTTTTGGCGGGGGGAGTTGGAATTTCTCCGATTCATAGTATAATTAAATCCCTCGTAAAAGAAAAAAAGATATCGCAGAAAAAAATAACTCTTTTTTACAGCAATAAAACCAAAGACAATATTATATTCTTTAATGAATTAGAAAAAATAGCGGCAAAAAATTCGGATTTTAAAATAATTCATACTCTCACAAGAACAAAATACAAAGACACAGAAATTGATGAGTTGAAAAGAATTGACGAGCCGATGCTTAAAAAATATAATGGACTAAAAGAAGATAATTATTACTTTATTTGCGGGTCAATATCTTTTGCAAATGACTTGTGGAAAATACTGAATAAAAACAAAATTCCCGAAAGCCGTATAATAACAGAAGCGTTTTATTAAATATTATTAAATAAATATTAATTTAGCTCGATAATTTCGCGAAGCAAAATTATTCGGCAAGGGTAATTAAATCGTATGTTCAAAAAAATTAAGAAAAGAGATGGCAATATCGTAAAGTTCGATGTCAAAAAAATTGAGAAAGCGATTTTTAAAGCCGGTCTTGCCACCGGAGAATATGACGACAAAATTGCCAAAAAACTTACCCTGCGCGTTTTAAGTTTAGCCGACAGCACAATTTCTGAAAAAGTTCCAAACGTTGAAGACGTCCAGAATGTTGTGGAAGAGGCCCTTATTGCTTCGCCGTATCACAAAACTGCAAAAGCTTATATGCTTTACCGCGAACAGCACCGTCAATTAAGAGAAACAATTAATAAAAATAATATAAATTTAATTGACAGTTATTTGGGAAAATCCGATTGGCAGGTAAATGAGAACAGCAATATGACGTTTTCTGTTCAGGGGTTGAACAATTATATTTCTTCTGAAATCAGCAAAACGTACTGGCTTAATAAAATTTATCCCACAGAAATCAGAGAAGCTTATCTAAATGGCGAACTGCATATACATGATTTAAATGTTTTATCTGTTTATTGCGTCGGTTGGGATCTGATGGATTTATTGTCAGAGGGGTTTAAGGGAGCGGAAGGAAAAGTTGAAAGCAAACCTGCGAAGCATTTTAGGAGCGCTTTGGGACAAATTGTAAACTTTTTTTATACTTTGCAGGGAGAAGCGGCCGGAGCGCAGGCATTTTCTAATTTTGACACATTTTTGGCTCCATTTATCAGATACGATAAAATGAGCTACAAAGAAGTAAAACAGGCGTTACAAGAATTTATTTTTAATATCAATGTTCCAACGCGGGTCGGTTTTCAGACCCCGTTTACTAACGTTACCCTTGATTTGAATCCGCCGCCGAATCTTAAAAATATTCCGGTTATAATCGGCGGGAAGCTCCAAAAAGAATCTTATGGGGATTTCCAGGAAGAGATGGATCTTTTTAATAAGGCCTTTCTTGAAATTATGCTTGAGGGAGATGCAAAAGGCAGAGTGTTCAGTTTTCCAATCCCGACATATAATATCACCAAAGATTTTGACTGGGACAATCCAAATATGGAGCTTTTGTGGCAAATTACTGCCAAATATGGAATTCCATATTTCTCCAACTTTATTAATTCCGATATGAAACCTGAAGATGCAAGGTCAATGTGTTGCCGATTAAGATTGGATACAAAAACATTGGTGAAACGGGGCGGGGGATTGTTTGGTTCCCATCCTCTGACCGGTTCGGTTGGAGTGGTAACTATCAATATGCCAAGGATTGGATATTTGGCAAAGAACGAAAAAGATTTTATTGCCAGAGTAAAACGGTTGATGCTGCTTGCCAAGGAAAGTTTAGAGATTAAACGAAATGTTATTGAACAGTTTACTGACAATAATTTGTATCCATATACCAAGTTTTATTTAAGAAAAATGAAAGAGCAAACGGGCAAGTACTGGAATAATCATTTTTCAACTGTCGGTTTAATCGGTATGAACGAAGCCTGTCTTAATCTTTTGGGTGAAAATATTACCCAGGAAAAAGGAAAGAAGTTTACCATGAAAATTATGGATGAAATGAGAGAAGATCTGATTAAATATCAAAAAGAAACCGGAAACAATTATAATCTTGAAGCGACTCCGGCAGAGGGAACAACATACAGGTTGGCCAAAATGGATAAAGAAAAATATCCTGATATCATTTGCGCCAATGAAGCTGCTTATAAAGAAGGGGCTGCACCATTTTACACTAATTCAACTCATTTACCGGTTAATTTTACCGATGATATGTTTGAAACGCTTGATTTGCAAGACGATATCCAAGTAAAATATACCGGAGGTACGGTAATCCATTTGTTTATAAAAGAAAGAGTCTTTGATTTCAAAGTTGTAAAAGATATCGTCAGGACCGTTTGCAAAAAATATCGTTTGCCCTATTTTACGTTAACTCCTACATTCAGCGTCTGTCCATCTCATGGTTACTTGGCCGGTCAACAGCCGTTCTGCGGAAGTTGCGGAGCCGTAACAGAGGTATATTCACGAGTGGTCGGATATTTAAGACCTGTAGCTCAGTGGAATAAAGGCAAAAAGGAGGAATTTAAGATCAGAAAACCATATTTGGTATGCGAAGACAAACCTAAATTAGCTAAAAATTCTTCCGGTATTAACTCTTCTATATAGAATAATTCATAAAAAATAATCTATTATGAAAATTGGAGGACTTGAAAAATGTTCGCTGGTTGATTTTCCGTCTTGCGTTTCTGCGATTGTATTTACTCAAGGATGTAATTTCCATTGCGGTTACTGTTATAATCCTGAGCTTGTATATCCAACACTGTTTAAAGAAAGTATTCCTGAGGAGAAGATACTTGCTTTTTTAGAAAGCAGAAAAGGAAAGTTGGGTGGTGTTGTCATTACCGGTGGAGAACCGACAATGCAGGAAGACTTGATTCCTTTTATAAATAAGGTGCGTAGTTTGGGATTTAAGGTGAAATTAGACACAAATGGCGCAAGCCCCGAAGTTTTAAAAGAAATTATAAAAAATAGAATTGTGGATTATATCGCGATGGACATTAAGGGTTCGTTGGATAAATATGCCGATATTGCCTGCGTTGCAATATCTCCCGATAAAATTAAGAAAAGCATAAGGCTTATTTTAAACTCCAAAATAGACTACGAATTCAGAACCACTGTTATAAAATCACAAATATCGCTGGGTGATTTTAAGAAAATTGGTAAAATGATACAAGGCGCGAGATTATACGCTTTGCAAAATTTTGTTATTCCGCCTGAATATAAAATAAATAACAGAAAATTTCTCAAGGAAAAAACATATTCAAAAGAAGAGTTTGAACAGATCAAAGAAATAATGGAAGGCTTTGTTAAAAAATGTATTGTAAGATAAAAAGATAGAAAGCACCCTGCCGGAAATGCGCGCCGGTTTTTTTATTTGCATAAGTTTGAGCTGTTGACCGTTTGCTGTTTTTGATATATACTTAGTAAAACTAACAATTATATGGAAATAAATGAAATATTGGCATCTAATATATTCAATATAGGCAGGCTGATAAAAGAAAAGATACGCTCCAGCGATTGTTTGAATGATTTCACTTACTTAGAATTTGAGATATTAAAATTTATTGAGAGGGAAAGAGAAACGACAATGAAGTCTATAACCGATTATTTGCACATAAAACCGCCGTCAGCTACTCCCGTAATAAATAAACTGGTAGACAGCGGTAATATCAAGAGAATTCAAAAGTCTGACGACAAGAGAGTAATTCATATTGAATTAACCTCTAAGGGGTTGGGATTGTTGCAAAAAAAATATAAAAATATCCGCAAAGCGGTGGAAACATTTTTCAGTAAATTAAGCGATAAAGACAAACGAGAACTAATAAAAATTTTAGAAAAAATATCCTATGAAAAAAATAAATAAAAATATAATTATTATTTCTATTATTATAGCGGCTATTATTGTTGCGATTGTTTTGGTATCATACTTTAATCAAAATCCTCTTTTAAAATTAATTTCAGTTGAGGCAAAAAATGGGGATATTACGGAAAAAATAAATCTGACCGGACAGGTCAAATCATCAGAGGGTGTTGACTTGGCTTTTGTAACTCAAGGTAAAATTGTGGCAAATTATGTGAAAGTCGGTGATAAAATTTATGCCGGTCAAACACTGGCTGTGCTTGACCAAAGCTTGGCACTGGCGGCTTTAACCTCGGCAAAAGGATCTTTGGCGCAAGCTCAGGCTAACTACGACAAGCTTTTAGTCGGTGCAACCCAGCAAAATATTGAGACAGTCCAGGATTCCGTTAACTCAGCTAAGCAGAATTTAACCAATTCATATAACGGAGCAGTTAATACACTGAACAATGCGTATACTGCCACTTATAATGCCTATAATACTGCGGTTTCAATACAAAATAATTATTTTGGATCACAGGATCCGCAAGGCATACAGGTTTCCAATGCTAAAAATGATATTAATAGTAATACACAAAGCGTCCAGAATTACTTAAGCGCTGTTGAAAATGACCAGAATGGTACACCGGCGCCGGCAGATGTTGATACGGCAATAAACCAAACAATTTTATCTCTTAATAATGTTTATGACGATATAAATATTATCAGAGCTCAATGTGACCAGGGAATATATTTTTATAAAGTTACGGCTGCCGATAAATCATCTTTAGACGGACAAAAAACAGCTGTGAACACAATTCTAACAGGCGTAACTGCGTTGCAACAAAATATTGCTTCTTTGAAATTGACTGTCCAGACAGCTCAAGATCAATTGGGTTTGACAACTGCTCCGCCAACACAAGAAAATATTAATTTGGCGAAAGCTCAAATACTTTCAGCTCAAGGGCAGGTTGATTCGGCACAGGCGGTCGTAAATAATACAATTTTATATGCGCCATTTGGAGGACAAGTAGATAAAGACAATGTTGTAATGGGCTCAATCGCGTCCCCAAATGCGCCGGTTATTACAATATCAAATAATAATCTTGAAATAGACACAGATGTTCCTGAAATTGATATGGCTGATGCAAAAATTGGGGAAGATGCACAAATCACTTTGGATGCTTTTGGAAACGGCACAATATTTCCGGCAACAATTGTTTCTATTGATTCAGCTCCATCAATTGTGGACGGAGTTTCTGTTTATGGCGCCAAATTAAAATTCAAAAATTTTGATGCAGAAATAAAAACCGGAATGACAGCGAATATTGCCGTAACATCAGATACTCATTCAAATGTTTTAATAATTCCCAAATCAGCAGTGATTGGGCAAGATGGAAAATACTTTGTAACTGTAGATGACTCAAACTCCAAAAAAGAATCAAGAGAAGTTACCGTAGGATTGAGAGATGACAAAAATATTGAAATAGTTTCAGGTTTAAAATTGGGAGAAAAAGTATTTGCATATTAAAAAATCAAAATTAAAACCATGGAAAATAATTTTAAAAAAGACATTAAAGGGATAGGGCAAGATGTTAAAAAAATAGAGGAAGATGTGACCGTGGCAGTAAAAGCTAATCGCACTAGAATAATTGCAGCAGCTTCAATCATTGTTATAGTTTTGGCTGGTATCGGCGGACTTATATATTGGAATGTTGTTTCGCAAAGAGTTTATATAGAGAATGCTTCTGTATCGGCTCCTGTCGCAAATTTATCTCCCTTGGTTGGCGGAACTTTACAGGAAGTTTTTGTGAATGTGGGGGATCAGGTTCAAAATTCAGCTCCGATTGCAAGAGTTGGCAATGAACTTATAAAAGCAAAATCAGCCGGTCAAATTTTATCTTTAAATAATGATATTGGGGCTTCATTTGGGCCGGGTCAGGTTGTTGCTACAATGATAAATCTTGACGATTTAAGAGTCGTGGGGCAGGTTGAAGAAGATAAGGGTTTATCGCAAATAGAAGTTGGGCAAAACGCCATATTCACCATTGATGCTTTTGGCAGTAAAGAATATCAGGGAATTGTTGACGAAATAAGCCCGACTTCAGACGCGGGCGACATTGTTTTTAATATTTCCAATACACGGCAGGAAATGAATTTTGATGTTAAAGTGAGATTTGACACGGCTCAATATCCGGAATTAAAGAACGGGATGTCGGCAAAACTCTGGATTTACAAATAGTAAAAAAATGGAACTTACTCTCTTTTTCTGGGCGACTTGGCTATTCATATGATTAATATAAATAATGGAAGAAACGCATAAAAATTTTAAATGGCTTGTATTACTTACCGTTATTATCGGGACTTTTTTGGGCAGGCTGGATGAAACAATTGTGAACTTGGCTTTGCCGAAAATAATTATAGATTTTAAAATCACAGTAAATACTGCCAGCTGGATTGCAACGGCATATATTTTGGCAAACTCTGTATTTGTGCCAATTTGGGGAAAGCTTGGGGATACAATCGGCAGAAAAAAAGTTTATATAATGGGCTTTTCCATTTTTATTTTTGGTTCGGCTCTGGCGGGATTTGCCTGGAGTTTAAGCTCTATGATTGTTTTTAGAATCATCCAGGCTGTTGCCAGCTCAGCTGATTATCCAACAGCTATGGCAATTTTAGCTGTTACATTCAAGCAGGGTAAGGAACGGGCTCAGGCGCTTGGATTATGGTCGGTCTCATTTGCGGCCGCGGTTGTTTTTGGGCCGATTATCGGCGGACCTATGATTGATAATTTTGGGTGGAGGTCTATATTTTTACTTAATATTCCGGTTGGAATTTTAGGTTTGGTTATGGCTTCGGTTTTCATTAGGGAATCCCTCTCGGAGCATAAAACAATTCATTTTGATTGGTGGGGAGCGTTGACTTTGGGATCAGCTTTATCATCTTTGGTTTTGGTTTTAGACCAAGGACTTCTTTGGGGTTGGATATCATTGCCAAGTATTTTGTGTTATCTGTCGGTTGTCGCTTTTGTGGTTATTTTTGTCTTGATAGAACTAAAAGCGGAAGAACCTATTGTTGATTTGAAATTTTTCAAAAATAACGTTTTTGTAAATACTCTTTTAAATAATTTTTTGGTATTTATGGCGCTGGCCGGGGCAATATTTTTAATTCCTATTTTTGCCGAGACTTATCTTGGATTTGATGCCACAAAAACCGGGTATTTGTTTATACCTATGGCGTTTGCAATGGTAATCGCTTCGCCGATTGGCGGGTCTTTCACCGGCAAAATACAGCCCAAATATATTATTTTCGTCAGCACTCTGGTGGCAACAATAGGAACATTTTTGTTTTCTGTTTTTCTTGATCCGCGCGCCACTGCCATAGATATTATAATTCCTCTCGTTATCATGGCTTTTGGTCTTGGTTTTGGAATGGCACAAAGAACCTCTGTTATAGCTGCGGTTGTGCCTAGCGCGGAAATTGGAGTTGCCTCATCTATCCTTGCTCTTGGCAGAAATATTGCTCAGGCTTTTGGTATTGCGGTGTTTAGCACGCTTTTAACGAATACAGTAGATGGCAATGTTTTGAATATTTCATATCGCAGCATAATTAAGATTTTAAACCCGACAATTTATAAACAGGCTGTGGGTTTAATTATATTAGCGGCGCAGATTGATGCGTATAAAACGGTTTTCGTCTGGGCCGCCGGAGTTTTAATCATCGGAACCTGCCTTTCTTTACTGATAAATGTTTCAAAGGAAAAAATGAAGGGCGGCGCGCATAAAGAGGAAGTCTTTGTAGAGGTTTAATCTAATTTTAATCATTATTGGTATATGATGAATAATAGTATTAACGGTAAAAAAATGGATAAATATAACACATTGGCAAATAAAAAAATCATTGAAGAAACAGCAAAAGCCCTGGAAAGCAACGGTGTAGAAGCTGTCATAGTAGAAGATGGCAAAGATGCGTTGGAAAAAATAAAGCAATTTATTCCAAGCGGCGCATCAATTATGAATGGCTCCTCAAAAACTTTGGAGCAAATAGGATATGTGGATTATTTAAAGCAGGGAAGTCATGGTTGGAACAATTTGCATGAGAAAATTTTGGCGGAAACTGACAAAGAAAAGCAAAAGGTTCTTCGTAAACAGGCAGTGTTGTTTGATTATTATCTGGGAAGCGTTCATGCTTTATGCAAAACGGGAGAGTTTATCGTCGCTTCCAATTCTGGCAGCCAATTGCCTCATATTGTTTTTACTTCCCAAAATTTAATATTTGTTGTAGGCGCCCAGAAAATCGTATCGGATCTCATAGAAGCTTTCAGGCGCCTGGAAGAATATGTTGTTCCGCTTGAAAATGAACATATGAAAGCCCTATATGGCAGGGGGACGATGATATCTAAAATTGTTATCTTTAAAAAAGAAAATCCTATGATGCAAAGGAAAGTCAGAATGATTATTATAAATGAAAATTTGGGATTTTAATATCGGGTTGCTTCGCAACATTGACATTGACTCCATATTGTATAAAGATTAAATCAGCTCGTTGAGATAATCGGTGTAATATTTTGTTATCCTTTGGTGGGATGGCAAAAGTTAAACCTAAGAATGGCGATGAAAGGAGAATTGTCATGAATGTGGCGAATATGGAAACGAAAAAACAAGAAATGGTCCATATCCGTTGTATGATTCGGCGCGACATGCCGGAAGTTCTCGTAATTGAGCAGCTGAGTTTTGAATTTGCATGGGAAGAAGACGATTTCCTTCGGTGTTTCAGACAGTGCAACTGCATTAGTATGGTTGCCGAATACGGCGAGAAAGTAGTTGGCTTTATGATTTACGAATTGCACAAAGGTAAACTTCATATTTTGAATTTTGCCGTTCATCCTGGTTGGCGTCGCTCAAGTATTGGTGCTCAGATGGTAGGTAAACTGGTCAGCAAATTGGCAATATGTCGACGATGGCATATCACGATTTATGTGCGGGAAACAAATCTTCAAGCTCAGCTATTTTTCAGTAAGCAACATTTCCGTGCCCTGTGTGTCAATCGTAAATTTTATAACGATACCGGCGAGGACGCGTTTTTGATGGAATACCGTCTTGCCGGTGCAAGCGAGAACAATCTCTTTAAATTAACAAACAGGATTTCCTACCTTAATGACGAAAATTGGGTTTAAAAAAATGTTACCACCTGCAATGCGGCTGTTTATTGAAACAGTCGTTTTTGTTTCAGTCTTATCTATTGACAAATTTATATAATTCTGATATATTGTAGAAGAGTTATCGCGAATGGTTCGCGGTATTCTATAAAGTCATTTTTGCGGGGAACAGAGTTATGCAAGACTATCTGTGCAGAGTTTATGTCGTTGAGACCGTAGAGAAAATCCGTGAAATCATGGAAAAGAATGGGCTTTTTTTGGAAAAAAGGCCGCGTCTTGGGTATGCCATTAATGGTGATCACCGTATATATAGTTCATACGAACTGTTAGGCGGGGATCATCATTTAAGAAATGGTATACCGCAGGGTTCAATGGCCTACATAGAACTATGTTGTCACAGCTTTAACTTTCATTATTTGAAAGCTGTGGTTGAAAAAAATCTGACGCAGGTTCGGGAATCTCAGGTTGCGTAAAAAATGTTAGGGAGCCATCCGCACGGATGCTCCCTTTTTGTTTTAAAATATTGTCTACTTTGTAGTTTTTGTCAAGTATTGACCTATGCTTTTATAAAAACTATTATTAAGGCAAAGGTCGCCATATTAAATTAATTGGAAAATTATACTACTATGGCAAAATGCACAAAATGCAGTTGTGGTCACGACGAAAAGACGGTTTGTCCTGTATGCGGGTGTGATGGTGAGCCACAGAAACCAAAAAAATAATATTTTGGTTGAATTAAGAATTCGTCCTTAGCTTTACGGAGGGCGGATTTTTTTTGCAACGATAATTTTGCATCAATATTAATAATGCATACGTAGTAATATTAGTACTAATCTAAATAATAGTTTTGCGAAATAAATTAAAATTTAAATAAGCAAAACTGTAATAAAATGATAAGTAAAAAATATCTTTCGTTGTTGGCAACTGCAGGAATTTTGTTAAGCCTTGCGGTTGCAGTCCCGGCTTTTGCGCAATCTAATCAGCAGGGTGGAGGAGGAAGATTTGGCAGGGGGATGATGGGTTCTGGACAAGCTCCGGCGGTGGTCGGTACGGTTTCTGCTGTAAGCGGAAATAGTATTACCGTAAATGGTAAACAAGGATTCAGTCCGACAGCAACATTAGCTACATACACAGTAGATGCGACAAATGCCAAAATAACAAAAAATAACACCGTGGGGACAATTTCAAGCATTGTTGTTGGCGATACTATCGCGGTACAGGGAACGGTGAGTGGAACAAATATAACTGCAACGTCAATCAGAGACGGAGTTATGATGGGTGGCGGGCTTAGAGGATTGGGGGTTACCGGCACAGTTTCTTCAATAAGTGGCACAACAATTATGGTAGCCGGAAAAACAAGGCCAAATGGAGCTGCTGCAACGACTTATACAGTTGACGCTTCAAGTGCAACAGTAATAAAAAACGGGCAGACTTCTGCTGTCTCAAATATAGCAGTGGGTGATACGGTTATGGTCCAGGGAACAATTACCGGAACAAATGTTGCAGCGAAAAATATCAGAGACGGAGTTCCTCCGCAAATGCAGTCGGCGATTCAGGGCAATGGTCAGCCGGTTGTAGCGGGAAAAGTTACTTTAATAAGCGGGAACAGTATCACAATTACAAATAATAGTAATGTTACATACACGGTTGATGCGACCGGAGCTAAGTTTGTTGTGTCGGGGATAACAAGCCCTAGTATTTCAAATGTTGCCGTTGGTGATAATTTGGTGATTCAGGGAACGGTTAGCGGCAATAGCGTGACTGCTTCGTCTGTTATAGATCAAAAAGCAAAAGCTAATGGTGGTTCAACTGGCAATAATTCAGGCGCCAGGCCGAACTTTATGGGCGGTATGATGAATGGAATTGGTAATTTCTTTAAGCATCTTTTCGGGTTCTAGTTTATCGTTTGCTGTCAGTTGATAAGATTTCTCTTTTGCGGCAAAAACTGGTACAATAATAGAATATAATTAATAAAATTTTAAATAAAATGATTTATTTTAAAAAGATATTATTTGTTTCTATTTTTATGTCTGGGTTTTTGCTGTTGGTTGCGCCGGTTGCATATGCAATGACTCCAACTTTAACCCTTTCGGCTACCGGAACTTCAGATAATGTACAGATAAATGTGACCGGAGACCCTAATGTCAGCGTTCTGCTTTTTTCCGGGTTCCAGTCAACAGTCCTTGGCAATACAAACTCCAATGGAACGTTTTCAAATGTCGTCAGTTCTGCGGCGGTTTTGCCTAATGGAATTTCTGCAAATACTTTAGTTTATGTTAAAACAAATGGCATCTCCGGTTCTCAATCTGCAAACGTTAGTTGGCCCTACACGCAAAGTTCTTCAACTAATTCAAGCAATATCACGTTGAATCAAACGGCGGTGTTGCTGAATATAGGTCAAACCTCAACTATAACAGCCAGTGCGAGTTATATATATTTATTGAGCAATACTAGTCCGACGGTTGCCAATATAAACTTCAACGGCAACCAGATAACCATCCAGGCGTTAACTTATGGTTCTACCGTAGCTAATATCTGTTTTGTCGGCAGCACTTCAAATTGTGCCAGCATAACTGTTACTGTGCAAAATTCTTCGGCTCAGCAACTTAGTTTTAGTCAAAATAATTTCTCTATTATTTCAGGGCAAAGTATTCCGGTTACAGTAAGTGGCGGGTCGGGAACATACACAATATTAAACAATTCCAATTCAAGTTCTGTCCAGGCGAATTTAAACGGGTCGGTTATCAATCTGGTGGGTAATAGTAACGGTTCTGCGGCCATAACAGTTTGTACAACTGATATGAATAATTGCGGTATTTTAAATATCAATTCAACAACGGTAAATTCTACGGCTGTCACATTCAGTCAAACTAATCCGGTTGTGCCTATCGGGCAAAGCATAGCAGTAACTATTTATGGAGGTACCGGCACTAATTTTTATGTTTCGTCTAATTCAAACCCAAGCTTTGTTCAAGCCAATATAACCAATAATATCTTAACATTAATTGGAAATATTAGCGGAACATCAACTATCAGTATTTGCGCATATGCGGGAACCTGCGCGTCATTAACGGCAAATGTCAGCAACGTGAGCAGTAACGGGTCAATATCGTTAAGTCAAAATTCAGTTTCAATTTTAGCCGGCCAAAGTTCAAGCATCACAATTTTGGGCGGGTCAACTCCTTATAGTATTTCTTCTTCAAACTCTTCAAATATTTTTAACGGATCAGTCAGTGGAAATATTTTAACAATCTATGGAGTAAATCCCGGCTCTACAACTGCCAATGTATGTTCTTCTATCGGCTGTACGGCGCTATCAATAACTGTGAACAGTTTAACTTCGTCAAACAATATTACTTTAAATCAAAGCAATGTTTCATTAAATATCGGACAGCAAACCGTTGTGTATGTTTCCGGCGGAGGGAATTATTACGTTGCCAACAGTTCCAGCCCGACTGTTGCATCGGCTCAAATAAGCGGCAATTCAATAACTGTTACAGGTATGTTGTCAGGTTCGGACAATATATCAATCTGTCAAAATGGAGGTCAGTGCGCCACTCTTTATGTTTCTGTTAACGGTTCAACAACATCTTCTTTAAATCAACCTATTTTAGATCAAAATAATTTATCTTTAATTGTAGGCCAAAATGCAACTGTTTCTATCTCCGGCGGCTCAAGCTATTATATTGCCTCAAATAGCAGTTCGGGCGTTGTGTCTATAACTGTAAATCAAAATAGCGCCAGTGTATCTGCGATAAACATTGGCACGGATACGGTTTCCATTTGTCAAAATGGAGGCGGTTGTGCGAACTTATTAATTTCTGTATCACAAAGTTCCCAGGCGCCTATTGTTACACAACCGGTTGTAACGTCGGTTCCTTATGTTTTTTTAAGGTATCTTGGGTATGGAGATAAAGGCAGTGATGTTTTGGAACTTCAGAATATATTGGCTAATTTGGGTTTTTTGACGGTAAATCCAACGGGCCACTACGGGCCGGCGACGGTTACGGCTATAAAAAAGTTCCAATCGGCTCATAATATTAAACAAACAGGGAATGTTGGACCTTCCACTGAAGGCGCCTTAAATCAGTTGCAGGTTTCTGTAAATTCTACAACTTCTCAAAATGGCAGCTTATCAAAACAACAACAGATGCAACAGATTCAGCAGGAAATTCAGCAACTGCAATCCCAGCTTTCGGCTATTCAGTAGAGTTTTATATGAATGATGTTTCTAATATAGAAAGCCAGAGTAACCGGCAGTGGATTGATTATCCAAGTCTTTTATTTTTGCCCTTATTGCTCGCAGTTTTATTTTTTATTCAAGCTTGGGCATTTGATTGTTGGCTTAATCTCTCTCCAAACCAATATATTTGGAGATTTTTTTTCGTAAATTTTGCATTAGGACTTCTTCTTTATGGACCATCGGTATTCTTTAAAAAACGTGGAAGGTACGTTTATCTGTTTTTGATTTCTTTTTTTATATCGATAATATTTTTATCTCAATTTATTTACTTTGAGTATGCAAAAAGTTTTTTGCAGGTTTCAGTTTTGCATTACTCATGGCAAGCTTTTTCGGTTACGGGGACTGTTAAAAAGTTAATCGGTTTCGGTTTGCTGCTATTTATATGTAATTTTTTACTTGTCGGCGTTGCGTATTGGCTAACATTTAAAAAAAATTATAGAGAGATAATTGTCTCTAACAAGGGAAAATTAATTTTTGCTATTTTTATTATTGCCGTAGTATCATTCGGATACTATTTTTTATTAAGTCAGGAAGAAAAGCAGTGGGGGAATACCAGCCGTCTTTACAAGGATGTCTATGATATGAATACTTTGGTGGAGAAAATGGGTATCGTAAACTTTTCTTTTGAAGATGCCATTAAATATTTTTTGAGAATTAACTCGGTCAGCGATGCGGATAAAAATTTTCTCGTCAGTTTAGCAAAGAGTCAGGTGGTCTCTCAAAAGAACGGAAAATATTTTGGGATCGATAAAGGTAAGAATTTAATTTTTCTACAGATAGAATCTCTTGAAAATGCGGTGATTAACCAAAAGATTAACGGCGAGGAGATAACGCCGAATTTAAACGATTTGGCAGCCGGGAGTTTGTATTTTTCTAATTATTATACGCAGGTTGGACCGGGCAATACCGCCGATGCCGAGTTCTCAACACTTAATTCCATGTATCCATTGCAAGACGATGTTGTTTTTGTTGATTATGCCCAGAATAATTTTAATGCTCTACCCAAACTTTTGGTAAAAAATGGCTATGGCACATATAATTTAAACGGAGACGTACCGACTTTTTGGAATAGAGCTAACATCTATCCTGCATTGGGATACCAAAAACAAATAAGCAAAGATAGCTATATTATGTCGCGTCCGATAGGTAAGGGGCCGACTCAATTGGGTGACGAGGACTTCTTAAATCAGTCTTCAGCTAAGATGCAAAATTTCAAACAGCCGTTTTTCTCAACGCTAATTACGGAAAGCTCTCATACCCCGTTTGAATTGCCGGAAGATTTACAAACCCTGCCTATTCCTAATGACGGCACTTTTGATTGGTGGCAATACGAATATTTGGAGTCTATCCATTATGTAGACAAAGCGATCGGAGAATTTATTGACCAGTTGAAACAAGAAAATTTGTATAATAATTCAGTGATAGTGATTTATGGTGATCACGGAAGCTACACAAATATAAGCGATGTCCTCGGTAACGAAGACAGTGATTTCCCGGGGTTGGTTCATGGTCAAGTGCCTCTTATTATTTTAAACTCCGGGATAGAGAATGGGGAAATTAAAATTCCCGCCAGTCATCTGGATCTTTTACCGACAATTACTAATTTGATGGGGATTAAAGCTCCTTCGGACATTCTGGGTCAGGATATATTCAACGCAAAAAATCCGGTAGTTACATATAGAAATATAGGGTCCGGGGATATAAACACAATTTTGACTCAGGAGATTGCTTTTAAGGCTGATAATGACGGAGTGTTTAATGATGGAGTGTGTCTAAAAATTCCTGAAAAAGTTTCGCTTCCAATATCGGATTGTCAAAATATATATCTTCAGCAATCAGATATGGTTAAAGCATCAGACATTATGGTAAGAGGCAATCTGTCTGGTTTATTTTTATCCAGTTTAAAACATTAGTTGTATAAAGTTTTTATGCTTTGCATTATTCTTTAATTATGATAAAATAATATTATGAACGTATTAGAAATATCTCAAATAATTTTTAATCTTACTGTATCAATTGCAATAATTGTGGTCGGCGTGTTTTTCAGCATCATTGCTTTTGATATTATTAAGGCGATTAAAAATATAAAAAATTTTGCACAAGTTGTCAAAAAAGAGTCAGCGGATTTTCATAGGCACGTAAACGGCTTTCTAGAAGCGATGGCAACTATTCCGTTTATTACAAAATTTTTTAGCAAGAAAAAATCAAGAAGTAAATAATAATATAGCAAGTTAATAAATTGTTCGTCGCTCTAGTGGCCCCAAGGTATATTATATATCAGGTCAACATCGCGACATGATTTTATTCGCTTCGCTACATAAAATCAAATGGCAAAAGGAAATACATTAAAGTTTATTGAGGGCGCCGCTGCTGGAGTAACATTAGGCGTTGCTGCTGCGTTGTTTTTGAATTCAAAAGCCGGCAAGAAAATAACCAATGATTTAAGGGATCATATGGCGGATTTCTATAAATATATTGCTCCTAAGGTAAAAAAGATGCAAAAAATGGGTCAGGCTGAATACAAAGCGTTTATGAAAAGTTCGGCCGAGCAATATGTAAAAGCTAGAAAAATTACCGGAGATACTGCTCAAGATTTAATCAAAGAAGCGCAGAAGTCCTGGCATCATTTTTCCAAGCATTTAGGAAATAAATAATGTAGTTAGCCTTTAGTAGTAATCCACAGCTTGACTCTTTCATATTTAAAATAAATATGATATTATGGCTCTTCAGTAAGAAGGCAACAGATTAACCGTATTTAAATGTATGGCAAAAGAAATACAAGAATATCAACTTATCAGGCAATATTTGAAAGGAGACGAAAAAGCCTTCTCTGTTCTGTTGGAGCATTATATGACTCCGATTTATCGTTTCGTTTTTACCTATGTAAATAACGCAGAAACGGCTGAAGATATAACTCAAGAAGTCTTTTTGAAGGTTTGGAGAAATCTTAAAAAAATGGATGAAACCAAGAATTTTAAATCCTGGATTTATACGGTTGCAAAAAATACTGCATTGGACTTTTTGAAAAAGAAAAAATCAATACCATTTTCGCGTTTTGAACAGGAAGACGGAACGAATGTTCTAATGAACACGATTTCTGACGATGCTATCTTACCGGATAAAGCTGCAGAGCTATTGTTCAACCGTGCCGAAGTTTATAACATCGTAAATAAATTATCGGAAAAATACCGATTAGTTTTGACTCTTTATTACTATAAATATCTTAATTTCAGAGAAATTGCGGATTTTTTGAAAGAACCTATTAGTACAATAAAAAGCAGACACAGAAGAGGGCTGGCGATGTTAAAAAAGCTTATAGGCAGAGAAACACCGATGGAATACATCAAAATTTAATAAAACGGCAGAAAAATCCTTCAATAAGAAGGGTTTTTTGTTTAAGCTGAATTTGATAAATATTGATAAGTTTAGTAAAATTAGGAAACAATTGGGTACCAATAAGCAAAAAATATTGTTGCCTAAAATCAGCTATAATGCGTCAAAAAATGACACTTTGTCGTTATATATTAATGATAGGGCCGTCTTGTAATGAGTCAAATAAGTATGGATACAAAATTAGAAGGCGTCGGTCTTACAAAAAAAATAAAACCATCCTTGAATCTTTTTGACAGGATTATATCGGCAATCAAACAGGAAAAAGAGTTCAAACAAACCAAAAAAATATTAATTGCCTTTATATTGCTTTTGGTGGTTTCTGTGGCAACGGCGCCGTTCTCCGCAACTTTTTTCTTGGATCAATGGAATAGCTCTAAAACTGATTATTTTATTTCTTTATCAATAAGCAATATAAATATGTTTTTTGCTTATTGGCAGGATTTTGCTTTGTCAATTTTTGAGTCTTTACCGATTGTCGCAATAATATTGTTGGCGCTTAATATTGCTTCGCTACTTTTTACTTTAAGGCTATTTTTATACAAGAAAGGCTATTTAATAAGATATTTAAGATATAAAATTACTTAAAAAATGGAGAAAGATATTAAAAACGAAAAATCATTATATATTTTAAAATGGATAATTATCGGCGTACTGTCATTTGCCGCCGCTGTTTTTATCTTTGGATTAGGTATTTGGGTTGGCCAGGAAAGAGCAGAGTTTTCTTTTAGGTGGGCGGAAAATTACCATAATAATTTTGGCGGTCCAAGGAATGGTCTTATGAATAATTTTCCGGCGATGGATTACACCAACGGCCACGGTTTATTTGGAACTATAGAAAAAATAGATACAGACACTCTTGTTGTTGAAGATAAAGATAATATAGAAAAAACAGTTGTTATTTCTGATAAGACTACCACCATAAGGAACAAATCAGGAATTATAAAATTATCAGACCTAAAAATTGGCGATAACCTTGTTATAATCGGCGATCCTGATGCCGGTGGTAAGATAGATGCAAAATTTGTAAGAGTTTTGCCGGCAATGCCGTCTTCAATAATTAAAAATAATATTAATAATATATAAAAATATGAATTGGTTCTCCAAGTTTTTTATTTTTGCAAAAAAACATAAAATTATTTCAGGAATAATTATTTTGGCCTTAATCGGGGGAGGCTACTATTGGTATCAATCTGCAAACAATTCTACGGGGAAAGTGAGTTATGTTACATCTCCTGTAGTGAAGGGGACTATTGTAACGTCTGTATCAGGGAGCGGACAAGTTTCAACTTCGGACCAGGTGGATCTCAAAAGTAAAGTTTCCGAAAATGTAGTTTACGTGGGCGTAGTAAATGGACAACGGGTGGGAGCAGGGACTCTTTTGATGGAGTTTGACACTGCCGATGCAGAAAAATCAGTTAGAGACGCCCAGATCAGCCTTGAAAGCTCTCAGCTTAGTCTGCAAAAACTTGTCGGGCCTGATAACTCAACGGTCCCGCTGAACAAACAGCAGGCGCAAGATGCTCTCTCTCAAGATTATAATAATGGTTTTAATGATGTGTCCAATGCATTTTTGGATTTACCTTCAGTTATGACGGGTCTTCAGGATGTTCTTTTTGGTAATGAATTAAGCAAGTCCACTGAAAATATTGATTATTACACAAATAATGCGGAAGTATATGATGCAAGTGTAACGCAATACAGGCAAATCGCATACGATTCCTACCAGAAAGCATTGGCAGAATTTAATAATAATTTTAACGACTACAAATCAGTATCAAGAACGTCCGACACTAAAAGTATAGATTCTATTATAAGCGAAACCTATAAAACTTCGCAGGATGTTTCGGATGCAATAAAAAATGCAAATAATCTGATTCAGTTTTACGAAAATATTTTCACCGAACACAGTTTTACTATAAATTCCATAGCTAATACTCAGATAGCCAGTTTAAACAATTATACCGGGCAGGTAAATACACATCTTTCTGATTTGTTAAATATACAGTCAACAATAACAAACGATACGCAGGCGGTTTCAGATGCCGATTTAACTGTTCAATCTCAAAATTTGTCACTTCAACAAGCTCAAAATGCTCTTTCTGATGCAAAAGACAATCTGGCAAACTGTTACATCTATGCGCCATTTGATGGAATTATAGCGGCTGTTGATTATAAAAAAGGAGATGCTGCAAGTTCCGGCGGGACAGCGGTTACTTTGATAACAAATCAAAGTATAACAGAAATTCCGTTTAATGAAGTTGATGTAACGAAAATTAAAATTGGGCAAAAAGCAGTTCTTACTTTTGATGCAATAGATGGTTTGACTATAGCCGGACAAGTTGCCGATATTGATACTTTGGGAACTGTCACGCAGGGAGTCGTAAATTATAATGCAAAAATTGCTTTTGACGCCTCCGGCACCCAGATAAAATCAGGAATGAGTGTTACCGCAAATGTTATAACAAATGTGAAACAAGATGTGTTGGTTGTTCCTAACTCTGCAATTAAAACATCCGGTAGTACACAATATGTTCAAATTCTGGTAAATAATTTACCTGTCAGAAAAGTTGTTCAAACCGGTCTTGCCAATGATACAGATACGGAAATTACCGGCGGACTGCAGGGCGGAGAAGATGTGATAACTCAAACAATCACTACTACTGCTGCAGCTGCAACGGCTTCAAGTGCCAGTTCGGCATTAAGAATTCCGGGATTAACCGGCGGCGGGGGGGGATTTGGCGGCGGAGGGTTCGGCGGCGGAGGCACCAGAACAGGAACAGCTGCAGCGGGAAGATAGTGTGGTGAATTCAAAAATCAAATCTGTCGAAGTTCGATTTTCGTGAAGTTTCGACTCCATATTATTAGAAATTAAAAATTGGAAATTAGAAATTTACGTCTATGATTGAGTGCAAAGATATAAAAAAAATATATAAAAACGGCGACACAGAGACAATTGTGTTAAAGGGCGTTTCGTTTAAAATAAATGACGGCGAGTTTGTGGCAATTATGGGACCCTCCGGTTCGGGTAAATCAACTTTGATGCATATTTTAGGCGCGCTTGATACGCCAACATCGGGAACATATCTATTAGATAATAAAGATGTGTCAAAGCTGTTCTGATGAGGAATTGGCCGTTGTCAGAAAAAATAAAATCGGTTTTGTGTTTCAGGCATATAATCTGTTGCCAAGGGCGACGGTGTTAAGAAATGTTATGTTGCCGTTAATGTATGCCGGTGTGCCGCACCAAAAAAGGGAAGAAAAGGCGATAGAATCTTTGGTAGCTGCCGGATTACCCGATAACCGATGGCACCATTTTTCAAACCAGCTGTCCGGCGGACAAATGCAAAGAGTTGCAATTGCCAGAGCCTTGGTAAACGATCCTGCTTTAATTCTTGCCGACGAACCAACAGGAAACCTGGATTCAAAAACCGGAGAAATAGTTTTGGGAACTTTTCAAAAATTGAATGACGAAAAGAAATGTACCATTGTTTTAATAACTCACGAACGCTATGTGGCCGAACACGCAAACAGAATTATCCATATTTTAGACGGCGAGATAATCCAAGACGAAAAAAATATAAAGAGAAGAATTGTTAAAGAAAACCAATAACTAAATATTACAAAAATTTATGATGTTAAATGACATATTTGAAGAAACAATTTCGGCTCTTACTTCAAATAAAATGAGGTCGGGGCTTACCGTTTTAGGAATTGTTATCGGAATTGCCTCTGTTATAGCTATGATTTCTATTGGGCAAGGCTCTCAGCAGTCAATTGACTCAAGGATACAATCCATCGGTTCAAATTTATTGCTTATTTCTCCCGGCATGGCTCGGGGAGTCGGTACTCAGGTGAGCGCAGGCAGGGGTTCGGCAAGTACCTTGACTATAGATGATGCAAATGCAATTTTGAGCAGTAATATTACCGGAGTGAAAGCGATGTCGCCCGAAACATCCAAAAGATATCAAGTTACTGCCAAAGGTACAAACACGAATACTTCTATAGACGGTACAAACTCTTCGTATCCTGAAGTTAGGAATTTGCAAATGGATATAGGGTCGTTCATTTCTGATCAAAATGTTCAGGAATTATCAAAGGTAGCAGTGCTTGGTCCAACAACGCGCGACGATCTTTTTGGAACTGATGTAAACGCAGTTGGTAGTACGATAAGAATAAATAATATCAACTTTACTATCATCGGAATTTCAAAATCAAAAGGAGGTACCGGATTTGGTAATCAGGACGATATGATTTACATACCAATTTCAACCGCTCAGCATTTTCTCACCGGAAATGTGTATGTTTCAACGATAGACGTTGAGGCTGTTGATTCAAATTCTTTGACATCGGTGCAAAATCAAATTACCAGCTTATTGTTGCAAAGACATAATATCACAAATCCGACACTCGCTGATTTTCAAGTATTAAACCAAGCCGATATTGTGGCGACTGCGTCTTCTGTTGCCAATACGTTTACCATTCTTCTTGCGTCAGTGGCCGGCATCTCTTTAGTGGTTGGAGGCATTGGCATTATGAATATGATGCTTACAACTGTTACCGAAAGAACTCGTGAGATTGGCTTGAGAAAAGCAATCGGAGCCGATAAAAAAGATATCAGTATTCAGTTTTTGGTTGAATCATTTGCGCTAACGTTTTTGGGGGGAATTATTGGCGTCGGTTTGGGTTGGGTGGTATCATTTCTTGTTGCAAAATTTGCGGGCATACCGACACAAGTTTCAATCCCTTCAATATTGTTGGCATTTGGCGTTTCGGCAATTATAGGAATAGTATTTGGATATTACCCCGCCAGACGAGCGGCCGGGTTAAATCCAATTGAGGCTCTCCGTTATGAGTAAAATATTAAATAATAGTTTGTTTAGTTTTTATAAAAGCAAGCAAACAAAAAATTATGGACAAAAAAATGAAAATAGTTATTAAGATAGCGGTGTTGCTTATAGTTGCCGGAGTTGCCTTTTATGGAGGAGTGCTTTATAAAACCAGTCAGACGCCTGCAACAAGAACCGGAGCTCAAGGATCAAGAACAGGAGGCCGTTTTACAGCTGGAAATAACTTTGTTACGGGAAGCGTTGTCGCTGAAGACAATCAAAGCATAACCATAAAATCTGCGGATGGCAGTTCAAGAATAATTTTTTACTCAGGGAGTACTCAGGTTGGTGAATTTGTGAGCGGCGCTACCACTGATTTGAAGGTTGGACAAACAGTAATGGCTACTGGCACTACAAATACTGATGGCAGTATTACGGCTCAGTCCATACAGATAAGACCAACGGCGCCAGCAATTTCAAATCATCAATAAAATTTTAAAAGATAATTGTTTAAAGGCGGCGCCCGTGGCGCCGCATTTAAATTGACAAAATATCATTTTTTAAATAATATCTATTTGCATAGCATAACTTTTAAAAGGAGATATCTATGACTCCGTTCGTTCGCTCTTTGTTGCCTGAAGAAGATATTAATCTTTTTGAAAAGATTCGTATCATAGTTCAGGCCTTCCCCGACAATCTAGATTTGGGTAAAGATTCTAAAAATAAACCGGTTAAGCTTTCGTGCCACATTTTGGCCCATGCGCTGGGGAGGCCCTTTACGCTTGAAGTTAAAGATGGATATTTCCATCCGCATTATGAGCATTCGTGGCTCGAGACTCGTAATGGTCACATCATTGATGTGTACCCGGTAGGAATTTTGGGTGGCCCATTCCTCATTGAGTGAGTTGAAAGCTTTATGTCTCCCGGTAGGCATCTTTATCAACCGGATGTACGTGTATGGGAAAAGGTAGTTTCTGAAGAACATGTCCAAAAAGCGATTTGTATCGCCACTGAAGTCGTCTTAAATGTGGTGAAAGTTTTTTATAGACAAACAATTTGATCTGTATGGTGCCACTAATGTGTGACACCTTTTTTATTGCTCAAAATATTTGCATTTTTATTGTGTAATTAGTAAAATACAACAACTAACCAAATGCTCAAAGAGATACGACAAATTAAAGATGGTGTTATGCGGATTACTTCGCTCAGTGAGCGATGGTATGCGCGTATAGCAACAAATGAAAAAACAGGTTTGCCTGAATATGTTTATTTTCCATCCTCAACTTGGATTGCCGGTTATTATCCGAAAGGAATTTATTTTTATAAGTGGTTGGCGGATAAGGGCTGGGACGAAGCCGAAGCCTTAAAACAAGCGGCAGGAGAGCGCGGATCACGCGTGCATCACGCCTGTGAAGATATTGATAATGGAAAAGAAATAAATATTACTGAAAAATATCTTAATCCCTCAACTAACCAAATGGAGGAACTTAATAAAGATGAAGTGGATTGCATTGTAAGTTACTGCGATTTTTTAGACGAGACAAAACCAATATTATTAGCTCAGGAGATTACTTCTTTTGGAGATGTTTATGCAGGCACAGCTGATAAAGTTTTTGCTATCGGAAGCGGTAAAAACAGGCAGATTTGGATTATTGATTTAAAAACCAGCCAGTCAATTTGGCCTGAATACGAACTGCAAATTTCGTCGTATTCTCATATGCACTTTGATATCAAAAAAATGGGAATTACCGCAGATGAATGGAAAAAAAGAAAGTTGGCAATTTTACAGATAGGTTATAAAAAAAAATTCGAAAGGGTATAAATTTACGGAGATTGAAGATAAATATAATTTATTCAGAAATGTAGCTTACGAAATTTGGAAAAACGAAAATCCGGATGTAAAACCAAAAGAACGGGATTACCCGCTGGTGGTGTTTTCAAAGTTTAGAAAAGAAAATTTAAAAAAGAAAAAATAATATGACAGAAGAAATAAAATATATGCGGCCAAATTGGGATGAATATTTTTTAGGTTTGTTGGACCCTTTGAGTAAAAGGGCAACATGTGATAGGGGAAGGTGCGCGTCTATTATCGCCAGTTCCAATAATACTATTTTGACGACCGGCTATGTCGGTTCGCCTCCCGGGCAGCCTCACTGCGACGAAGTGGGGCATTTGATGATTACGAGAATTGATGATAGGGGCAACCAATCTCAGCACTGTGTAAGAACTTTGCATGCTGAAGAAAATGCTATTTTGCAATGTGCCAAAGATGGAATTAAAATTGACGGTGCTACAATCTATACGAAGATGGTTCCTTGTTACAACTGTGCAATGAGAATCGTAAGGACAGGGATAAAACGGGTCGTAGCGCAAAAGAGGTATCACGCGGATGGCTTGTCTATGGATTTATTTAGCAAAGCAGGAGTGAGTGTTGATGTTAAAGAGAATGACATGATGCAATACGAAAAACAATAGAAATTTTGCTTGTGGTGTATTAAAAAATATTATAATGAAAAAACTAATTGGTCTATCGGGTGAGATCGGCGCAGGCAAAGATACTTTTTGCAAATATATTAAAGAAAATTATCAGAATGTTTCTGTTTTCAGATTTTCTGACGCTCTGACAGAAATTTTAAAAGTTTTTTTTGATGATATAAAAAGAGATGACCAGCAATGGCTGGGTTTTTCTTTGAAAGAAAGGTTTGGTGGAGATATTTTAGTTAGGGCTTTAATCAAAAAAGTAAATAATATAAAAGAAGGTATAATAATTCTTAACGGCGTAAGGGCCGAAGGAGAAGCCGAAGCTATAAAACAAAATGGAGGACAAATTATTTACGTAACTGCGGATATAAAGAAAAGGTGGGAAAGAGTTTGCATAAGAAAAGAGAAAGCGGATGATGATGTACCATACGAACAGTTTTTGGAAAAAAACAAAGCCCAGGCAGAATTGCCAATTACTAAAATTGGCCAAGAAGCGGATCTTAAGATAGAGAATAACGGCTCTTTGGAAGAGTTTCAAGAAAAAATAAAAAATTTAATTAAAGTTTAACTATGGATAAAAATGACGAGAGGGTATTAGTTGTGCCGGCTAGTATTATTTTTGAAAAAGGCAGGTGGCAGGGACTAAAAACAGATAATCTGGACTATTATTTGGATTTAATAAAAAATAACTATCAATTTAAAAGAAGGGGAGATGTGGAGACAGATTCATCGCTCAAGCAAATAATTCCTTATATGCTTTTTAGTTTCCAAAATAGCTTTTTTGCATATAAGTATTTAGCTAACGCCGGTGAGAAAAGATTGGTGGGTAATAACTACCAGCTTGGTGTTGGTGGTCACATAAATAACAAAGACATGGTTGATGGGGCGGACGTTTTAAAAGTGGGGATGGAAAGGGAGTGGAATGAAGAAGTTAATTTTAATGGAAATTTTTTACAAAAAAAGTTAGTTGGTATCGTAAATGATGATTCGATGCCGGTTGAAAGCGTTCATTTGGGTTTGGTGTATCATTTCATTGGAGATAGTCCAAGTATAAATATAAAAGAAACAAACAAAATGGAGGGGAGGCTTTTGTCTGAAAAAGAAATTTTGGAAATAGATCATAGTATTTGGATGAAAGCGGTTTATAGGGAATACATAAGCAAACTATAATGATTAAAAACATTTACTCAGGAAAATTTATAGTTATTGAGGGATTGGATGGCTCGGGTAAGAGCGCTCAGGTTGAGCTGATAAATAAGTTTTTGAAAGAAAAAGGGAAAACAGTTATAGAAACCAAAGAGCCAACTATGGAATCGGAAGCCGGCAGAAAAATAAAGCAACTTTTAAGGGGAGAAATAAGTCTTGAGCCGATGGATAGGCAGCAACTTTATGTTCAAGATCGCAATGAACATTTGAAAAATAAAGTTATTCCGGCAATTAAAGAAGGAAAATTTGTTGTATGTAGTCGGTACGCTTTTTCGACAATCGCCTATGGATTTTCGGATGGATTAGATGTGGACGTTCTTGTCGGTATGACGAAAGATTTTTTATTGCCCAACCTGACGATTGTTATTAATGTCTCACCGGAAGAATGCATAAAGCGAATTGAAAAGAGAGGAGAAGTTAAAGAACTTTGGGAAAGAAAAGAAAAATTAATAAAGGTAAACGAAGTATATCAAAAGCTACCGGGAATGTTTGAAAATATAATTATGGTAAACGGCGAGCGGCCAATTGAAGAGGTTTTTGAAGAAATAAAAAATATTTTAAATAAAATGATGGAATCGTCAAAATTTGAACCGGTGTTTGAGGATTTGGGATTAAGCGATGAAGATAGTTATTTAATTTCGCCATTTTTTACTAATCTGGATAAATCAGTGTATAGTATCACATTTTTACCGCCGGAACTGATTGGGGCGTTGTGTTCGCGGGCCAGCAGGGCAAAAGATGATTTACGGCAGGCATTTTTGAAAGAATTCATCAAACCTTCATTGAATTTAAATGAAGAAGAGTTGCAACTAAAAGATCCGGGTAGGGTTGAGGAAATAAAAAAATACAGCGAATCATTGAGGGCCTTAATTGAATTTTTTCATAAATATCCCGCTGAACTTATTTTTTCAAACGTAAAAGCCAGAGATTTTTATATTAAGTGGCTGGCTCAATTTGGAGATGATTCAATTGCTCAAATGGCGGGGACTCATTTAATTTACACCGGAATTTCTCAGCTTGCCATAAAACAAATTGAAGATATGAGGCTTGGAATTGCGCCGATTGAAAAATCAACACGATACGTTGATTATTCTTCAAAAGTAAATGGTAGTTTCAGATATTATACCAACCCATCGCTGGAAGAAATGGGACTTATGACAGAATATAAATCTGCAATGGATAATCTGTTTGAAACCTATACTTTTATATTAGAAAAGTATGTTGAATTTTTAAAAGTAAAATATCCCGGCGAAGAAGAGCGGGTTTTAAAAACAAAAGCCTTTGATACTGCAAGATTATTATTGCCGGTCTCAACATTAAGCCAGCTGGCGCTTTTTGCCAATGGCCAGTCTTTTGAATATATGATAAACAGGGGACTGGATCATAAGCTTGGCGAAATTCGTTGGTCCAGCCAAAGAGCATTTGAAGAATTAAGCAAAGTTATACCGGCGTTTTTGAGAAGACTGGAAACTCCAGATTCAAAAGATTATAGGGAATATATGGCAAAGCGAAGCAATAGAACAGAAAACGTATTAACCGAAATTGGTTTTGAAAAAGAAACTATAAAATCAAATGATTCAGCCGTAAAGCTTCTTGAATTCGATCCTGAGGGTGAAGATAAAATAATTGCAGGATTAATTTATGGAGAAACTCATCAACCATTTGATGTAGTGTTGGGAAAAGTTGAAAAACTTTCTGTACCGGAGAAAGAAAAAATACTAGAGCAAGTTTTAAGTGGCAGAAAGGCCAAGTATTACAAAATCCCGCGGGCATTTGAAAATATTTATTTACGTTTTGAAATTTTAATGAACATTGGAGCTTGGCGAGATTTACACAGGCACCGAACCCAAACTCAAATGCGCCAAAGATTTACCATTGAAAATGGCTTTGATGTGCCGGAAGGATTAATAGAAGCGGATTTGGATAAAAAATATATTTCGGCAACCTTGCAGGCGGAAGAAGTGTACAAAAAAATTGAGAAAGTTGATAAAGATATGGCTCAATATTGCTGTACCCTTGGACATAGAGTCAGGTTTATGCAATATCAAAATATGCGGGCATTTTTCTGGGAAACAGAATTGCGGACAACTTCACAGGGTCATCCTGATTATCGAAAAATTGAGCAGGAAAAAGCGCGGCAAATTCAACGGATTTATCCGTTAATCGGAAAATATCTGATGGTTGATATGGCCGACTACGATTTTGCCAGAAGGGGAGATACCAAAAAAATTGAAAACAAAGAAGCAGAGCTAAAACAATTTTTCAGCACGAGCAAAGTATAATCAAAAAGCCGGCGCTAAAACCGCTGGTTTTTTGTAAGTAAAAAGTCCTTGCGAATACGATTGGATCGTATCGCAAGGACTTTCCGTGTTCTACTGCTCGAGGTTAAAGTACTTAACTGGTGCCAAGGCAATGGCATCGATGCACTCGGGAACACTTTCACCGATTTCCCAATCGGGATAGATTGCAACTACGACGTGTGGCTCACCGGCCCATTGAACAATCATCGGATAGGTAGATGGCTTGCCAACAATCTGCCGGGCAACTTCTTCAGGTACGGGTGGTTCCCTGTACTCTGGATTGAAGCCTACCACGGGAATACCGAAAGTTTTATCCATGATTGAGAGCCAATTGAAGCGCTTATCCCACTCGTAGTACTGACCACCGTCATTGCCTTCGAGGCTTTCTTCACCTGCAAGACGCTCCATCAAGCTGCGCGGAATCTTCCAGTCACTTTTGACGATGAGTTCGGCAATCTTGCGGGCGAGCGGTCGTGCGGTCTCCTTGGTGATGAAGTGAATCATCTCCTCGAAGCCGCCGGCGGCGACAAGTTCTTCGGTTAAGACCTGAAGAAATGCCATGCCCATGCCAAGACCACGAACCAGAATCGACACATCGCTCTTTTTGTTATTAGCCATGGCCAATAACTCCTTATTGTTGTGGCTTATCCATCATCTCGCAACAAGCGAAACCTCGGATTAGCCGACAAGAGAACTGTCTAAACTATATATCATAAATAGAATATTGTCAATAGTTTACGGTTTGAAAAAAAATGATAAGATAAAAACAGAAGTCGATAAATTTTTTAATTTTAAATTGTCATTTTGATTTTTGCATTTTGACTTTTGAATTTTATATATGTATAAACCTACTATTGGACTGGAAATTCACGCGGAGCTGAAAACAAATTCAAAGATGTTTTGCTCGTGCAAAAATGATCCCGATGAAAAGCGGCCGAATTTTAATATTTGTCCGGTTTGCACGGCCCAGCCGGGAACCTTGCCGGTTGCAAATGAAGAAGCAATAAAAAAGGTAATAAAAACCGGACTGGCTTTGACATTGCAAAATTGCCGAAGATTCTAAATTTGACAGGAAAAACTATTTTTATCCGGATTTGCCAAAAGGATATCAGATTTCGCAATACGACCAGCCACTTTGCGCTGGAGGGCATTTAGACATTGGTGGACAAAGAATCGGAATTACTAGAATACATTTAGAGGAAGATACCGGCAGACTTGTGCATCCCGAAGGCACAGATTATTCTTTGGTTGATTTAAACCGAGCCGGAATTCCGTTGATGGAATTGGTGACTGAACCGGATATTACTTCCGGAATACAAGCCAGAAAATTTGCCGAAGAACTGCAATTGATTTTCAGATATTTAGGAGTTTCTGATGCCGATATGGAAAAGGGTTTAATGCGGGTTGAGGTAAATATCAGTATCAGCAAAACCAAGAAATTTGGTACAAAAGTTGAAATTAAAAATTTGAACTCGTTTAAGGTGGTTGAAAAAGCGGTGGACTTTGAAATTGCCCGGCAAAAAGAAGTATTGGACTCCGGCGAAAAGGTGGTGCAGGAAACACGAGGATGGCACGACAAAAAAGAAATCACATTTTGCCAAAGAGAAAAAGAAGAAGCTCATGATTATCAGATATTTTCCTGAGCCGGATTTGCCGCCGCTGCATTTTGAAAAAGAGTATGTTGAAAGTATAAAAACTGAAATTCCGGAATTGCCGGAACAAAAGAAAGAAAGATTTATAAAAGAATACGGGTTAGACGAACCGACGGTTGAAATTTTTGTTGCCAATCAAGACCTGAGCGAATACTTCGAAGAAGTTGTTTCTGAATTTGAAGAATGGACAGATGAAGAAGGAATAAAGATTAATAAATTATTGGCAAATTATCTGATTTCAGATGTGCAGGGTTTATTGGGAACTGAAAATTTTGTTAAAAAGGATTTCAAAATCGATTCTGAAAATTTTGCAGAGTTTATCAAAATGATTTATAAAGGAGAAATCTCCAGTAAGATTGCCAAAATGGTGTTGGCTGAAATGTTCAATACTGGCGTTGACCCTTCAAATATTGTTGAATCAAATAACTGGGGTCAAATGAAAGATAGCGGTGAGTTGGAAAAAATCATCAAAGAATTAATTGTAAAAAATCCCAAAGCCGTGGCAGATTATAAATCAGGTAACAAAAATGCCATTCAGTTTTTATCCGGACAGGTGATGGGAGCGACCAGGGGCACCGCTAATCCGCAGAAAGTACAGGAATTGTTGAAGAAGCTTTTATAAACACGCCAACAAAAAAACACCAGATAGGGTGTTTTTTTATTTTACAAAATTTTTAACTAATTGTTCCGCTTTTTTATAATCATCTATCCAATGGATTTCTTTGTCTCGTTTAAACCAGGTCATTTGGCGTTTTGCATATTGCCAACTTTCTTTTTCTAAAGTTACGAGCATTTGATTATACAGAATTTTATCTTGCAAATATTGTGCGACGTAGCGGTATTCTAAGCCCAGTTCTTCTAGTCGCTTCCAAGACAAACCATTTTTGTGTAAGCCCCTGACTTCAGCTATTATTTCCTTAATTCTTTTTAACAATCTTTTGTGGATGAGTTTTTTAAGTTGCTCCGATGACTTTTTAATTCCAATCTGTAATATATCATTCTTGCATTCTGCAGGATGCAAGAATGGTTTGGGAACGGGTTTGCCGGTTTCGAGTACAATTTCAAGTGCGCGAACTAATCTGCGGGGGTTTTTTCTATCAATGAATTTTGCGCGATCCGGGTCTTTTAGTAAAAGCATTTTATAAAGCTCTTCATTTGATTTCTTTTCCAACTTTTTTCTTAATTTCCAATTCGGTTTTACTTCGGGGATTAAAATACCATTAACGATTGATTGGATATAAAATCCGGTGCCACCAACCAAAAATGGTATTTTGTTTTGCTTCTGTATTTTTTTTATTTCTTTAAATCCCAGTTTTTGAAATTGAGCAACGGTAAATTTCCTTTTCGGGTTTGCTATATCTAAAAGGTGATGGGGAATGCCTTGCGTTTCCTTTTTGGTTATCTTGCCGGAGCCGATATTTAATCCTTTGTAAACCTGTCTTGAGTCGGCGGAAACTATTTCGCCATTAAATTTTTTGGCCAATCTAACTGATAAGTCAGTTTTTCCTGAAGCGGTCGGGCCCAAAATTACTATTAATTTATTATGCATATTTTGTGCGACGAAAACGCCCTTAAAAGGGCGTTTTCGCATAAATTTACCAATACAAAATTGCGATTATCTTAGCTCCTCTTTCTTTTCTTTTATAAAATATCGCCAACCTTCAATAAATTCAACGAAAACAGAAAATGGCATATCAATTAAGGCACTGAAGAATGCGGCGATAATGTTATATTGCTTCCAAGTATTTGAAAGCCACCCGCCGACTCCCATAATCGGCAGAAATAAAATATCATACAGAAATTCTAAAAATCCACCTGACTCGTTTTCCATGGTGAGCTCTTCAGATCTTCGCTTAATGGCAACTCCGGCGAACAGAACCAGGGTTACGAATAAAATATTAACAAAAATAGAAGTAGGAGGGAAATGGAAATAAACAAGAACCCAGGCTATAAGTCCAAAAGATATAAAGGCTCCGAATAAATATACTAGAGTTAGAAATACTCTCATAAATAGCCCTCTTTTCTTATTCATTCTGATTTCATAAATATCTTGTTTCTCTTTTTGATAAACGATTTTTATTGTCTCCATAACCACTACTTGAAGATTTCTCTTTGACGGAGGAGAGACGCTTGCTACGAGCAAGGCCATAAGACAAGTCGGTATTAAAATGTCGGCTATTAAAAATAAAATATTAAATGTTTCTACTTTTAAATCTATTAGAACCAATTCAAGTATAATAAGGCTTAAAATTTTGGTGACAAAGATTGATATCACCGAATATACGGCAATTCTTGTAATTTGAGCCTTTAGGTTGGTTAATCTCTTTTGATAAGCTTTCTTAACTGCGTCTTCCAATAGCGCTGGATTTTGTATCTCTTTGTTAACTTTTTCAGAATCATTGTTGGATAGTACATCACTGACCAATAAATAAGCAGTGTCGTATTTTTCGCAAATTACGTAAAACTTTTTCGCCAGCGGATGGCTTAAATCTTTTTCAATGTCATCAAAAATTTTGTGAATTCCCTGGGAAATTTTTAATATTTCTTCTTGCGATGGGTTATCCCAATAAGATAATTTATATTTTAAAATATTATAGCTTATAATCGGTTCATCAAACTTAAAAAGCGCTTTTTGCACTGCGATATAAATTTGAATATCTTTATCTTCCGGTTTCAGCATTTCTTTCTCGTAAATTTTTTCGCTTACCTTAATTCTTTCCTTCATTATCTCAAACATATAGTCTATTAAAGCGGTTTCCTTTGCGTATGGAGCGAGCGTTTCTTCAATTTCACAGGCGGCAATTTCAAGTAATTTACCGTAAAATTGCATTCCTGTTTTATCTTGTTTATATTCCGGATTATTTCTGAGTATAAAAACATATTTCTCTATTATTTTCTGGACTGCCGGAACTTTGGATTCGTCTATTTTATCATTCGGGAAATATCCGCCTCTTATTAAATCTAAAACCAAATGTTCCGCTATCTTTTCGGTTGAAAAATCATTTAACTCCAAACTGGAAAATTTATTTCTTAGTTTTCTGATAATGGCGGATCGTCGCATTAAATGCTCTTCTTTCCAGTCAATGATTGTCCTTAGGCGCTCATAAAAAGCGGCGACTCTTGATGCCACCTCGTCTACGTGTATATTAACAGCATTCTCTTTTGGGGCTAAAGACTTTTGCCAGGCAGTGTATTTTAAAACTAAATTTTTTGTTGGTTCTGATAATTCCGACATAATTTTTTACATTCCATAAGATTATGTATCTTACTATAACCTTATGAACAGTTAGTTAAATGACTTTCAATACTATTTGTTAATGCTATCATTTCTTCTTGTCAACGTAAACTATTGACAGGTTTTGCTGACTGTAATAAAATCATGAAGGAGGTGAAGGGTGTTCTTCATCTCATTCCCCTGTTTTTTCACTGAAAAGGAATGAGTCATGGCAATGACAAAGCGAGAGGCGATAACCGCAATCCGGGTGTCTCGTATTGACAATCAATACAAGAGGAAAGCGGAGCAACTCATACTGAGAGGGTATGACTCGCAGGAGGTCCTGGTCTTGGTCAAAAATCTTCATCGTGCTGATCGTGAGCTCCGAGAGTATCTGGAGCTCAACGAGCCCGATGAGTCTTTGCAGATGGCTCAGGTGAAAACCGATTAAAAAGGCGAGGAAAGCCGAAAATTTCCACTAACCCCGTACGCTCAAGCGTGCGGGGTATTGTATTTTAATTAAAGGTTTTGTCATCTAATCCTTGCTACGATTCTTCAATAACTATTTCTTGGACATCATCGGCGATAATCTTTATTTCTCCATTTCGGTCATCAACTCTGCCGGCGACAAAAATAACTTTGTTTTCCTGAAGAGCATTGGGATTTTTTTCAAGCAAATTTGGGAAAATAACAACTTCTGTCTTAGCGGTTAAGTCTTCCAATTTCATAAATAGCATCGGCTTGCCGGTTTTAGTGATAATTTTTTTGACGCTATTTACCAAACCGCCAAGCAGTACTTTTTTATCAACCATTGATTTGTCTATTTTTATAATTGGAGTTGTTCTTTTTTCAAATATTTTTTTAAAGCTTTGCAGAGGATGTGAAGATACATACAATCCAAGAAGTTCTTTCTCCCAATTCAATTTTTCTAAAAGTTTTGACGGAATTGCAGCCTCCAGTTTTATATCTATACTGTTCATCTTAGGAGCGGAGGCAAAAAGTCCCATTTGATTGCTGTTTTTGTTTTTCTGGTTTTCCCTGGCAATTTCCAAAAGTTTTTCCAGGTTTTGCAGCAGTTGATTACGTTCAGCAAATGCATCAAATGCTCCGGCTTTTATCAAGGCCTCCATTGATTTTTTATTTAAATCTTTTGATTTTATTCTGCTGATAAAATCTCCGATTGATTTAAATTCTCCGGCGTTTTTTCTTTCAATAACAACTGCGTCAATAATATTCTCTCCCACGTTTTTAATTGCCAAAAGTCCGAACCGGATTTTATTTTGGTTTGGAACTACGGTAAAGTTTTTCAAAGATTCGTTGATGTTTGGTGGCAAAACCTCAACATCCATTTTTTTGCATTCTTCAATTAAAAATGCAATTCGTTCAACATCAGCTTTTTCTGAAGTTAATACCGAGGCCATAAACTCAACCGGGTAATGGGCTTTTAAATATGCAGTTTGATAGGCAATTGTGGCATAGCAGGCAGAGTGGGATTTGTTGAAACCATACGCTGCAAAAGGCAAAATCCATTGCCATAGTTCCTCTGCAATTTTTTTAGTCGTACCTTTTTTTACTGCGCCTTCGATGAATTTTTTCTCTTGCGCATCAAGAAGTTCCTTGATTTTTTTACCGACCGCCTTTCTCAACACATCAGCTTCACCCATGGTAAACCCGGCAGATTTCGTGAGCGACTTTCATTAATTGTTCCTGGTAAATCATAATACCCTGAGTATCTTTTAAAATTGGTTCAAGTTTCGGATGGATATATTCAATTTTTTGTTTGCCATGTTTTCTTTCAATGTAATCGGGAATAAATTGCATAGGGCCCGGTCGATAAAGCGCAACCATGGCGGTTATATCTTCAAAAACAGTTGGCTTTAATTCTTTTAAATATCTTTTCATTCCGTCTGATTCAAGCTGAAAAACACAAGTTGTTAATGCATCCTGCAAAAGTTTGTAAGTTGCTTGTCATCATAACGGAATTTTATCTAATATCAATTTTTACATTTTTGCAAAACATAAATTCTCGCCAAAGTATCTTCTATTATAGTCAGGTTTTTTAATCCCAAAAAGTCCATTTTCAAAAGTCCCAAGTCTTCAATACCATGCATTTCATATTGGGTGATAATTGCCAGTCGTCTTGTCCCGGCGGATGCTGCAGTGGAACCGAATCGGTTAAGGGTTTTGCTGAAATCACCACTCCGCAGGCGTGAGTTGAAGCATGGCGAGCAACTCCTTCAAGTTTTTTTGCCAAGTCAATCAATCGTTTTGCCTTGCGGATCGTTTTTATATTTTTCTTTAAACTCATCAACTTTTTCCAAGGTTTCCGCCAAATCCATTCCCAGTCGGAATCATTTTTGCCAGCGCTCGCAGTAAGTGTAAGTATATTGCAAGGCTCTGCCGACATCGCGGATAACGGCTCGTGCTGCCATTGTTCCAAAAGTAATAATCTGGGCAACGTGGTCGTGCCCGTATTTTTCGCCGACATATTTTATAACTTCGTCTCTTCGGCGGTCGGTAAAATCCATATCAATATCGGGCATGGAAATTCTTTCGGGGTTTAAAAATCTTTCAAAAAGCAAGTTATGTTTTAATGGATCAACGTTGGTAATTCCGGATAAATAGCACACTAAACTTCCGCCGGCAGAACCTCTGCCTGGTCCTACAACAATTCTGTTTTGTTTTGCCCAGTTTACAAAGTCCTGCACAATCAAAAAATATCCGGCAAATCCGGTTTTGTTGATGACCGACAATTCATATTTTAATGCGCTCAACACATTTCGGGAGTAATATTGTCTCCGTATCTTTTTTTCAATCCAATTTCAGCAAAGTTCGGTTAAATATTGTTCTGCAGTTTTTCCTTCCGGAACATCAAAGTGGGGAAGTTGGTTTTTCCCCAGCTCAAAATCAAACTGACAGGAATCAACAATTTTTTGGGTATTTTCAATGGCTTCGGGATAATCTTTAAAAATTTCAGCCATTTTGTCCGGCGAAAGCATTGAAAAATCATCGGTTTTCAAACTCAATCGTTCCGGGTCATTCGGATCAGCTCCGGTATTTATCAACATTAAAACATCTTGGGCTTCGGCATCTTCTTCTCTTAAATAATGAATGTCGTTTGTGGCAATCAATGGCATGCCGGTTTTTTTTGAAAGCGCAATAATTTTTTTGTTCAGTTCCTGTTGCTCGGGAATATTTGCGTGGTGCTGCAACTCCAAATAAAAATTTCCTTTGCCAAACCACCTTTCATATTTTAATGCCAGTTCTTCGGCTTCTTGCAGTTTTCCAGCCAGTAAAAATTTTGGAATTTTTCCGTTCAAACAAGCGGAAGTTCCAATTAGTCCTTCGGCATATTTTTCCAAAATTTCTTCGTCTATTCTGGGTTTGTAATAATATCCTTCAAGGTGGGCTGAAGTTACCAGTTTTACCAAATTTTTATAACCTTGCTGGTTTTTGGCAAACAAAATCATATGGTATCTTTTTGAATCAATGTTTGCTCTTTTTTGAAGGCGCGATTCAAACGCCATATAAACTTCGCATCCGATAATCGGTTTAATTCCTTTGGCTTTCGCTTTTTTATAAAATTCAACTGCGCCGTACATCACGCCATGATCGGTTAGGGCCACTGAATCCATTCCTAATTCTTTCACATAATCCAAAAGCTCAGCAATTTTTGGAAGACCGTCTAGGAGAGAATAATGTGAGTGAGTATGTAGATGAGTGAACTTTGGCATTGGTTAAAATTTGATTGATTAAATGTTTGATGATTTATTTTACGTTCTAATCCAAACCAAAACAAGAGGTTGACATTTGTGATTTAAAGTTTTACCTTAAATAAAAGCTAAGGTAGTTCCTTTTTCAGGGGGCGAATATGATTTTTCTGGAATTCCAATGGCGCAATGTTGCCGAAGTAAAGCATTACTTTGCCGGTTCTACGCTCCAGGATGTTATTGATGACATTCATAGTTTTGGTGATGGTTTTCGTTTACCATGCCGCGAAGTTAGCATCCAGGAAATCGTCAACCTTGACCTTAGGTCTTTGCGGTCAGGGATTCGTTCTATCAAACAGGGAAGGTGCAAGAGTTTTTATCTTGGTATTATAAGGGATCGATAGGACGATAATCTCCATAAGTTCCCGGCAAAGAGATTGTGCCGGGACTTTTTTATTGTTTGTGTTTTTGTTAAGATTCAATTATGAAATTGCCGAATTTTAGAGAAGAAAAAAAACTGTGGGAAAAAGGATATGATTTTGTCGTTGGACTAGATGAGGTTGGGCGCGGACCACTGGCCGGACCGGTGGTTGCGGCGGCAATTTTTGTTCGCAAAAATTGCCTCATTAATTTAGAAGTTAACGACTCAAAAAAGCTTTCTGAAAAACAGCGGGAATATTTTTACGGGATTTTAACCAAGCATAAAGATATACGATGGGGAATCGGTATTGTATCAGAAAAGGTAATTGATAAAATAAATATTTTGGAAGCCACAAAATTAGCAATGTGCAAAGCAATTGAAAATTTAAAAAGCAAACCGGATTTACTGCTGATTGACGGTAACTTTCGCATCAATTCAATTATTCGTCAAAAATCAATTATAAAAGGGGATCAAAAGGTTTTTTCAATTGCCGCGGCCAGTATTATTGCCAAAGTTACCCGGGACAGGATGATGCAGAAAATGCATAAGAAATATCCACTATATGGCTTTGATAAACATAAGGGTTATGGCACGGCTTTGCATATAAATAATCTAAAAAGCTTTGGTCCGTGCAAAATCCACAGGAAAACCTTTTGGCCAGTTAAGGGTCTTGCTAAAACAGAATTTATTTGATACACTATCAGTAATCGTTTAGGGGTTATGGATTTTAGATTTTAGTTAATTTACTAACACCTAAAACCTAACACCTAAAACCTAATCAAAATGGCAGTTCCAAGACATAAACATACAAGATCAAGCGTAGGTCAGCGCAGGATGCATATATTCATAACTCCGGCGTCTTTGACAACCTGTAAAAAGTGCGGAAAACCTATAAGACCACATACAGTTTGCCAGCACTGCGGGTATTATAAAGGCTCAGAATTCATTAATGTAATAGGTAAGTTAACCAAGAAAGAGAAGAAAATGAAAGAAAAAGAAATAAAAGCGACTGAAAAGGAAAACAAGAAAGAATCCTTACCAAGCCTGGAAGAAGCATCTAAAAAATAATTAGTGCGTATTAATAAAAATGGCTTCACGTCATCTTTCAAGAAGTATAGTTATGCAAAGTTTATACGAGTGGGATTTTTATGGTCAAAAACTGGATAATCTAGATTCCATAGTTGAACGTAATATAAAGGATTTTGGACCGGGATTGGAAGACTTGGATTTTATCAGAAATTTGGCGGTAGGGGTGAAAAGGCATTTAACTGAACTTGATAATATCATTGAAAAAGCGGCGCCCGAATGGCCAATTTCTCATATTCCTCTAATTGACAGAAACGTTTTGCGCATCGGATTGTATGAACTTTTATATGCCAATAAAGATGAGGTTCCTCCAAAGGTTGCAATTAACGAAGCGATTGAACTGGCTAAAACTTTTGCAGGGAAAAGTTCCGGTAAATTTATTAACGGAGTATTGGGAACAGTATTTAAGCAACTTAATCCAGAATCTTAAAACTTAAAGCTTGAAACCTAGTGATATAACGCAAGAAAGTTTCAAGTTTCAAGTTTCAAGTTTCAAGAAACGATGAAAGATTTTTCTTCACTTGAAAAAAAATTAGGCATAGAATTCAAAGATAAAGATTTGCTGACCCAAGCGTTTGTGCATCGGTCATATCTAAACGAAAATCCCGAATTCGGATTGGATCAAAATGAACGGTTGGAATTTTTGGGAGATGCGGTGCTGGAGCTTGTGGTAACCGAATGCCTGTATGGACAGTACCCTGAAAAACCTGAAGGAGAACTGACTAATTGGCGGGCTGCGCTGGTGAATGCTAAAATGCTGACATCGGTTGCGGAAGAATTAGGATTGAATGATTTTTTGCTTCTTTCCCGCGGCGAAACAAAAGAATTGGGAAAGGCGCGGCAGTATATTTTGGCAAACACCTTTGAAGCATTTGTCGGAGCCATATATCTTGATTTAGGATATGATGTTTCAAGCAAGTTCATCAAAGAAAATGTGTTGATAAAGTTACCGGAAATTATTAAAAATAAGTTATACAAAGACGCCAAATCACATTTTCAGGAGGTGGCGCAGGAAAAAGTGGGAGTGACTCCGGCCTATAAAGTATTGAAAGAATGGGGTCCGGATCATAAAAAGAAATTTACCGTGGGAGTATTTTTGGGAAGTGAATCAGTTGCAGAAGGCGAAGGCTACTCAAAACAGGAAGCCGAAGAAGAGGCAGCAAAAGCAGGTTTAGTAATTAAAAAATGGGAATAATTAATAGCGTATAGGTTTTAGCTCATAGCTTATAGTCACGACGTACTAAAAGCTAACACCTAAAAGCTGAAAGCTAATAAATATGTTAACAATTAGACTAACAAGAAAAGGTAAAAAGAATCAGCCATTTTTTAGGGTGGTTGTGATTGATAAAAGAAGATCCACAAAAGGTGGAAGGCCTTCTGAAATTTTAGGATTTGTAGACCCTTTAACCAAAAAGAAATCCTTCAAAAAAGACAGAATTTTATATTGGATAAAAAACGGAGCTCAAACATCCGCAACAGTCCATAATCTGTTAGTGCAGGAGAAGATAATAGAAGGCAAGAAAATCCACGTTGCAAAGGCAAAAAAGGCTAAGGAGGGAACCACGACAGCCCCAGTGGCGTCTGTGCCGACCCCAGTTTCACCTGAAAAACCAGTCGAGAAACCAGCCGAAATGCCAGTAGAACCAGAGAAAAAAGCCTAATTTTAGAGTTGAAATAGAGCTAATTTATTATAAACTAAAAGCGGCCCTCTTAGAGGCCGCTTTTGTATTAAGTCCTATTTTTAGGTAAATGTCTATAGGGGGTATTGACAAGGTATCTTGATATGGTATAATAAAGATGACTAAAATGATGAGTAGAGCGAATTGCATATTTTGTAAGAAATTACGAAAATGCACTCCCGAAAAGAATCTTAATCAACAGATGTCTTTAATAAGGAGATCTGCTGTAGGAAAGGGACTAAACCAACCTTGCCTGCAGAAATTTCCTTATTAGTAACCCGGACAAACTCCGAAGGAGATGAAAACGGGTAAACGTGAGGAAAAGCAATTTGATAATTATAATCAATGGGAAACATGAACACTAGGTTGTCTGAATCTCGGTTTCCTATCCTTCTTTTAGAATCTTAAAATAAAGATTTAAGATTTAAGATTTTGAAAGAAGGGATTCGTGTCCTTTCAAAAACAAAAACTTGCGCAAAGATTACCTACTGTCTGCGCAAGTTTAAAACAAAACTGTTGCCTCTATGTGGCGAGGCAAGGAGTAGGTCGCATTCCCAAGAAAGGGGATTGCCATGAAAACGACTTTGAAGAAGGTTGAAACCGGTTTGACATTTTCTGTCGTTGCCCAGATGTTGGGTGGCGGGATGGCAAACGTCTGCTCGTACATCGCGGAGAAGGTGCAAACCTTCATCCGCGAGAACGGACTCGCGGAGGTTCCGCATGTCCTGATGGCCGACCATTCGGTGGGCGGTCGGAAGTGGACAAGGGACGGAGAGAACGAAGCTCTCTATTTCGCCGAGAAAGGATTCAATGGCGGGTGGTACATTTTCAAGGAAGAAGATGTATCGCGACTCTTCCTTGAGTCCGCGACGTCAGGGTCAACCTTGACGGCGGAAAAGTGCAAGGATAGCACTTGGACAGTCACCCTCGAGGTGCCGTTCGATGAGGACGGGCCTTATCAAGGGGCGTACTGGTCCACTTTCCATCTTCAGGATGAAGCATGGAAGCCGCTCATGGAGTTGAGCTTCGCTTCGTAGGCCACGGATGGCCGATGAAATGTTGGAAGTTAAGATAATTTCCAATTTCGCAAGGGCGTGCAAAGTGAATGAAAATTTACCTTGCACGCACCCTTCTTTCAAATCATTAGTCGAATAGATGGATATCGATTTTATATCAGATTTTCCAGAATTGAAATAAAAATTCTTTAGTGATTTGAAAGAAGGGAATTCAAACCTTCGCCACATGCTGGTTAGTTACCCGGATTAAGACGGGATTGCGCAAGGGTTATTTTGCAAACGCATGGTGCGTTGAACAAAAAAACTTTTGTTGCATGTGGAGGGTAGAGACACTATGTCTACTACCTATTTCGGATTTGCGTTGGCCGACGGGATGTTCGCGGGCGATGTTACAATCACCCGGAAAACTTTGACGGTGGAAGCTGTTAAAGAAATCTTGTTGGGGGGCGTCGTGCCCTGCCTGAATCCGTCGCACGAAGCGACGATCTCGGCTATGCCGCGTCCGGTTCGGCATTGACGTGCCGATTCCGGAAAAACCGCCCCAGGTTTCCTTGGTGGCGGGTGACTCGATTGTGGTGATGGGTGTGCGAGGCTTGCCTCGCCTCACTGATCGCCACGAATATACGGTAGATGAGGTTGCTAAAGCGACCTTCAGCTTCTCGGTATATCGAGTCGGCCCGACGCGTCGCGAAGTTTGCCTTGACGAACTCAAGGCAAAATGGCCGACGTGGCCGCAGGATGAATTCGGGGGCGGACAATTGTGGGATGATATCACGAAGATATAACCTCACAAATTAAGGGCAAGTTTGGAAATGGATTTCCAAACTTGCCCCTTTCTTTCAAATCACCAATTGCATTCGCAAGATGTATGATTTCAATATTACTTTGTAATATTGTGGATATATCAAACGGTGCGAAATGATGGTTTGAAAGAAGGGAAGCGCCTGATTTCTTATCGCACGGTGCGAAAAAGAAAAAGGGCGCAATTAGCTAGGAGGATTTGAAATGGCGTGGTTCATTGAAAACTGGATGTTGATTGTTCTTGTCGTCGTCGCGGCTTACATTCTCGTTTCGCTGATTTTCAGCGGCGACAAGAGGCCGAAGACGACGAAGTCGATGAAGACTTCGTCGTCGAAGGACGACGGCGTCATCCATCTGCTCATGCCATTGGTGGCAAGGGCGATGAAGCGGACGTCGAATTCCGCTCGCCGGTTCAGTTACTGGTTCACGAAGAACCAGCATCGGCTCGGGCGCAAACTGTGTCGGCGGGCAGTGCGTTACAACAGGACGTTGTTGTCGCGCCGGTAAAAATTTGGGGAAGGGGAGGAAACGTGGTTCGTCATCCTCCCTCCCTTTTTTCAGGATGCTATGCTTTTGTGTAGTGTTCTGAAAAAAGGGAGAAAGTTTTCCGTTGTTGAAGAAGAAAGGAGAAATTTATGGATATCTTCAACAGTTACAATAAGGTAATGAAGAAAGCCAGCGAAGCGGAAGTTCGCGGGCAGTACGCATGGAAAAGAACTAGAAAGTGCATGAAATCACTTCGCCTGAGTTCCTCCTTGCCGGGGATATTCGAGGTCAATTTGATTTCAGCAAATCGTTTGTATCTTTTCCGGCAGTACAAGAAAAAATAATCTGGGTCTTGGCGGACGCTCAGGTTTCCATTGGTTAGTCCGCCCCTTATTTCAAATCATTATTGAGAAAAAATTCACTGACTACTTGTAAGATTTAATAGTAGATTTTCAGAATGGAATTATAATTTAGTGATTTGAGATGAGGGTTGCACAACGCGCCCTTAATTTTTTAAAAAGGAGTTTGGGAATGTTTGAAATTTTGTTAGTCGCCTTCTATTATGTAGTAGCGTTCGCCGTTATGATTGGCGGACTGATTCTGATGACTCGGATCAAGGATGGTCCGAATCGGCAGGAGCCGATTCTGTCCGAGCCCGAATATAATCGGGCGGAAAATTACGGAATCAACATCGGCGGAGACGAATAACCTTCGTCGCCGTGCGGTAAGGGCGAGGGTTTGCTACGCAAGCCCTCGCCAAAATTTTATATTATTGATTCTTAATAAATTTAATACTATATTTTATTTGTGGTTTGAAAAAATGGAATACTTTTCGTTTCTATATTTTTGGTGACAAGTTATATCTTGGCGCCAAAAAGGCAGGAAAGAGAAAGGGGTCGCTTTCACTCGGCGCGGCCGAGTGGGCAGTATTTTTTGTCCACCTTTGGAAAGGTGTGGGTTATGAACGAGGGCAAGGGTTCGTCGATGGTGCGGTTCTGGCAGCAGGCCGCAGAGGCGAGGAAAAAGGCGGTTGTGACAACTTTGTTGTCAATGCCGCTTATTCAAGAGCTAGAGACTCGCGAGTCTCTAGCTGACGGCCTGGTGATGGCTTTTAAGCTGTCGCCACCATCGAACGGGCAGAAACCGATCTGCTCACCGAGGAAGGTTAGCTTAGGCGCGTCGCGCCGTTGCTAGCCTCAATTTAGGGGAGATTGCATTGCCGATGACAACGCAATCTCCCTATTTTTTTATAAAAATTTATAAACATTGACAAGATTGTTTAAATAAGTAAAATGAAACAATAGACATCACATTCCAAGAGCGTACTAAGGGCGTAGGAAAAATTGTGGGGCGGCGCAGTTTTGGAACGAGGAAAATTTGAGCCGTAGCAAGAGCTTACGGCGAGAGTTTTCCGAAGCGAAAAACAAGCTAGACACAATTTTAACAAGTCATAGAGTGCGGGGTTGGAATGTGATGTCTATGATAATGCAGAATGGTCGGGCTGCAGAAATATTAACCAAACTGAAAGATAATGGCAAAAGAATTAGATTTAGAATTTCTTGAGTACATTGTTAAGGAATTAGTTGATAACCCAAAAGACGTCAAAGTAGAAAGAAAAGTTGACGAAATGGGAGTATTGCTTTCATTGAAAGTAAACCCAGAAGATATGGGTCAAATCATTGGAAGAGAAGGTTCAACTGCCAAAGCAATCAGAAACTTGGTCCGAATAGTCGGATTAAAGAATCACGCCAGAGTAAACCTCAAAATTGAGGAACCGGAAGGCGGAAGAGCTCCAAGAGCTGAGAAAAAGGAAATCTCAGAAGACATTGATAATATCTCTCTTTAATTTACAAATAGCAAAAGTCGTGCTACAATAAGCACGGTTTTTGTTTGGTAAAATTCAAAGTTAATATGCAATTCGATATTATTACAATTTTTCCGGAAATTTTTAAGTCTTATTTAAACGAGAGTTTGATTGCTCGCGCGCAAAAAAAGAAATTAATAAAAGTTAATGTGCATAATTTACGGAGCTGGACAAACGACAATCATCAAACGGTTGACGACCGGCCGTTTGGCGGGGGATTGGGGATGGTTTTAAAAGTTGAGCCAATATACAAAGCGGTGCGCACTTTGAAATCCAAAATCAAAAATCCAAAATCCAAAACCAAGGTGATACTTTTTACGCCGAGAGGTGAAAAATTTAATCAAAAATTGGCTTATAAATTATCAAAATTAGATCAAATAATTTTTATCTGCGGAAGATATGAGGGAGTTGACGAAAGGGTGGCGGAAAAAATTGCCGATATGGAAATTTCAATCGGGGACTACGATTTAATGGGCGGGGAATTGCCGGCGATGATTATGGTAGAATCAATTTCAAGATTAATCCCTGGAGTTTTGGGAAAAGAAGCTTTGTTAAAAGAAAGGATTACAAAAAGCGGGGGATTTATAGAATATGCGCAATACACACGGCCGGAAGAGTTTAAAGTCAAAGGTCAAAACTCAAAAGTCAAAAATTGGCGAGTACCAAACGTTCTTCTTTCAGGAGACCATAAAAAAATAAACGAATGGAAAGAATCGCACGGGAAGGTTATTGAATAAAGCTAATTTTTATGTTAATAAGTAACATATTGGGGCGTGCCCCCACACCAAACAAGTTTTAAATTATGTTTTTTGTATATATCATACAAAGCAAGAAGGATAAGAAATTATATTTTGGTTATACAAGCGATTTAAGAAGAAGGTTCAAAAAACATAATTTAGGTCTTGTTAAATCAACAAAACCTAGATTACCTTTCAGGTTAGTCTATTATGAGGCATACGCATCAAAACAAGATGCAACTAAAAGAGAGCATAATTTAAAGCTTCAAGCAAAGGCTTTAGCTCAACTTAAGGGGAGAATAAAATCTTGTTTTGATGACTAAACTTGTTTGGTGTGGGGGCGTGTGGCTGAGCAGCAAAGGCATCAGACTGTAAATCTGACGGGTCCTACCCTTCGCAGGTGCAAGTCCTGCCGCGCCCACAGATTGCCGATGTAGCTCAGTGGTAGAGCATTTCCATGGTAAGGAAAAGGTCGCCAGTCCAATCCTGGCCATCGGCTCAGAATATTAATAGCTTATAGCGTCTAGCTTATAGCTTCTAGAAGGAAATACTAAAACCTATAACCTAAAAGCTAAAACCTAAATTAAAATGCCAGCAAAAAAACCATTTTTGAAGATGCAGTGTACGGTGTGTAAAACAGTGAATTATTTCACAAAAAAATCCAAGTTGTTAGCTGAAAAAAAATTGGAATTTTCAAAGTTTTGCAGCAAGTGCAAAAAACATACAAAACATAAAGAGAGTCGCAAGTAGGCAAATAGACGAACAGCGTCAGGTGTGTTGTAGTTAGGAATAAATCTGTTGATTCCAGCGAAAAAGGGCTCAAAAAGCTCTTTTTTTGTGTTTTTGGAGCGGGGGAAAGTTGGAGTTTTTGAGGTTCAGCGAGCTTGACTTATTCTCTTCATTATGATATTATGATTATATCGTATCGTGTTCGTTTACAACCCGAAACTTTAGATATAAGGAGGCAATAAAATGCCACAGATTTTCATCATTTCCAGAGATAGCATACTCAACGCTGTCCAGCTCACGCAACTCGGTGATGAACTCACGCCTGTTGTTGAGCGGTGCTTTGGCATCGTGGGAAAGAAAGACACTGCGTGCACGGCTATCAGCGGTGCATCGGTGCTCGAAGAAGCGGATGTGCAGATTGAAATCCGTTACACCGCTGGACAAGACGAGTATTGCCGAGGGGTGCCGTTTGACCCGACCTTGGAGGTGCAAAAGAAGCTATCCAAAAGAATCGAGAGGGCTTTCAGAAAGTTTCTGAAGGCGGAAAATCTCACTGGTTTTTCTCTTTCGGTGTGGTGCAAGCCATACTACAACAGCCACTTCGAGATGTTTCCGAAACAGAAAGGAGGCTCTTCGTGAATTTCCAAAACATTCTGTCAGTTATCGCTGGTGTTCTGTTCGTTGCGGGATTCGTCCCGTATATCCGAGCAATCTTGGTTGGCACGACAAAGCCAGCTAAAGCATCTTGGATAATCTGGGCAAGTTTGGACACAATCACCCTCGTGGGTATGTGTGTTCAACACTCGGTCAACGGACAGATTATCGGAGCAGTTGCTGGGGCGTGGATTGTAGTAATCTTCGCCATCAAATACGGAACGTCAGGTTGGACACGGCTGGATAAATTCTGTTTGGCAGGTGCCGTTCTCGGCATTGTCTTATGGAAGTTATTTAGCAATCCAACTCTTGGCATCGTAACCAGCAACAGCATTGTCTTTCTTGGGTCTATTCCGACATTCGTGTCGGCTTTCAAAGACCCGACAAAAGAAGATAAACTTGGCTGGACCATTTTTTGGATTTCCTGCATCTGTGCAGTCTCGGCAATCCCGAAACTCACATTTGAGGATGCCACCCAGCCGATTGTCTTCTGCTTGATTGAAACGATTATGATGTATCTCTTGTATGTTAGACCATTAACCGAAAGGAAAAGCCAATGAGCACAGCGAAGTCTCTGCTTTTCGCCACTGGCATCACAGCAGTGTTCTGTGGTCGCCTTGACGATTACGAGGGGTTTGCCGACTCTGGAAAATCTGGCGAGCGGTGCCATCACAATGTTTGTGATTGCATTCATCGTTATGAAGTTCTGGGGTGGCGAATCCAAGAAGTAAACGGGCGTGCCCGCTTACAATTAAACCAAGTCCCTGCGATGCAATGTCGTGGGGCTTTTTTTATTCCAAAAATAATGTAAAATTAAAAAATGACAGAAATAGAGGAATTAAAAAAAGAAATCTCGCTAATTAAAGAACGGAATAAGCGAGTAGAGAAGGATAAAGTATGGGAAACAAGCTGGACGAGGAGATTTTTGCTCATTGCTTTTACATATTTGGCAATAGGTTTTTATTTACAAGCAATTCATATAAATTTACCTTGGCTTAACGCAATCGTTCCAGCTGTCGCATTTTTACTTTCAACGCTAACACTCCCATTTTTTAAGAAGCTTTGGTTAAAACATATAGATAAATAAATTTATGGCGAAAGAAAGAAATAAAAACATTCCAGCGTCTTATCTGGTTTTAATAAAGGACAATAAAATTTTGCTTTTGAGGCGTTTTAACACTGGCTACGAAGATGGAAATTATAGCTTAATTGCTGGACACGTTGATAAAGGCGAAACATTTACTCAATGCGTGGTCAGAGAAGCCGAAGAAGAGGCTGGGGTAATACTAAAACCTGAAAATTTGAAAGTGGCACACGTAATGCACAGAGATTCTGGTTTAGCAGAGGATAACGAAAGAATAGATGTTTTTTTCACTGCTGAAAATTGGGACGGTGAAATTAAAAATAAAGAGCCAAACAAATGTGATGACTTGTCTTGGTTTGATTTCAATAATCTTCCAAGCAACATTATTCCTTATGTTAAGCAGGCGATTGATTGTATAAAAAATAAAGTTTTTTACAGCGAACACGGCTGGCATTAAAATATGAAAACTATAAAAATACTTAATCCCGAAAACGCATCCGAACAGGAGATTGAAAAATTCCAAGTTAGAGAGGCGGTAAGAGCAATAGTATATGACAAGGACGGAAACGTGGCGGTTTTGTATGTCTCAAAGCAGAACTACCATAAATTACCTGGCGGAGGAATTGAAAAAGGCGAAGATATGTTTACTGCATTGAAGCGTGAATGTCAGGAAGAAATCGGCTGTGATATTGATATACACAAAGAAGTGGGGCAGGTGATTGAATATAGAAAAATGTTTCAAATTAAACAAACCTCCACATATTATTTGGCTGATGTGTTAGGAGAAAAAGGTAATCCTCATTTTACACAAGAAGAAGCTAGTGAGGAATTTCAAATCCAGTGGCTCTCTTTGGAAAAAGCAATAAGTATTTTGGATTCAGAAAAACCGCTTAATGACGAAGGCAAACTTTACATCGTTCCCAGGGATAAAACTGTTCTTGAACTAATAAAAAGCAGTGCAAAGTAGAACTACAAATTAGTTATGAAGAGCTGAAAGGCTCTTTTTTGTTGTGCGACAATGCAACCAAAACAACCCCAGAGCAAACCCCTGCCCGCATTGCTACGCAAAGCGTTGCAGGCAGGCAAGGGGGTGCTCAACAAATCAAAATTTAATAATTTATTTAAGAAATGAGATTTACTATAAATTTGTATATGCTATTGACAAGCACGCTTATCATAGAATATACTGAAAATAGCAACGCCCCAGCCAACCGCAAGGTTCGCTGGGGTTCTATTTTATGAACATACTTTTTATAGACGGGCGTAATTTTGTAAGCAAAATTGAAACTGTTGTTAATCCAGATAACGACAAGAAGAAAGATTTTGATTTATCTCTGTATAATTTTTTAGGTCTTTTTGACAAGGTTTTGGCTGGTGTGAAAATAGACAGAAAGATATTTTATATGAGCAGTTTGACTGTCCACGAAGCCACGAAAGAAAAATCAGAGGAACTTATACAAAAACAAAGAAAACTGCAAAACATATTGAAGCTACAAGGATTTGAAATTGTAATTGCTGGAAAGGTGAGAGGAAACTTGGGCAGATGCCCAAAAGGACACGAAGTTTTAATTTTTAAGGAAAAGGGCGTTGATGTCCGCATTGCTGTTGATTTAATAACTTTTGCTTGCGATAAACAGCTTGATTTAGCAATTATTGCCAGTTCTGATTCTGATTTGCAGCCAGCCATAAGAGAATTAAAAAATAAAGGCATAGAAAGAATTTATCTTGGTTTTGAATCTTCACCAAATAAGGGTTTGTCATACACAACTAATCGTACGATTCTTATTAGAAATTCAGAAGTGATTGAATTTTTACCCAAAACTTTAATTTAGTTATTGCCTCCTGAGAACGCTCCTTGCACAAAGAAGGTCGCAAATAGGTAGGTGACAAATCAGCGACTTGTGGCGTAGTTAAGAACAAAAGCGAAAACAAAAGGGGGTAAATAACCCCCTTTTGACATACGTGCAATATGTGGCGTAGTGATGATTTTGGGGCTTTTAGAGGGCAACAGGAAAACGCATTGAAATTTGAGGAGGTGATAAAGACCGTGAAACCGTTCTTCATTGGCGCGGTTTTTTTATGTAAGAAATAACCGTATAAACTGTCATATATGGTATAACCCTTAAATTACGAAATGATTTTGAGCCAATCAATTTATATCAAAAATTTCATTTCGTAATTTGAGGCTAAAGATAGGGAGATCAATATAATTAAAATAATAAGAATATGATTTTTGAAACAGTTATCGTTTTAGCAATGCTGTTGCTGCTTATTTTCATATTGCTATTTAACAACAGCGGACTAAATGGATACCGGAAAAGAGTTTTTGGAACGGTTATTTCAATAAATGGAAAGACTTTTACATTGAAAAGAAAAGTGAGATTCAATGGAGACTCAACAACGTATACAATTGATGCTAGTAATGCAAAAATAACAAAGAGTAATAGCAATTCAAGCACCGAGTTGGGTGTCGTAATTGGGGACACGGTAATGGCCGAAGGAATGATCAGCGGTATAATTTTTACTGCAAAAACCATTAAGGACAAGACCCCTTATTCAAAAATTCCTGCTCCAAATGATACGGAAATATTTTAATCAAAAAACTGAAAAATGACAATATTAGAGGAATCTCAGATAATATTCAACTTGGTAATGTCGATTGCAGCAATAATAGCCGCTGTAACTATGGGCATAGCGGCCTACAAAATAATTAAATGTGCAAATGCTATTAAAAAGTTTTTCAATAATGTTGGCAAAGAGTCATCAGAATTTTATGAGAAAATAGAAAAATTTTTGGAAAGGATATTTAGGCTTTTTTTTCTGGCAAAATTTTTTAAGAAAAATAAAAAAGTAAAATAATATTAATCATAAATGATATGACAAAAAACAATGTATCTAATATTTTGGAGGGCGCAGTTGCTGGCATAGCTTTAGGCGTTGCTGCCGGCATCTTTTTGTCTTCAAAGAAAGGCAAAGAGCCTAGAAATAACATTGAAGATATAACAGCTGATTTCTATAAGTACGTTTCTTTCAATGTTAAAAAAGTTGGCAAGATGGGTGAGAAAGAATACAAGGAATTTATGAAAAATGCGGCGGTGCAATATGTCAAACTAAAGAAAATTCCCGAGGATGCGGCAAAACAGCTGATAAAAAATGTCCAGCAGTCATGGAAGCATTTTTCAAAACACATAGAGAGCTAAATTTTATAAAAATGGAATTAGAAGAAATATTACAAAAATATATAGAAGTGAAGAAAATACTTGAAGGCAATGAATTATTAGTTGCAGCTGGATTAGTATATATAGATGGAAGTAAAGAATTGAAAATGGCAGATGCGTTATTGGCTAAAACAACGAAAGCAGATGCAGAAATATTGGCTCAGGCAACAGAAAGGGCGGCAACAGAGCTTCGAAAAAGTAATGAGTCGTCTGTAAGATGGATGACAATGATGACTGTGGCGATGTTAGTGGTTGGGCTTATCCAGTTGATAATTGCCTCAATGTCATTTTTTAAAATATAAATTAAACAATAAAAACATGTTAGACGCACTTTGGACGGTTATTATAGTTCTATTGATTCTCTGGCTTCTTGGGTTTGGTTTTGGAATATTGGGTGGTCTTATCCATATATTACTTGTAGTTGCAGTCGTTGTGATTGCTGTTAAGCTTTTGACTTAACAGTATAAGCCAAATTAATATAATAAAAATATGTTTAAATTAATTCCAGTAATATTATCATTAACTATTATGGGTGTCGGCGGAGCTGCTATATCTGTAGAAAATTATAATAACAATAATGCAAATGTAAATTTACAAAATTATATGCGCGTAAATAATAATGCATATCTAAATTTACCAGAAGACTCGGATTTATTTTTGAGGGCGAACATAAATCCTGGTATATAGAATTTTATAAATAAGTACATAAAAAGAAGGGGATTAACCCCTTCTTTTTATTATGGCCTCAGGGCAAGTTTTTCTTTTATGGTTTCCACTATTGCCTGAAGCGTTAATGAAGATTTGGAAAAATAATATGCGGGCTTATTTTCGGTGATTATTTTCATTATCCTTTCTTCGTTGGCTGATAAGTTAGTAAGAAAAACAATAGGCACTGTTTTATCCCAAGCCTTATTTTCTCTTAAATTCTGCATCATAGTTAAGCCGTCCATAACTGGCATTAGAATATCAAGCAAAAGGATGTCTGGTTTGCCTTTTAATGCTTCTTCATATCCTTCTTGTCCGTTGTTGGCGCTTAATACTAAAAACCCTTCGTCAGTAAACTGTTCTACGTATGCTTTCAGCAAAGCCGGCTCATCCTCGACAATCAAGATGGTCTGTTTTTTGTCTTTTGTCATAAAGTTATTGTAATTTTAAATTATTTAATGGAATAGTGAAATAAAAATTGGTACCTTGTTTTTCCTTAGAAGAAAACCATACGTTTCCCCTTATGTGGTCTAGTATTGATTTGACAATATATAGCCCGAGTCCGGTGCCGTCGGTATCTTGCCTGCGTGCGTTATCAGATCTGAAAAATTTAGTGAAAATTTTGTCTTGCTGGTTAAGGGGAATGCCGCATCCATTATCGGAAATACTAATTAATAAGCTGTCCTTAACTTCTGAGGTCTCAACGGATATTTTGCCTCCGGCTGAAGTATATTTTATGGCGTTGGACATAAGATTGGAAAAAATCATTTTGAGCATCAAAGCATCAATAGGTATCATGTGTTTTGACCTGTGGTATTTTTCGTGAAGTGTAAGATTTTTTTTATCTATGTTTATTCGGGATTCTTTGACAACATTTTTAAAAATTTCGATAACATCAACCGGCATTGGATCAGTTGGGAAAATTCCCATTTCAATGCGTGAAACGCTAAGAAGCGTGTTTACGATTTCAATCATGCGCTGGTTGGCATTACGAATTTCATTAATATAATCTATTTGTTTGGAGCTTACGACACTGTTCGGGCCGCTTAGCAGCTTTTCTGTATAAAAATTTACAATTGTTGCGGGGGTTTTGAGTTGGTGGGAAGCAACTGATACAAACTCGCTCTTAGATCGGTCAATTTCCTTTTCCTGCGTAATGTCTCTGAAAACTTTAATGGCTCCAACAACTTTTCCTTCAAGGATAATGGGAGAGCAAATAATTGCCATTGGAAATTTAGTGCTGTCTTTCCGAATGTAATAATAAATAATGTCTTTGGCAGTGCCCGTTGTCAAAGCGAGACTTATGGGATGTTTTTCTAGTGGGATAAGCCTCCCATTCTCGTCCTCTAAAATACTTACATCAGCAAAAAAATTTCCTATTACATTTTTATTTGTTTTGCCAATCAGTTTTTCGGCCGCCTTATTGATGAGCATAATGATGCCTTTTTCATCGGTGGCAATAACTCCGTCTCCAATACTATCAAGCATGGCTTCGTCTGTGGCTTTGGCGCGAGCAAGATCTTTTGCCGTATCTTCTAGCTTAATCCTAATAGCCTCCTTTTCTTTGGCGATTATAGCAAGCTTTGCAGCTGTGGTTTCCAGTTTAATTCTGACAACCTCCTTTTCTTTGGCTAAATGTCTGAGTTTAAGGATTACATTGTCTGACGCAGAATTAATATTTTTTTTGTTCATACTGTATATGTCTATTTTTATCTGTTTTCCTTACAGAATTTATACCTGATCCTTTAGTATTTTTTTTACTATTTTTAGACCGCGACTAATCATTACATAAACGTTGTTTTCGGTTTCATTAAGAGCGAACGCAATTTCTTCTGTGGAAAGTTCTTCAACATATTTCATCAGTATGACGCTACTATATTTTTCATCTAAAGTTTTTATGATGACAATGATCTCTTTTGCTGTAAAAGAATCTTGAGTTTTTTGTCTTGAGTCTGTAGATGGTGCAAAACCATCCTCCATAATTTTATCTAAAGAGGCAGTTTTCTTTTTCTTTGATTCATCAATAATGATATTGGTGGCTATCCTATATAATAAAGCCCTAATATTTTCAACCACTTTTCCGTCGGCCATATATTTCCACGTTCGAGTATAAGTTTCCTGGACAACATCTTTGGTTTTTTCTTTATCAAAAACACGATAATAGCAGTAGCGAGAAATCGCAGGGGCATATTTATCGTAAGCTTCCAAAAATTGTTGTTGATTGTCCACTCCTTTACTCTATGCTTATGTAAGGAATATAGCAATCAATAGACATACTAATCAGAAAGGTCTTATAAAAACTTAAATAATAAAAATATGATTTATATAATCGATGAGCTCGTTCTGTTATTAGTAAATCCTTTTGGAATGTTTTTAGTCATGGCATCACTTTTATATGGTGAGAAAACCCTTATCCAAAATTTAAAAAACAATAGTGAATACAATCGGGCAGTGCACGTAAAAATTAGGGAAATCAATTAAAACTGTAAGGAATATTTCTGTAAACAGACATATAGAGTATAACCTTAATTTACTGGTAGGCTGTAAATAAAGATTGAAAGGTCGGAAAGTCAGATAAAAAATAAAATAATAAATTAAACAAAAAAATTATGAACACAAATATAAAAACAATAGCCGTAACTTCGGCAATAGCATTAGCAACATTATTAATGTCAGCCGGCTTAGTGAATGCTTCAACTTTTACACCATTAACAACTCACCTAGGATACGGATCCACGGGAGTCAATGTCACCAACTTGCAGACCTTTTTAGCCTCGAATTCCGACATTTATCCGTCAGGGAGAGTCACAGGATTTTATGGACCATTAACAGTAGCTGCAGTTCAGCAATATCAGTTAAGTTATGGAATTGCAATGCTTGGAAATGTTGGACCAGCGACCTTCGCATCAGTTAACAATATAATGGCGGCAGGTCAAGGAATCGATGTATATGGACCGACAATCTATGGCACATCTGTGAACACCACAAGTAATAGCGCCACAATCAACTGGACAGCAACGGGATTTGCTTATGGAAAAGTATTTTACAGCACATCTCCATTCTCAGTCGCAGAAGCAGTCGGAAACTTTACAGCCCCGACAATTCTTGGAGGATTAAATGTTTCAACAGCATATGCGCAATTGGGACAAAGCGTAACTGTCAGCAACCTACAACCCAACACTCAGTACTTCTATATAATCCAGGTAACCGACGCTTCTGGTAATGTATCAGTAACCCAGCAATTGACATTCTCTACAAATTAGAGAAGATAGAAAAATCACCCACTACGTATGGGTGATTTTTTATTACAAAATTATATTTAGTCCCGGAAGTGAAAATATGGGATAAATAGCTAACTTTATAAAGTTATGATATATTTGACTAACTATATAAAGTTTGGTAATATAGGGTTGTAGGCATTAAATACCAATATATGACAATAAAACAAAAATTAGAAATTATAAGAAGGATGCTTGGATTGACTCAAGCCAAATTAGCCGAAAGGTTTGGCGTGTCTTTTGCTACGTTCAATAGTTGGTGGAATGGTAAATCTATCCCACGCCAAAAAATGCAGACAATGATTGATGAGTTATTCTTGGAAGTTACCGGACAGAAAATAATTCCAGCAGATGTGCTGACCGCTAAAAAGCAGGCACTGCAGCAAAAATCATCTCAATACAAAAATGTTGTTGAGGAAATTTTGGCAAACCCGGACATCCGTGACGAGTTCATACTTAAGCTGACTTACAACTCAAACAGCATCGAAGGCAGTACGCTTGATGAAAAAGACACAGCCGCAGTTATATTCGACAACGTTGCATTGCCAAACAAAAGCTTAAACGAACAGCTGGAGGCGAAGAACCACCGAGACGGCTTTGAATTATTTGTTTGACTACATCTCACAGAAGGGAGAAATAAACAAGGAGATGATTCTTAAATTGCACAGCATATTGATGAATGGAGTCCGTCCAAACGCCGGAAAATACAGAGATCATGCCGTAAGGATCGGAGGCACTGATATCCCTACTGCTAATTATTTAAGCGTTCCAAAATTAATGCCGCCGGTTATAAAAGACGCTGCAAGCAAAACAGAAGATATTGTTTTACTGTCGGCAAAAGTTCACAGCAAGTTTGAGCAAATTCATCCATTTTCAGATGGCAACGGCCGTGTCGGCAGACTGCTGATGACTGCTATGCTTTTGAAATACAACTTTGCTCCGGCAATAATCAGACAGCAGCAAAAACAATTATATTACACCTATCTTTACAAAGCACAGACAAAAGATGATCAGAGCCAGCTTGAGGACTTTTTATGCGCCGCAATCGCCGATGGTTTTGATGTGCTTGAAAGGAAGGATATAAAATGATTATAAAATTAGAAAAATTTGGCACAACGCTAATATCTAGGCCGAGCGGAAAGGAAGCATTTTTAGTAATTAAAAAGATTCTGATGGATTTGAAGGAAAATGAAATTATCGAGGTTGATTTTGAGGGCGTGCTTACATTAACGCCGGGGTGGGCAGATGAGGTTCTAACGCCATTGCTAAATATTTATGGAGATCGCCTAATTCTCAAGAACACAGCGAATTTATCTGCTAATGCTACCGTAGAAATGTTGCAGACTATTAGCCGTAAGCAATTCAAAATTTTATGAATAAAAAAAATACAAAAGCAGTTGATTTTCAGGATATGCTCAAAAAGCAATTGAAAAATCCTGAGTTCAAGAAATATTACGATAAGTATGGAAAAAAGCTGGAAGCCAAATTAGAAAAAAAGAAATAAACCACTTTAAATCGGGGTAATTTTTTGTTATAGTTAAACAAGATAATTAAACTCTAAAAATATGAAAAAGCTCAACGCTTATTTAGTCATAATCTTATTAACTGTATTGATTGTTCCCTCTGTTGCCTTGGCCGCGTGGTGGAATCCATTCACATGGAATTGGAATAACATTTGGAGTTCCATTTTTTCGCAGCAAACTTCGCAAGTACAACAACGGCCCGCACAAACTCAGCCCCAAAACAATCAAAATATAAATTCAGGACAGCAACAAAACCAGAATAACCAAAACAGTGTAACCACGAATATAAAACCTGTACCAACGCAAAATTATAGTGCAGATTATCAGCTCTTAAAGCAACCGCGAGGCGATGAATCTACGCGATATCTTGACGACGGAGTTGTGGGCTCAGGTACGTATGCTGGCTACCACAAAGTTATTGGGTTACAAATTGCAGGCGAATTGGGCAGATCTGTCGCTTATTTTGTTTTTGTGACACAAGATTATAAGACTTTTTATTTTGATCCTCAGCTCAGTCAAAATCAAACGTACGACTCATCGCTCTTTGATCAAACAAAAGTTGTTGGAGAAGCTTCCGGTATTCCGCTTAATCAGCCGGCCACAATTTCTTTGGGTAATTTTATTCTTGTAAGGCAAAACTATTTTTCTACAGAAACGTTTGATGATTATACTATCGGAAATAATCCCAGCGAATTATCAAATAATATTTCAGGTTTGAGATTCTTTGCCGTTCAGTCAACGGGAAACGGATATCAATCTCCCAACTCATCACTTAAGGATTTAAATAGTTATATTTCCGGCATTACACAGGTAAAAGTAGCAGATCAATTCGGATTGCTGTTTAATTATTCTTTGGTTTCCCAAGAAAACCATTCTCGACAGGTAACAATTGACCAGGAAAAAACATACGCAGAGAATCCTTTTTATTCAAACACCGATTTTGGCTCTGGTTTTCTATCCTATTCATCATATGATCTTCCATTCCCGGGCGGTTGCGGAGGTATTAATTCTTCAGGATATGTTTTAAAAAATATATCAATGAGCGACCTTGTTCCCGTTGGCACAACATTGAGCGGAACACAGCTTTATACGCTTAAAAATGCGAATCATCCATTGAACCAAGATGAATATAAGGCAAAAATTACAAATGTTTATGAAGCTGGTTATCAAGGTGCGCAAGCTGAAGCCGAAAAATTAAATAAAGGCGTGTCAGAACCAAACTTTAACGATTACGTTGCTAAAAACCCAATTTTAATATTCAAGGATCCCTGGAATCGTTTTATCGCACTCGGCGAATATCAATATCTCCTTATGGGTGGTTGCGGAAAGCCGGTTGTATATCTTTACCCAAAAACTCCCACAGAGGTAAGGGTTAGTTTGGAAAAACCGACACAGTTTACCGCCGATATCCCTACGTATAATAATGGCTGGGATGTTTTAGCAAATCCAGATGGCTCGTTAAAAGATTTGCAACCACAATACACCAACTGCTTAGCGATAAATACTCAAGCTTTTGGCTCTGAGTATGCCGGTGATGCTTGTAAAAATAATAATTACCCATATCTCTACTGGGCCGGCAAGGTAAGCAATATTTATCCAAATATTAATACTGGCTGGGTTGTCGCAAAATCTGATTTACAAAGTTTTATTTCAGAAAAACTCTCCGAAATCGGTCTAAACAAAAATGAAATTTCAGATATGACAAGTTATTGGGTCCCGGAACTCTCAGCAAAAAATTCTCCATATTACAGAATTTCATTTTTCCAAAATAAAGAAATGAACGTATTTGCTCCGATGAATGTTTCCCCGAATCCGGATACGGCTATTCGCGTATTTTTAGATTGGTCTCCACTTGAGAATAATAATTTAAATATACAGCCGGAAACATTAAATCATATTGACCGAAAAGGATTTACCGTGGTTGAATGGGGTGGATTAAAACAATAGTTAAAATTTTTAATTTTATGAAACAAAAATTTTATATCATCGTCGCATTATTGTTGTTTGTTTTCATCGTGCCATCAATTGCCTTAGCCGCATGGTATAATCCATTTACATGGAATTGGAGTAACATTTGGAATTCTATTTTTCATCAACAAATCGTAAACACTCAGCAACAAGCACCGCAACAGAATACGGAGCAAAATCAAAATACGAATCCACAGGCACAACCCAGTCAAACATCCGTAAATCAGGGTTCTGCGACAAATATTGCCGTTGCAGAAATGCAGAAATATACAGATTCTGACTTCGGTTTTTCATTTTGGTATCCTGCCAGTTGGACGCTAAAACAATCAGCCACAACTTCATATATTTCTCCTTCTGGCGGGACTATCAAAAAAACTATTAGTGTAGGAACTACTGACAGCAACGGATACATGGGTGGCGTAGGTATTGAGGAATTTGCTTCGTCGGGCATGAGTATCACTGATAATTCCGCAGCCGGTCCAGCAGGCAACGGCTCTTTATCTCTGACGTATTTTTTTGATCCAACTACTCATACTTGGATGGCCACAGATATTGATGGCGAAAACTATTCCACTACTTATGCGGCAAACGTTTCGACAAATACAATGGGCGGATTGCATATGTTAGGAGGCAATGCCAGGTTTAGCGACGACTATATTATCCCATTAAGTGCGAAACATTTTCTTGTAGTTTATGCTTTAGACGCAGGCGGCACTCGAGAAGGATTGTTAGCAAATACTATTTTAGCGACAGATCTGTCAGTTGCAACACCTGTTAGTGTGGATGAACAAATCAAAATAATCCATGCAGAAGGACTTTTATATGGAGCCATTGGAACTGCAATTCCAAGTTGGGGTTTTGTTGATGGCAATAATGTTTACGACTCTCAGGGTAATCTTGTAGCTGGCGCAAACGCGGCAACGTTTAAGGCAATAAATACTTATTCGGATGGATTTAGTTCTCCGACAGGATTTGCAACCGACGGAGTGAATGTTTATAGCGAAGCAAGATCGGCAAAAGCTGAATTGGTTCCTCAGGCAGATCCTGCAACATTTGTTGTTATAAGAGCGCCTTACCAAATTCCGTACGCTCCAACGTCTGGCAAATATGGCCAGTCATTCACGAGCTACGATATGACTTATGAAAGAGATAAATCTCATGTTTGGGACAAAGGCAGATTAATTCCGGGTGCCAACCCAAATACATTTGTGGTTATAGGTGATGCTGAAATGTATGCAAATCCCAGTGCGCAGAATTTTATTTTTGCTAAAGATGCAAACCATACATATGGTGAGGATGCTAAGGGAAATATTACGATTGACGGGGCGACTATTCAATAAAAACACAAGGGAAAATAAAATATCATAGCATTTTGACGCTCGCAAGGCACAAGGAGTCTCGAAAATAATCGTATTTTTAATACACTTTGTGTTAACCAAAAAAGAGCCGGAAGGCTCTTTTTTGGTTTGACTTGCAGGATCTGCGTCTTTTAGGTAATGATTCTTCAATCGTGCTAGAATAAAGGTATTAGCCGGATAAAAATAATTTTTATGTCAAAGAAAAAACTTTTTTCACTGGTTTTATTTATAGCGATATTTTCTGTTGCCGGTTTTTGTTTTAATAATGCTTATGGAGCAAGCAAATTACTTTTAACGCCGGATGTTTTTGTTTCTTCTGATAATCTTATGCAGGCAGATACGCTCTTAGTGGTGGTAAAAAATGAGTCTGGTAAAATTACGGGAACATTAGGACAAATAAAGATGCATTTTTTAAGAAGCGAAGATAATAAGGACTGGGTTTCTATTGTGGGCATAACCACTTATAAAAAAACTGGGCTGTATAAACTTACGGTTAATGTTTCAGGCAAAGCGCCATTTGAAAAAGATATTTTAGTTTCAAAAAGAGATTTTCCGGTAACAGAGCTGGTAATAACTCCGCAACTTTCGCAAAAAGGATATACCGCCAAAAAAATTGTAAATACTATAGAAAATACGGAGAATAAACAATTGAGCAAAGTGCTGGATATTATTGATCCAGTGGCTTATTTTTCGAAACCTTTTGTATGCCCGCTTACAAAAATTAATGTGGTGGGGGATTTTGGAGATATTCGCGCCGCTAAAAATTACAAGATTCAACATCTTGGGACTGATCTAAGGGCTTTGATGAATACCGACGTTTATGCGGTAAATGACGGCAAAGTCGTTTTTACAAAAAGCATGCCGGATTACGGAAATACAATTGTTATAGACCACGGGCTTGGAATTTATTCTTTATACTTACATCTGTCAAATTTTAAGGTTGTAAAAGGACAAATAGTAAAACAAGGAGATATAATAGGACTTTCAGGAGATACGGGGTATGTCACGGGTCCGCATTTGCATTTTGGAATAAAAGTTAGAGGTGCCAGCCTTGACCCTCTTAAATTTGTACAGGCAACGCAAGTAGGGTGGTAGGGTAAAAAATATTTGAACATCCAAAAACAGCGCTTAGCGCTGTTTTTGGATGTTCCGTTTTTTAATATTTAACGGGTAACACAAATTGCGGTACTGCCAGTTATGGCAGCTTCAGCTCCTCCAGGCGCGCACACTTTATAACGGCCGTTTGCATCAACTTCAACCGTGTACTTTGTGTCTGCGTCAGTCCCGTTGGTTGGGTCAAAAGGTATGGCGCTGGCGATATATGTTGGCACTAAACATGATGCCAAATTTACAAGCCCTGTGCCCGTTCCGATATCAGTTGCAGTTGCGCTAATTGCGGCGCCGATTCCGGTGCATGTAAATACTCCTTTGTTATCAACTGCATTTTGTCCAATTGCATTTAATATGGTATTTACGTTGCTTACCCGCTGTGTATTTCTGGCTTGCGCAAATTGTCTTGCCGGATTAATGGCGACAATAACTATAGTGGCCAAGATGGCAATAATTCCGATGACAATCAGAATTTCGATAAGCGTGAAGCCTTTTTGATTTTTTGTTGTTAATCTGTTTTGCATATAAATGATTTATATACGTTAATATTAATTATTTCGACCTTTACTTAAAAAACAATAGGAAGAATATTCTACAGGCACGGGTGGTTGGGCGAAAGATTGGGCACTTCAATCCAAGAAATGATATTATCATTGTTATCAATTGTGATTTGTAAATTGGTGGTTGCCTTATTAATACATGCCTGAGTCTGGATAAATGTGGATGTTGCCGAAACTATAGTGCAATGATTTATTCCCACTGAAACATCAGTTAAGGCGGTCGGAGTTGTTCCTTGTGTTATATTTAGTATCGCCGTGTCTGCGCAGGCTTCGGCCAATGCGGAGCTTTTTTCTTTATCTTCCGAATCTAAAATATTAAATCGTGTAAAAAAGTTACTGAATCCTAATGCCGAAGTGATAGCCAAAAGCAATACCATAATGACGATGGCTGACATCAAGGCGATAAATCCCTGTTGATTTTTTGGCGATGAGTTGGTCATTATTGGCGTAAGTATTTGGTGGTTGAAAAAGATTCTGAAATATTTCGTCCGTCAATCGAACTTGTCATAGTAAACTTGGCGGTAACTCCGTTTCCGGCTGATATAAAACTTGCATCGGAAATAATGATGCTACTTGAATTAAGCGGAACTGATATACCGTTGCCACTGGCAAGCGTGATAGAATTTTGAGTGATTGTTAAAATCGATTCACTGTAGATAGTGCACACAGTAGGATAACTTTTGGTAACTGCAAGTTTATTTGTGCTAATTGAACAAATTTGTGTTACGCCGCTCATTGTCCAGTCAATCTTGCGCAACAAAAAATTGGCTTCTTCTTGTAGTGCAATATAATTTTGCGATGCATTAGCAGCTTGAATAATTTGATAGGCGGCCACCATGCCACCGCCGATTACGATAGTAAAAAGGGTGATATAGATTAATGTTTCAATTAAGGTGAAACCTTTTTGAGTTGTCATATGCCAGGAGTAATAATAGAAATAATATCTTTATTGTTTGTTTTTGATGAAGCGATGGCAAGATAAAAATTATCTCCGGTGCAAGTTGCGGAAGTACCGGTGCCTCCTAATGCAGACAACGAAAGAAATGTATTTGTGGTCCCATCTGATGACCACGGTTGCATGTTGGCCTGGTTAGATATATCCCAAACCTGAAATTGTCCTTTTGTAGTGAGAAATGCCAGATTGCTTTTTACTGAAATTCCATAAACGCTGGTACTGCTGCCGGAACCAATATCTTGGCTGCCTAATGCAGAAATATTTGATAGGGTTGAAGCATTCAATATATAAAATTCATTTGAACCGAACGCTCTGCCGAAATATGCGGTGTTTCCGGATATAAAAATACTTTCTCCGTTGCTGGATCCTACTGGCGGCGTAAATCCTCCGGCGCGGAGTGGGTTTGTGGGACTTGTAATATCAATAATAGTAAGACTTTCAGTATTAGGTGTTGCGACGTATGCATCATTTCCACTGATAGTAATAGCATTGATTCCATTGCCAATAGAATATCCTCCCTTCCAAATTGGGTTTGTTGGCGATGCTGGTCCGCCGCCGCCGCCAACATCGATGATGTTAAATTCAAAGCCGCTTTTTCCGGCTTTGGCTAATCCAAGATAAATATATCCGTTAAAATAATAGATAACATTTGCAGCCGCTAAATTTCCGTCGCTGGTTACTGCCGGAATTTTAAGGTTAGTTACAACTGATGGGTTTGAACTGTTGCTGATGTTAATCACCTGAAGCTGTGCGCAGTTGGCCCCTTGTGTGCAACCCTGCGCAGAACCTGTATATCCGTTTGCAACGAATGCATAATTTCCGTACACGGCAATTGCGTTAAGGCCTGCACTGTTAATGCTTGGAGCGTTATCAACTCCGCCGTCGTATATGGGCGGCTGAGTTGGGTCAGATGGGATGTTAAAAATTAAAAGCGTATTCTTGTATGTGCTGGGAGTGGAGCTCATTGTCACATATAGTTTTTGTTTATAGGTAGTCAGATTTGATATTGAAAATCCATTGCCATTTCCGCCATTAACTCCCAACTGGCCCATATCCCAAAGATATGATTGCGGATTCTTCCAACCGTTCGGGTTGGGGAGCGTTTGCTTGCAGTTTACGGTTGCCGATTGCCAATCGGAGAGAACGGTGGAAAATTGAATGTGATTTGTTCCCCAATAAACTAGGCTGGTGGCAGTTTTGCTGAAGCCATCGGCGCTGGGATTTATTGTTAAGCTTGAAGTATAAAAACCGTCGCTTTGTGGAGCAGAACTTATTAAAGAACTAAAATTAGATTGAGCTGTAGCACGGGCGTTTTCCAATAATAACTGCGCTTTGTAGATTGCTTTTTGGTTGGTTTGTGAACTTACCAATGTGGATTGATTTCCTGATGTTAATGGCAGTGTTGCGGAAATTGCAACGACAATAATAGTCATTGCAATAAGCATTTCTAAAGTTGATACACCTTTTTGATATTTTATGAAAAATAATTCCATAATTTTACTGCCAGTCAATTTGTCCTTGGCTATTTACGGTTATATTGTAAGATTTTTGTTGGTCTTTTATGGTGATGGTTTTGGTGGCAGCGGCGCAATCATTTAATCCGTCGCTAAGGCAACCACTTAGTTGGTCAAATATTATATCAAATGGAGTCGACGGAGAAGTTATAGAAATTCCCCAGGAAGAATTTATGGCTATATTATTATTGTTATTTGAGTCATAGCTTGAGCCCTCAAATATTATGTATTGGGTGGGGTTGGATTGAAAATGTACGCCATGTGGCAGTTGATCAATATTGCTTATTGATTGGTCACGGGCTTTTTCCAAGACGCTTACGATGACATTTTTTTCAGATCTGAAAGAATAATTTTTGTAAAAATCAAAAGATAAAAATAATCCAAGCGAAATAATAATTGTCAGAATTGCTATTGTGACAATGAGTTCGATGAGAGTGAATCCTTTATTATTTTGGCGTGAGATGTTGGGTAATTCCATAAATTGGAGTGATGATTGATATTGCAATAAAACCCACCAGTATTCCCATAAAAATCAAAAGCATAGGTTCAACTGTGGTTGATAAATTTTTTGTCAGTTCGTCCATTTCATCTTCATAAATATCGGCCAGGTATAAAAGAGTGTCGCTGAGTTTTCCCGTGCTTTCTCCCACAGACATCATCTGTGAAACCATTAAAGGAAATAATTTTGTATCTCTGGATATTTGAGTTGATATTTTTTCTCCTTTTGAAAGCTGATCCGCCATATTATTCAATTCCTTTTTGTAAACTAAATTTATAGTTGTATCAGAAGTTATTTGGAAAGCACGTACTATGCCCGATCCGCTGTTTAGCAATAATCCAATTGTGCGACAGATATTGGTTGTGTTATATGTTTGGATTAATTTTCTAATCATAGGCAAGTAGAATAAAGTTTTGTCATACCAGAAGTGGAAATTTTCTATTTTTAGCAATAGCATGAAAAATATAATAAAAGCCATAACAATAAGCAGGGCAAGTATTCCGTGACTGCCCAAAAACTCACTGGCAAAAATTAAAAATTTTGTTGTCCATGGCAGTTGGTAGTTTACACTTTTAAAAACAGGGATAATTTTAGGGAAAACAAAAACGGTGAGCATTATAGTCATTAAAAGTGTGGCGATAACAATAAAAGTCGGATAGATAGACGCGCTGATTACTTTTTGACGCAAGGCCTGTTTTTTCTTTAAGGTTGTCGCCAGATAGTCAAGATTACTGCTCAAAGTTCCTGAAATTTCGCCGATGGCGATAATATTTATAGTAAGATCGCCGAATATTTTTTTAAATTTACCAAGAGTTGTTGCCAGGTATCGCCCGTTTTCAACATCTTTAATAACTTGATCCATAATAATGTTCATAGTCCTTGAGGTGCTCTGTTTTTTAAGCATCTGCAAAGCTGAAAATATGGGGACTCCTGCGCGAATTAAAATTGCCAGCTGTTTGATAAATAAAATTTGGTCTTTTAACGAAAGGCGTAGGAAAGACTTCTTCATTTTGTCGTTTAAGACAGCCCTTTTAAACAGATTAGTCTTCCATTCGGTAACTTTTTTTGCTGCAAAATTGAGCGCATCGGTTTCTTTTAGCCAGTCTGTTTTCAGTTTGGCTTTTAAACTAGATATTTTAGATTTTGTATTCAGGAAAAATTTATTCATGAAGAGTTCTCAAAATTTCTTCTATTGTGGTGATTCCTATTCTAGCTTTTAAAAATCCATCTTCTACCATTGATGTCATATTTTGCTTTTTGGTTTCTTCTTTGATTTCAGCGGCGGTAGCTTTTTTGTGGATGGCGTTACGGATGGCATTATCAATAACTAAAACCTCGTTGATGCAAAGGCGCCCGATATAGCCGGTGTTATTACATAGATTGCATCCAGATCCTTTATAAAAAACTTTTTGCTTACCCAAAATATTTTCCGAAACAACGTCGGTTAAACTTTTCAACTCAGCGTCGGTTATGATTATTTCTCTTTTGCATGCTTGGCAAATTTTTCTTACCAATCTTTGGCCGATAGCGATGTTAACTGTTGAAGCAATAAGATATGGTTCAATTTTAAGGTCAATAAGTCGCGGCAGGGTAGTTGCGGCATCGTTGGTATGAATAGTTGAAAGAACTAAGTGGCCGGTAAGCGCCGTGTTGATTGCAAGCCCGGCAGTTTCTTCGTCTCTGATTTCTCCAACCATAATAATGTTTGGATCTTGTCTTAAAATAGAACGCAGTCCGTTGGCAAAAGTTAAACCTGTTCTTGCATTGACTCCAATCTGGATGATACCTTCCAGGGAATATTCTATAGGATCTTCAATGGTAATAATAGAAGTGCCGGGAGTGTTTAATAATTTTATTAACGAATAAAGTGTTGTGGTTTTTCCTGAACCGGTCGGTCCTGTGGCTAGAATCATTCCGTAGGGATATCTGATAGCGCGAAGAATTTTTGCTTTGTCGGCGGCGGAAAAACCCAAATTATCTAAATCCTGATCTTCTTTTTGGTCTTTTAATAATCTGAGTACCGCATTTTCGCCATAATAAGTTGGCGCAATGGACACACGAATATCTATCGGGCCGGTTTCCAAATTAACTCTGAATCGTCCGTCTTGGGCTACCTGGTGCTCATCGGTTCGCAGACCGGCCAAAATTTTTATACGGGAAATAACCTCGGATTGTATAAGTTTGGGGAAGGGGAGTTCATCTTGTAATATGCCGTCAATTCTCAGACGTATGCGGACTGACTGCGCCTGGGGGTCAATATGAATATCAGAGACCTTAAGGTTATATGACAATTCAATTAAATAATTAATCAGGTTGATAATTGAGAGCTGGGAGTTGTTTTTAATTTCTGACTCCAGCTTTTTCCGGCTTACGTTAATAAGGGCATTATTATTGGGTGTTTCTTGAATCGATATTTTTTCTTCCATATAAAAATAAAAGAAATCCAAAATTTTGTTTTACAAAATTTTGGAAGGTCTTTGGAAACGATAAGCAGAATCAATTAATGCCTATAGTTTTATATTCAGAATTTTTTCGAAAGTTTATATTAAACCTTGAGCTACTAAATGCAAAGTTTCAGGTCTTTTTTACAAATTTCAGCTGTAAATTTGCAATAATTCTTCAACGTATGCTTATTGCGCATACGTCTCAGAATTCTATCAAATTTTCGCTCTGAAATTTGGGAAAAATACCAAGAAAGCATTTAGTAGCTCAAGGTTATTTAAATTTTATCATCATTTTGTTATTGTGCATATGTTGATAACTCAAAAATCTACGGTTTCTTATGCTGTGGAAAAGTTAGTATTGGTTTGCAAAAAGAATATTGGTATAATAACCAATTAAGTAATTAATCGCTTTCTTAGTGGGTATAATTTAAATTAATTAAATTTTACCGACTAAAAAGGATAAAAAATTATGACAAATGTTGCAATTACATGGATAGTGGTCGGATTAGTTGTTGCTGCTGCCGCTTTGGGCGGATGGTGGTATTTCAGCCAATCAAACAGCGCGACAGTTCAGCCAGCCACAACAGTAGCTCCTGTTGCTAAAAGTTCGGCAGATCTTATAACTTCATTTGCCTTCTCGGGGTTAGACCCTGTGGTAATCGGGACAATCAATAACGCAAATTATACGGTAAACGTAGTGGCT